>NZ_JBQBEA010000002.1:0-27327 GCF_051919805.1 Aeromonas sp. 30P | reverse complement strand
CAAATAACTACATCAAGGTTTTTATCTAAAGAACAATCAACCTTCCACTTCAACATTTGGAAACCAAACAAAGCAATGGGCACATCTTTAACCAGAACCCCACCAACCATTCCAAGCTCGCGCTCAATAGAATCCTTATCCTTTTCATCTAGTTTTGGATGAGGTATTAACTCAATAGACACGCTTTCATCCCACTCCAAATCACTACAAACAGAATCTTCTTTTTTATGATAACCAATAAATTTTCCAATTCTATTTAGCAATAGCGACAAAAAACCTTCTTACTTTTAAGTCTTGAAATAACTGAGGATGAAGATATAGGGTATTCGCTCTTAAATGTTGCACTCTTAATTTCATAACGTTTTAAACTAGGGTTAAATTCCAAGTTATGGGATGCAATCTCTCTATACCCGCCAAGATCCCTCGTGGCCGCAGCCTCCTTCAGACCAAACCGGTTCATTAGATCAGCGCGAGACAACCACCCCTTAGCCATGAGAAGAAGCTCAATAAACGCCCATCTTTCAGCAACCTTTTGATTTTCATCAGCTTTATCATTAACCACAAAAACCTCCTGAGAACGCTTGATCTAATCAAAATGATCGGTACAATGATTTTAGGCTCATCAATCAGATTGATCTAGTGAGACTAAAGAAATCATAGCATTCTAAAGAGGAGCACAAAAAATGCTACGACTAGACGAAGAAAGTTCAGCTTATATCTACCGTCCGTACATCACAGTTAAAGGACGTCGCATCACCAGACCTAATGGTGGCATGTTCAAAATCCCCCTCAATCGCCCCAAAAAAGACCAGTGAGAGGTAACAAACATGAGCAACTGGTCTACAGAAACGATCTCTGCCGTATGGAACAAGGCAACCTTTGTATCTCAAGAAAACGAGAGCAGAGGATTCAGGAAAGACCAATGCGGAGCATGGATCAACCGCTTTCAATACGGAAATAGAGATAACAAGTACGGGTGGGAAATTGACCACATAACCCCAGTATCGAATGGGGGTGGTGATAACTTAGGCAACCTTAGACCTCTGCATTGGAAGAACAATGCAGCACGTCAAAACAATCGGCTTTCATGCCAAGTCTACAGTGATGGGGGTGAAAACGTGGGATTGTGATGAACACTGCCAACAAACAGTCGCGATAGCTGAGGACACTCAGTAGCCTCAGCTATCGATGACCAAAAACAGCCTGTTATAGGTGGTGGCAAGACAGCTTCATTTTCAAAAAACGATCAATCAAATTCAAAAAATGAAGGTGTAAAATCAGCGCCAATGCTCCCAATAACAGGACTTAACGCAATGAGATTACCACGCCATTCCTGCATTTTTTAACCAGCAACGCTTGGGCTTACGGCCATCCAAAGATTTCACGTAAGCATTCCACTCTTCCTTGCTCTTGCCTTTGAGCTCCTCATTCTTGCGATCGACCTCTTCTTGCAATGCCTTGCAATCGGCCTCTGCCTTCGCCTTTTCCTGCTCTTTGGCTTCGATCACTTTAAGTGCCTCAGCATCATCGACCTTGGCAAAGACTTGCTTCCCATTAAGCACCAACGTTTTATCCGATTCTTTGTAAACGCCACTGACGCCAAGCGCCCCAATCGTCAACGTATTGTCTTTGATGGTCGCAGGAAACTCTTTGCGTTCAACCGAACCATCCAAAATGCTATTTCCATACCTTGTCAGCAAATGACCTTCGCCGTTTTTCTCGATTTTCAAATATTCAAAGCGGTCGCCCTGAACCTTCCAAAACCCCAAGAATGGTTTGTCCGCAGACCCGCAGGCGGAAAGCGCCAGAGCCAAAAAAACTGCAACAACAACCCTCATGAAAAACTCCATTTTTTATTTTCAGTGAAAGCGCTCAAGATACCAGAACCGCAATAAAAAGGACTCATTCAACCCAGCCACTAACTCACAACTGGCTTGGAAAGCGTTGTCTGGTGTGGAATACCCTCAGAATGTGGATCTCATCCCCTTGCACCCGATACGGAAGCAGGAACGGATAGGGCTGCACCACGAGTTCTCTCGTTCCAGGAACCCGCCCGGGCCGCCCCATGGCCGGCTGAGTCGATAACAGGCTAACCAGCCGATACACTTCGCGCACAAACTCCTGTGCCACTATCGGGTTTTCTCTCGATAGGAAGTCGTGCGCATCCTCCAAGTTGAGCGCAGCCTTACGTAGCCATTTAACCCGCATTGATCCCCCACCGACTAAACTTCGCGGCCATCTCTTTTTCCGGTACAAAATCGCCAGAATCAGCCTCGATCAATGCCGCCTCAATCTGCGCGATCTGCCAAGCTTCTCGCGCCAAGTAATCCTGAATGGCTTGGTTGGCCAACCATGATTTGGTTCTACCTGTAGACTGGGCCAGCTGCCCCAATTGCTGGTCTACTTCATCCGGCAGACGGACAGACATTACGCTCATAACACCCCCTTGTAGTCAGATGTTTACATTGTGCGACTAGATAACCATCAATGTCCACCGATCCCACCAATTGCAGTACTGCAATTAGGGGTTATACAACCCCCAAAACTGGCGAATCGAAGGGTGTTTTGATGTGCGCATAACGCCTTTTATGTTCAAGAGCTCCTGATCTGTCTCGGGGCACCCATGAAGCCCGTGGCATCCACCTCGAACCGGCAGACCCCGATCTGCTGCAGGTAGAGAACCAGGGTATCGAGCTTGCGAAAAACTCTGAGCTGCTTGCTGCGCTGGGCGGCCAGGGCACGTTCGGCTAGACCGTAGCGCACCAGCAGCGTCCAGCCGCCAGGTTGGCCAACTGCGATCACGACACGAACAGCACCGGCCGCCACCAGTTGTACCAGGGTGGGATGGGTAATGGTTTCCATGGGGGAGATTCCGAGACAAGGGATAGTGCGGCGCAGGATGGGAGATAACGCCTCGCAAAACAAGTCATCTTGCAGGATGACCAGCAGCAAAAAGGGCGTCCGATTTAACGTAACGCCCCCTTATACGCACTAGCCGATGGGGTTACTGCTTGGGTTGGTACAGTTCAACATACTGGCCAGCCAGTGCCTGCGCCTCTGCCAATACCGCAGGCGATAAACGCTTGGCGAAAAGGTCACGTTTTGTAGCCGCCTCGACATCCCCATTGGCGGCAGACACCGAACTCCAGACGGGGAGCCCGCAGAATTCGGAAAAAATCGTACGCTAAGGTTTTCCGGGCATCCGTAAGGGCCGAAACTTCCCGTCTTCCAGTCTGCGGCTCTGCCGCCAGACGTAATCGCCGGTTAGGTTGATGTGCTCCCAGCCCAGCGGCGACAGGAATTGCAGCAGCTCGCCGTCCACCGGCTTGCCGGCCTCGACCAACCCCTGGGTGGCGCGTTCCAGGTACACCGTGTTCCACAGCACGATAGCCGCCGTCACCAGGTTGAGGCCGCTGGCCCGGTAGCGCTGCTGCTCGAAGCTCCGATCCCTGATTTCCCCAAGGCGGTTGAAGAACACCGCCCTGGCCAGCGAGTTGCGCGCCTCACCTTTGTTCAGGCCGGCATGCACGCGGCGGCGCAGTTCAACACTTTGCAGCCAGTCCAGGATGAACAGCGTGCGCTCGATCCGGCCCAGCTCGCGCAGGGCCACGGCCAGTCCGTTCTGGCGCGGGTAGCTGCCGAGCTTGCGCAGCATCAGCGAGGCGGTGACGGTGCCCTGCTTGATCGAGCTGGCCAGGCGCAGGATGTCGTCCCAGTGGGCACGCACGTGCTTGATGTTCAGGGTGCCGCCGATCAGCGGGCGCAACGTCGGGTAGGCTTGCACGCCCTGCGGCACGTACAGCTTGGTTTCGCCGAGGTCGCGGATGCGCGGCGCGAAGCGGAAGCCTAGCAGGTGCATCAGGGCAAAGACGTGATCGGTGAAGCCGGCCGTGTCGGTGTAGTGCTCCTCGATCCGCAGGTCGGACTCGTGGTACAGCAGGCCGTCGAGCACATAGGTGGAATCGCGGACGCCGACATTCACCACGCGGGTGCTGAACGGCGCGTACTGGTCGGAGATATGGGTATAGAACAGCCGTCCCGGCTCGCTACCGTACTTCGGGTTGACGTGCCCGGTGCTCTCGCCCCGGCCACCCGCGCGGAAGCGCTGGCCATCGGAGGATGAGGTCGTGCCGTCGCCCCAGTGGGCGGCAAAGGCGTGGCGATACTGGTGGTTGACCAGCTCGGCCAAGGCCGCCGAATAGGTTTCGTCGCGGATGTGCCAGGCTTGCAGCCAGGACAGCTTGGCGTAGGTCAGGCCGGGGCTCGACTCGGCCATCTTGGTCAGCCCGAGGTTGATCGCATCACCGAGGATTGCGGACAGCAGCAACGTCCTGTCTTTGGCCTCGGCCCCGTCCTTCAAGTGGGTGAAGTGGCGGCTGAAGCCCGTCCAGTCGTCCACGTCCATCAGCAGTTCGGTGATCTTGATGCGCGGCAGTAACTGGCTGGTTTGGTCGATCAGCGCCTGCGCCCGATCCGGCACCGCCGCATCCAGCGGGGTGATTTTCAGCCCTGACTCGGTGAGGATGGCATCGGGCAGCTCGTTGTCCTTGGCCAGGCGGGTGACGGTGGCCAACTGCTCGTCCAGCAGCTGCAAACGCTCTTCCAGGTACTGGTCGCTGTTCGGGTTGATCGCCAGGGGCAGGGCCTGCTCGCGCTTGAGTGCGGCGAACTTCTCGGCCGGCAGCAGGTAGTCGTCGAAGTCGCGGAACTGCCGCGAGCCCTTGACCCAGATGTCGCCGGAGCGCAGGGCGTTCTTCAGCTCGGACAGGGCGCAGATTTCGTAGAATTTCCGGTCGAGGCCTTCCGGGGTGATCACCAGCGGCTTCCAGCGCGGCTTGATGAAGGCCGTGGGTGCATCGGCCGGCACCTTGCGCAGGTTGTCGGCGTTCATCTCACGCAGGGTCTGCACGGCTGCCAGCACGCCTTGCGCGGCCGGCCCGTGCTGTTCCCCAACTTTTCGCTCGGCGAAGAGTATGAACATGCGCCGCCGGCGACGAATCGCCAAATCTCACCGTATCTCCCGAGCGGACGATTTCGCACCGGTCTGCCCGTCGAAGGGCTTGCGATCGAACGGGGCGACCTTTTCTATGCATGTCCGCGAGCCAGCGTCTTTTATGGCACGGCGCTCGACGCCGACCTTCGGACGCGCGGCGTAAGCACGCTTGTCATGGCCGGGATAAGCACCACCGGCGTTGTTCTTTCAAGCGTCGCCTGGGCTAGTGATGCGGACTACGACGTGCGTTTGGTCCAGGACTGCTGCTACGACCCGGATCGGGATGCCCACGAAGCTCTGTTGCGTTCCGGGTTCGGCGGACGTGTACAGGTCGTGTAATTTTCGGGCCTCGCATGATCGCGGCCATAGCCGCAGGTGGATTGGTGCGAGGCAGGGCCAGTCCAAGTCAGGGTGCGGTCATCGCGGCGCCTGCAACTCTCAAAAACCCATCGCCGTAGCGGAGGTCTTGTAATCGCATGTCATTACGCACGCCCGATTTATTGTTCACAGCGATAGCACCTGCCATTTGGGGCAGCACCTACATTGTCACCACCCAATACCTGCCGAACTTCTCACCGATGACGGTCGCGATGCTGCGGGCGTTGCCGGCGGGTTTATTGCTCGTGATGATCGTCCGACAGATTCCAACGGGAATCTGGTGGATGCGCATCTTCATCCTCGGCGCACTTAATATTTCGCTATTCTGGAGCTTGTTGTTTATTTCGGTCTACCGCCTGCCGGGCGGGGTCGCGGCGACGGTAGGCGCTGTGCAGCCGCTGATGGTCGTGTTCATCTCTGCCGCTCTGCTAGGTAGCCCGATACGATTGATGGCGGTCCTGGGGGCTATTTGCGGAACTGCGGGCGTGGCGCTGTTGGTGTTGACACCAAACGCAGCGCTAGATCCTGTCGGCGTCGCAGCGGGCCTGGCGGGGGCGGTTTCCATGGCGTTCGGAACCGTGCTGACCCGCAAGTGGCAACCTCCCGTGCCTCTGCTCACCTTTACCGCCTGGCAACTGGCGGCCGGAGGACTTCTGCTCGTTCCAGTAGCTTTAGTGTTTGATCCGCCAATCCCGATGCCTACAGGAACCAATGTTCTCGGCCTGGCGTGGCTCGGCCTGATCGGAGCGGGTTTAACCTACTTCCTTTGGTTCCGGGGGATCTCGCGACTCGAACCTACAGTTGTTTCCTTACTGGGCTTTCTCAGCCCGGGGACCGCCGTGTTGCTAGGATGGTTGTTCTTGGATCAGACGCTGAGTGCGCTTCAAATCATCGGCGTCCTGCTCGTGATCGGGAGTATCTGGCTGGGCCAACGTTCCAACCGCACTCCTAGGGCGCGTATAGCTTGCCGGAAGTCGCCTTGACCCGCATGGCATAGGCCTATCGTTTCCACGATCAGCGATCGGCTCGTTGCCCTGCGCCGCTCCAAAGCCCGCGACGCAGCGCCGGCAGGCAGAGCAAGTAGAGGGCAGCGCCTGCAATCCATGCCCACCCGTTCCACGTTGTTATAGAAGCCGCATAGATCGCCGTGAAGAGGAGGGGTCCGACGATCGAGGTCAGGCTGGTGAGCGCCGCCAGTGAGCCTTGCAGCTGCCCCTGACGTTCCTCATCCACCTGCCTGGACAACATTGCTTGCAGCGCCGGCATTCCGATGCCACCCGAAGCAAGCAGGACCATGATCGGGAACGCCATCCATCCCCGTGTCGCGAAGGCAAGCAGGATGTAGCCTGTGCCGTCGGCAATCATTCCGAGCATGAGTGCCCGCCTTTCGCCGAGCCGGGCGGCTACAGGGCCGGTGATCATTGCCTGGGCGAGTGAATGCAGAATGCCAAATGCGGCAAGCGAAATGCCGATCGTGGTCGCGTCCCAGTGAAAGCGATCCTCGCCGAAAATGACCCAAAGCGCGGCCGGCACCTGTCCGACAAGTTGCATGATGAAGAAGACCGCCATCAGGGCGGCGACGACGGTCATGCCCCGGGCCCACCGGAACGAAGCGAGCGGGTTGAGAGCCTCCCGGCGTAACGGCCGGCGTTCGCCTTTGTGCGACTCCGGCAAAAGGAAACAGCCCGTCAGGAAATTGAGGCCGTTCAAGGCTGCCGCGGCGAAGAACGGAGCGTGGGGGGAGAAACCGCCCATCAGCCCACCGAGCACAGGTCCCGCGACCATCCCGAACCCGAAACAGGCGCTCATGAAGCCGAAGTGCCGCGCGCGCTCATCGCCATCAGTGATATCGGCAATATAAGCGCCGGCTACCGCCCCAGTCGCCCCGGTGATGCCGGCCACGATCCGCCCGATATAGAGAACCCAAAGGAAAGGCGCCGTCGCCATGATGGCGTAGTCGACAGCAGCGCCGGCCAGCGAGACGAGCAAGACCGGCCGCCGCCCGAAACGATCCGACAGCGCGCCCAGCACAGGTGCGCAGGCAAATTGCATCAACGCATACAGCGCCAGCAGAATGCCATAGTGGGCGGTGACGTCGTTCGAGTGAACCAGATCGCGCAGGAGGCCCGGCAGCACCGGCATAATCAGGCCGATGCCGACAGCGTCGAGCGCGACAGTGCTCAGAATTACGATCAGGGGTCTGTTGGGTTTCACGTCTGGCCTCCGGACCAGCCTCCGCTGGTCCGATTGAACGCGCGGATTCTTTATCACTGATAAGTTGGTGGACATATTATGTTTATCAGTGATAAAGTGTCAAGCATGACAAAGTTGCAGCCGAATACAGTGATCCGTGCCGCCCTGGACCTGTTGAACGAGGTCGGCGTAGACGGTCTGACGACACGCAAACTGGCGGAACGGTTGGGGGTTCAGCAGCCGGCGCTTTACTGGCACTTCAGGAACAAGCGGGCGCTGCTCGACGCACTGGCCGAAGCCATGCTGGCGGAGAATCATACGCATTCGGTGCCGAGAGCCGACGACGACTGGCGCTCATTTCTGATCGGGAATGCCCGCAGCTTCAGGCAGGCGCTGCTCGCCTACCGCGATGGCGCGCGCATCCATGCCGGCACGCGACCGGGCGCACCGCAGATGGAAACGGCCGACGCGCAGCTTCGCTTCCTCTGCGAGGCGGGTTTTTCGGCCGGGGACGCCGTCAATGCGCTGATGACAATCAGCTACTTCACTGTTGGGGCCGTGCTTGAGGAGCAGGCCGGCGACAGCGATGCCGGCGAGCGCGGCGGCACCGTTGAACAGGCTCCGCTCTCGCCGCTGTTGCGGGCCGCGATAGACGCCTTCGACGAAGCCGGTCCGGACGCAGCGTTCGAGCAGGGACTCGCGGTGATTGTCGATGGATTGGCGAAAAGGAGGCTCGTTGTCAGGAACGTTGAAGGACCGAGAAAGGGTGACGATTGATCAGGACCGCTGCCGGAGCGCAACCCACTCACTACAGCAGAGCCATGTAGACAACATCCCCTCCCCCTTTCCACCGCGTCAGACGCCCGTAGCAGCCCGCTACGGGCTTTTTCATGCCCTGCCCTAGCCGTCCAAGCCTCACGGCCGCGCTCGGCCTCTCTGGCGGCCTTCTGGCGCTCCTGCTGCGGCGTCCGCTCGTGGGCCGTGGCGCGGGTCCGCGCGCCGGCCTCGTGCGCCTGGCGCTCGCGGGCGAGGTCCAGGGCGGCCGTCTTCACGTTCTGCCTTGCGCAGATGAGATAGGGGAGCCCGCAGAATTCGGAAAACCTTAGCGTACGATTTTTTCCGAATTCTGCGGGCTCCCCCAGACGTAAGCTAGCTTGTTATCCTGCACCACACCCACACCGTTGTCGTACATCACTCCGAGGAGAAGTTGTGCCTTTGCATCGCTCTGTTCGGCCGCTTTCTGCACTTCGGAAATGGGGGCATTTTTCCAGTCATTTGCCTGCAGGGTGGGGCCCCAACAAGCCCCGACGACCAGCAGTGCCAAAATCCCTTTTTTCATCTCTTTCCTACTGATCTATGGATTCTGCCTCGCATCGTATCGCAGGTGGCACCAGCGGGTTGTCTCGGGGATCCCAAAACAGCGCAGGAGCTCCCCCAAAGCCGCCGCGCCTAATCGCTTTTATGTTCAATTGCCGATTTCACATGGCAAAACGGCCACTCCGTCAGGATGCGGCCGCCTGTATCGCGTTTTGTGGCGTATTGACACACAAGACACGGCGTTTACCGCCTGAAAGTTTGCAACGCTTCTGAGGCGTTTTTAGGGCCAGATCCTGCGGGGTATGGTTTCAGCTGGTTTTAGCGGCCTATCGCGCATTAGTCTCGGTTTCCCTCCGAGCGATTTGTTCCCGCCCAGCCCTGAAAATGCCCCACTTCTGTCCCGGTTTTGTACCGGATCTGTTCCGGTTTTGTACCGCTATCCGCTTCGCGGTGTTCCAGTACCCCCGCACAGTGCAGTCCTTAACGACATAGTCACTATTCACACCGTCATTCCCCCTTAAAAACGGTGGATCACAGCCATACACATTACGCACCAGTAAAGCTGGTGCAACGCATTGAAAGAAAAGGAATACTTCATCAGAAAGGAGTCGTAAAAATGGTGGCAAAAAAGCCATAGCAGCATGATCTTAATGCTGTTTTATGGTTGCACTACAACCCCGATAGGAACAAATCGCTCGGAACATCGAGCGTGTCCGGCAGACGCCAGCGGGGGCCAATTGGTGAAGCAAAACAGAGTCCATCAGGGTGGGGCCAGTGGCCCCACCTTGGAACAGAACGCTCGCCCCATTGCATCGTGGCGGGAACAAATCGCTCGGAACATCGAGCGCGTCCGGCAGACGCCAGCGGGGGCCAATTGGTGAAGCAAAACAGAGTCCATCAGGGTGGGGCCAGTGGCCCCACCTTGGAACAGAACGCTCGCCCCATTGCATCGTGGCGGGAACAAATCGCTCGGAACATCGAGCGCGTCCGGCAGACGCCAGCGGGGGCCAATTGGTGAAGCAAAACAGAGTCCATCAGGGTGGGGCCAGTGGCCCCACCTTGGAACAGAACGCTCGCCCCATTGCATCGTGGCGGGAACAAATCGCTCGGAACATCGAGCGCGTCCGGCAGACGCCAGCGGGGGGCCAATTGGTGAAGCAAAACAGAGTCCATCTATGATAGGGCCACTGTTAAGCGTCAGGGTTTATCGCTTACTCGATCATTCTCATAATCCAGAACTAAGCCGTACTGCAAGGCATCTTGTAAGGCAAGCTCCTTGAGCCTGTCCCGCAAAAAATCCCGATTGGCTAACGGGGAATTGGGATTGGACTCTTGGATCTCTTCAAGCATTTCCTTGATAAGCTCAATAGCGCCGTTGTACTTGAACGTTTGTGAATGCCCAAAATGCCTTGCATCATCAAGCTCCCTCTCCATCCTCAAAGCCTGCTCTTTCCATCCGGCGACCTGGCCACGAAGATAACCTTTCCCAGACTCCCCAATAGACAGTCCGACACCAAAATCCATGCTCGTCATAACTCGCCCTATAAGTTCTTAAAATGCTCTTCAAAACCTCCAAACGCAGCACGACAGATCTTAACTCTTCACCCACCACAGCAGCAGGACTTTCGCCGCGAACACATCGTTCGGAACATCGAGCGCGTCTAGCGGAGACCGCGGGGGCCTAAAACAGAGTCCATCAAGAGTGGGGGCAGTGGCCCCATCCTGTGGAGATCAGGGCAACACTCCCGAACGGGAGCGACTAGCGCAGTCTGTCGCGCTTCGTTCGGGAGTCGGCAAGCGCAGCGCGGCAGCCTTAACGACTGCTTAGATCCACCTCGATGCGGCGAAAACCGATAGTGTGCGCCGTATTCACCCCTGCATCGATGGTCTTAAAAACCCGCCATCCTCCACGCTGGCGTTCCAGCACTTCCGTTTCTGCATTGCGGCCAAACTTCACTAAGTGAAGATGGTAGCCGGTGCCCATCGGGGTCGGGGCGATCACCGCCTTGGCAAAGCCCCCCTGTTCAAATACCCACTTCGCCTTGATCTCTTCCATATCAAAAACCCTGTTTTGATGGCTCATATCTACGTTATGACACCAACGCAGCCAAACATCAAATTACAATTACGAACCATCAAATTCTCATTTTGACTGGCATTGTTCAGGTTCGTAGAACCGCACTCTGGTTTCAAAGGGGGAGCCCCTTTGGCACGCCGATAGGATGCAGGCACGCCGACGGTACAAACGCAGTTTGTATACGGTCGGTCTCGTGCCTGTATACAGTCGGTGTCGTGCCTGCCTTTCTTGTCGTAAATCTGCGTGACTACAAAATAGGGCACAAAAAGAGACATAAAATGGAGCACATCGAACAAAGGAAGGCTACAAAAAAGAGCACAAAATAGGACACACAAAGAGATACATAGGACACATAATGGAGTACAAAATGGGGCACATTGGATAGTTGTGAGGAATTATGAAAGAGATCGAGCAGCTCTGTCAGGCATTACGCGAGAAGCGTTTTAAGTCCAAGCAGGTAACGTTCAACTATCACTATGATGATTTTTGTGCGGCAAAGGGGCTGTATGGCTGGGAACGAGTCACGAAGTACATCAACGAAGTCACCGGTGCAGATCTAGCGGTAGCTGCGTACAAAAGCATGCTCAAGAGAGCCAAGAAGAAAGTGGAGTCCTCCCCCCAACCTGAAACAAAATTGGCGGTCAAAAAAGTGACAACCAATGCTTTCAGTACCATCGTGGAAAAGGAAAGGTTCGAGCACGACAACAATCCTGATCTTGATGCGCTGCTAGATAGGCTGGGAGCTGAAACCGGCAACTTGGCGGACTACTTAAAGGTGTGCTTCAACTCGGAATCGATCGCCAAAAGGGCAATAGAGGCAGGGGTGTCAATAGAGGAAATACGGTCATGGGAATGCCCGAACCAGATACGGCTTGGAACAAGGTTAAGCCACTTCATTAGAAACGCATCATAAAGGCAAACTGATGAGTCAAAACGACGATTTGATTGGGGTGAAAAAAGACCAATTCAGTCCATACCAAGTTACGGACTACCTAACGAACACAGCGGAGATCACTGCATACCTCAAGGCAGCTAAAGAGGAAAATGACCCTGAGCTGCTGGCAGCAGTAATCGAGGATATTCGTCAGATAAAGCTAGATGGGGCAAGATCGAAAAAACCAAACCCGCTCCGTGGATAAGCCCTACTGCCCACAGGCCAAAAACACGGCCTAATGGACAGCCCTTCGGGAACGGGCTTAACCACCTCGCCAAGGTTCTCTCCCTATGATGAAGAACGGAAAGACCACGGCGAAAAGGATGTCGCCAAGCTCCACAGTCAGCAGGCTCTCCTATCTTTCCGCTGCGCTTCAAGATAGGAGAGCCCTCCTGCTTGGCTACGTTAAAAATGACGTAGTTACACAAGATAGACTCGCCTTGCTCCGGACTATCGAGACTGCTTGCGGCAGCTCCCTCTCACGCGCTCCAGAGACACACCCCGTCCTTGCTGCATCTGCTTTAGTCCCCGCCTGATGGCCTGACTGCCGCGCCGTTTTTTAAGAGCTGGCCGTGGTTGGTTCCCCGTTACGCTCTGCTTGCAAATGCCCCACGGTTGCGAATCGTGGGCGGCTGTGGTGCGCGATCGCACGCTGGGCAGTATGTGAGATTTCCCCGTTCTGCCCGACCAACCACACCCACAAACGGCAACAAACTCATGCTTCCAATCCGTGCGGGTACGACAAAGCGCCAAAGGTGGTGGCCTTCGGTAACGGGTCGAGTTGCGGGAAAAGCTTGATTGAATGGCCGAATGGCCGCTAAACTGATTAGGACTTTTGGTAGCTGCTTCCCGCACGGAGCCGTTACCAGGTGAAGTCGGTTCCCCAACCGGCAACACCTTCGAAGAAACCGCCCTGCAAGGCGGTTTTTTCGTTTCAGGACATAACTCTACGCTTGATCATCACAGCTGATCAAGCTTTCTGAGAGCCAGACTCCGCCGCCAATAGCGTTTCTATGCAATCAACAATAACATCTTTAATTGTCTTGCCATTTTCAGCGGCGTAAACCTTCAACTTTGAATGCGTATTTTCATCAATATCAAAGTTGACCCTCTTTTTTTTTGTCAGCTCAAGGCTTTTTAAGTCAACATGTTTTTTTACACTAGGCCGCCCAGCTTTCAGCATAATTAATCACCTGTAAGTATAGAAACCATCTCATCTGTAAGCATCATAATCTCTCCTGCTGATGGGCTGTTAGGAGATGCCTGTATAACAGTCTCGCCATTAGCAGCAGAGGTGGGAAATAAAACGCTTTGGCACACCCTTGACTTGAACACTGGCAAACCGTACTCCAAAAGCGCAGACTCAATCTCACCACCAATCTTTGTGTTTTTTATCGCTCTGGAAATAACAAAAAACGCTTTTAATTTACCATCCGTCAAATCGATGCGCTGTTTAACAAGATCAACAAGATCTGACGCTGCCCATATATCATATGGTGATGGCTGAACAGGAATAACAATAAGGTCAGATGACCTTATTGCAGATATAGCCAAATCTGAAGCCTGCGGTGCTCCATCAATAACTATAAAATCCCTCTTACCAAGAGCCTTTATATCTCGTTCGAGAGTCGGCCGATCAATTCCAATAACCGGCAGATCATTACCATCAGCCACGGCAGCCCAATCTCTAGCGCTCCCCTGAGGATCCGAGTCAACCAGCACGACATCAAACCCACGCAACTTCAACCCCATTGCCAAGTGAGTTGCTATCGTTGTTTTACCAGACCCACCCTTCTGATTTAAAACGGAGACTACCTTCATCACCCCACCTTTCAACCTCTAGAACCCGAAGGCTAGTACGTGATACAGCACAAAACAGCTCATGCACTCATGTACTCATGTACTCATGTACTCATGTACTCATGTACTCATGTACTCATGTACTCATGTACTCATGTACTCATGTACTCATGTACTCATTGTGCTCTAGGATTAACCCCTGGCGCAATATTTTTAATCCCATCAGGTAAGCGTTCAAGAACATCCATATTTTTCAAAGCTAACAAATAACTACGATCAAGGTTTTTATCTAAAGAACAATCAACCTTCCACTTCAACATTTGGAAACCAAACAAAGCAATGGGCACATCTTTAACCAGAACCCCACCAACCATTCCAAGCTCGCGCTCAATAGAATCCTTATCCTTTTCATCTAGTTTTGGATGAGGTATTAACTCAATAGACACGCTTTCATCCCACTCCAAATCACTACAAACAGAATCTTCTTTTTTATGATAACCAATAAATTTTCCAATTCTATTTAGCAATAGCGACAAATATTTGCCATGCTTATAGTCGTAACACCTCAAATAAAACTTACCATTCACATCAAATATTTTACTAGGATGGATTTTCTTTACTGAGAAACCACTAGAAAGAGAGCTATATTCAAATGACATAGACAAATCATTTGCTATAGCCCTTGATATTGATAAGACAACTTCTTTTTCTGGAATGGGAAGAAGATCTTTCAAACTTACTATTGGAGGCTCGACAAATCCAAGGTAAGAAGAAACCTTCTTACTTTTAAGTCTTGAAATAACTGAGGATGAAGATATAGGGTATTCGCTCTTAAATGTTGCACTCTTAATTTCATAACGTTTTAAACTAGGGTTAAATTCCAAGTTATGGGATGCAATCTCTCTATACCCGCCAAGATCCCTCGTGGCCGCAGCCTCCTTCAGACCAAACCGGTTCATTAGATCAGCGCGAGACAACCACCCCTTAGCCATGAGAAGAAGCTCAATAAACGCCCATCTTTCAGCAACCTTTTGATTTTCATCAGCTTTATCATTAACCACAAAAACCTCCTGAGAACGCTTGATCTAATCAAAATGATCGGTACAATGATTTTAGGCTCATCAATCAGATTGATCTAGTGAGACTAAAGAAATCATAGCATTCTAAAGAGGAGCACAAAAAATGCTACGACTAGACGAAGAAAGTTCAGCTTATATCTACCGTCCGTACATCACAGTTAAAGGACGTCGCATCACCAGACCTAATGGTGGCATGTTCAAAATCCCCCTCAATCGCCCCAAAAAAGACCAGTGAGAGGTAACAAACATGAGCAACTGGTCTACAGAAACGATCTGCCGTATGGAACAAGGCAACCTTTGTATCTCAAGAAAACGAGAGCAGAGGATTCAGGAAAGACCAATGCGGAGCATGGATCAACCGCTTTCAATACGGAAATAGAGATAACAAGTACGGGTGGGAAATTGACCACATAACCCCAGTATCGAATGGGGGTGGTGATAACTTAGGCAACCTTAGACCTCTGCATTGGAAGAACAATGCAGCACGTCAAAACAATCGGCTTTCATGCCAAGTCTACAGTGATGGGGGTGAAAACGTGGGATTGTGATGAACACTGCCAACAAACAGTCGCGATAGCTGAGGACACTCAGTAGCCTCAGCTATCGATGACCAAAAACAGCCTGTTATAGGTGGTGGCAAGACAGCTTCATTTTCAAAAAACGATCAATCAAATTCAAAAAATGAAGGTGTAAAATCAGCGCCAATGCTCCCAATAACAGGACTTAACGCAATGAGATTACCACGCCATTCCTGCATTTTTTAACCAGCAACGCTTGGGCTTACGGCCATCCAAAGATTTCACGTAAGCATTCCACTCTTCCTTGCTCTTGCCTTTGAGCTCCTCATTCTTGCGATCGACCTCTTCTTGCAATGCCTTGCAATCGGCCTCTGCCTTCGCCTTTTCCTGCTCTTTGGCTTCGATCACTTTAAGTGCCTCAGCATCATCGACCTTGGCAAAGACTTGCTTCCCATTAAGCACCAACGTTTTATCCGATTCTTTGTAAACGCCACTGACGCCAAGCGCCCCAATCGTCAACGTATTGTCTTTGATGGTCGCAGGAAACTCTTTGCGTTCAACCGAACCATCCAAAATGCTATTTCCATACCTTGTCAGCAAATGACCTTCGCCGTTTTTCTCGATTTTCAAATATTCAAAGCGGTCGCCCTGAACCTTCCAAAACCCCAAGAATGGTTTGTCCGCAGACCCGCAGGCGGAAAGCGCCAGAGCCAAAAAAACTGCAACAACAACCCTCATGAAAAACTCCATTTTTTATTTTCAGTGAAAGCGCTCAAGATACCAGAACCGCAATAAAAAGGACTCATTCAACCCAGCCACTAACTCACAACTGGCTTGGAAAGCGTTGTCTGGTGTGGAATACCCTCAGAATGTGGATCTCATCCCCTTGCACCCGATACGGAAGCAGGAACGGATAGGGCTGCACCACGAGTTCTCTCGTTCCAGGAACCCGCCCGGGCCGCCCCATGGCCGGCTGAGTCGATAACAGGCTAACCAGCCGATACACTTCGCGCACAAACTCCTGTGCCACTATCGGGTTTTCTCTCGATAGGAAGTCGTGCGCATCCTCCAAGTTGAGCGCAGCCTTACGTAGCCATTTAACCCGCATTGATCCCCCACCGACTAAACTTCGCGGCCATCTCTTTTTCCGGTACAAAATCGCCAGAATCAGCCTCGATCAATGCCGCCTCAATCTGCGCGATCTGCCAAGCTTCTCGCGCCAAGTAATCCTGAATGGCTTGGTTGGCCAACCATGATTTGGTTCTACCTGTAGACTGGGCCAGCTGCCCCAATTGCTGGTCTACTTCATCCGGCAGACGGACAGACATTACGCTCATAACACCCCCTTGTAGTCAGATGTTTACATTGTGCGACTAGATAACCATCAATGTCCACCGATCCCACCAATTGCAGTACTGCAATTAGGGGTTATACAACCCCCAAAACTGGCGAATCGAAGGGTGTTTTGATGTGCGCATAACGCCTTTTATGTTCAAGAGCTCCTGATCTGTCTCGGGGCACCCATGAAGCCCGTGGCATCCACCTCGAACCGGCAGACCCCGATCTGCTGCAGGTAGAGAACCAGGGTATCGAGCTTGCGAAAAACTCTGAGCTGCTTGCTGCGCTGGGCGGCCAGGGCACGTTCGGCTAGACCGTAGCGCACCAGCAGCGTCCAGCCGCCAGGTTGGCCAACTGCGATCACGACACGAACAGCACCGGCCGCCACCAGTTGTACCAGGGTGGGATGGGTAATGGTTTCCATGGGGGAGATTCCGAGACAAGGGATAGTGCGGCGCAGGATGGGAGATAACGCCTCGCAAAACAAGTCATCTTGCAGGATGACCAGCAGCAAAAAGGGCGTCCGATTTAACGTAACGCCCCCTTATACGCACTAGCCGATGGGGTTACTGCTTGGGTTGGTACAGTTCAACATACTGGCCAGCCAGTGCCTGCGCCTCTGCCAATACCGCAGGCGATAAACGCTTGGCGAAAAGGTCACGTTTTGTAGCCGCCTCGACATCCCCATTGGCGGCAGACACCGAACTCCAGACGGGGAGCCCGCAGAATTCGGAAAAAATCGTACGCTAAGGTTTTCCGGGCATCCGTAAGGGCCGAAACTTCCCGTCTTCCAGTCTGCGGCTCTGCCGCCAGACGTAATCGCCGGTTAGGTTGATGTGCTCCCAGCCCAGCGGCGACAGGAATTGCAGCAGCTCGCCGTCCACCGGCTTGCCGGCCTCGACCAACCCCTGGGTGGCGCGTTCCAGGTACACCGTGTTCCACAGCACGATAGCCGCCGTCACCAGGTTGAGGCCGCTGGCCCGGTAGCGCTGCTGCTCGAAGCTCCGATCCCTGATTTCCCCAAGGCGGTTGAAGAACACCGCCCTGGCCAGCGAGTTGCGCGCCTCACCTTTGTTCAGGCCGGCATGCACGCGGCGGCGCAGTTCAACACTTTGCAGCCAGTCCAGGATGAACAGCGTGCGCTCGATCCGGCCCAGCTCGCGCAGGGCCACGGCCAGTCCGTTCTGGCGCGGGTAGCTGCCGAGCTTGCGCAGCATCAGCGAGGCGGTGACGGTGCCCTGCTTGATCGAGCTGGCCAGGCGCAGGATGTCGTCCCAGTGGGCACGCACGTGCTTGATGTTCAGGGTGCCGCCGATCAGCGGGCGCAACGTCGGGTAGGCTTGCACGCCCTGCGGCACGTACAGCTTGGTTTCGCCGAGGTCGCGGATGCGCGGCGCGAAGCGGAAGCCTAGCAGGTGCATCAGGGCAAAGACGTGATCGGTGAAGCCGGCCGTGTCGGTGTAGTGCTCCTCGATCCGCAGGTCGGACTCGTGGTACAGCAGGCCGTCGAGCACATAGGTGGAATCGCGGACGCCGACATTCACCACGCGGGTGCTGAACGGCGCGTACTGGTCGGAGATATGGGTATAGAACAGCCGTCCCGGCTCGCTACCGTACTTCGGGTTGACGTGCCCGGTGCTCTCGCCCCGGCCACCCGCGCGGAAGCGCTGGCCATCGGAGGATGAGGTCGTGCCGTCGCCCCAGTGGGCGGCAAAGGCGTGGCGATACTGGTGGTTGACCAGCTCGGCCAAGGCCGCCGAATAGGTTTCGTCGCGGATGTGCCAGGCTTGCAGCCAGGACAGCTTGGCGTAGGTCAGGCCGGGGCTCGACTCGGCCATCTTGGTCAGCCCGAGGTTGATCGCATCACCGAGGATTGCGGACAGCAGCAACGTCCTGTCTTTGGCCTCGGCCCCGTCCTTCAAGTGGGTGAAGTGGCGGCTGAAGCCCGTCCAGTCGTCCACGTCCATCAGCAGTTCGGTGATCTTGATGCGCGGCAGTAACTGGCTGGTTTGGTCGATCAGCGCCTGCGCCCGATCCGGCACCGCCGCATCCAGCGGGGTGATTTTCAGCCCTGACTCGGTGAGGATGGCATCGGGCAGCTCGTTGTCCTTGGCCAGGCGGGTGACGGTGGCCAACTGCTCGTCCAGCAGCTGCAAACGCTCTTCCAGGTACTGGTCGCTGTTCGGGTTGATCGCCAGGGGCAGGGCCTGCTCGCGCTTGAGTGCGGCGAACTTCTCGGCCGGCAGCAGGTAGTCGTCGAAGTCGCGGAACTGCCGCGAGCCCTTGACCCAGATGTCGCCGGAGCGCAGGGCGTTCTTCAGCTCGGACAGGGCGCAGATTTCGTAGAATTTCCGGTCGAGGCCTTCCGGGGTGATCACCAGCGGCTTCCAGCGCGGCTTGATGAAGGCCGTGGGTGCATCGGCCGGCACCTTGCGCAGGTTGTCGGCGTTCATCTCACGCAGGGTCTGCACGGCTGCCAGCACGCCTTGCGCGGCCGGCCCGTGCTGTTCCCCAACTTTTCGCTCGGCGAAGAGTATGAACATGCGCCGCCGGCGACGAATCGCCAAATCTCACCGTATCTCCCGAGCGGACGATTTCGCACCGGTCTGCCCGTCGAAGGGCTTGCGATCGAACGGGGCGACCTTTTCTATGCATGTCCGCGAGCCAGCGTCTTTTATGGCACGGCGCTCGACGCCGACCTTCGGACGCGCGGCGTAAGCACGCTTGTCATGGCCGGGATAAGCACCACCGGCGTTGTTCTTTCAAGCGTCGCCTGGGCTAGTGATGCGGACTACGACGTGCGTTTGGTCCAGGACTGCTGCTACGACCCGGATCGGGATGCCCACGAAGCTCTGTTGCGTTCCGGGTTCGGCGGACGTGTACAGGTCGTGTAATTTTCGGGCCTCGCATGATCGCGGCCATAGCCGCAGGTGGATTGGTGCGAGGCAGGGCCAGTCCAAGTCAGGGTGCGGTCATCGCGGCGCCTGCAACTCTCAAAAACCCATCGCCGTAGCGGAGGTCTTGTAATCGCATGTCATTACGCACGCCCGATTTATTGTTCACAGCGATAGCACCTGCCATTTGGGGCAGCACCTACATTGTCACCACCCAATACCTGCCGAACTTCTCACCGATGACGGTCGCGATGCTGCGGGCGTTGCCGGCGGGTTTATTGCTCGTGATGATCGTCCGACAGATTCCAACGGGAATCTGGTGGATGCGCATCTTCATCCTCGGCGCACTTAATATTTCGCTATTCTGGAGCTTGTTGTTTATTTCGGTCTACCGCCTGCCGGGCGGGGTCGCGGCGACGGTAGGCGCTGTGCAGCCGCTGATGGTCGTGTTCATCTCTGCCGCTCTGCTAGGTAGCCCGATACGATTGATGGCGGTCCTGGGGGCTATTTGCGGAACTGCGGGCGTGGCGCTGTTGGTGTTGACACCAAACGCAGCGCTAGATCCTGTCGGCGTCGCAGCGGGCCTGGCGGGGGCGGTTTCCATGGCGTTCGGAACCGTGCTGACCCGCAAGTGGCAACCTCCCGTGCCTCTGCTCACCTTTACCGCCTGGCAACTGGCGGCCGGAGGACTTCTGCTCGTTCCAGTAGCTTTAGTGTTTGATCCGCCAATCCCGATGCCTACAGGAACCAATGTTCTCGGCCTGGCGTGGCTCGGCCTGATCGGAGCGGGTTTAACCTACTTCCTTTGGTTCCGGGGGATCTCGCGACTCGAACCTACAGTTGTTTCCTTACTGGGCTTTCTCAGCCCGGGGACCGCCGTGTTGCTAGGATGGTTGTTCTTGGATCAGACGCTGAGTGCGCTTCAAATCATCGGCGTCCTGCTCGTGATCGGGAGTATCTGGCTGGGCCAACGTTCCAACCGCACTCCTAGGGCGCGTATAGCTTGCCGGAAGTCGCCTTGACCCGCATGGCATAGGCCTATCGTTTCCACGATCAGCGATCGGCTCGTTGCCCTGCGCCGCTCCAAAGCCCGCGACGCAGCGCCGGCAGGCAGAGCAAGTAGAGGGCAGCGCCTGCAATCCATGCCCACCCGTTCCACGTTGTTATAGAAGCCGCATAGATCGCCGTGAAGAGGAGGGGTCCGACGATCGAGGTCAGGCTGGTGAGCGCCGCCAGTGAGCCTTGCAGCTGCCCCTGACGTTCCTCATCCACCTGCCTGGACAACATTGCTTGCAGCGCCGGCATTCCGATGCCACCCGAAGCAAGCAGGACCATGATCGGGAACGCCATCCATCCCCGTGTCGCGAAGGCAAGCAGGATGTAGCCTGTGCCGTCGGCAATCATTCCGAGCATGAGTGCCCGCCTTTCGCCGAGCCGGGCGGCTACAGGGCCGGTGATCATTGCCTGGGCGAGTGAATGCAGAATGCCAAATGCGGCAAGCGAAATGCCGATCGTGGTCGCGTCCCAGTGAAAGCGATCCTCGCCGAAAATGACCCAAAGCGCGGCCGGCACCTGTCCGACAAGTTGCATGATGAAGAAGACCGCCATCAGGGCGGCGACGACGGTCATGCCCCGGGCCCACCGGAACGAAGCGAGCGGGTTGAGAGCCTCCCGGCGTAACGGCCGGCGTTCGCCTTTGTGCGACTCCGGCAAAAGGAAACAGCCCGTCAGGAAATTGAGGCCGTTCAAGGCTGCCGCGGCGAAGAACGGAGCGTGGGGGGAGAAACCGCCCATCAGCCCACCGAGCACAGGTCCCGCGACCATCCCGAACCCGAAACAGGCGCTCATGAAGCCGAAGTGCCGCGCGCGCTCATCGCCATCAGTGATATCGGCAATATAAGCGCCGGCTACCGCCCCAGTCGCCCCGGTGATGCCGGCCACGATCCGCCCGATATAGAGAACCCAAAGGAAAGGCGCCGTCGCCATGATGGCGTAGTCGACAGCAGCGCCGGCCAGCGAGACGAGCAAGACCGGCCGCCGCCCGAAACGATCCGACAGCGCGCCCAGCACAGGTGCGCAGGCAAATTGCATCAACGCATACAGCGCCAGCAGAATGCCATAGTGGGCGGTGACGTCGTTCGAGTGAACCAGATCGCGCAGGAGGCCCGGCAGCACCGGCATAATCAGGCCGATGCCGACAGCGTCGAGCGCGACAGTGCTCAGAATTACGATCAGGGGTCTGTTGGGTTTCACGTCTGGCCTCCGGACCAGCCTCCGCTGGTCCGATTGAACGCGCGGATTCTTTATCACTGATAAGTTGGTGGACATATTATGTTTATCAGTGATAAAGTGTCAAGCATGACAAAGTTGCAGCCGAATACAGTGATCCGTGCCGCCCTGGACCTGTTGAACGAGGTCGGCGTAGACGGTCTGACGACACGCAAACTGGCGGAACGGTTGGGGGTTCAGCAGCCGGCGCTTTACTGGCACTTCAGGAACAAGCGGGCGCTGCTCGACGCACTGGCCGAAGCCATGCTGGCGGAGAATCATACGCATTCGGTGCCGAGAGCCGACGACGACTGGCGCTCATTTCTGATCGGGAATGCCCGCAGCTTCAGGCAGGCGCTGCTCGCCTACCGCGATGGCGCGCGCATCCATGCCGGCACGCGACCGGGCGCACCGCAGATGGAAACGGCCGACGCGCAGCTTCGCTTCCTCTGCGAGGCGGGTTTTTCGGCCGGGGACGCCGTCAATGCGCTGATGACAATCAGCTACTTCACTGTTGGGGCCGTGCTTGAGGAGCAGGCCGGCGACAGCGATGCCGGCGAGCGCGGCGGCACCGTTGAACAGGCTCCGCTCTCGCCGCTGTTGCGGGCCGCGATAGACGCCTTCGACGAAGCCGGTCCGGACGCAGCGTTCGAGCAGGGACTCGCGGTGATTGTCGATGGATTGGCGAAAAGGAGGCTCGTTGTCAGGAACGTTGAAGGACCGAGAAAGGGTGACGATTGATCAGGACCGCTGCCGGAGCGCAACCCACTCACTACAGCAGAGCCATGTAGACAACATCCCCTCCCCCTTTCCACCGCGTCAGACGCCCGTAGCAGCCCGCTACGGGCTTTTTCATGCCCTGCCCTAGCCGTCCAAGCCTCACGGCCGCGCTCGGCCTCTCTGGCGGCCTTCTGGCGCTCCTGCTGCGGCGTCCGCTCGTGGGCCGTGGCGCGGGTCCGCGCGCCGGCCTCGTGCGCCTGGCGCTCGCGGGCGAGGTCCAGGGCGGCCGTCTTCACGTTCTGCCTTGCGCAGATGAGATAGGGGAGCCCGCAGAATTCGGAAAACCTTAGCGTACGATTTTTTCCGAATTCTGCGGGCTCCCCCAGACGTAAGCTAGCTTGTTATCCTGCACCACACCCACACCGTTGTCGTACATCACTCCGAGGAGAAGTTGTGCCTTTGCATCGCTCTGTTCGGCCGCTTTCTGCACTTCGGAAATGGGGGCATTTTTCCAGTCATTTGCCTGCAGGGTGGGGCCCCAACAAGCCCCGACGACCAGCAGTGCCAAAATCCCTTTTTTCATCTCTTTCCTACTGATCTATGGATTCTGCCTCGCATCGTATCGCAGGTGGCACCAGCGGGTTGTCTCGGGGATCCCAAAACAGCGCAGGAGCTCCCCCAAAGCCGCCGCGCCTAATCGCTTTTATGTTCAATTGCCGATTTCACATGGCAAAACGGCCACTCCGTCAGGATGCGGCCGCCTGTATCGCGTTTTGTGGCGTATTGACACACAAGACACGGCGTTTACCGCCTGAAAGTTTGCAACGCTTCTGAGGCGTTTTTAGGGCCAGATCCTGCGGGGTATGGTTTCAGCTGGTTTTAGCGGCCTATCGCGCATTAGTCTCGGTTTCCCTCCGAGCGATTTGTTCCCGCCCAGCCCTGAAAATGCCCCACTTCTGTCCCGGTTTTGTACCGGATCTGTTCCGGTTTTGTACCGCTATCCGCTTCGCGGTGTTCCAGTACCCCCGCACAGTGCAGTCCTTAACGACATAGTCACTATTCACACCGTCATTCCCCCTTAAAAACGGTGGATCACAGCCATACACATTACGCACCAGTAAAGCTGGTGCAACGCATTGAAAGAAAAGGAATACTTCATCAGAAAGGAGTCGTAAAAATGGTGGCAAAAAAGCCATAGCAGCATGATCTTAATGCTGTTTTTATGGTTGCACTACAACCCCGATAGGAACAAATCGCTCGGAACATCGAGCGTGTCCGGCAGACGCCAGCGGGGGCCAATTGGTGAAGCAAAACAGAGTCCATCAGGGTGGGGCCAGTGGCCCCACCTTGGAACAGAACGCTCGCCCCATTGCATCGTGGCGGGAACAAATCGCTCGGAACATCGAGCGCGTCCGGCAGACGCCAGCGGGGGCCAATTGGTGAAGCAAAACAGAGTCCATCAGGGTGGGGCCAGTGGCCCCACCTTGGAACAGAACGCTCGCCCCATTGCATCGTGGCGGGAACAAATCGCTCGGAAATCGAGCGCGTCCGGCAGACGCCAGCGGGGGCCAATTGGTGAAGCAAAACAGAGTCCATCAGGGTGGGGCCAGTGGCCCCACCTTGGAACAGAACGCTCGCCCCATTGCATCGTGGCGGGAACAAATCGCTCGGAACATCGAGCGCGTCCGGCAGACGCCAGCGGGGGGCCAATTGGTGAAGCAAAACAGAGTCCATCTATGATAGGGCCACTGTTAAGCGTCAGGGTTTATCGCTTACTCGATCATTCTCATAATCCAGAACTAAGCCGTACTGCAAGGCATCTTGTAAGGCAAGCTCCTTGAGCCTGTCCCGCAAAAAATCCCGATTGGCTAACGGGGAATTGGGATTGGACTCTTGGATCTCTTCAAGCATTTCCTTGATAAGCTCAATAGCGCCGTTGTACTTGAACGTTTGTGAATGCCCAAAATGCCTTGCATCATCAAGCTCCCTCTCCATCCTCAAAGCCTGCTCTTTCCATCCGGCGACCTGGCCACGAAGATAACCTTTCCCAGACTCCCCAATAGACAGTCCGACACCAAAATCCATGCTCGTCATAACTCGCCCTATAAGTTCTTAAAATGCTCTTCAAAACCTCCAAACGCAGCACGACAGATCTTAACTCTTCACCCACCACAGCAGCAGGACTTTCGCCGCGAACACATCGTTCGGAACATCGAGCGCGTCTAGCGGAGACCGCGGGGGCCTAAAACAGAGTCCATCAAGAGTGGGGGCAGTGGCCCCATCCTGTGGAGATCAGGGCAACACTCCCGAACGGGAGCGACTAGCGCAGTCTGTCGCGCTTCGTTCGGGAGTCGGCAAGCGCAGCGCGGCAGCCTTAACGACTGCTTAGATCCACCTCGATGCGGCGAAAACCGATAGTGTGCGCCGTATTCACCCCTGCATCGATGGTCTTAAAAACCCGCCATCCTCCACGCTGGCGTTCCAGCACTTCCGTTTCTGCATTGCGGCCAAACTTCACTAAGTGAAGATGGTAGCCGGTGCCCATCGGGGTCGGGGCGATCACCGCCTTGGCAAAGCCCCCCTGTTCAAATACCCACTTCGCCTTGATCTCTTCCATATCAAAAACCCTGTTTTGATGGCTCATATCTACGTTATGACACCAACGCAGCCAAACATCAAATTACAATTACGAACCATCAAATTCTCATTTTGACTGGCATTGTTCAGGTTCGTAGAACCGCACTCTGGTTTCAAAGGGGGAGCCCCTTTGGCACGCCGATAGGATGCAGGCACGCCGACGGTACAAACGCAGTTTGTATACGGTCGGTCTCGTGCCTGTATACAGTCGGTGTCGTGCCTGCCTTTCTTGTCGTAAATCTGCGTGACTACAAAATAGGGCACAAAAAGAGACATAAAATGGAGCACATCGAACAAAGGAAGGCTACAAAAAAGAGCACAAAATAGGACACACAAAGAGATACATAGGACACATAATGGAGTACAAAATGGGGCACATTGGATAGTTGTGAGGAATTAAAGAGATCGAGCAGCTCTGTCAGGCATTACGCGAGAAGCGTTTTAAGTCCAAGCAGGTAACGTTCAACTATCACTATGATGATTTTTGTGCGGCAAAGGGGCTGTATGGCTGGGAACGAGTCACGAAGTACATCAACGAAGTCACCGGTGCAGATCTAGCGGTAGCTGCGTACAAAAGCATGCTCAAGAGAGCCAAGAAGAAAGTGGAGTCCTCCCCCCAACCTGAAACAAAATTGGCGGTCAAAAAAGTGACAACCAATGCTTTCAGTACCATCGTGGAAAAGGAAAGGTTCGAGCACGACAACAATCCTGATCTTGATGCGCTGCTAGATAGGCTGGGAGCTGAAACCGGCAACTTGGCGGACTACTTAAAGGTGTGCTTCAACTCGGAATCGATCGCCAAAAGGGCAATAGAGGCAGGGGTGTCAATAGAGGAAATACGGTCATGGGAATGCCCGAACCAGATACGGCTTGGAACAAGGTTAAGCCACTTCATTAGAAACGCATCATAAAGGCAAACTGATGAGTCAAAACGACGATTTGATTGGGGTGAAAAAAGACCAATTCAGTCCATACCAAGTTACGGACTACCTAACGAACACAGCGGAGATCACTGCATACCTCAAGGCAGCTAAAGAGGAAAATGACCCTGAGCTGCTGGCAGCAGTAATCGAGGATATTCGTCAGATAAAGCTAGATGGGGCAAGATCGAAAAAACCAAACCCGCTCCGTGGATAAGCCCTACTGCCCACAGGCCAAAAACACGGCCTAATGGACAGCCCTTCGGGAACGGGCTTAACCACCTCGCCAAGGTTCTCTCCCTATGATGAAGAACGGAAAGACCACGGCGAAAAGGATGTCGCCAAGCTCCACAGTCAGCAGGCTCTCCTATCTTTCCGCTGCGCTTCAAGATAGGAGAGCCCTCCTGCTTGGCTACGTTAAAAATGACGTAGTTACACAAGATAGACTCGCCTTGCTCCGGACTATCGAGACTGCTTGCGGCAGCTCCCTCTCACGCGCTCCAGAGACACACCCCGTCCTTGCTGCATCTGCTTTAGTCCCCGCCTGATGGCCTGACTGCCGCGCCGTTTTTTAAGAGCTGGCCGTGGTTGGTTCCCCGTTACGCTCTGCTTGCAAATGCCCCACGGTTGCGAATCGTGGGCGGCTGTGGTGCGCGATCGCACGCTGGGCAGTATGTGAGATTTCCCCGTTCTGCCCGACCAACCACACCCACAAACGGCAACAAACTCATGCTTCCAATCCGTGCGGGTACGACAAAGCGCCAAAGGTGGTGGCCTTCGGTAACGGGTCGAGTTGCGGGAAAAGCTTGATTGAATGGCCGAATGGCCGCTAAACTGATTAGGACTTTTGGTAGCTGCTTCCCGCACGGAGCCGTTACCAGGTGAAGTCGGTTCCCCAACCGGCAACACCTTCGAAGAAACCGCCCTGCAAGGCGGTTTTTTCGTTTCAGGACATAACTCTACGCTTGATCATCACAGCTGATCAAGCTTTCTGAGAGCCAGACTCCGCCGCCAATAGCGTTTCTATGCAATCAACAATAACATCTTTAATTGTCTTGCCATTTTCAGCGGCGTAAACCTTCAACTTTGAATGCGTATTTTCATCAATATCAAAGTTGACCCTCTTTTTTTTTGTCAGCTCAAGGCTTTTTAAGTCAACATGTTTTTTTACACTAGGCCGCCCAGCTTTCAGCATAATTAATCACCTGTAAGTATAGAAACCATCTCATCTGTAAGCATCATAATCTCTCCTGCTGATGGG
>NZ_JBQBEA010000001.1:4707500-4849248 GCF_051919805.1 Aeromonas sp. 30P | reverse complement strand
TCACGCTTGTCGCGTTGAGGAGGCGCATGTTACGCTTCTCACTTCGAAAGTCAAGCGGTTGTTTTCGCTTTTCTTTCGGCGCCCACTTCGCTAGGAAGCTGACTCATCAGTTCGGCGTGTTCCGCCGTGCTGGTAGGGGCGCATTATAGGGAGCCGCGCCGTGATGACAAGGGCTTTTTGCAAAAATGCGTTCGTTTGCTGAAAAAGCGAACTGAATGCCCCAAAACAGCCCCTTGGCACCTCTTTTACGCCGCTTTTTTGCTCAACTCTTCGCTTTGTGCCTGGATATAGTTGACCCAGCTGGTTGCCTTCTGTTGCCAGTTATCCTGCTGCTGCAGCTCACGGGCCAGTTCCAGCGCCTGGGCATACTGCTCCTTATTAAGGTGTGCCTGCACCAGCAACGCTTTGGCACGATTGCCTTGCTCGCCTTTTACCGACTTGATGGCGGCGAGCTGGGTCATGGCAGCATCAGTCTTGCCCTGTTGCAGTAGCAGTTCGGCGGCGCGCATGGCAGCTTTGGCTGACCGTGCTGGTTGGCGAGCAGCTGCCAGCTATCGACCGCTTGTGACCACTCCCGGGCACCTTCCCACAATTGGGCAAGCAGTTGGCGGTTTTCAGCACTTTGCTTCATCTGTCCCTTGGCCATGGCAGCCTCCAGCAGACGGGCCCCACGATAAGGCAGCCCTTGCCAGGCATAGAGGCGGATCAGCTGATTGCGGGCAGACGCATCATCCATCAGTTTTCTGTCGATGGCAGTTTGCAGCAGCGCCAGCGCCTGATCGCCACGTTTGGCGGAGAGGTTGAGCGATACCGCCTGCTGCCACCATTTGCTCTCTGTCGGCTCGTGACGGATCAGCTCGACTGCCTGATCGGCCGCCACGCCATAACGTTGCTGGGCGGTGAGGGCGGATAGGCGAATAATGGCGGCCTGCTTCTGCCAACCCTTCTTCAACAACTGTTCGCTCTGGTTGGCGGCGTCACCGTACTGCTTGTTGTGGTAATAGAGGCCGGCCAGACGCAGGCGCAGCCCATCGTCTTGCTTGAGCGCCAGCGCCGCCTTGTAGCTGGCGATGGCACCAGACCAGTTGGATTGCTGGGCCTGAATATCGCCGCGCAGTCGCAACAGCTGGAGCTGTTGCTGCTCGGGCCACTCTTTATAGGCAAGGGCCTGTTCGACGTAGCGGCTAGCCTGGGTCGTCTGTTGCAGATTGGCCGCCAGCGAGGCTTGCAACTGCGCCAGCCAGGCGCGCTCGGCATCGCTATTTGGCTTGAGGCCGGATGCCTTGCTCTGGGCCTGTTGCCACTGACCAGACTGATAGAGCTTCATCACGGGTTCAAGCTGACGGGAGAAATGAGGGCTGACCTCCATCGCCAGACAGGCTTGGCCGACCAGGGCAAGCAGACAGATCCAGATCCGCAACATAGTTATGACTCCAGTTTGAATTTGAGCGTGATGACTTGCACCAGCTTGTCGGTGGCGCCGGGTCTCGGCTGATAGCGCCACTTGTTGATCGCCTGAATGGCCGCCCGCTCGAACTGACGCTTGGGCTTGGCCTCGACCACTTCCACATCCTGCACGCCACCTTCGGCATTCACGCTAAAGCGCAGGGTGACGAATCCTTCGATCCCTGACTGCTGGGCACGATAGGGGTAGACCGGCTCGATCCGTTGCAGCGGCATCAGCATGTCACCGGCGCCGATACCCGCTCCCTGCTGCTGGCCGTGGTAGTTGCCACTCAATACCGGTGCGGTACTGGTCGCCACTCCGGGGGCATAGACCTGCACCGCGCTGAGGCTGGAGACCAGATCCAGACTCGGCTCAACGGCCGCCAAGGGGGCCGCTGCGGGCATCGGCAGCGGTGTCGAGGCCAATGCGGCGGGAGGCTCTGGCAGAGGTTCGGGCTCCTGCGGCACCGGACGCTCGCGCACCTGCACCTCGGTCACCTCGTTCTGCATATTGATGACGATGGGCTTCTGTTCGCTCGCCACCTTCTCGCCCCGGGGCGGTTCAACCAGTGTGGCCATAAACAGCAGGATGCCCAGACTGAGGGCGCTCCCCAGCCCCAGGCTCATCAGCTTGTATTTCATTTCGGCGCCACCGCCACGGCGATATTGGCGATACCCGCCGCCTTGGCCTCATCCATCACCCGCACCACCTTGCCGTGGGGTACCCGTTCGTCGGCCTGGATCACCAGACTGGCATCTGGTTGCTCCGCCAGCAGACGGGCGATGGTGGCCTGTACCCGCTCCACATCGATCTGCTTGCGGTCGAGGAAGATCTGACCCTGAGCCCCGATCGCCAGCATGATGCTGGAGGATTTCTGCGACTTGGCCTGACTGGCCTGAGGTCTGTGTACCTCGAGCCCGGCTTCGCGCACGAAGGAGGTGGTGACAATAAAGAAGATCAGCATGATGAACACGATATCCAGCATGGGAGTCATGTCGATCTGCACTTCGTCACGCTGGCGTTTGGATTGCCGTCTCATTGCATTACCTTCTCTTCTCGCAGTCCGTCCCGGGTCTTGGCCAGCGCACGCTTGGCCTGACTCTCGAGCCGACTGAGTAACAACACGCCGGAGAGCGCCACCACCATGCCTGCCATGGTGGGGATGGTGGCGCGGGAGATCCCGCCCGCCATGCTCTCCGGGTTAAAGCGGTTGGCCGCAGCCAACGCATCGAATACGCCGATCATGCCGGTCACAGTGCCCAGCAACCCCAGCATGGGGCAGAGCACCACCAGGGTGCGGATGAAGATCAGATGACGGTTCAGTTCCAGCTCCGCCTGTGCCAGCCAGCGGCTGCGGATCGCCCGAGCGTGCCAACTGTGGCGCTCGCTGCGGGCTTGCCAGCGACCGAGCAGCTGTTGCTGCAACGGGCCGAACCCCAGATTGAGGTAGAGCAGTCGCTCGATCATCAGAATCCACATCAGCACCAGCAGGGCCAGAATGACCCAGAGCACCGGACCGCCACGGCCCATGAAGCTCTGCAGCTGTTGCCAGATGTCGAGCATCATGCTGCTCGCTCCATCCCGTTGTTATTGCTCTCGGCGCGCTCGGCCAGAATGCCGGCCACCTGCTGCTCCAGTACATTGGAGAGCTCGGTGAAGCGCGATTGCAGCAGGCTGTGGGCCAGGATCAGCGGAATGGCCGCCACCAGACCCTGTACAGTGGTGACCAGCGCCATGGAGATGCCGCCCGCCATGATCTTGGGATCGCCGGTACCAAACTGGGTGATGGCCTGGAAGGTGCCGATCATCCCGGTCACGGTACCGAGCAGACCCAGCATGGGGGCGATGGCCGCGATCACCTTGACCATGCCGATGCCACGTTCCATGCGAGGGGTCTCCTGCAGGATCGCCTCATCAAGACGCAGTTCGAGGGTCTCCATGCTCAGCTCGGGGTGTTTGTCTGCCACCGTCAGCACCCGGCCAAGGGCGTTGTCGGCGTGATACTCGCCGCTCTTGAGCTGGCGACGAACCCGACCTAGCTCACGAGAGAGACTCCACAGCCGTACCGCCGCAATTCCCAGACCGATAGCGGCCAGCAGCACGATAATGGCGCCGACCTGACCACCTTGCTGTACCTGCTGCCAGAAGGTAGGTGCCTGTGCCAGCATCGCCAGCAGAGTGCCATGAGAAGGATCCAGCGGCAGCGCTTCCCCTTCCTGACCCTGATAAGCCGCAACGGCAGAGAGCACGCTACCGGGCAGACCCAGTACCGGGCTCAAGCCTTCGGCGGTCGGTTGCAGGAAGCCTTCGCTCCCCAGCAGGGCAAAACTGCCAACCCGGGTCAGCGACTGCTCGCTGGCAGCCCCCTGGGCATCGAGCACCTTGCCGTTGAACCGGGTAATCCGGCCAGATTCGCGGATCTCCTGCAGCAGCGTAGCGGGCAGCAGGGCGAGAGCGGCGCGATCCGGCACCTGTTTATCCTGTGCCATGGCTTTCAGCGGGGCGAGACGCTCCGGGTACTGGCCCTCGACGGCGGATTCACTCAGCAGCTTGACCGCATCGCTGGCCCCCTGACGGGTCACCGCGAAGATCTCGTTCATGTCGCCGGAGGCTTGCTCCCACTGGGCGTTAAGCTCGACCAGCTGCTTCTCGTTGCTGGCGAACTTGCCAGCCAGCTCCTTGCTCAGGCGCTGGGCCTCGGCCAGTCTGGCGCGGGCAGTGCCGAGCTCCTTGGCAACGGTCGCCAGATCTTGCTGAGCCTGCTGTTCACGAGCCTGTTCCTGCTGTTGCCACTCATCGGCGACAGCGGCGTTGGTACCGCAGGAGAGGGCAATAAGGAGGGGGAACCACTTCATGGTGACTCTCATGATTGGGCCTCCTGACTGCGGCTGACAGAGAGGGGGACATTGAGCAACTGGGGAACTTTCTTGTCGGCGGCCACATCCATCGCCTCGGCGATAGGGGAGAGCCACTGGCTATCGAGGGCTTGCCACTGCTTCGCCTCGGCAGACCAGCGCCATGCCTGACTGCGATCGGCCGTCATTGCCAGCAGGGAGACCCGACCCAGCGCCAGCACATCGACCCGACGCGGAGCACCATCCAGCTCCAGCTCGGCGGAATAGCTGTCCATCCGGCTGCCGTACTCGGCTTCAATCTGATAGGCCTGCAGCAGCTGACGGAATTTCTCTGCCTCGCTAACGTCTGCGCGGGCCAGGGTCGCTTTCAACTGTTCAACCCGCGCCAGCCGATCTTCCTTGCGCAGCGGGATGTCATTTTGCACCAGCTGTTCCAGATCTGCCTGCATCTGCAACATCAGCGGGATCAAGCCCTGACGGGTCTCTTGCACCGCTTCCAGCTGCTGGCTCAATTTACCCAGCTCATTTTGCTGATCGGCCACCAGAGATTGCATGTAACGGTTGTAGGCTTCGAGGTCACGCAGTTGCAGCTGGGCGTTTTGCAGCTCCAGTCGTGCGGCAACAGCGGCATCGGCGGCTTTTTCCACCCGCTGCTGGGAGGCTTTCCCGGCAGCTATGCTGTTCTTGAGGGCGGGAGCAACCAGCTCATCCCCGACGGCAGCAAAGTGGACTGACAGTGGCAGCAGGGCCACACCCCATAATTTGTTCATTGAAATACATCTTACTAATGATAACTATTATCATTATCTCAAATGCAGGGCGGACTGGCAACGAGAGGATTTTCTTGGCCTTTATGCACAAAAACAGGATAATTTTTAAGCACGCACGGAATAAGTGGCGCCAATAGCCACCGCACAAATATAAATAACGATAAAAAATCTTTTCGATCAGTGTGATAGAGATCGAAAAAGGAGAAAGTAATGCTCAACGATGCGATCTGGGAACATATCGACAAGTTCACCAAGGCAACAAAAACCAGCGATATCCAGCAACTGCTGGAGCGCTTCAGTCATCAAATGGGCTTTGATTACTTTCGGCTGCTGATTATTTTCCCCATCAGCATGCAAAAATCCCACGTGGCACTGTTCAACAACTGTCCGACCACCTGGTTTGACGCCTACAGCGAAAACCAGTATCTGACCCAGGATCCGGTGGTCTATCTGGGGCTGAAACAGACCCAGCCGATCTTCTGGAACAAGCTCGACTGCGACTCGCCCTGGCTGCCCAGCGCCAGCCGCGATGTGATGAACCTGGCGGCTGATTTCGGGGTACGCAATGGCGTCTCCTTTCCGCTGCACACCCCGCAGGGGGAGCACGGCATCCTCTCATTCATCACCAAGGAGAAATCCAACTCCGATCTGATGTTTGAAAATGTTCCGCTGCTGTCATTCTGCGCCAGCTACATCTTCAACTCCGCACTGCAACTGATCAAAAGCAGACCGGATATGATGAAATACCTGACCGAACTGTCGGATCGGGAGAAGGAGTGCCTGTTCTGGGCCAGCGAGGGCAAGACCTCCTGGGAGATCGCCACCATCCTCGGCATCAGTGAGCGGACGGTCAACTTCCACCTGACCCAGGTGACCAACAAGACCGACTCGAAGAATCGCAGTCAGGCCATCGCCAAAGGGATCACCAGCGGCATCATAGTGCCCTCCCTCGACGAGGTCACCATCACCAACCTGCGGCTGTCGTAACCCCTCAGCCGAAACAAAAAGAGCCGCAATTGCGGCTCTTTTTCATTTGAGAGAGTGACTTACTCGACGGTCACCGATTTTGCCAGGTTGCGCGGCTGGTCCACGTCGGTGCCCTTGATCAGGGCAACGTGGTAGGAGAGCAGCTGCAGCGGTACGGTATAGACGATGGGGGCGATCACCTCTTCCACATGGTTGAGGTTCATGACCCGCATGGTCTCGTCGCTCTTGAAGCCAGTATCGGCATCGGCGAACACGTAAAGGATACCGCCACGGGCGCGCACCTCTTCCACGTTGGACTTGAGCTTCTCCAGCAGATCGTTGTTCGGCGCCACCACAATGATGGGCATCTCGGCATCGATCAGCGCCAGCGGGCCGTGCTTCAGCTCGCCAGCGGCATAGGCTTCGGCGTGGATGTAGGAGATCTCTTTGAGCTTGAGCGCCCCCTCCATGGCGATGGGGTACTGGCTGCCGCGGCCGAGGAACAGGCTGTGCTGCTTGTCGGCAAACTCTTCGGCCAGGGTTTCGATATCCTTGGCCAGCGCCAGACTCTCTTTAATACGCAGCGGCAGGGCTTGCAGCGCCTTGACCAGTTCGGCTTCGGCGGCGGCGCTCAGGTGGCCACGGCAGTGACCGACCGAGGCCACCAGCATCAACAGGCCAGCCAGCTGGGTGGTGAACGCCTTGGTGGAGGCCACTCCAATTTCTGCCCCCGCGCGGGTCATAAAGGCCAGATCCGATTCACGCACCAGCGAAGAGCCCGGCACGTTGCAGATAGCCAGCGAGCTCATGTAGCCGGATTCCTTGGCCAGACGCAGGGCGGCCAGGGTATCGGCGGTCTCGCCACTCTGGGAGAGGGTCACCAGCAGGCTGTTGGGGCGCACTACCGACTTGCGATAGCGGAACTCGGAGGCGATCTCTACATCGCAGGAGACGCCAGCGATCTCTTCGAACCAGTAGCGAGCCACCATGCCGGAGTGGTAGGAGGTGCCGCAGGCAACGATCTGCACGTGCTCGACCTTGTCAAAGATGGCGCGCGCACCGTTGCCGAACGATTCGACCACCACGTGATCGCTGCCCAGACGCCCTTCCAGGGTGTTGGTGATCGCTTTGGGTTGCTCGTGGATCTCTTTGAGCATGTAGTGACGGTATTCACCCTTGTCACCGGCATCGTGGGAGAGTTCGGACTCCTGCTCTTCACGCACCACGGCGTTGCCGTTGGTATCGAAGATGTGCACGTCACGGCGGGTCACTTCGGCCACATCACCCTCTTCCAGGAAGATGAAACGACGGGTCACCGGCAGCAGCGCCATCTGGTCGGAGGCGATAAAGTTCTCGCCGATACCGCGGCCGATCACCAGCGGTGAACCGGAGCGGGCCACCACCACGCGGCTGTCGTCGCGGCTGTCCATCACCACGGTACCGTAGGCACCGCGCAGCTGCTTCACCGCAGTCTGCATGGCGGCCAGCAGGCTACCGGCGCTCTTCAGCTCATGATGGACCAAATGGGCAATCACCTCGGTATCGGTGTCGGAGCTGAACACATAGCCCAGCGCCTTCAACTCTTCCCGCAGCTCTTCGTGGTTCTCGATAATGCCGTTGTGCACCACCACGATATGCTCGGAGACGTGGGGGTGAGCATTGCGTTCGGAGGGCTCGCCGTGAGTGGCCCAGCGGGTATGGGCGATGCCGGTACCACCATGGACGGACTGCTCGTCGAGCGCCTTGGCCAGCTCGGCCACCTTGCCCAGACGGCGAACCCGCTGCAACGGCTGGTTGGCGCTGAACACGGCCACACCGGCTGAGTCATAACCGCGGTACTCCAGACGGCGCAGGCCCTCTACCAGAATTTCAGCCACATCACGTTGGGCAACAGCCCCGACGATGCCACACATACACTTCTCCTTGAGATGCAAATCGTAAAGTCAGTTGGATGGTTCAGAGCTCGATGTCAGCAAGTGACCGGGGCGCAGATAAGCGTCACCCCCTGGGCTTGAATCTGTTCTCTGGCCTCGCTGGCCAGCCCCTCGTCGGTCACCAAGGTATGGATGCTCGACCAGGGAAGTTCGAGATTGGGGATCTTGCGGCCGATCTTTTCCGATTCGACCATCACAATGACCTCCCGCGATACCTCGGCCATGACCCGCGACAGGCCCACCAGCTCGTTGAAGGTGGTGGTGCCACGTTCCGGGTCGATACCGTCGGCACCGATAAAGAGCTGGTCGAAGTCGTAGGAGCGCAGCACCTGTTCCGCCACCTGCCCCTGGAAGGATTCGGAGTGAGGGTCCCAAGTGCCACCGGTCATTAACAGGGTAGGCTCATTTTCCAGCTCGCGCAGGGCTCCGGCCACATTGAGGGAGTTGGTCATCACGATGAGGCCGCGCTTGTTGCCCAGCATGGGGATCATGGCGCTGGTGGTGCTGCCGCTGTCGATGATGACGCGGTTGTGATCACGCAGCCGCTCGGCCGCCGCACGGGCAATGGCTAACTTTCGGTTCGAAACTTGTTCAGGGTTGATCTCGACCACCATCTCGCTCGGCAAAGGGACGGCGCCACCGTAACGGCGCAGCAGCAGACCACCGGTCTCCAGTACAGCCAGATCTTTACGGATGGTCACTTCGGAGGTAGAAAAGTGTTTGGCGAGGGCGTCGACACTCACTTCACCCTGCTCTTGTACCAGGGTCACTATGGTGTGGCGGCGTTGTTGAGTATTACGTTTGGTCATTTTTAAGTTTCGATTCGAAAGAACATCGAAATATTAGCCCCTTTTTCGGAAAAATAAAACAGCAAATAGGATCCGATTTGGTTCGATGCCAGAATGGGGTGCCAATTTGCGACGAGGATGCCATGCAAAAGAGAGTCATCTGGCTGGTGGAGGATGAGGCCAGCATCGCCGACACCCTGATTTATGCCCTGCAGACCGACGGGTTCGAGGTGGAGTGGTTCATGCTGGGCCAGCAGTTGCTGACACGACTGGAACAGACGCGACCCGACTTCCTGATCCTCGATGTGGGGCTGCCCGACATCAGCGGCTTCGAACTCTGCAAGCAGGTGAGGGCGCTGACCGATATCCCCCTGATGTTCCTCACCGCCCGCAGCGAGGAGATAGACCGGCTGATCGGGCTGGAGATCGGTGCCGACGACTATGTGGCCAAACCCTTCTCGCCACGGGAAGTGTGTGCCCGGGTGCGGGTCATCCTGCGCCGCAGCCAGCCCGTCGCCCCCCAGCCCAGCGCCCTGCTGGTACTGGATGAGGAGCGGGCCCGCATTCACTTTCGCGGCCAGCCGCTGGCCCTCACCCGCTACGAATATCTGCTGCTCAAGACCCTGATGCTGGCGCCGGGGCGGGTCTACTCCCGCCAGCAGCTGATGGATCTGGTGTGGCAGGATGCGGAGGAGAGTCTGGATCGCACCGTAGATACCCATATCAAGACCATCCGCGCCAAGCTGCGCGAACATGATCCAGAAGCTAACCTGATCCTCACCCATCGCGGGCTGGGCTACAGCCTGGAGCTGGCATGAGACTCGGACTGCAACTGCTGTGCGGCCTGCTGCTGATCTTCGCGCTGGCCGCCTGGTTCGTGCTGGAGATCTTCGTCGAGGAGATAAAACCGGGAGTGCGCAGCGCCACCGAGGATACTCTGGTAGACATGACCCAGCTGCTGGCGCCGCTGGCGCTCGATGATCTGAAAGAGGGGAATATGATGAACGGGCGGTTGGCCAGCGCCTTCGCCCGCCTCAACCAGAATCCCATCAATGCGATGATCGATGGCCACCTCAAGCAGCAGGCGGAGTACCGCATCTATGTCACTGACCGGCAAGGCATGGTGATTTACGACTCCGACGGTACAGATCTGGGTAAGGACTATTCCCGCTGGAACGATGTCTACCGCACCCTGCGCGGCCAGTATGGCGCCCGCAGCACCCGCACCGATCCCGACGATGCCGCCAGCTCGACCATGTATGTGGCGGCGCCGCTGCGGGAAGGGGCCGAGATCATCGGCTCCCTCACCGTCGCCAAACCCAACCGCACCCTGATGCCCGCCATCGAGCGGGGGGAACAGGAGCTGCTGCGGGCCGGCGGCCAGATGCTGCTCATCTCGCTGCTGATCGGCAGCCTGCTGGTGTGGTGGCTCAACCGCGCCATCGGCAAGCTGGTGCACTACGCCGACTCGGTCAGCAAGGGGGAGGCGGCACCGCTGCCGCAGTTGCACACCGTCGAGCTGGATCGGCTCGGCCGCTCGCTGGAGACCATGCGCCACCAGCTCGATGGCAAAAGCTACATAGAAGCCTATGTGCACAGCCTGACCCACGAGCTGAAGAGCCCGCTGGCCGCTATTCGCGGGGCAGGGGAGATTTTGGCCGAAACGCCTCCCCCCGAAGTTGCCAAACGCTTTATCGGCAACATCAATCAGGAGAGTGCCCGCATGCAGCAGCTGATCGAGCGAATGCTGCAACTCGCACGGCTGGAGTCGGGGCAGGGGCTGGATCGCCAGTCGGTGGAACCGGCAAAACTGGGCAAGCGCACCCTCGATGCCCGCCAGATAATTGCCCAGCGCCGTCAGGTGGTGCTGGTAGCCGAGCTGGCCAGCGCACCGAAACAGAAGTGGGATCCGCTGCTGGTGGAGCAGGCCATCGGCAACCTGCTGGATAACGCCATCGACTTCTCTCCCGCCAACGGGCAGGTCACCCTGAGCGGCAGCCAGCAGGAGGAGGGCTACTGTTTTCGGGTCACCGACAGCGGCCCCGGCATTCCCAACTACGCATTGCCGCGCATCTTCGAGCGCTTCTACTCCCTGCCGCGCCCGGACAAAGGCAAGAGCAGTGGTCTGGGGCTCAGCTTCGCCCATGAAGTAGCCCACCAGCATGGCGGTCGTCTGATCCTGAGCAACCGGCCAGAGGGAGGCGCGCTGGCGGAACTCTGGCTGCCGTTCGCCTAGTCACCCCCGCAACTTCACATTCCCCACACAAAGCGGCATTAGACTGCCGCTTTCTCTCATCCATTTGCTCAAGGAAATGCTATGTCCCGCCTGCTTCTCTCCAGCCTGCTGGCTGCCGGTCTGCTCGCAGCCCTGCCTGCCTCCGCCGCCAGCGGCTGCTTTCTCTATGCTGACGGCAACGGCCAGACCCTCTCCAGTGAAGGGGACTGCTCCAGCCAGCTGCCGCCCGCGTCCACCTTCAAGATCCCGCTGGCGCTGATGGGTTACGACAGTGGCTATCTGGTTGATGAAGAGCATCCGGCACTGCCTTACAAACCGAGCTATGACGGCTGGCTGCCCGCCTGGCGTGAAACCACCACCCCGCGCCGCTGGGAAACCTACTCGGTGGTCTGGTTTTCCCAGCAGCTCACCGAATGGCTGGGGATGGAGCGCTTCCAGCAATATGTCGACCGCTTCGACTACGGCAATCGGGATCTCTCCGGTAATCCGGGCAAACATGACGGCCTGACCCAGGCCTGGCTCAGCTCCAGCCTCGCCATCAGTCCGGAGGAACAGGCCCGCTTCCTCGGCAAGATGCTCAGCGGCAAGCTGCCGGTCTCGGCGCAGACCCTGCAGTACACCGCCAATATCCTCAAGGTGAGCGAGATCGACGGCTGGCAGATCCACGGCAAAACCGGCATGGGCTACCCGAAGAAGCTGGATGGCAGCCTCAACCGCGATCAGCAGATCGGCTGGTTCGTCGGCTGGGCCAGCAAACCGGGCAAGCAACTGATCTTCGTCCATACCGTGGTGCAAAAGCCCGGCAAGCAGTTCGCCTCTATCAAGGCTAAAGAAGAGGTGCTGGCCGCCCTGCCTGCACAACTTAAAAAGCAGTGATCTCGCTTCCCCCCAGATAACCCCCGATAACCACGGTCAGCCCACCAGCGACGGGCTGACCGCCATTCGTAAACGAGACAAACATGAAATTATTTCTATTGCTGCTCTGGCTTCCGGCCAGCATGGCGCTGGCTGCCTGTGATCTCTCCGACCGCCTGACACGGCAGGGAGAAGTCATCCATGATCGGCTAAACCAGCTCGAATGGCAGGCGTGCAGCCTCGGCAGCCAGTGGCAGGAGGGGAAAGGGTGCGTGGGCACACCGGCCCTGCTGACGCTGCTTGAAGCCAAAGATGAAGCAGCCCGCCTTGGCGAGGGGTGGCGACTCCCCACCATCGAGGAGCTCTTCACCCTGCTCGACGAAAATTGCCGGGCGCCGATGACAGACCCGCGCTTCTTCTCCGATATCCATGACAACGGGGAAAATTCAGCCCCCTACTGGACCTCCAGCTCCATTGAGGAGATGCCGGAACTGGTCTATTACATCGACTTTATGCACGGACTCATCGACGGCCACACCGATCGTTTCGCACAAGCCGCTCGGTTGGTGCGCTCCCGCCCCTGAACAATCCCGCGGCGCCTGATGGCGCCGTTTTGCAGCAGTTCACCGCCACTTCACACAAGCCCATCACCACTTCACGCCAGACTGACAGACTCACTCCATCCAACAAGGAGACGTGTCATGGTCAAACAGATATTCACCCACAAGATATTTCTGCTGCTGTTGCTCAGCCTGCTGTTGATGGTGCCAGTGCAATCCATCATGGAGCTGAACCGGGAGCGTCAGGCTTACCGCAGTCAGGCCATTCACAGCATCATGGCCAGCAGCAGCGGCCCGCAACGGCTGATGGGGCCCATTATCGTACAGCCCTATACCCGTTCGGTGACGGTCGAGCAGGATGGCAAGCGTTTCGTCCGTCAGGAGCAGCTCTACCGCTACCTGCTGCCGGAGCAACTGGATATCAAGGCCAACATGGAGGTCACCCCGCGCAAGCTGGGCATCTATCAGGCGCAGGTCTATCAGATCCGACTCACCCTCTCCGGCCACCTGCCAACCCAGCAGAGTCTGCTGAATGACGCGACCTCACCGCTCGGTGAGACGGCCGAGCTGGTGGCGGGCAAACCCTACCTGAGCCTGGTGCTCTCCGATGCCCGCGGTATCAACAGCGTCCCCGAACTGCAACTCGGCACACAGCGGATCCCGTTTGCCCCCGGCGCCCGCCTCGGTGATGCGCTCGCGGGTATCCATGCCCCGATCGACAGCCTGCCGCAGCAGGATGGCACCTTCCATCTGGAGCTCAATCTACAGGGGATGAACACCCTCGACATAGTCCCGCTGGGCAAGGAGAGCACCCTGCAGCTGGCGGGCAACTGGCCCCACCCCAACTTTATCGGTGACTTTCTGCCGGGCAGTCGCACCCTGAGCCCACAAGGGTTTGAGGCCAACTGGCAAACCAGCTGGTTCGCCAGCGACATGGAGACCCGCTTCAACCGGATGATGAACGGGGGCGATAGCAATCTCTCCACCTTCAGCGTCAGTCTGGTGCAGCCGGTGGATCACTATCAGCTCAACGAGCGGGCGGCCAAGTATGCTCTGCTCTTCATCGGTCTCACCTTTATCAGCTTCTTCATGTTCGAGCTGCTCAAGGGGCTGCGTGTTCACCCGATCCAGTACGCGCTGGTGGGCATGGGGCTGGCTATCTTCTATCTGGTGCTGCTGGCCCTGACCGAGCACCTCGGCTTTGGCTGGGCCTATCTGGTAGCCGCGCTGGCCAGCGTGCTGCTCAACGGCTTCTACCTCAGTCATGTGCTGGGTGGCCCGAAGCAGGGGATCGGCTTCGCAGCGCTGCTCGGGCTGGTCTATGCCATCCTCTACAGCCTGCTGCAGGCCGAAGAGATCGCCTTGCTGCTCGGCGCCTTGCTCTTGTTCGCCACTCTGGCGCTGATCATGCTGCTGACCCGCAAGCTCGACTGGTATCAGGTGATGGATTACAGCACACCCGCCACCACATGGGCGGCCCCCCAGCCATCGACCAGTGACCCCAGCCATAAGTCATAAGCCAAAAAAACCGGCGCCATCAGGCGCCGGTTCTATTTTATTGATCGGGCATCACTTCTTCTTGACCGGGCGAGCCCAGTTTTTGATGTGACGCTGGGGCACCCGGGTGATCACCAGCTCGTTCTCAGCCACATCCTTGGTGATGGTAGAACCCGCCCCCAAGGTCGCACCCTTGCCGATGCGCACTGGCGCCACCAGCTGGGTATCGGAACCGACGAACACGTCATCCTCGATGATGGTCTGGAATTTGTTGACCCCGTCGTAGTTGCAGGTGATGGTACCGGCACCGATATTCACCCCGGCTCCGATCTCGGCATCACCCAGATAGGTCAAGTGGCCGCACTTGGAGCCAACCCCAAGGCGGGCCTTCTTCATCTCGACGAAGTTGCCAACGTGGGCATCCTGTTCCAGCACCGCGCCCGGGCGCAGACGGGCAAACGGGCCGACCGAACACTGATCTGCCACCTGAGCCCCTTCAACGATGGAGTAGGGCTTCACTTCAGTGTGATCGCCGATCACGCAATCCTTCAGCACGGCACCGGCACCGATACGGACGTGGTTGCCGAGGGTTACCTTGCCTTCGATGATCACGTTGACGTCGATCACCACCTCTTCACCAATCTCGAGGGTTCCGCGCAGATCGAAGCGGGACGGGTCGATCAGGGTAGCACCGGCGATCATCAGCTTCTCGGCCTGCATCTGCTGGTAACTGCGCTCAAGGGCAGCCAGCTGCACCCGGTTGTTGGCCCCTTCCACCTCGGCGGTGCGCACCGGATGGACCGCAGCAATCGGGCAGCCATCGGCGTGCGCCATGGCGATCACGTCGGTCAGGTAGAATTCGCCCTGGGCATTCTTGTTGTCCAGACGGGATAGCCAGCTACGCAGCTGACCGCCGTTGGCCACCAGCACGCCGGTATTCACCTCACGGATCGCCAGCTGTTCGGCATTGGCATCCTTCTGCTCGACGATACCGACCACCAGACCGTTTTCACGGACGATGCGGCCATAGCCGGTGGGGTTGTCCAGCACCACGGTCAGCAGTGCCATCCCGTTTTCCGCTTTGGCGGCGAGCAAGCGCTGCAGGGTCTCGGGCTGGATCAGCGGGGTATCGCCGTAGAGCACCAGCACGTCCTCTTCATCCTTCCAGAACGGGATGGCCTGAGCGACGGCGTGACCGGTCCCCAGCTGTTGCGCCTGCAGCACCCAATTCACATCGGCCGCCACGATCCGCTCTTTCAGCAGCTCGGCACCGTGGCCATAGACCAGATGCAGCTGCTCGGCACCGACCTGACGGGCAGTATCGATCACATGGGAAACCATGGGTTTGTTGGCTACCGGGTGGAGTACCTTGGGCAGGGAAGAGCGCATGCGGGTACCTTTACCCGCCGCCAGGATCACGACGTTGAGGGACATAAATTGGCCTTTGGAACATGAGAAATACTCGGCGGAGTCTATCCAACGGGTAAAAAAAAAGCGACCCGAAGGTCGCTTTTTACATCACCGTTATTAGCGGTAATTCTTTTTGACGATATCGATGACTCGCAGTTGAGCCATCGCCTTGGCCAGCTCGGTGGCGGCCTGGGCGTAGTCGATATCACCATGGGAGCTGTGGATCCGCTCTTCGGCTGCGCGCTTGGCTTCCTGGGCTTTCGCCTCATCCAAGTCGTCAGCACGAATCGCGGTGTCCGCCAGCACGGTCACGGATTCAGGTTGTACTTCCAGCATACCGCCGGAGATGTACAGCACCTCTTCAGTTCCGTTCTGCTTCACCAAGCGGACCAGGCCCGGCTTGATGGCAGTCAGCAACGGAGCATGACCGTGGCGGAGACCCAACTCACCTTCGGAGCCTGATACCTGAGCGGATTGCACGCGACCGGAAAACAGTTTTCCTTCGGCGCTCACCACATCCAGGTGAAAGGAGATCATCTCTGCCATGGGCCCTCCTGTCGAGGCTTACAGTTTCTTGGATTTCTCGACGACTTCGTCGATACCGCCAACCATGTAGAACGCCTGCTCGGGCAGATCGTCATACTCGCCTTTCAGGATGCCCTGGAAACCACGGATGGTCTCTTTCAGCGGCACGTATTTACCCGGAGAACCGGTAAACACTTCTGCTACGAAGAACGGCTGGGACAGGAAACGCTCGATCTTACGGGCACGGGCTACGGTCAGTTTGTCTTCTTCTGACAGTTCATCCATACCCAGGATGGCGATGATGTCCTTCAGCTCTTTGTAGCGCTGCAGTACGGTCTGAACGCCACGAGCGGTCTCGTAGTGCTCTTTGCCAACCACCAGCGGATCCAGCTGACGAGAGGTAGAGTCCAGCGGGTCAACGGCCGGGTAGATACCCAGTGCCGCGATTTGACGGGACAGTACAACGGTCGCATCCAGGTGGGCGAAGGTGGTCGCCGGAGACGGGTCGGTCAAGTCATCCGCAGGCACGTAAACGGCCTGTACGGAGGTGATGGAACCGGTCTTGGTGGAGGTGATACGTTCTTGCAGAACACCCATCTCCTCGGCCAGGGTCGGCTGGTAACCTACTGCGGAAGGCATACGGCCCAGCAGTGCGGATACTTCGGTACCGGCCAGGGTGTAACGGTAGATGTTATCTACGAAGAACAGCACGTCACGACCTTCGTCACGGAACTTCTCGGCCATGGTCAGGCCGGTCAGCGCAACGCGCAGACGGTTTCCGGGCGGCTCGTTCATCTGGCCGTAAACCAGAGATACTTTGTCCAGTACGTTGGACTCCATCATCTCGTGGTAGAAGTCGTTACCCTCACGGGTACGCTCACCAACACCGGCGAACACAGAGTAACCACTGTGCTCGATCGCGATGTTACGGATCAGCTCCATCATGTTTACGGTTTTGCCTACACCGGCACCACCGAACAGACCAACCTTACCACCCTTGGCGAACGGGCATACCAGGTCGATAACCTTGATGCCGGTCTCCAGCAGATCGTTGCTGTTGGACTGATCTTCGTAGCTGGGGGCAGCGCGGTGGATAGACCAGCACTCTTCTTCACCGATCGGACCTTTTTCGTCGATTGGCTCACCCAGTACGTTCATGATCCGACCCAGAGTCGCAGTACCGACCGGAACCTGGATGGATTTACCGCTATTCACTACTTCCAACCCACGACGCAGACCGTCGGAGGAGCCCATGGTGATGCAACGAACGACGCCGCCACCGATCTGTTGCTGAACTTCCAGCACCAGACCCTGGCCTTGACCTTCGCTAACGACCTTCAGTGCATCGTACACCTGGGGCACGGCATTCTGCGGGAACTCGATGTCCACCACAGCGCCGATGATTTGGACGATGAAACCGTTACTCATGTCAAATCCTCTAAACCTTTGATAACCCTTGCCTTACACCGCAGCAGCACCGGATACGATCTCTGTCAGCTCCTGGGTAATACTGGCCTGACGGGCCTTGTTGTATACCAGTTGCAGATCGTTAATCAGGTTACCGGCGTTGTCAGTCGCGGCTTGCATGGCAACCATTCGGGCTGCCTGTTCACTTGCCAAGTTTTCCACTACACCCTGGTAAACCTGAGATTCGACATAGCGAACCAGCAGGGTATCCAGCAGCTTCTTGGGATCCGGCTCATAGAGGTAATCCCAGTGGTGTTTCTTGGCGAGCTTGCTGTCTTCAGTTACGGGCAAAGGCAGCAGTTGATCGACCCGTGGTTGCTGCACCATGGTGTTGACGAACTTGTTGTACACCAGATACAGCTTGTCAATCTCACCGTTGTCGTAAGCCTTCAGCATGACCTTGACTGAACCAATCAGGTCATTGACGCTCGGACTATCGCCCAGTCCTGCGACATGAGCTTTAACCTTGGCGCCGTGCCGTTCAAAGAAGTTGGAGGCCTTGTTACCGATCAGTGCCAGGTCAACCTTGGCACCTTTCGCGCTCCATTGCTTCATATCATTGAGGGCAGCCTTGAACAGGTTGATGTTCAGACCACCACACAGGCCACGGTCGGTGGAGACGACGATGTAACCCACTCGCTTGACCTCACGTTCGATGAGGTAGGGGTGCTTGTATTCCAAGTTCCCCTGAGCGATATGGCCGATCACCTTGCGCATGGTTTCAGCGTACGGACGGCTGGCAGACATGCGTTCCTGCGCACGGCGCATTTTGCTTGCTGCCACCATTTCCATAGCGCCGGTGATCTTCTGAGTGTTTTTCACACTCCCGATCTTGTTACGTATCTCTTTTGCGCCGGCCATCTCTTACTCTCCATCAAGTGGCAGCTCACGCTGCCACACACGCTTACCAGGTCTGGGTTGCTTTGAAGCTATCCAGCAACGCAGTCAGCTTGCCAACGATCGCGTCGTTGTAGTCGGCTTTGGCATTGATTTCAGCCATCAGCTCGGCATGCTGGGTATTGGCGTAAGAGAGCAGAGCGGCTTCGAAGTCGACGATCTTGTTCAGCTCGACATCGGAGAGATAGCCTTTCTCGGCGGCGAACAGCACCAGAGACTGGTGAGCCACGCTCAGCGGAGAGTACTGCTTCTGCTTCATCAGCTCGGTCACTTTCACACCGTGATCCAGCTGCTTGCGAGTCGCCTCGTCCAGATCGGAAGAGAACTGGGCGAATGCAGCCAGTTCGCGATACTGGGCCAGCGCGGTACGGATACCACCGGACAGCTTCTTGACGATCTTGGTCTGAGCAGCACCACCTACACGGGATACGGAGATACCCGGGTCAACCGCCGGACGAATACCGGAGTTGAACAGCTGTGAAGTCAGGAAGATCTGACCATCGGTGATGGAGATCACGTTGGTCGGAACGAACGCAGATACGTCACCCGCCTGGGTTTCGATGATTGGCAGTGCGGTCAAAGAACCGGTTTTGCCTTTCACTTCACCCTTGGTGAACTTCTCTACGTACTCGGCGTTAACGCGAGCAGCACGCTCCAGCAGACGGGAGTGCAGATAGAAAACGTCACCCGGGTAAGCTTCACGTCCTGGCGGACGGCGAAGCAGCAGGGAGATCTGGCGATAAGCTACGGCCTGCTTGGACAGGTCATCATAGATGATCAGCGCGTCTTCACCGCGGTCACGGAAGTACTCACCCATGGAGCAACCGGCATACGGAGCCAGGTACTGCAGAGCAGCCGCTTCGGAGGCAGAGGCAACCACCACGATGGTGTTGGCCAGGGCGCCGTGCTCTTCCAGCTTGCGCACCACGTTGGCGATGGTGGAGGCCTTCTGGCCAATCGCAACGTAGACACACTTAATGCCGGAATCTTTCTGGTTGATGATGGTGTCGATCGCGATGGCGGTCTTACCAACCTGACGGTCACCGATGATCAGCTCACGCTGGCCACGACCGATAGGGATCATGGCATCGATGGCTTTCAGACCGGTCTGGACCGGCTGGTCAACAGACTTACGCTCGATAACGCCCGGTGCGATCACTTCGATCGGCGAGAAGCCGTCGTTGTCGATCGGACCTTTACCGTCGATCGGCTGACCCAGGGTGTTCAACACCCGGCCCAACAGACCACGACCTACCGGCACTTCCAGAATACGGCCAGTACCTTTTACTTTCATTCCTTCTGACAGACCGTCATAGGAACCCATAATCACCGCACCGACGGAGTCACGCTCCAGGTTCAATGCCAGAGCGTAGCGGTTGCCCGGCAGCTCGATCATCTCACCCTGCATGGCATCAGCCAGGCCGTGAATACGAATGATACCGTCGCTCACAGAGACGATAGTACCTTCGTTACGCGCTTCGCTCTTTACATCAAACTGCGCAATGCGCTGCTTGATCAGCTCGGCGATTTCAGTGGAATTCAGTTGCATGCTCTAATACCCCAATCAAGATTGCAGCGCGTCAGCCATGCGATCCAGCTTACCGCGGACTGTGCCGTCGATTACCAGATCACCGGCCTTGATGAGCACCCCGGCCATCAAGGACGCATCGATGCTGCAATTCAGCTTCACTTTGCGCGCGAGACGTTGTTCCAGAGAAGCCTGAATATTGGCTTTCTGCTGGTCGGTCAGTTCGATCGCCGAAATCACGTCAGCCTGAACCTCTTTATCCAGTTCAGCTTTGAACGCTACAAATTCAGCAACGACCGCCGGCAGCACACCCAAGCGACCATTCTCGGCCATCACCCGGATCAGGTTCTGGCCATGCACGTCGAGTTGCTCACCGCAGACACCGACAAACAGCGTTGCCAGCTCTTCGGCGGCCACAGAGCCGTTTACCAGGTTGTGCATGGTCTCGTTTTCCACTACTTGCGCAGCGAAACCGAGCATACCCAGCCACTGGTCAACCGCCTTGTGCTCAACGGCAAACTCGAAAGCAGCCTTGGCGTAGGGGCGAGCGATTGTAGTCAGTTCAGACATAGCCCCGTTCCCGTTACAGTTCTGCTACCAGTTTGTCGACGATGTCGCTGTTGGCAGCCTGGTCGATTTGACGCGCCAGGATCTTCTCTGCACCAGCAATGGCAAGAGCAGCAACCTGCTTACGCAGTTCTTCTTTGGCACGATGACGTTCAGCTTCGATCTCGGCACGGCCCTGAGCCAGGATTTTTTCCCGCTCAGACTGGGCACCAGCGGCAGCTTCATCAATGATCTGGGCTTTACGTTTGTTAGCCTGCTCAATGATTTCAGCAGCCTGCAGCTTGGCTTCTTTCAGCTGATCGGTGGCGTTGGCCTTGGCCAAATCCAGATCTTTCTTGGCACGCTCGGCAGAAGAGAGACCGTCAGCAATAGCTTTCTGACGGGCTTCGATGGCTGCAATCAGCGGCGGCCATACGTACTTCATGCAAAACACTACGAAGAAGAAAAAAGCAATTGCTTGGCCGAGGAGGGTGGCATTGATATTCACAGCCGATGTCCTCTTAAGTTAGTTAATGGGTTATGCCTGGAGAGTCGTAACGACTTAGCCAGCAACCGCAAACATCACGTACAGACCCAGACCAACGGCGATCATCGGGATCGCATCCACCAGACCCATTACGATGAAGAACTGGGTACGCAGAACAGGGATCAGATCCGGTTGACGAGCAGCACCTTCCAGGAACTTGCCACCCAGGATACCGATACCGATGGAAGCGCCGATAGCAGCCAGACCCATCATCATTGCAGCAGCGATGTACAGCAGGTCCATGTTCAAGTTTTCCATGAGGATCTCCAGTTATTTAGATGTAATTGATTGTATAAAAAGGATTATTTGAGTTGCATCAACCATGGTCTTCCTGCGCCATCGACAGATAGACGATGGTCAGAACCATGAAAATGAATGCCTGCAAAGTGATGATCAGGATGTGGAAAATTGCCCAAGGCACGGACAGGATCCACTGTGACCACCAGGGTAACAAACCAGCAATCAGGATAAAGATCAGTTCGCCAGCATACATGTTGCCGAACAGTCGAAGACCCAGAGAAACAGGTTTGGAAATCAGCGTAACAGTTTCCAGGATGAGGTTAACCGGGATGGCCGCCGGGTGGTTGAAAGGCTGAAGCGTCAGCTCCTTCACAAACCCGCCGATACCCTTGACCTTGATGCTGTAATACAGGATCAAGAAGAACACGCCCAAAGCCATGGACATGGTGATGTTAACGTCAGCAGAGGGAACCACACGCAGATAGGGAATACCCATCAATTGTGCAGCGTGAGGGATAAAGTCAACGGGGATCAGATCCATGAAGTTCATCAGGAAGATCCACACAAACACCGTCAGCCCCAAAGGTGCGATGACCTTGTTGCGACCGTGAAAGATGTCTTTGACGTTACCATTCACAAACTCGACCAGCATCTCCACAAAGCACTGCAGCTTACCCGGCACCCCGCTGGTAGCGTTAACGGCTACTTTGCGGAACAGCAGGATAAACAGGGCGCCTAGCACGACGGAAAATACCATTGAGTCGATATTGACCGTCCAGAACCCGGACCCGACTTGAAGGTGGGTCAGGTGGTGGGAGATATATCCCTGAGGAGTCAGGACTTCTCCGGTTGCAGACATGAGTTTTCCTAATAGTGGTTGTTAAGCGTGAATGAAACCATCCACTGTACAACGAGGGCGAGGATATAAGTGGCGAAAAACGAGACGGTACGACCTCGACTCCCGCACCAAACATCAGGGCGAATAGACCTGTTGTAGAAATGAGCTTAATCCCTGCCCCACCATAAAAGTCCCGCAAAACCAGGCCCACACTCTCGGTTGTCACCTTGCGGCGCAGCACCCAGACAGTAAACAAGGCTTGAGGAACCCAGTACATCCCCCCTCCGTAGAGGGCGGAATAACCGGCGCTGGCACCAGTCAGGTAAAACCAGACGGCACTCATCGCCAGGATCAGGATGAGCTGACAAACGAGCATAACCAAGGCCAGTGTCAAACCTTCCAAGGCTATTTTCTGCTTCACCAACCTACCCCTGAACATTACAGAACTGTAAAAAATCGGGATCCGAAGACCCCATGTTAACAGCTCTTAAAGCCGGTCAAATTATACCCTTGAGGGCAGCTATTGCAATATGACAAAAATCCTTAATTTTTGCGGCTTTCCGCGGCAAATCAGGGTTATGGTCATATCAAAAGGAATGGATGTTTTATTACTACAAAAAGCGTAAAAATCACGATTCCGACACGCCAAAATAGCCCAATATACGGTCCAAATCGGACAAATTCTCGTAACTTATTACTAACTTCCCGCTATCCCGCTTGCCAGGCTGAAGTTGCACCTGATTGCCAATTTTTTCTGCCAGTTGGCGCTCCAGGTAGCCGATCTGCGGATCACGGGCCGGTTCGACCCTGGCTTTTGCCGGTTCGAGCGCTTTTTGCACCAGCTTCTCGGTATCGCGTACGGTCAGCCCTTTCTGGGCAACCAGCTTGGCCAGTTCAGACTGGGCCTGGCCGCTCAGAGCCAGCAGGGCACGGGCATGGCCCATGTCGAGGTCGCCATGCTCGACGAAACGCTTCACGTCGTCGTTGAGCTGGTTGAGACGCAACAGGTTGGTCACCGTGGTGCGGGACTTGCCCACCGCCTCGGCCACCTGCTGGTGGGTGAGTTCGAATTCGGTCAGCAGTCTTTGTAAAGCGACCGCCTCTTCGATGGCATTGAGGTCTTCCCGCTGAATATTCTCTATCAGCGCGATGGCGACAGCAGCCTCGTCGGGTACATCCTTGACGATGCAGGGCACCACCTCAAGCCGCGCCAGCTGGGACGCGCGCCAGCGCCGTTCACCGGCGATGATTTCGAAGGATTGTTCGCCGAGAGGGCGTACCACGATGGGCTGGATCACCCCCTGGGCGCGGATGGAGTTGGCAAGCTCTTCCAGCGCATCCTGGGACATGTCTTTGCGGGGCTGGTACTTGCCGGAATGCAACCACTCCACCGGCAGCTTGCGCAGCTCGCCCTGATTGGTGGGGGCCATGGCCTCTTCAGTACGTTGATCGCTCATCACCTGTTTCTGGCGGGCAGCCGTGCTGGTACTGAGCAGGGCATCCAGCCCCTTGCCCAGTCCACGTTTTTTCGGAGTCATATGCTCTCTCGGTCTGCGATGGTCGCCTGACGTTCCTGCTCCTGGCGGCGCAGGATCTCGCCAGCCAGTGCGGTAGGCCTTGGCGCCCACCGATGATTTGTCATAGTGCATGGCCGGGGCACCGAAACTCGGGGCCTCCGCCAGTCTAACGTTGCGGGGAATGATGGTGCGGTAGACTTTGTCGCCAAAGTGCTGTTTTAGCTGATCGGACACGTCATTGGCCAGCCGGTTGCGGTGATCGAACATGGTGCGCAGCACCCCTTCGATCTTGAGATCCGGATTGACCACAGCGGCCAGCTTGCTGATGGTGTCGACCAGGGCGGTGAGCCCCTCCAGCGCGTAATATTCGCACTGCATGGGCACCAGCACGGAGTCGGCGGCGGCCATGGCGTTCACGGTCAGCATGTTGAGAGAGGGCGGGCAGTCGATGAAGACGTAGTCGTATTTGTCCCGCACCGAGGCCAGCGCATTGCGCAGGCGGATCTCGCGGGCGAAAAATTCCATCAGACGGATTTCAGCCGCGGTCACGTCGGCGTTGGCGGCGATCAGGTGATAACCCCCGGTAGTTTCGGGGATGATCACTTCGCTGATGGGGGCATCCTCGATCAGCAGCTCATAGGCGGTGCGCTCGACGTCATACTTGTCGACACCGCTGCCCATGGTGGCATTGCCCTGCGGATCCAGATCGATCACCAGCACCTTGCGCCGGGTGGCAGCCATGGAGGCGGCCAGATTCACACAGGTGGTGGTTTTACCCACTCCACCCTTCTGGTTGGCTATGGCGATGACTTTTCCCACACGATCCCCTAAATGAAACTGCGACCCTATTCGGGCTGGATATGTTTGAATTCCAGCAGATGACGTTCACCTTCCAGCTCCGGCACCCGCAACTCATGACAGGCTACCAGACGGATATTGGCAGGCAACTGGGCCAGCTCCTGCTCGGGATATTGTCCCTTGAGCGCCAGGAAGCAACCCTGTTCTGACGGCAGGTGGTGACACCAGCTCAGCATGTCCTCCAGCGAGGCAAATGCCCGACTCAGTACACCATCAAATCCCACCTCGGGTTGATACTCTTCAACCCGGGATTTGACCGGCGTCACATTGGTCAGACCCAGCTCCTGGATCACCTGACGGATGAAGTTGATCCGCTTGCCCAGACTGTCGAGCAGGACGAACTGCTTGTCCGGATTGATGATCGCCAGCGGCAATCCCGGCAGGCCGGGACCGGTCCCCACGTCGATGAAGCGCTCACCGTGCAAGTGGGGGCTTACCACCAGGCTATCGAGGATATGCTTGACCAGCATGGCGTCCGGATCTCGCACCGAGGTGAGATTGTAAGCCTTGTTCCACTTGTGCAGCAACTCGACCAACTGCACCAGTTGGCTCTTTTGGGTATCGGTGATAACAATTTCGGCCTGCTTGAGCAGGCCGTTCAATCTTTCCAACATGGGATTCCTCAGGCGGTTTTACGCAGCAGGCCGTGTTTTTTCAGGTGAACCAGCAGGATGGAGATGGCCGCCGGGGTGATGCCGGAGATGCGGGAAGCCTGACCAATGGTCTGCGGCTTGGCATCGTTCAGCTTGGCTTTCACCTCGTTGGAGAGGCCGTTCACCTCGCGATAGTCCAGATCCAGCGGCAACAAGGTGTTCTCGTTGCGCAGCTGCTTTTCCACTTCATCGTGCTGACGCTCGATGTAACCGGCGTACTTGATCTGGATCTCAACCTGTTCGGCCGCGGCAGGATCGGTCACGGAGGGGCCAACCCCTTCGATGGCCATCAGCGCATCATAGGTCACCTCGGGGCGACGCAGCAGCTCTTCCAGACTCTGCTCGCGGGTCAGCGGGGTATTGACCAGGGCGTTGACTGCCTCCAGTGACGGATGTTGCGGGTGGATCCAGGTTGAACGCATGCGCTGACGCTCCAGCTCGACCTGTTCCATCTTGGCGTTGAATTTGCTCCAGCGCTCGTCATCCACCAGACCCAGTTCGCGACCGATGGCAGTCAGGCGGATATCGGCGTTGTCTTCCCGCAGCAGCAGGCGATATTCGGCGCGGCTGGTGAACATGCGGTAAGGCTCGCGGGTCCCCAGAGTGGAGAGATCGTCCATCATCACGCCCATGTAGGCCTGATCCCGACGCGGGTTCCAGGGATCCTTGTCCTGGGCACGCAGTGCCGCGTTCAGACCCGCCATCAAGCCTTGTGCCGCCGCTTCTTCGTAACCGGTCGTGCCGTTAATCTGGCCGGCGAAGAACAGGTTTGGAATGCACTTGCTTTCCATGTTGGCCTTGAGATCCCGCGGATCGAAGAAATCATATTCGATGGCATAGCCGGGGCGGGTGATGTGGGCGTTCTCGAAGCCGCGCACGGAACGGACGATCTGCACCTGCACGTCAAACGGCAGGCTGGTGGAGATCCCGTTCGGATAGAGTTCGTGGGTAGTCAGGCCTTCCGGTTCGACGAAGATCTGGTGCGCCGTCTTGTCGGCGAAACGGGTGATCTTGTCTTCGATCGACGGGCAGTAGCGCGGGCCGATCCCTTCGATCACCCCGGCGTACATGGGGCTGCGATCCAGGTTATTGCGGATCACTTCGTGGGTACGCTCGTTGGTGTGGGTGACGTAGCAGGGCACCTGACGGGGATGCTGGCTGGCATTGCCGATAAACGAGAAGACGGGGCGCGGATCGTCGCCGTGCTGCTCCTGCATTACGGAGAAATCGACGCTGCGGGCATCGATGCGCGGCGGGGTGCCCGTCTTGAGACGATCGATGCGCAGCGGCAGTTCACGCAGGCGCTGGGCCAGGGCGATCGAGGGAGGATCCCCGGCACGACCGCCCTTGTAGTTTTCCATCCCGATGTGGATCAAACCGTTCAGGAAGGTACCGACCGTCAGCACCACTGTCTTGCCGCTGATGCGGATCCCGCTCTGGGTGACCACACCGGCAACACGATCCCCGTCCATGATCAGATCGTCACAGGCCTGCTGGAAGATCTTCAGGTTCGGGTAGTTCTCCAGCATCTGGCGAACGACGGCCTTGTAGAGCAGGCGATCAGCCTGGGCACGAGTGGCTCGCACTGCCGGGCCCTTGGAGGAGTTGAGGGTGCGGAACTGGATCCCGCCAAGATCAATGGCACGCGCCATGATCCCGCCGAGTGCGTCAACTTCCCTGACCAGGTGTCCCTTGCCGATCCCGCCGATCGCCGGATTACAGGACATGTGTCCCAGCGTATCGATATTGTGGGTCAGCAGCAGGGTGTTCATGCCCATACGGGCTGCCGCTGTTGCTGCTTCGGTTCCGGCATGACCGCCACCGACGACGATCACATCAAATTGTTCATGGTATTGCATTGGGATCACCTTGATCTGCACGCCTGAAGATCTTTATTTGCCTGGGCTAAAGGGCGGAACATTCTATCTGTTTCGCGTCCTGAGGGGAACGTCTACTTAACGTTCAGTATGAAGGGAGGATCCACTAATTAGATCTTAAGGATCTTTAGATCGATCTTTTACTGGATCTCTTATTAGGATCTGCCCTTTCTGTTGATAAGCACTTTTTGATCATAAAGATCATTAATTTAAGGACGATCCTAGCTTGTGGAAAAGCTTGGATCCTGGCCCGGTGAACGAGGGGATAACCAGGACTTTTATACACAGAGGTCTATCAGTCTGGATCTAATACATGGATAACTATAGGTTTTGCAGAGCTTTACACCGTAGTTATGCACATTACCCCTGGGCGTTGTGGGTAACCTTGTAGAACAACTCCCCCGGATCAATCTGTTAATAACATGGTGGATAGTCGATCTGGGGATAAGTGGGGAGATCAAGCTTTTTTTCAGGATCTCCCGTACGCTGATCAGGCGATCATCATCATCCAGTCGCGGATCCATACTTCTGCGGCATCTTCGGGGATCTCGTGTTGGGTCACATCGATGTCGAGCCGCTCGCCGATCCGGCTGGCACCGCACTCGGCCAGCAGCCGATCCAGCGTCTTGCCACCCTGGCAAAAGGTGTCATAACTGCTGTCGCCAAGGGCGATCACGCCATATTTCAATGAATTAAGATCCGGATGCTGCTCGGCAAGATCCTTGGCGAAGGGTTGCAGGTTGTCGGGCACATCCCCGGCACCATGGGTGGAAGTGACCACCAGCAGGATGGATCCCGCATCATCCAGCACCTCTGCCAGCTTGGCCGGGTTGTGGATGCGGGTCTGGTGGCCAGCCTGTTCCAGCAGGTTGGCGACGTGGTCTGCGACATATTCGGCGGCGCCCAGCATGGAGCCGACGACGAGATTTAGTTTGGCCATGGAATGGATCCTGATTTCAGACAAAGAAACGGAAAGCCGGATTCTACCGCCAAAGGGTGTGGATAAATATGGATAAAGCTTGGGGATAATGGATCCAGTCAGATAAGGCCACCGGATCCATCCTGCCGATCTTTTTTCTGCTTCTTTATATTCCTCTCAATTTTCTTCACCGCTCATAGCTCTCCTGATGACTCCCATCCCCTGCGAAATCCTGCCAACGATGCAGCTAGATAACAATGTAGATGCAAATGATTAGCAATTATTAAATCGATTCGATCACGGCTCCTGTAGTAGGATTGCGCTGCTTTATTCGCCCATGGAACAGGGTGATGTCGTGACAAACGACCACAAATAACAATTAAAACAACATAACTCATTGATAAACGAGACTTTAATATGATTGCGCAAAAATACACTACAGGACCCGGCAAGAAGGGCGCCTTCGGCGTGCTTTCGCTCTCCGGTTTGCTCGTCTCCCTGCCGCTGATGGCCGAACAAACCACCGCTGAGCTGCCCAAAGCCAGCGAAACCATGGTGGTGACCGGTACGGCCATGAAGGTGGAAGTGCCGATGGCCGAGACCCCTCGCGCCGTCTCAGTGGTTAATCGCGAGGAGCTGGATCAGCACGCCGTGTTGCAGCTGGATGAAGCGATTCGCTACCGTTCCGGCGTATTGACCGGCCTCTATGGCTCAGACAACAACACCGACTGGTTCAAGGTGCGTGGCTTCGATGCCGCCTCTTATCTGGATGGCAACCGCTTGTTTGGCACCGGCTACTACGTCTGGACGCCGGAACCGTTCGGTCTGGAGAGTGTGGAAGTGCTGAAGGGGCCAGCCTCGATCCTTTACGGTGAGGCGCCTCCGGGCGGGGTGATCAATGCCATCAGCAAGCGACCGACCGCCACGCCGCAAGGGCAGGTAGATCTGCAGCTTGGCAGCCGGGATCACCGTCAGGTCGGGGTGGATGTCTCTGATGCGCTCTCCGACAACAGCCGCTACCGCATGGTTGCTCTTTATAAAGAGCGTGATGGCGTGCTCACTGGCACCTATAACGATCGGGTTTATCTGGCGCCCAGCGTCACCTTCGATCTTTCGGATCGTACCAGCCTGACCCTGCTGGCCAGTTTCCTGCACGACGAAGGGGTCCCGACCAACGGCTTCTTCCCGGTCTATGGCACCCTGAATACGTCAGGTGGCCAGATTGATCCCTCCACCAACCTGAGCCAACCGGATTACGATCGCAACCGCAATACCCAGATCTCCACCGGTTATGAGCTGGCCCACCAGCTCAACCAGACCTGGGAGTTCAAGCAGAACGTCCGCTTCAACTACAACGATCTGCTGCTGCGCCAGACCTATATCTTCCCGACCTATGAAGGCACAACCGCCAGTCGTGGCCTGGTTTACCGTGATGGCAATACCAAGAGTGCCACCATGGATAACCAGATGGTGGGCTACTGGAACACCGACAGCACCGAGCAGACCTTGTTGCTGGGGGTTGATCTGCAGCGTCATGTCAATGAAGGGGTCGAGGCCGACAACTACGGTATGGGCACCATCAATACCATGAACCCGGATTACAGCGGCTTCCCCGGTTTTGATGAGTCGACCGCCACTCACCAGAAGAGCAGCAAGGGCCAGAGCGGCCTCTATGCCCAGCACCAGATCCGCTGGGACGATCGCTGGTTGCTGACTGCCGGTGGCCGTTTCGACTATGTGGAGACCCACAACACCAATACCAGCAAGGACGAGCGCCAGTACGATCACGAGCTCTCCCTCTCGGGCAGCCTGATGTATCTGGCTGACAACGGCCTCTCTCCCTACTTTGCCTATGCCGAGTCGTTCGAGGTGCTGCCGGGGATCGATCCTAACACCCGAAACTCCTACAAGCCGCTCAAGGGCAAGCTCTACGAGACTGGCGTGAAGTATGCGCCAGCCTTCCTCGACGGTTACATCAATCTGGCGCTGTTCGATCTGGCCCAGACCAACTCGCTGGTCTCTACCGGTTCCGGCCAGCAGACCCAGGCGGGTGAAGTGACCTCTCAGGGGATTGAGCTGGAAGGGAGCGTGCAGGTGACCGATGCGCTGCGTCTGACCGCTGCTTATACCTACACAGATGCCAAAACCAACGACACCGGCAGTGGCGATCGCCGTGCCAGCCTGATCCCGCGCCACCAGGCCTCCTTCTGGGGTAACTACAAGGTGCAGCAAGGGGTGGCTTCGGGTCTGGAGCTGGGGACCGGTGTGCGTTATATCGGTTCCAGCGTGGGTATTGGCGCCGTGAATGCGGACTACACCCCCATCTACGGCTCTGCCGAGGTGCCGGCCCATACTGTGTGGGATGCGATGATCGGGTATGACTTTGCCAAGAACTGGCGTGCCCAGCTCAACGTCAACAACCTGCTGGGTGAAACCTACGTGGCCAGTTGTGACTACTACTGCTACTACGGCGAGCCGCGCAGCGTAGTGGGCAGCATCAACTACCGCTGGTAATCGAAGTCGGGCGGGAACCGGGTTCCCGCCCTTCTTTTCACCCGCAGTTGTTCTGATCTCTCTGGAATACCGGTCCTCTATGGAACTCTTGTCTCTGGTTTATCGCCAATATCGTTGGCCTTTTATCGCCATCACCCTGCTCAGTCTGCTCAGTGCCGTCAGCGGGATTGGCGTCATTGCTTTTATCAATCACTCTCTTATCGAATCTATAGGTGATCCGCTGCCGATCCTCGGTCAGCTGGTCGGCCTCATTGTGTTGCTGCTGGTGATCACTCTCGGATCTCAGCTGGCCCTGACCACTCTCGGTCACCATTTTGTCTACCGGTTGCGCGGCCGTCTGCTCAAGCAACTGCTGGATACCGATGTCGCCCGCATTCGCCAGATAGGTCAGGGGCCGCTGCTGGCCTCCCTCTCCAGCGATATCGGCCAGATCACCATTGCCTTCGTGCGCCTGCCTGAGCTGGTGCAGGGGCTGGTACTCACGCTGGGCTCTGCCCTCTATCTTGGCTGTCTCTCTCCGGCCCTGCTCGGGGTGACCGCCCTCTGGGTCACCTTCACCATGGTGGTGGGCTGGTTGCTGGTGAACCGTGTTTATCGCCATCTCTCCCACATGCGTCAGGCCGAAGATCGGCTCTATCAGAACTATCAGGCCATCATCGCCGGCAGCAAGGAGCTGGCGCTAAACCGCGAGCGGGCTCACTTCGTTTACCACCAGCTCTATGAGCAAAATGCCCGTGACTACCGCCAGCAGATCATTCGCGCCGACACCTATCACCTGAGCGCGGTGAACTGGTCGAATATCATGATGCTGGGGGCCATCGGTCTGGTCTTCTTTCTGGCCAACGGCCTTGGCTGGGCCAACACCAATGTGGCCGCCACCTTCGCCCTGACCCTGCTGTTCCTGCGCACCCCGCTGTTGCAGGGGATTGGCGCCCTGCCGACCCTGCTTGCCGCTCAGGTGGCGTTCGACAAGATCGCCGCCCTCAATCTGGCCGAGCCGGATGCGGACTTCCCGCTGCCGCCCGCCATCCGCCCCTGGCAGCGTATCGAGCTGGAGCAGGTGAGCTTTCACTATCAGGGGGAGGGCGGTTTTACCGTTGGCCCCATCGATCTGGTCATCGAAAAGGGGGAGCAGATCTTCATCATCGGTGGCAATGGATCCGGCAAGTCGACGCTGGCCATGCTGTTGACCGGCCTCTACCAGCCGGTATCGGGCCGGATCCTGCTGGATGGTGAGCCGATCACCGATCGCAATGGCTATCTGGCGCTCTTCTCCGCCATCTTTACCGACTATCACCTGTTCCAGCACCTGCTGGGGCCGGAACCCAAGGATGAGCTGGTGGCCGAGTGGTTGGAGCGGTTGCAGATGGGCAGCAAGCTCACCATCGAGGATGGCTTTATCGCCGATATCGATCTCTCCCAAGGGCAGCGCAAGCGGGTCGCCCTGCTGCTGGCGCTGGCCGAGCAGCGCGAAGTGATGCTGTTTGACGAGTGGGCCGCGGATCAGGATCCCCAGTTCCGCCGCATCTTCTATCAGGTACTGCTGCCGCGCCTCAGGGAGATGGGCAAGACGGTGATCGCCATCAGCCACGACGATCACTACTTCCCGCTGGCCGATCGCCTGCTGGAGATGCGCCAGGGCCAGCTCACTGAGCTGACCGGGGCGCGCCGCGCCGAAGTGAGCCGCGATGCGATCGCCCATCTGGATTGCGAGGTGCCGGCTTGATACCGGCACCGATGAGACTGGCGGCAAGCCAGCACAGGAATTGCTTATGTTCGAGATGAAATCAGCCAGCTTCACGGTCAGTGACCGCACGCTGCTGCACCCCACCGACCTGCGTTTCGAGCAGGGACAGGTCTATGGCCTCATCGGCCACAATGGTTCGGGTAAATCGACCCTGCTCAAGCTGCTGGCACGCCAGCAACCCCTCAGCGACGGCGAGATCCTGTTCGATGGCAAGCCGCTGCCTGACTGGGGCAACCGGGAGTTTGCCCGTCAGGTGGCCTATCTGCCCCAGCATCTGCCGAGCGCCGAGAATCTGCTCGGGCGGGAGCTGGTGGAGATGGGCCGCTACCCCTGGCGTGGCCTGCTGGGCCGGATGGGGGCGGAGGATCACCGTCAGGTCGATCGGGCCATCGCCCTTACCCATACCGAACGCTTTGCCGATCGGCTGGTGGATACCCTCTCCGGCGGCGAGCGGGGGCGGGTCTGGCTGGCGATGCTGCTGGCCCAGGAGAGCCGCTTTATCCTGCTGGACGAGCCGCTGGCCGCGCTGGATGTGGCCCATCAGGTGGAGGTGCTGACGCTCGTCAAGCAGTTGAGCCGTCAGCTCAACCTTGGGGTCATCATCGTCATTCACGACATCAATATGGCCTCCCGCTTCTGTGATCGGCTGGTGGCGCTCCACTCCGGCCGCCTGCTCACCCACGGTGAACCTGAGGGGCTCATGACCAGCGAGACCCTGAACGCCATCTATGGCATCCCGATGGAGGTCATTCGCCACCCGGCTCATGCTCATCCCATCGCCATCGTCTGACCGGGGGCATCCTTGAACCGTTTATTGAAGAAGATGGCACCCTGCCTTATCAGCCTGCTGCTGCCACTTGCGGCGCAGGCCGAAACATCTCCGAGCGCCTCTGCGCCGCTACCCCGTATCGCCACCGTCGACTGGACCATAGCCGAGACCCTGCTGGCACTCGGGGTGACGCCGCTGGCCGTTGGGGATGCAGGCCCCTATCAGGCATGGGTCGGCGAGCCACGGCTACCTGCCGGAGTGGTGGATATCGGCCTGCGCACCCAGCCCAACCGTGAGCTGCTGGCGGAGCTCAAACCCGATCGCATCCTCATCTCGCCGCTGGCGGCCCCGCTGGCGCCAACTCTTTCCCGCATCGCGCCGGTGAGCAACATCGCCCTCTATGATGGGCAAACCGATCTGTGGCAGAGACTACACGAGGTGACCCTGACCCTCGCCCGCATGGTGGGCAAAACCGCCGAGGGCGAACGGCTGCTGGCCGGGCTGGATCGGGATCTCGCCAGAATACAGGCCAGATTGCCTGCGGATCTGCCGCCTCTGCTGGTGGTGCAGTTTATCGATGAGCGCCATGTGCGGGTGTTTGGTCGCCACAGCCTGTTCGATGCGGTGATGACGCGGCTTGGGCTGCGTAATGGTTGGCAGGAGCAGACCAATGACTGGGGTTTCTCGGTGGTCAGCATCGAGCAGTTTATGACGTTGCCAACCGCGCGGCTGGTGGTGGTCGATCCCATCCCGGTAGGGGTGAGCGAACGGCTGCAGGAGCCTGGGCTGTGGCAGCATATGCCGCTGGTACGCCAAGCCCCCGTGCTGCATCTGCCTGCGGTCTGGAGTTTTGGTGGCGTATTGGCCGCCCGCCGTTTCGCCGGTCTGCTCAGCGATGCATTGCTGCAAGATGCCGAGCGTATGGAGGCTAGCCGATGAAGCGACTGCTCACATCGCCGCTGCTGCGGCCGGTCTCGATCCTGCTGGGATTGACCCTCTTGCTCGCGTATTGGGAGCTGGCTCGCCAGCTGCCCGGTGCGCTCTGGTGGCAGAGCCTCTTCGCCCCCAATCTGAATGACGTCAGCCAAGCAGTGGTGCATTTCAGCTGGCTGCCCCGCTTGGCGGTCACCCTGCTGGCCGGGGCGGCGCTCGGGCTGGCGGGCACCCTGATGCAGCAGGTGCTGCGCAACCCGCTCGCGTCACCGACCACCTTGGGGGTGGCCTCCGGTGCCCAACTGGCGTTGATGATGGTGACCCTGTGTTTGCCCCCTCCTGGTTGCTGTTGGGGCGGGAGTGGATCGCCATGGCCGGTGGCAGCCTAGCGATGGCACTGGTGTTTGCCCTGGCCTGGCGTCGCCAGCTCAATCCGGTGGTCATCGTCTTTGCCGGGCTGGTGATCAACCTCTATCTGGCGGCCATCAGCATGGGACTCTTGCTGTTCTTTCAGGAGGAGCTGAAAGGTTTGTTGGTGTGGGGCAGTGGCTCGCTAGTGCAGAACAGCTGGAGCGGGGTGAGTTACCTGTTGCCCCGCCTGCTGGCAGCCGCTTTGCTGGCCGCAGTACTGGTGCGCCCGCTGGCGGTGCTGGAGCTGGATGATGCCAGCGCCCGCAGTCTGGGGGTCTCCCTGCAGCATCTGCGTTTTGCCGGACTGGGGCTGGCGGTGTTTGTCACCGCTTGCGTGGTGAGCGTGGTGGGGCTGATCGGCTTTATCGGGCTGGCCGCACCCGCCATGGTGCGGCTGCTCGGGATCCGCCAGCTCGGCCAGCGGCTGTTGTGGGCACCGATCCTCGGCGCCCTGCTGCTGGCGGCGACCGATCTGCTACTGCAGAGCCTGAGCCGCTTCTGGCCAGTTTTGATCCCCACCGGCGCCATGACCGCCCTGCTGGGGGCGCCGCTGCTGCTCTGGCTGATCCCGCGCCTTGGCATCAAGTCGGGTACGCCAAAGGCAAACGCCGGCCTGCTGGTGGCCCGCCATCCGGCACCGGCTCGCCTTATTGGCCTGTTGTTGGTCGGGCTGTTGCTGGCCATGGTCGCCTCCCTGCTGTTGGGTCAGGGAATGACGGGCTGGAGCTGGCCAAGCTGGCTGCGCTGGCAGGCTCAACTGGAGTGGCGGTTGCCGCGCACTCTGGCGGCGGGGGCGGCTGGTGTGTTGCTGGCGCTGGCGGGCACCCTGTTGCAGCGGGTCAGCCACAACCCGATGGCGAGCCCGGAGCTGCTGGGGGTGAGCGGCGGCACCTTTATGGGGGTGATAGCGACGGCGTTGTTGCTGCCTGCATTGCCCCTGCCGCTGATGCTGTCCGGTGGCCTGCTCGGTGCCTTCGGCTGCCTGTTGCTGCTGGTGGTGGTTAATCGCAAGCACGGCTTCCAGCCGGAGCGGATCCTGCTTTCAGGTATTGCCATCACGGCACTGTTTGAGCCGCTGCAGGCCATCGCGCTGGCCAATGGTGACCTGCGGGTGCAGCAACTGCTCTCCTGGATGTCCGGCTCCACCTACTACGTCACCCTGCCGGTGGCCTATGGGCTAGTGGGGCTGGCGCTGTTGATGCTGGCCGCCTGCCTGCTTGTCAGCCGCTGGCTCGATCTGCTGCCGATGGGTAGTGCTGTAGCGACCGCACTCGGCATTCGCCTCAACCGTGCCCAGCTTGCCATCCTGCTGCTGGTGGCCGTGCTCACCGCCAGTGCCACCCTGGTGGTGGGGCCGCTCTCCTTCGTCGGTCTGTTGGCGCCACATATGGCCAAGCTGATGGGTCTGGTGCGGGCTCGCTGGCACCTGCTTGGGGCCGCCGCTTCCGGTGCCCTGTTGATGGTGTCGGCTGACTGGGTCGGCCAGCAGATCCTCTTCCCGCAGGAGGTGCCGGTCGGTCTGGTCTCCACCCTGTTAGGGGGCGCTTACTTCATGTGGTGCCTGCGCCGCCTCTAGGTTTGCGGATAAAAAACATACAAAAAGCCCGGGATGAACCCGGGCTTTTTATTGTTTGCCGAACCGGCTTACTTGCCGATGCAGAATGTAAATAATCTATTATCTTCAATATGTTAGTGACTTTTCGGGGGCCACTTGGGGTAAAAGTAACTAAAACAGCATATTGAGAGGCCGCTCACAGGTTTCTGCTATCGTGCTGCGTTCCCACATAGTCCATTCTCGATCGTGCAGCCTTCCCATCGGTGGTTTGGCTAACCGTGCAATCACCCCACATACCGCCAATTTAATCCCAGCCTTTTATCAGCCTGGCAGAGCGGGCTTTTAGGCCCTCTAGAATGGAGCTGCTGATGGCATCGGGGAAGCCTGCCGGCAATTGCTGGGTAACGCGTTCAATAACATCATCAACGGAGTTGGCCAGTTCTGTCAGGATCTCTTCCATAGCAGAACGCTCAAATCCCACAGCTTTCGCCGTTTGGAAGAAATGGCGCGGGAATATCTGCTCAATGGCGTACTTCTTTCCCTTGCTGCTTGCTAGGCCCATAGCGAGCTTGGCGTCCCTTCGGTTGAGGCCTCGGCCGCCAAACACTGGATAGACAGATAGGATGTCGTAAAAAGGGGTCAGGCGAAAACGCCCTTCCGGTTCAATAAAGACCGAGAAGTTCTTTGCATGGCCATCGGTGGCCGCCAGCAGCCAGAACAGGACCTGAGATTTCATGAACAGGTAGCGATCCTGTTCTGGTGTCGCAGAGCCCAGCAAGGTTTTCATGATGTCAGTGATCCCCGGTCCTCCATGGCTCTCGTATTTCCGTGCTGACGGAACATTCAATACCTGACAGAAATCTTCTTGGGGAAGGCGCATGATCCAACTGCGATCTGTAGCGTAACGTCTGTCGAAGCGTTCCACCGCAAGTGCTTTGACCTGGCCAACCTGCATCATGAAGCAGTGAGGTACGGGTAGACCAAACTCCTTGGCAATCAGAGTGCAGATGTATTCGTTTTCTACGCTCTGGGAGAGGTCTATCGAGTAGGAGTGGCTTTCAATCTTGCCGATAGGGAGTTTAATAATGTGGGTTGTCGGCGTTGCGTTGAGTGGCAAGTACCAGCGGCCATCGAGATAGAGCAGCGCAGTCTTTTCTTGCGCCCCGGCGATAGAGATCCGGAACTCCTCTTGCTCCCTGACCATCCCCAAAGGGATTCCTGATTTGTAGCTGGTCAGGATCTGCTCGAGCTCGTCATCGGAAAGTGCCTTGTAGTCGATTCGCCTGACATCTGGAACATCGTGCCCTTCGGTAACCAGCTGTAATGCCCCTACGCTATCCTGGCCAATGCAACTGAGCAGATCGAAGGGCTGGGTTGATACCGCTTGATAGCGTGCTACAACCCTGTTCCTCACCTCCGTATTATCTGGCAGCAGGTTGTCGAAGAAGTTATAGGCTTCATCGCCCCGGTAGGCCTGATGGCGCAATGGCATGGAGAGTGAGATGGGACGGCTGCCCGGTTGTGCTAGCCATGACCCATGGTACTGAAACTGATGGGCGCCGCTGGTAGTTTTGGTGAATGTGCCCACCCGATAGCCGTTCATGTAGACAGCCAGATTGGCCATTACCACTCCTCCTTCCAGCCCGATGCCGGACTATCGGATGACTCATTGCGGGGTTTGATATCCACTGACAATTCGAGTGCTGCGAGGATCTTGAACAGGGTTTCCAGCTTGGTGGACTCAGGGTTGAGCTCGAAGCTGGAGACAGTGTCTTGCCTAATCCCCACTTTCTCGGCCACTTTGCCTTGAGAGAGCTTTTGAGAAAGTCTGGCATCCTTGATACAGGCGCTCAGTTGCTTGGCTTGGCGCTGGTTACTTTCATGATTCAACAACCTGGTAGCGTGCCTTCTTCCAATTTACACGCTATGGCAGGTATATCAATATTTATCTGTTATAGAGGGTAAGTATCATTTACACGCCATAGGCGGTATTTAACATTTATCCCCTATAGCGGGTAAGAGAACAGCAGACGGGGAGATTACCCAACCAGTTGAGACCTTGCTCTGCAAACGTCAATAGTTGGTTACTTTAGCTCTGAGCGATCAGGCCGCAGATTATCTTGAGTCCGATAATAAGGTCATCGTGCACTAACGCGTTGCGCAGGCCAATGAGCTTGCGCAGAGTGTCAGAGGGGATAGCCTTGCGGCCCGAGAAGGTGGACCTATTAAAAAATTGAATCGGCCTTGGAGCGTGGGGCCAAAAGAACCTAGCGTCATCACCAGTAAGGTGGCTGGGAGAGGACATAAACTAGGGCTACGCGTTGATTATTGCAGTTCAAGTCAGAACGGAAAAGGTACATATCCGAGCATATGTACTAATTTTGGGCTGAAAAATCATACATCTTACTCACTCAAACCATGGGGTAAAGAACTGCCGCGCTACGCTTGGCTGCTGGCTTGTTCGGCGAGTCGAAAAGATGACTCACCTCAAAGCCCAGCTTCTGTAGATTTCCTCCTTTGGCAGCCCATTCAGCAGATCAGGAATCGTGAGCAACGTCGCTTAAATACTCAAATACAACTCAAAAGCGACTTTGTGATGACGGATCACACTTAAAGTTTGTGCTGTCAGATCAAAAGGCTATCGAAAGGTCGTGTTTTGATCGTCATGCGGTGGTTTTAAAAAGGTATACCCCATAAAAACCACTTAATACCCTCTCGAAAATCATATTGAAACCACTTATATTGAACCAATAATTCGGAACCAGTTTAAACAGACTGATGGGAGTTTCAATGTTCATACGGGCGTATTTACGTGCATCGACTGTGGAACAGGATGCTGAGCGGGCACGAGAGCTGCTGATTGGTTTTGCTGCTGAGCATGGCCATCAGATTGCCAGTTTCTATGTAGAGAATGAGTCGGGGGCGACGCTGGACAGGCCTGAGCTTATGAGGCTGATCCGCGACGCTGCAGATCGTGACATTGTGCTGGTAGAGCAGATTGATCGTCTGGCCCGTCTCAATCAGACGGATTGGCAAACATTGAAGCAGTTGCTAGCTCAGAAACAGCTCTCCATCGTTTCTCCGGAGCTTCCGACTTCCTGGGTGGCGTTACAGGGGGACAGCCGCTCCGAGTTCACCAGCGCCATCTTGCAGGCTGTAAATGGCATGCTGCTGGATATGCTGGCAGCCGTCGCTCGCAAAGACTACGAAGATCGCCGACGCAGGCAACAGCAGGGTATTGCCAAGGCCAGGGATGAGGGGAAATATCGCGGTCGCCAGAAAGATGAAAAGAAGCGTCAGCACATCGCACAGTTGTTGAGCACCGGACACAGCTACTCGGTGATCCAGGAAATGTTGGGCTGCTCCCGCCATCTGATTTCGTGCGTGGCAAAAGAGGTTCGTTCAGCAAAATAGCGGGTCATTTATCCGAGGCATCCATGTGACTCTTCTCGATATACAGCCACGCAGCAAAGGCGCCAAACCCTATCAGGAATGAAAACAGGAGGATCAGGATGACGATGCTGTTCATGGTGATGGCCTCAGGTGTAGCGGATAAAGGATGCAATCAGGTGATCGTGTGACCAAACTCCATATCACCATGGACTCTGCTCAGGAAAAAATCAACAACGCGCTGAAAGTATTGAAGTTTGTTCGCTCGCGACAAACATGATTGCGTGGAATCACGCAGGATGTGGGGCCATGAAATGAGCCTTGTCATCCCCAGCCAATTCCCGTCCAGTTTCTTTCCACATAACTATCTATCTGGAAAAATGGTGCGAATTTTCCACATAGTGGAATGCTTGTTCAGAACCAGTTATGTGGAATCCTGATCGAAGAATTCCTATCTATCTGGAAATTTCGTGCCGTTTTTCTCTCTGGAATATTGGTCATCTTGTTTGGAGGGATGATGGACTCTGGTGTGCTGAAATATGGGGGACGGATTCCTATCTATCTGGAATCTTGGCCTGTGCATTCAGAGGGAGCCAAGCCGGCTAACTGGCTATGGGACTAACTCAAGCGATGCCCTTCAACAAGCATTCACTACGACCTAGTTATGCCATTGCCAGACGTATCCTTGACCCGAAGGCATGCCATCAAGAGCTGCACCCCATGTTGCTTTATGAGTCTGAAATCAATAAAACCCGGCTGATTTTATGAGAGAATCTTGAGCAATATTGTCCCCCGACCGGAAGAGTTCTCATGGCCGAGATCAACAAAGCAACCCTCACCGAAGCCGACATCATCTCCAAATACTTACTGCCTGCTATCAAGGCTGCTGGATGGGATGACCTGACCCAGGTCCGTCAGGAGGTGAAGCTGCGGGATGGCAAGGTGGTGGTGCGCGGCCAGTTGGCGGCCCGCAAAAAGGTCAAATCGGCCGATATCGTGCTCTATCACAAGCTGGGCTTGCCACTGGCGGTGATCGAGGCCAAAGCCAACAAGCATGAGATTGGCAAGGGGATGCAACAGGGGCTCGATTATGCCCGCCTGCTGGATGTGCCCTTCGTATTTGCCAGCAACGGAGATGGCTTCGTATTTCATGACAAGACCAATCCGGCCAAGTTGGAATCCGAGATTGCGCTGGAGGACTTCCCCAGCCCGGGCCAGCTTTGGGACAAGCTCTGCACCTGGAAGGGCTTCACCCAGGCCCAACTGCCTGTCATCAGTCAGGACTATTACTCGGATGGCAGCGGCAAATCTCCCCGCTATTACCAGCTGCAGGCCATCAACAAGACCGTAGAAGCCATATCGAAAGGTGAGGATCGGGTATTGCTGGTGATGGCCACCGGCACCGGCAAGACCTACACCGCATTTCAGATCATCTGGCGTTTGTGGAAGGCGCGCGCCAAGAAGCGCATCCTGTTTCTGGCCGATCGCAACATTCTGGTGGATCAGACCAAGATCAATGACTTTCAGCCCTTTGGCTCGGCCATGACTAAGGTCACCGGGCGCACGATCGACCCCGCCTATGAGATCCACCTTGCCCTATATCAGGCGCTCACCGGGCCGGAAGAGTCGCAGAAAGCCTTCAAGCAGGTCTCAGCCGACTTCTTCGACCTGATCGTGGTGGATGAGTGCCATCGGGGCAGCGCCGCCGAAGACAGCGCCTGGCGCGAGATCCTCGAATACTTCTCATCGGCCACCCAGATTGGTCTCACCGCCACGCCCAAAGAGACCGAAACCGTCTCCAGCACCGATTACTTCGGTGACCCTGTTTATACCTACTCCCTCAAAGAGGGGATCGAAGATGGCTTTCTTGCCCCCTACAAGGTGGTGCGGGTCGATATCGATGTCGATCTGCAGGGGTGGCGTCCCACCAAAGGGCAGATGGACAAACAGGGCAACCTGATTGAAGACCGTATCTATAACCAGAAGGATTTTGACCGCACTCTGGTGATCGACGAGCGTACCCAGCTGGTGGCCGAGACCATCACCAACTACCTCAAGAAAACCGACCCGATGGCCAAGACCATCGTGTTCTGCAACGACATCGATCATGCCGACCGGATGCGACGGGCGCTGGTCAACCTCAACCCGGAACAGATGGCCAAGGATGAGCGCTATGTGATGAAAATCACTGGCGATGATGACCTTGGCAAAGCCCAGCTCGACAACTTCATCAACCCGAAAAAGCCCTATCCGGTCATCGCTACTACCTCCGAGCTGATGACCACTGGCGTCGATGCCAAAACCTGCAAGCTGGTGGTGCTGGACCAAAACATCCAGTCCATGACCAAGTTCAAGCAGATCATCGGCCGTGGTACCCGTATCGACGACAAGTACGGCAAGCTCTGGTTTACCATTCTTGACTTCAAGAAGGCTACCGAGCTGTTTGCCGATCCCCGTTTCGACGGCGAACCGGAGCGCGTCATGGTGGTCAAGCCGGCAGACATCAACAATCCGGATGATGGCTTGGGCGATATCATCGATGGCGCCGATCCGCTGCCAACCGATGAACCCGGCGACCATGGCGATCCGTTTGCCCCCGGAGTAGATGAACAACCCGGCAGCTACACAACCGGTAGTGATGGTGGCCAGAGTGGCGCAGGGGGTCAGGGCACAGGCCCGCTGGGTGGCCCCGAGCCCGGGGTCAGCAAGTATTATGTCAACGGCGTGGCGGTCAGCGTCATCGCCGAGCGGGTGCAGTATTACGATGTCGATGGCAAGTTGGTGACCGAATCCTTCAAGGACTACACCAAGAAGACCCTGCTCAAAGAGTTTGCCACCCTGGATGCCTTCACCAAACGTTGGCAAGCCGCCGAACGCAAGCAAGCCATCATGGATGAATTGGCTCAGGCGGGCGTGCTGTGGGAGGTGTTGGAGCAGGAAGTGGGTAAGGAGCTCGACCCGTTCGACCTTATCTGCCACGTGGTATACGATCAGCCGCCACTGACCCGCCGCGAGCGGGCCAACAACGTCAAAAAGCGCAACTACTTCACCAAGTACAACGACACCGCCCAGCAGGTATTAACCCGCCTGCTCGACAAGTATGCCGATCAGGGGGTGACCGAGATTGAGACCAAGGATGCGCTAAAAGTCGCTCCCTTTACCGAGTTGGGTCGCCCGCTGGAGTTGGCCAAGAAGGGTTTTGGTGGCCCCAAACAGTTCGAGCAGGCCATCACCGAACTGGAGCAAGAAATTTACCGTGAGCAGCAGAGCGCCTGACGACCTGACTGCTTCTGAACTACCATGCGGCCATTCCAATGATGGCCGCTTGTTTTATCGATACTCCTGACGCATTCGCCCCTGTATTCGTCACCATTTTTGTAAAAAGCAGAGAATCCCATGTCATCCATCAGCTCAGTCATCAAATCCATTCAGGACATCATGCGCAAGGACGCCGGTATCGACGGCGATGCCCAGCGCCTCGGCCAGCTCTCCTGGCTGCTGTTTTTGAAAGTGTTCGACGCCCAGGAAGAGGAGCTGGAGTTTGAGCAGGATAACTACCGCTGCCCCATCCCCGAGCGCTTCCTGTGGCGCAACTGGGCGGCCGATAGTGAAGGGCTGACCGGCGATGCCCTGCTCGATTTCGTCAACAATGACCTGTTCGATAGCCTGAAAAACCAGCCTGCCAATATCGATCTCAACCCCCGTGGCTATGTGGTGAAAGAGGCGTTCTCTGATGCCTTCAACTACATGAAAAACGGCACCCTGCTTAAGCAGGTGATCAACAAGCTAAACGAGATCGACTTTACTGACAGCAGCGAGCGCCACCTGTTTGGCGACATCTACGAGCAGATCCTGCGCGACCTGCAAAGTGCCGGTAACGCGGGTGAGTTCTACACCCCCCGCGCCGTCACCCGCTTTATGGTCAACCGCATAGACCCCAAGCTTGGCGAGCGGATCATGGACCCGGCCTGCGGTACCGGCGGCTTTCTCGCCTGCGCCTTCGACCATGTCAAAGAGCACTATGTCGAGACCTCAGCCGACCACCAGACCCTCCAACAGCAGATCCTGGGGGTTGAGAAGAAGCAACTGCCACACCTCCTTTGCACCACCAATATGCTGCTGCACGGTATCGAGGTGCCGGTGCAGATCCGCCACGGCAACACCCTCGACAAGCCGCTGTCGAGCTGGGACAGCGATATCGACGTGATCCTCACCAACCCGCCCTTTGGCGGCACCGAAGAGGATGGTATCGAGCAGAACTTCCCGGCCGATCTGCGCACCCGCGAGACCGCCGACCTGTTCCTGCAGCTGATCATCGAAGTCCTGAAAAAGGGCGGTCGCGCCGCCGTGGTGCTGCCCGATGGCACCCTGTTTGGCGAAGGGGTCAAAACCAAGATCAAGCAACTGCTCACCAGCGAGTGCAACCTGCACACCATAGTGCGGCTGCCCAACGGCGTGTTTGCCCCCTATACCGGCATCAAGACCAATATCCTCTTCTTCACCAAGGGCCAGCCCACCAAGGATGTCTGGTTCTACGAGCACCCCTATCCGGCTGGGGTGAAGAGCTACAGCAAGACCAAGCCGATGAAGTTCGAGGAGTTCGAAGCCGAGATTGCCTGGTGGGGGGATGAGGCGGGCGGCTTTGCGGCTCGGGTTGAGAACGAGCAGGCCTGGAAGGTCGGCATCGACGAGATCATTGCGCGCAACTTTAACCTCGATATCAAAAACCCCCATGTCGGCGAGCAGATAAGCCACGATCCTGACGAGCTGCTGGCGCGCTATGCCACAGAACAGGCCGAGATCCAGACCCTGCGTGACCAACTTAAAACCATTCTCGGTGATGCCTTAGGCAAGGGCACGGCCAAGCAGGAGGGACAGGCATAATGGCGGCTCTGAAAATAGAAAATCTGATTACCGACCATCTGGATCTCTGGAGTGCCGCGGTGCGCCCGAAAAGCAGTGCCGGACGCGGCAGCAATAGCAAGCTGGAACTCACCGGTATCAAAAAGCTGCGCGAGCTGATCCTGGAGCTGGCCGTGCGTGGCAAACTGGTGCCGCAAGATCCTAACGATGAACCCGCCTCTGTGTTGTTGGAGCGTATTGCTGTCGAAAAGGCGCGGCTGGTGAAAGAGAAGAAGATTAAAAAAGAGAAACCGCTGTCTGCGATTAGCGAAGACGAAAAGCCGTTTGAATTGCCGAAGGGATGGGAGTGGTGCCGCTTTGAAGATATTGTTGATATTCAAAGTGGGATAACAAAAGGCCGGAAATTAACAAATAGGGTATTAACTACAGTACCTTATTTAAGTGTTGCCAACGTTCAACGTGGGTATGTTGATGTGACAGGTATTAAGTCAGTTGAGCTTCCTGTTGATGAGGTCGAAAAATATCAGGTTTTGACAGGTGATCTTCTGATTACTGAAGGAGGTGACTGGGATAAGGTTGGTCGCACAGCAATTTGGGCTGATGAGATGCCATATGTCGCACACCAGAACCATGTATTTAAGGCTAGAAAGTTTCTTCAAGAACAGGATGAGTCTTGGCTAGAAATGTTCCTGAATGGGCCTTCAGCTAGAGATTATTTTGCTGGTTCAAGCAAGCAAACGACTAATTTAGCATCGATCAATAAAACACAATTACGTGGTTGTCTAATTGCCATCCCACCCAAAAATGAAAAAAGTTGTATTGTCGCCAAAGTCGATGAGTTAATGACCCTCTGCGACCAGTTGGAGCTGCGCAGCGAGTCGCAGCTGGCGGCGCACCAGACGCTGGTGGAGACCCTGCTCGCCACGCTGACAGACTCCAGCGATGCCGACGAGTTGGCGCAAAACTGGGCGCGGCTAAGCACTCACTTCGATACCCTCTTTACCACCGAGGCCAGCATCGACGCCTTGAGATATACCATCCTGCAACTGGCGGTAATGGGCAAGCTGGTGCCGCAAGACCCTAGCGATGAACCCGCCTCCGCCCTGCTGGAGCGAATAGCCTCCGAAAAGGCACGGCTTGTCAAAAACAAAACGATTAAACAAGAAAAGTCTCTTCCTGAGATAAGTGAGGAAGAAAAATTATATCGAGTTCCTAGTTCATGGTGTTTCTGCCGATTAGGTGAAATATGTTATGGGATCACATCTGGTTCTACACCACCAAAGGACAAATTTTTAGAATCTGGTGGTGTTCCATATCTTAAAGTGTATAACATTAGAGATCAGAAGATTGACTTTGATTATCAACCGCAATTCGTTGTGAAAGATTATAATGAATCAAAGTTGAAACGGTCTATGCTATATCCAGGTGATGTAGTAATGAATATTGTAGGCCCTCCTCTTGGCAAGGTCGCAATTATCCCTAACACTTATCCAGTTTGGAATTGCAACCAAGCTATAGTGTTTTTTCGGCCGATAGACAGTCAAATTAACACTTACATATATACCTATTTAGTCACGGGGCTTTTTCTACGTTCAATCGAGCTTATCGGTACTGCAGGGCAAGATAATATATCTGTTACAAAGAGTCGTCTAATTGTATTGCCTGTACCGCCATTAGCTGAACAGCATCGCATCGTCGCCAAAGTGGATGAACTAATGGCCCTCTGCGATCAACTAAAATCCCGCCTGCAAACCAGCCAGCAGACCCAGCTTGCCCTGGCCGAGTCGTTGGTGGAAGGAGCCCTTGCCTGATGAGCCGCATATTTAATGTCTATTGCGATGAGTCCTGCCATCTGGAGAACGATGGTCAATCGGCCATGGTGCTCGGGGCTGTGTGGTGTCCGCTGGATAAGCGCCACGAGATTGTGCGTCGCTTGCGCGAGATCAAGCAAAAGCACGGGCTGGCGCCGGATTTCGAGGTGAAGTGGACCAAGGTTAGTCAGTCGAAACTCACCTTTTATCGTGATCTGCTGGATTACTTTTTCGATGATGATGACCTTCACTTTCGTGGTCTGGTTATCCCGGATAAGTCACAGCTAAATCATGAAGCGTTTGGGCAGAGTCATGACGACTGGTACTACAAAATGTATTTCGTCATGTTGAAGACGATCTTTGAACCGCAGAATGGCTATCGAGTCTATATCGATATCAAGGATACCTTGGGGCATGAGAAGATCAGTAAGTTGCATGATGTGTTGTGCAACAACACGTATGACTATTCGAAGAAAATCATTCATCGGGTGCAGCGGATCCACTCTCATGAAGCCGAGTTGCTGCAAGTTGCGGATCTTTTGATCGGAGCCCTGAGCTATCTGCATCGAGGGTTGACCAGCAGCCAAGCCAAGCTGGCGTTGATTGAAAGAATACGGCAACGAAGTGGTTACAAGCTGACGCACAATACCCTTCTGCGAGAGAGCAAGTTCAATCTGATGGTCTGGTGCAGCAGGGGTGGATGGTGATGCAACCTGTATGGCTACCTGACCTCATTCTGATGACTGCCTCTGGCGGTGATTGGGGGCGTTTTTTCTCTGCTGTTTGGGGGCACCTCAGAAACGGAAAATAAAGCACGCTAAGGCATAGCTGACCTTGCCAGGCCTGCTTCGCCCTGTAGTGACGCGATCAACGGGCAGGAAACATTCCCCTTTCGTGCATGGCAGGCGCACACGAGTTCAGACAGCACGGTTTCCATGCGCGCCAAGTCGGCCATCTTCTCGCGCACGTCCTTGAGCTTGTGTTCGGCCAGGCTGCTGGCCTCCTCGCAGTGGGTGCCATCGTCGAGCCGCAACAGCTCGGCAATCTCGTCCAGACTGAACCCCAGCCGCTGTGCCGATTTCACGAATTTCACCCGAACCACGTCCGCCTCCCCATAGCGGCGGATGCTGCCGTAAGGCTTGTCCGGTTCCCGCAACAGGCCCTTGCGCTGATAGAAGCGGATTGTCTCCACGTTGACCCCGGCCGCCTTGGCAAAAACGCCAATGGTCAGGTTTTCCAAATTATTTTCCATATCGCTTGACTCCGTACATGAGTACGGAAGTAAGGTTACGCTATCCAATCCAAATTCAAAAGGGCCAACGTATGTCTGAACCACAAAACGGGCGCGGTGCGCTCTTCGCCGGCGGGCTGGCCGCCATTCTTGCATCGACCTGCTGCCTGGGGCCGCTAGTACTGGTCGCCCTGGGCTTCTCCGGTGCTTGGATCGGCAACCTGACGGTGCTGGAACCCTATCGACCGTTGTTCATCGGCGCGGCGCTAGTGGCGCTGTTCTTCGCCTGGAAGCGGATTTACCGGCCCGTGCAGGCATGCAAGCCAGGTGAGGTCTGCGCGATTCCGCAGGTGCGCGCCACCTACAAGCTGATTTTCTGGATCGTGGCCGTGCTGGTCCTGGTCGCGCTTGGATTTCCCTATGTCGTTCCATTTTTCTATTAACCAGGAGTTCATCATGAAGAAACTGTTTGCCTCCCTTGCCCTCGCCGCCGCTGTTGCCCCGGTGTGGGCCGCTACCCAGACCGTCACGCTAGCGGTTCCCGGCATGACTTGCGCCGCCTGCCCGATCACAGTCAAGAAAGCGCTCTCCAAGGTCGAAGGCGTGAGCAAGGTCGATGTGGGCTTCGAGAAGCGCGAGGCCGTCGTCACTTTTGACGACACCAAGGCCAGCGTACAGAAGCTGACCAAGGCCACCGCAGACGCCGGCTATCCGTCCAGCGTCAAGCAGTGAGCCAGCAAGCCAACGACAACAGCGAGAGCCGCTTCATGGGACTGATGACACGCATTGCCGATAAAACCGGCGCGCTCGGCAGCGTCGTTTCCGCGATGGGCTGCGCCGCCTGCTTTCCAGCCCTCGCCAGCTTCGGCGCGGCCATCGGGCTGGGCTTCTTGAGCCAGTACGAGGGACTGTTCATCAGCCGCCTGCTGCCGCTGTTTGCCGCGCTGGCCTTCCTGGCGAACGCGCTGGGTTGGTTCAGTCATCGGCAATGGCTGCGCAGTCTGCTCGGCATGATCGGCCCGGCCATCGTGTTTGCGGCCACGGTCTGGCTGCTCGGCAACTGGTGGACGGCGAACCTGATGTACGTCGGCCTGGCCTTGATGATTGGGGTGTCGATCTGGGACTTCGTGTCGCCGGCGCATCGCCGTTGCGGACCGGACGGCTGCGAACTCCCCGCCAAGCGCTTGTGAAAGACGGCTGACCGTGCGACACGGCGGCCCACACGAATAAGGAACGATGGTATGAGCACTCTCAAAATCACCGGCATGACTTGCGACTCGTGCGCAGTGCATGTCAAGGACGCCCTGGAGAAAGTGCCCGGCGTGCAATCAGCGGATGTCTCCTACGCCAAGGGCAGCGCCAAGCTCGCCATTGAGGTCGGCACGTCACCCGACGCGCTGACGGCCGCTGTAGCTGGACTCGGTTATCGGGCCACGCTGGCCGATGCCCCCTCAGTTTCGACGCCGGGCGGATTGCTCGACAAGATGCGCGATCTGCTGGGCAGAAACGACAAGACGGGTAGCAGCGGCGCATTGCATATCGCCGTCATCGGCAGCGGCGGGGCCGCGATGGCAGCGGCGCTGAAGGCCGTCGAGCAAGGCGCACGTGTCACGCTGATCGAGCGCGGCACCATCGGCGGCACCTGCGTCAATGTCGGTTGTGTGCCGTCCAAGATCATGATCCGCGCCGCCCATATCGCCCATCTGCGCCGGGAAAGCCCGTTCGATGGCGGCATCGCCGCTACCACGCCGACCATCCAGCGCACGGCGCTGCTGGCCCAGCAGCAGGCCCGCGTCGATGAACTGCGCCACGCCAAGTACGAAGGCATCTTGGAGGGCAATCCGGCGATCACTGTGCTGCACGGCTCCGCCCGCTTTAAGGACAATCGCAACCTGATCGTGCAACTCAACGACGGCGGCGAGCGCGTGGTGGCATTCGACCGCTGCCTGATCGCCACCGGCGCGAGCCCGGCCGTGCCGCCGATTCCCGGCCTGAAAGACACTCCGTACTGGACTTCCACTGAAGCGCTGGTCAGCGAGACGATTCCTAAGCGCCTGGCCGTGATTGGCTCATCAGTGGTGGCGCTGGAGCTGGCGCAGGCGTTCGCCCGACTCGGAGCGAAGGTGACGATCCTGGCTCGCAGCACGCTGTTCTTCCGCGAAGACCCAGCTATAGGCGAAGCCGTCACGGCCGCATTCCGCATGGAGGGCATCGAGGTGAGGGAACACACCCAGGCCAGCCAGGTCGCGTATATCAATGGTGAAGGGGACGGCGAATTCGTGCTCACCACGGCGCACGGCGAACTGCGCGCCGACAAGCTGCTGGTCGCCACCGGCCGCGCGCCCAACACACGCAAGCTGGCACTGGATGCGACGGGCGTCACGCTCACCCCGCAAGGCGCTATCGTCATCGACCCCGGCATGCGTACAAGCGTGGAACACATCTACGCCGCAGGCGACTGCACCGACCAGCCGCAGTTCGTCTATGTGGCGGCAGCGGCCGGCACTCGCGCCGCGATCAACATGACCGGCGGTGACGCGGCCCTGAACCTGACCGCGATGCCGGCCGTGGTGTTCACCGACCCGCAAGTGGCGACCGTAGGCTACAGCGAGGCGGAAGCGCACCATGACGGCATCAAAACTGATAGTCGCACGCTAACGCTGGACAACGTGCCGCGCGCGCTCGCCAACTTCGACACGCGCGGCTTCATCAAACTGGTGGTTGAAGAAGGCAGCGGACGACTGATCGGCGTGCAGGCAGTGGCCCCGGAAGCGGGCGAACTGATCCAGACGGCCGCACTGGCGATTCGCAACCGGATGACGGTGCAGGAACTGGCCGACCAGTTGTTCCCCTACCTGACGATGGTCGAAGGGTTGAAGCTCGCGGCGCAGACCTTCAACAAGGATGTGAAGCAGCTTTCCTGCTGCGCCGGGTGAGGACAAGGAGGTGTGCGATGAGCGCCTACACGGTATCGCAACTGGCCCATAACGCTGGGGTGAGCGTACATATCGTGCGCGACTACCTGGTGCGCGGCTTGTTACGGCCGGTGGCCTGCACCACGGGCGGCTACGGCGTGTTCGACGATGCGGCCTTGCAACGGCTGTGCTTCGTGCGCGCGGCCTTCGAGGCGGGTATCGGCCTGGATGCCCTGGCGCGGCTGTGCCGTGCGCTCGACGCAGCGGACGGCGCACAAGCCGCAGCGCAGCTTGCCGTGCTGCGCCAGTTGGTCGAGCGGCGGCGCGCGGCGTTGGCCCATCTGGACGCGCAACTGGCCTCCATGCCAGCCGAGCGGGCGCACGAGGAGGCATTGCCGTGAACGCCCCTGACAAACTGCCGCCCGAGACGCGCCAACCCGTTTCCGGCTACCTGTGGGGTGCGCTGGCCGTGTTGACCTGCCCCTGCCATCTGCCGATTCTCGCCGCCGTGCTGGCCGGGACGACCGCCGGTGCCTTCCTTGGCGAGCATTGGGGTGTTGCCGCGCTCGCGCTGACCGGCTTGTTCGTTCTGGCCGTAACGCGGCTGCTGCGCGCCTTCCGGGGCGGATCATGACGAGTTCGCAGCCCGCCGGATGGACGGCGGCCGAGTTGGCGCAGGCGGCGGCGCGCGGACAGCTTGACCTGCATTACCAGCCGCTGGTCGATCTGCGCGATCACCGGATCGCTGGCGCGGAAGCGTTGATGCGCTGGCGGCATCCGAGGCTTGGCCTGTTGCCGCCCGGCCAGTTCCTGCCGCTGGCCGAGTCGTTCGGCCTGATGCCGGAAATAGGCGCGTGGGTGCTGGGCGAGGCCTGTCGCCAGATGCACAAGTGGCAAGGACCGGCATGGCAACCGTTCCGTCTTGCCATCAATGTGTCCGCCAGCCAGGTTGGGCCAACGTTCGACGACGAGGTAAAGCGGGTGCTGGCCGATATGGCCCTGCCCGCCGAGCTTCTGGAGATCGAACTGACCGAATCGGTCGCATTCGGCAATCCAGCCCTGTTCGCCAGTTTCGACGCCTTGCGCGCCATCGGCGTGCGCTTCGCCGCCGACGACTTCGGCACCGGCTATTCCTGCCTGCAACATCTGAAATGCTGCCCCATCACCACATTGAAAATCGACCAATCCTTTGTCGCCAGGCTCCCGGATGATGCCCGTGACCAAACTATCGTGCGGGCGGTGATCCAGCTCGCGCACGGGCTGGGCATGGATGTCATTTTCAGAAGACGACTGCACCAGTTGATTGGGCGTAATGGCTGTTGTGCAGCCAGCTCCTGACAGTTCAATATCAGAAGTGATCTGCACCAATCTCGACTATGCTCAATACTCGTGTGCACCAAAGCGAGGTGAGCATGGCGACGGACACCCCACGGATTCCAGAACAAGGCGTGGCCACTCTGCCTGATGAGGCTTGGGAGCGTGCGCGCCGTCGTGCGGAGATCATCAGTCCGTTGGCGCAGTCGGAGACGGTCGGGCACGAAGCGGCCGATATGGCGGCTCAGGCGCTGGGCTTGTCTCGGCGCCAGGTATACGTTCTGATCCGGCGTGCCCGGCAAGGCAGCGGCCTCGTGACGGATCTGGTGCCCGGCCAGTCCGGTGGAGGTAAAGGTAAGGGGCGCTTGCCGGAACCGGTCGAGCGCGTCATCCACGAGCTACTGCAAAAGCGGTTCCTGACCAAGCAGAAGCGCAGCCTAGCGGCCTTTCACCGCGAAGTCACTCAGGTGTGCAAGGCTCAAAAACTGCGAGTGCCGGCGCGCAATACCGTGGCCTTACGGATCGCTAGCCTTGACCCGCGCAAGGTCATCCGCCGGCGGGAAGGCCAGGATGCCGCTCGTGACCTACAAGGTGTGGGCGGCGAGCCTCCTGCCGTGACCGCGCCGCTGGAGCAGGTGCAGATAGACCATACGGTCATCGACCTGATCGTGGTCGATGACCGCGACCGGCAACCTATTGGCCGCCCGTACCTGACCCTCGCCATCGACGTGTTCACCCGCTGCGTGCTCGGCATGGTCGTCACGCTGGAAGCGCCGTCTGCCGTTTCGGTTGGCCTGTGCCTCGTGCATGTCGCCTGCGACAAGCGCCCTTGGCTGGAAGGACTGAACGTGGAAATGGATTGGCAGATGAGCGGCAAGCCCTTGCTGCTCTACCTAGACAACGCGGCCGAGTTCAAGAGCGAGGCCCTGCGCCGGGGTTGCGAGCAGCATGGCATCCGGCTGGACTATCGCCCGCTGGGACAGCCGCACTATGGCGGCATCGTGGAACGGATCATCGGCACGGCGATGCAGATGATTCACGACGAACTGCCGGGAACGACCTTCTCCAACCCTGACCAGCGCGGCGACTACGATTCCGAAAACAAGGCCGCCCTGACGCTGCGCGAGCTAGAGCGCTGGCTCACATTGGCGGTCGGCACCTACCACGGTTCGGTGCACAACGGCCTGCTCCAACCGCCGGCCGCGCGCTGGGCCGAGGCCGTGGCGCGTGTCGGCGTACCGGCCGTCGTCACACGCGCTACTTCGTTCCTGGTCGATTTTCTGCCGATCCTCCGGCGCACGCTGACCCGCACCGGCTTTGTCATCGACCACATCCACTACTACGCCGATGGGCACTGTTGCAAATAGTCGGTGGTGATAAACTTATCATCCCCTTTTGCTGATGGAGCTGCACATGAACCCATTCAAAGGCCGGCATTTTCAGCGTGACATCATTCTGTGGGCCGTACGCTGGTACTGCAAATACGGCATCAGTTACCGTGAGCTGCAGGAGATGCTGGCTGAACGCGGAGTGAATGTCGATCACTCCACGATTTACCGCTGGGTTCAGCGTTATGCGCCTGAAATGGAAAAACGGCTGCGCTGGTACTGGCGTAACCCTTCCGATCTTTGCCCGTGGCACATGGATGAAACCTACGTGAAGGTCAATGGCCGCTGGGCGTATCTGTACCGGGCCGTCGACAGCCGGGGCCGCACTGTCGATTTTTATATCTCCTCCCGTCGTAACAGCAAAGCTGCATACCGGTTTCTGGGTAAAATCCTCAACAACGTGAAGAAGTGGCAGATCCCGCGATTCATCAACACGGATAAAGCGCCCGCCTATGGTCGCGCGCTTGCTCTGCTCAAACGCGAAGGCCGGTGCCCGTCTGACGTTGAACACCGACAGATTAAGTACCGGAACAACGTGATTGAATGCGATCATGGCAAACTGAAACGGATAATCGGCGCCACGCTGGGATTTAAATCCATGAAGACGGCTTACGCCACCATCAAAGGTATTGAGGTGATGCGTGCACTACGCAAAGGCCAGGCCTCAGCATTTTATTATGGTGATCCCCTGGGCGAAATGCGCCTGGTAAGCAGAGTTTTTGAAATGTAAGGCCTTTGAATAAGACAAAAGGCTGCCTCATCGCTAACTTTGCAACAGTGCCGGATTGAATATAACCGACGTGACTGTTATATTTAGGTGGCTAAACCCGTCAAGCCCTCAGGAGTGAATCATGACCGTAGTCACGACCGCCGATACCTTCCAACTGTACGCACTTGCAGCCCGACATGGGCTCAAGCTCCATGGCCCGCTGACTGTCAATGAGCTTGGGCTCGACTATAGGATCGTGATCGCCACCGTCGACGATGGACGTCGGTGGGTGCTGCGCATCCCGCGCCGAGCCGAGGTAAGCGCGAAGGTCGAACCAGAGGCGCGGGTGCTGGCAATGCTCAAGAATCGCCTGCCGTTCGCGGTGCCGGACTGGCGCGTGGCCAACGCCGAGCTCGTTGCCTATCCCATGCTCGAAGACTCGACTGCGATGGTCATCCAGCCTGGTTCGTCCACGCCCGACTGGGTCGTGCCGCAGGACTCGGAGGTCTTCGCGGAGAGCTTCGCGACCGCGCTCGCCGCCCTGCATGCCGTCCCCATTTCCGCCGCCGTGGATGCGGGGATGCTCATCCGTACACCGACGCAGGCCCGTCAGAAGGTGGCCGACGACGTTGACCGCGTCCGACGCGAGTTCGTGGTGAACGACAAGCGCCTCCACCGGTGGCAGCGCTGGCTCGACGACGATTCGTCGTGGCCAGATTTCTCCGTGGTGGTGCATGGCGATCTCTACGTGGGCCATGTGCTCATCGACAACACGGAGCGCGTCAGCGGGATGATCGACTGGAGCGAGGCCCGCGTTGATGACCCTGCCATCGACATGGCCGCGCACCTTATGGTCTTTGGTGAAGAGGGGCTCGCGAAGCTCCTCCTCACGTATGAAGCGGCCGGTGGCCGGGTGTGGCCGCGGCTCGCCCACCACATCGCGGAGCGCCTTGCGTTCGGGGCGGTCACCTACGCACTCTTCGCCCTCGACTCGGGTAACGAAGAGTACCTCGCTGCGGCGAAGGCGCAGCTCGCCGCAGCGGAATGAGCGAACGTCGATATAGCCCGCTCGCGACGCTGTTCGCGGCGACCTTTCTCTTCCGGATCGGCAACGCGGTGGCGGCCCTCGCGCTTCCATGGTTCGTCCTGTCTCATACAAAGAGCGCGGCCTGGGCGGGCGCCACGGCCGCTAGCAGCGTCATCGCGACCATCATCGGCGCGTGGGTTGGTGGTGGCCTCGTCGATCGGTTCGGGCGCGCGCCCGTCGCATTGATCTCGGGTGTGGTGGGCGGCGTGGCCATGGCGAGCATCCCACTGCTCGATGCCGTTGGCGCCCTCTCGAACACTGGGCTGATCGCTTGCGTGGTGCTCGGTGCCGCGTTCGACGCACCCGGTATGGCCGCGCAGGACAGTGAGCTGCCCAAACTCGGCCACGTCGCCGGGCTCTCCGTTGAGCGCGTCTCGTCACTGAAAGCGGTGATCGGGAACGTCGCGATTCTAGGTGGCCCGGCCCTTGGGGGGGCCGCAATCGGCCTGCTTGGCGCTGCGCCAACGCTCGGGCTGACGGCGTTCTGCTCCGTCCTTGCAGGTCTGCTCGGCGCGTGGGTGCTTCCCGCGCGTGCCGCTCGGACGATGACCACGACGGCGACTCTCTCCATGCGCGCCGGCGTCGCTTTTCTCTGGAGCGAACCCCTGCTGCGCCCTCTCTTTGGTATAGTGATGATCTTCGTGGGCATCGTTGGCGCCAACGGCAGCGTCATCATGCCTGCGCTGTTTGTAGATGCAGGACGCCAAGTAGCAGAGCTCGGGCTGTTCTCCTCAATGATGGGGGCTGGTGGTCTCCTTGGCATTGCCATTCATGCGTCGGTCGGCGCCCGGATATCAGCGCAGAACTGGCTGGCGGTGGCATTTTGTGGCTCTGCGGTGGGCTCGCTTCTGCTTTCACAGTTGCCAGGCGTGCCGGTGCTGATGTTGTTGGGCGCGCTCGTGGGACTGCTGACCGGCTCAGTCTCTCCCATTCTCAACGCTGCCATCTACAACCGCACGCCGCCAGAACTTCTCGGCCGGGTACTCGGCACGGTCTCGGCGGTGATGCTGTCAGCCTCGCCCATGGTTATGCTTGCGGCCGGCGCGTTTGTCGACCTTGCTGGTCCGCTCCCTGGCCTCGTTGTATCGGCCGTGTTTGCGGGGCTCGTGGCTCTACTCTCGCTCCGTCTTCAATTTGCTACAATGGCGGCGGCAGCCACAGCCTCCGCCCCAACCCATACAGAAGGTGAACACTGATGCCCCGCCCCAAGCTCAAGTCCGATGACGAGGTACTCGAGGCCGCCACCGTAGTGCTGAAGCGTTGCGGTCCCATAGAGTTCACGCTCAGCGGAGTAGCAAAGGAGGTGGGGCTCTCCCGCGCAGCGTTAATCCAGCGCTTCACCAACCGCGATACGCTGCTGGTGAGGATGATGGAGCGCGGCGTCGAGCAGGTGCGGCATTACCTGAATGCGATACCGATAGGCGCAGGGCCGCAAGGGCTCTGGGAATTTTTGCAGGTGCTCGTTCGGAGCATGAACACTCGCAACGACTTCTCGGTGAACTATCTCATCTCCTGGTACGAGCTCCAGGTGCCGGAGCTACGCACGCTTGCGATCCAGCGGAACCGCGCGGTGGTGGAGGGGATCCGCAAGCGACTGCCCCCAGGTGCTCCTGCGGCAGCTGAGTTGCTCCTGCACTCGGTCATCGCTGGCGCGACGATGCAGTGGGCCGTCGATCCGGATGGTGAGCTAGCTGATCATGTGCTGGCTCAGATCGCTGCCATCCTGTGTTTAATGTTTCCCGAACACGACGATTTCCAACTCCTCCAGGCACATGCGTAAACGGAGGTGTGCAGAGTCCCTGCGGCAGGCGACGAACACGACCGTCGTCGATTAGTACCGGTACGGTCGGTGGTATCGAAGTCTTGATCACCACTCAGGTCTACGGCTTACAAATGGTGACCATCCCGATACTTGCGTCAGAGCACCGGGCCGATTCTTTGACAGTGAATCACTCCCGTAAGGTTGTGCCGGTGTGGGTGTCCCGGGTCGAGACGATACTCCGCCAATGCGCCCAGCAAACAACCTGGCCATCGCAGGTGGTGGGGAGCGGTGTGGCGGATGAGTTGGACAAGTTGGTGTAGCAGCACGAGCACGGCGAGATAACATCGCAGGAGTTCGACATGCTCAAGAGACAGCTGATTGCGAATCGCGATGCAGATTCATAACCCGATTGCGGGTTGGCTTCACTCCACCATCACCGAGCAGACTAGCACGGCGGGCTCTGTTGCAAAGATTGGCGGCAGTCAGAGGTAGGCTGTCGCTCTGCGCCGATCAGGCGGCTGCTGCGAAATGGTGGTTGAGCATGCCCATGGCCTCCGTCAGCGCCGAGGGCCCAATGCCAAAAGCTCTCTCCACAAGGCGCACCTCGCCCCTGATGCCGGGCTGCAGGCACCAGGGGCGAGCCTGTCCTTTGCGCAGGGCTCGCATGACTTCGAATCCCTTGATCGTGGCATAGGCCGTGGGGATCGATTTGAAACCGCGCACCGGCTTGATCAGTATCTTGAGCTTTCCGTGATCGGCCTCGATCACGTTATTGAGATACTTCACCTGCCGGTGGGCCGTCTCCCGGTCCAGCTTTCCTTCGCGCTTCAATTCGGTGATCGCTGCACCATAGCTCGGCGCTTTGTCGGTATTGAGCGTGGCAGGCTTTTCCCAGTGCTTCAGGCCTCGCAGGGCCTTGCCCAGGAACCGCTTCGCTGCCTTGGCGCTGCGGGTCGGCGACAGGTAGAAATCGATCGTGTCGCCCCGCTTGTCGACTGCCCGGTACAGGTAGGTCCACTTGCCCCGCACCTTGACGTAGGTTTCATCCAGGCGCCAGCTCGGATCAAAGCCACGCCGCCAGAACCAGCGCAGCCGCTTCTCCATCTCCGGGGCGTAGCACTGGACCCAGCGATAGATCGTCGTATGGTCGACCGAAATGCCGCGTTCCGCCAGCATTTCCTCAAGGTCGCGATAGCTGATCGGATAGCGACAATACCAGCGCACCGCCCACAGGATCACATCACCCTGGAAATGGCGCCACTTGAAATCCGTCATCGTTCCGTCCGTCCAATCTCCGCCAAGCATGCTCAAGCTTCACGATTTTTGCAACAGAGCCCACACGAGTATTGAGCATAGTCGAGATTGGTGCAGATCACTTCTGATATTGAACTGTCAGGAGCTGGCTGCACAACAGCCATTACGCCCAATCAACTGGTGCAGTCGTCTTCTGAAAATGACAATCCAGTTAGGGTATAGCTCAACCTGACATAGAAGCAAAAACTCAACCACCTTCTACCAACTCTCCGAACAGCTCCTTGACCTTTGTTTTCGCATCAGCAAGTGCAGTTCTGCCTTGTTCAGTGATGTCATAAACACGCCGTTCACGTCGCCCGGTGCGTTCGTGGCGTGAGGTCAGATAGCCTTTTTTTTCCAGGCCGTGCAGCATCGGGTACACGGTGCCAGCGCTCATCTCGTAGCCGTGTCGGCGTAGCTCTTCGATGATCCCCAGCCCAAAGACAGGTTCCTCGGCTGCATGGTGAAGGATGTGCAGGCGGATCAAACCGCCGTAGAGGTCTTTGTCAGTCATTTTTTGTGCCTCACAGAGCGACGCTCAACAGCCACCCAGCTGCACCGCTACCGAGGACAACCAGCCACGGCGGGAGCTTCCAGAACATAAGTGCGACAAGGGCAACTAATGCCAAGCCGAAGTCTTGCGGCTGAAAGATGGCGCTAGTCCATACAGGCTGATACAGCGCGGCCAGCAGCAAGCCGACTACAGCGGCATTGATCCCGGCCAGCGCAGCTTGGATGCCTGTATTGCGGCGCAAACGCTCCCAAAATGGCATTGATCCGACGACCAGCAAGAACGAGGGCGCGAAGATAGCCAGCAGACACACAATGCCGCCGATCCAGCCCGACGGGGCGGTGTTCATCGAGGCACCAAGAAACGCGGCGAACGTGAACAAAGGGCCGGGCACCGCTTGAGCTGCCCCGTACCCCGCGAGAAAGGATTCATTGTTGACCCAGCCGGAGGGCACCACTTCGGCTTGCAGTAATGGCAGCACAACGTGACCACCGCCGAACACCAGTGATCCGACACGATAGAAGGAATCCACCATTGCCATGGTTTGACTTGGCATCAGTTCGGCCAACACCGGCAGGCCAATCAGCAAGACAAAGAACAGCGAGAGCCAAAGCACGCCGGCCCGGTGACTGACCGTGATAGGTAGGGGGTCATGCTCAACAACTTTCGCTGGCTTGAACAATAACCGGCCTGCGATGCCTGCGATAGCAATCACGCCAACCTGTCCCCACGCGGACGGCACAAGTAAAACGACGCAGGTAGCAATTGCCATGATGGTGACTCGCAGCCCATCCGTGCATAGGTTACGCGCCATGCCCCATACTGCTTGAGCGACCACGGCCACAGCCACCACTTTTAAGCCATGCAACGCGCCCTGCGAGACGTAATCGCCATAGCTGGAGATGCCGAGCGCAAAAAGGATCAAGGCTATGGCAGACGGCAGCGTGAAGCCAGCCCAAGCAGCCAGCGCCCCGCTGTATCCAGCCCGAGACAGTCCTACCGCTATGCCGACCTGGCTGCTTGCAGGCCCTGGCAAGAACTGACAAAGCGCGACCAAGTCAGCATAGCTCCGTTCGGAGAGCCAGCGCCGCCGTGTGACAAATTCGGCGCGGAAGTAGCCCAAGTGCGCAATGGGGCCGCCAAAAGATGTCAATCCAAGCCGCAGAAAAATAAGAAAGACCGACCATGGTCTGCTGTCATCGGTAGGGTTATTCGTCATACTTTCGCCTTCATGATCTGCAACGAGTTGATCAATAATAAGCGAAATTCGATAACGAAATTCGATATAAATCTAGAAAAAAATACCTCTATGTGTACTACGCAGTTTTAGCTGTGGCTTTCACAGGAGCACGCTTACTTACGGCTTAGCGTGCTTTATTTTCCGTTTTCTGAGGCGATCCCTAGGAGCTCGGATCTCAGGACGAAGGTCTCCGCGAATGTCCGGTCGATCCGCGCGACGTCCCAGGCGGGCGTTCCCTTGGCGGACATCCACGCCGCAGCGTCGTGCATCAGCCGCACAACCTCGTCGATATCACCCGAGCAGGCGACCCGAACGTTCGGAGGCTCCTCGCTGTCCATTCGCTCCCCTGGCGCGGTATGAACCGCCGCCTCATAGTGCAGTTTGATCCTGACGAGCCCAGCATGTCTGCGCCCACCTTCGCGGAACCTGACCAGGGTCCGCTAGCGGGCGGCCGGAAGGTGAATGCTAGGCATGATCTAACCCTCGGTCTCTGGCGTCGCGACTGCGAAATTTCGCGAGGGTTTCCGAGAAGGTGATTGCGCTTCGCAGATCTCCAGGCGCGTGGGTGCGGACGTAGTCAGCGCCATTGCCGATCGCGTGAAGTTCCGCCGCAAGGCTCGCTGGACCCAGATCCTTTACAGGAAGGCCAACGGTGGCGCCCAAGAAGGATTTCCGCGACACCGAGACCAATAGCGGAAGCCCCAACGCCGACTTCAGCTTTTGAAGGTTCGACAGCACGTGCAGCGATGTTTCCGGTGCGGGGCTCAAGAAAAATCCCATCCCCGGATCGAGGATGAGCCGGTCGGCAGCGACCCCGCTCCGTCGCAAGGCGGAAACCCGCGCCTCGAAGAACCGCACAATCTCGTCGAGCGCGTCTTCGGGTCGAAGGTGACCGGTGCGGGTGGCGATGCCATCCCGCTGCGCTGAGTGCATAACCACCAGCCTGCAGTCCGCCTCAGCAATATCGGGATAGAGCGCAGGGTCAGGAAATCCTTGGATATCGTTCAGGTAGCCCACGCCGCGCTTGAGCGCATAGCGCTGGGTTTCCGGTTGGAAGCTGTCGATTGAAACACGGTGCATCTGATCGGACAGGGCGTCTAAGAGCGGCGCAATACGTCTGATCTCATCGGCCGGCGATACAGGCCTCGCGTCCGGATGGCTGGCGGCCGGTCCGACATCCACGACGTCTGATCCGACTCGCAGCATTTCGATCGCCGCGGTGACAGCGCCGGCGGGGTCTAGCCGCCGGCTCTCATCGAAGAAGGAGTCCTCGGTGAGATTCAGAATGCCGAACACCGTCACCATGGCGTCGGCCTCCGCAGCGACTTCCACGATGGGGATCGGGCGAGCAAAAAGGCAGCAATTATGAGCCCCATACCTACAAAGCCCCACGCATCAAGCTTTTGCCCATGAAGCAACCAGGCAATGGCTGTAATTATGACGACGCCGAGTCCCGACCAGACTGCATAAGCAACACCGACAGGGATGGATTTCAGAACCAGAGAAAGAAAATAAAATGCGATGCCATAACCGATTATGACAACGGCGGAAGGGGCAAGCTTAGTAAAGCCCTCGCTAGATTTTAATGCGGATGTTGCGATTACTTCGCCAACTATTGCGATAACAAGAAAAAGCCAGCCTTTCATGATATATCTCCCAATTTGTGTAGGGCTTATTATGCACGCTTAAAAATAATAAAAGCAGACTTGACCTGATAGTTTGGCTGTGAGCAATTATGTGCTTAGTGCATCTAACGTTTGACGTGAGGGGCCGCCGTAGCGGCGAAGCCGCGAAGGGAACCCGCAAGCGCAGCTTGTGGGCGGTCCCTCTCGACGGAATGGTTAGATGCGACCGTTTTAGTGAACACTTGCCTTAGATAGCAAGTTGAGCACAGCAACGCCGCTGATAATGAAGCCGACACCAACAAATCCCCACATATCTAGTTTTTGACCATGCAAAACCCATGCAATCGCAGTGACCAAGACGATCCCGAGGCCCGACCAAACTGCGTAGGCGATTGCAACAGGAATCGATTTGAGTGTCAGCGACAGGAAATAAAAAGCAGCAGCGTATCCCGCTACGACGATAAAAGACGGTACTAACCTAGTAAAGCCCTCACTAGACTTGAGCGCAGAGGTTGCAATGACCTCAGAAATAATGGCCGTAGCCAGAAATAACCAATTTTTCAAAATATTTCTCCATGGAGTTCCGCGAAGAAATTTTAGGTTCGATTTAAGAAAAAAAACAGTCTTGTTGCTGGCCGAAATTTGTGCGCACAGCAAAGCATCTAACTTTGTTTTAGGGCGACTGCCCTGCTGCGTAACATCGTTGCTGCTCCATAACATCAAACATCGACCCACGGCGTAACGCGCTTGCTGCTTGGATGCCCGAGGCATAGACTGTACAAAAAAACAGTCATAACAAGCCATGAAAACCGCCACTGCGCCGTTACCACCGCTGCGTTCGGTCAAGGTTCTGGACCAGTTGCGTGAGCGCATACGCTACTTGCATTACAGCTTACGAACCGAACAGGCTTATGTCCACTGGGTTCGTGCCTTCATCCGTTTCCACGGTGTGCGTCACCCGGCAACCTTGGGCAGCAGCGAAGTCGAGGCATTTCTGTCCTGGCTGGCGAACGAGCGCAAGGTTTCGGTCTCCACGCATCGTCAGGCATTGGCGGCCTTGCTGTTCTTCTACGGCAAGGTGCTGTGCACGGATCTGCCCTGGCTTCAGGAGATCGGAAGACCTCGGCCGTCGCGGCGCTTGCCGGTGGTGCTGACCCCGGATGAAGTGGTTCGCATCCTCGGTTTTCTGGAAGGCGAGCATCGTTTGTTCGCCCAGCTTCTGTATGGAACGGGCATGCGGATCAGTGAGGGTTTGCAACTGCGGGTCAAGGATCTGGATTTCGATCACGGCACGATCATCGTGCGGGAGGGCAAGGGCTCCAAGGATCGGGCCTTGATGTTACCCGAGAGCTTGGCACCCAGCCTGCGCGAGCAGCTGTCGCGTGCACGGGCATGGTGGCTGAAGGACCAGGCCGAGGGCCGCAGCGGCGTTGCGCTTCCCGACGCCCTTGAGCGGAAGTATCCGCGCGCCGGGCATTCCTGGCCGTGGTTCTGGGTTTTTGCGCAGCACACGCATTCGACCGATCCACGGAGCGGTGTCGTGCGTCGCCATCACATGTATGACCAGACCTTTCAGCGCGCCTTCAAACGTGCCGTAGAACAAGCAGGCATCACGAAGCCCGCCACACCGCACACCCTCCGCCACTCGTTCGCGACGGCCTTGCTCCGCAGCGGTTACGACATTCGAACCGTGCAGGATCTGCTCGGCCATTCCGACGTCTCTACGACGATGATTTACACGCATGTGCTGAAAGTTGGCGGTGCCGGAGTGCGCTCACCGCTTGATGCGCTGCCGCCCCTCACTAGTGAGAGGTAGGGCAGCGCAAGTCAATCCTGGCGGATTCACTACCCCTGCGCGAAGGCCATCGGTGCCGCATCGAACGGCCGGTTGCGGAAAGTCCTCCCTGCGTCCGCTGATGGCCGGCAGCAGCCCGTCGTTGCCTGATGGATCCAACCCCTCCGCTGCTATAGTGCAGTCGGCTTCTGACGTTCAGTGCAGCCGTCTTCTGAAAACGACAATGGAGGTGGTAGCCGAGGGTGTGGAAACACCCGACTGCCTTGCGTGGTTGCGGCAGGCGGGTTGCGACACGGTGCAGGGTTTCCTGTTCGCCAGGCCGATGCCGGCGGCGGCCTTCGTCGGCTTCGTCAACCAATGGAGGAACACCACCATGAACGCCAATGAACCGAGCACCAGTTGCTGCGTGTGCTGCAAGGAAATCCCGCGATGCCGCCTTCACGCCGGAAGGGGCCGAGTACGTGGAGCATTTCTGCGGGCTGGAGTGCTATCAGCGCTTCCAGGCGCGGGCCAGCACTGCGACCGAAACCAGCGTCAAACCGGACGCTTGTGATTCGCCGCCGTCAGGTTGAGGCATACCCTAACCTGATGTCAGATGCCATGTGTAAATTGCGTCAGGATAGGATTGAATTTTGAATTTATTGACATATCTCGTTGAAGGTCATAGAGTCTTCCCTGACATTTTGCAGGGAATTCCATGACTGGACAGCGCATTGGGTATATCAGGGTCAGCACCTTCGACCAGAACCCGGAACGGCAACTGGAAGGCGTCAAGGTTGATCGCGCTTTTAGCGACAAGGCATCCGGCAAGGATGTCAAGCGTCCGCAACTGGAAGCGCTGATAAGCTTCGCCCGCACCGGCGACACCGTGGTGGTGCATAGCATGGATCGCCTGGCGCGCAATCTCGATGATTTGCGCCGGATCGTGCAAACGCTGACACAACGCGGCGTGCATATCGAATTCGTCAAGGAACACCTCAGTTTTACTGGCGAAGACTCTCCGATGGCGAACCTGATGCTCTCGGTGATGGGCGCGTTCGCCGAGTTCGAGCGCGCCCTGATCCGCGAGCGTCAGCGCGAGGGTATTGCGCTCGCCAAGCAACGCGGGGCTTACCGTGGCAGGAAGAAATCCCTGTCGTCTGAGCGTATTGCCGAACTGCGCCAACGTGTCGAGGCTGGCGAGCAAAAGACCAAGCTTGCTCGTGAATTCGGAATCAGTCGCGAAACCCTGTATCAATACTTGAGAACGGATCAGTAAATATGCCACGTCGTTCCATCCTGTCCGCCGCCGAGCGGGAAAGCCTGCTGGCGTTGCCGGACTCCAAGGACGACCTGATCCGACATTACACATTCAACGATACCGACCTCTCGATCATCCGACAGCGGCGCGGGCCAGCCAATCGGCTGGGCTTCGCGGTGCAGCTCTGTTACCTGCGCTTTCCCGGCGTCATCCTGGGCGTCGATGAACTACCGTTCCCGCCCTTGTTGAAGCTGGTCGCCGACCAGCTCAAGGTCGGCGTCGAAAGCTGGAACGAGTACGGCCAGCGGGAGCAGACCCGGCGCGAGCACCTGAGCGAGCTGCAAACCGTGTTCGGTTTCCGGCCCTTCACCATGAGCCATTACCGGCAGGCCGTCCAGATGCTGACCGAGCTGGCGATGCAAACCGACAAAGGCATCGTGCTGGCCAGCGCCTTGATCGGGCACCTGCGGCGGCAGTCGGTCATTCTGCCCGCCCTCAACGCCGTCGAGCGGGCGAGTGCCGAGGCGATCACCCGTGCTAACCGGCGCATCTACGACGCCTTGGCCGAACCACTGGCGGACGCGCATCGCCGCCGCCTCGACGATCTGCTCAAGCGCCGGGACAACGGCAAGACGACCTGGTTGGCTTGGTTGCGCCAGTCTCCGGCCAAGCCAAATTCGCGGCATATGCTGGAACACATCGAACGCCTCAAGGCATGGCAGGCACTCGATCTGCCTACCGGCATCGAGCGGCTGGTTCACCAGAACCGCCTGCTCAAGATTGCCCGCGAGGGCGGCCAGATGACACCCGCCGACCTGGCCAAATTCGAGCCGCAACGGCGCTACGCCACTCTCGTGGCGCTGGCCACCGAGGGCATGGCCACCGTCACCGACGAAATCATCGACCTGCACGACCGCATCCTGGGTAAGCTGTTTAACGCTGCCAAGAATAAGCATCAGCAGCAGTTCCAGGCGTCAGGCAAGGCCATCAACGCCAAGGTACGTCTGTACGGGCGCATCGGTCAGGCGCTGATCGACGCCAAGCAATCAGGCCGCGATGCGTTTGCCGCCATCGAGGCCGTCATGTCCTGGGATTCCTTTGCCGAGAGCGTCACCGAGGCGCAGAAGCTCGCGCAACCCGATGACTTCGATTTCCTGCATCGCATCGGCGAGAGCTACGCCACCCTGCGCCGCTATGCACCGGAATTCCTTGCCGTGCTCAAGCTGCGGGCCGCGCCCGCCGCCAAAAACGTGCTTGATGCCATTGAGGTGCTGCGCGGCATGAACACCGACAACGCCCGCAAGCTGCCAGCCGATGCACCGACCGGCTTCATCAAGCCGCGCTGGCAGAAACTGGTGATGACCGACGCCGGCATCGACCGGCGCTACTACGAACTGTGCGCGCTGTCCGAGTTGAAGAACTCCCTGCGCTCGGGCGACATCTGGGTGCAGGGTTCACGCCAGTTCAAGGACTTCGAGGACTACCTGGTACCGCCCGAGAAGTTCACCAGCCTCAAGCAGTCCAGCGAATTGCCGCTGGCCGTGGCCACCGACTGCGAACAATATCTGCATGAGCGGCTGACGCTGCTGGAAGCACAACTTGCCACCGTCAACCGCATGGCGGCAGCCAACGACCTGCCGGATGCCATCATCACCGAGTCGGGCTTGAAGATCACGCCGCTGGATGCGGCGGTGCCCGACACCGCGCAGGCGCTGATAGACCAGACAGCCATGGTCCTGCCGCACGTCAAGATCACCGAACTGCTGCTCGAAGTCGATGAGTGGACGGGCTTCACCCGGCACTTCACGCACTTGAAATCGGGCGATCTGGCCAAGGACAAGAACCTGTTGTTGACCACGATCCTGGCCGACGCGATCAACCTGGGCCTGACCAAGATGGCCGAGTCCTGCCCCGGCACGACCTACGCGAAGCTCGCTTGGCTGCAAGCCTGGCATACCCGCGACGAAACGTACTCGACAGCGTTGGCTGAACTGGTCAACGCTCAGTTTCGGCATCCCTTTGCCGGGCACTGGGGCGATGGCACCACATCATCATCGGACGGACAGAATTTCCGAACCGCTAGCAAGGCAAAGAGCACGGGGCACATCAACCCAAAATATGGCAGCAGCCCAGGACGGACTTTCTACACCCACATCTCCGACCAATACGCGCCATTCCACACCAAGGTGGTCAATGTCGGCCTGCGCGACTCAACCTACGTGCTCGACGGCCTGCTGTACCACGAATCCGACCTGCGGATCGAGGAGCACTACACCGACACGGCGGGCTTCACCGATCACGTCTTCGCCCTGATGCACCTCTTGGGCTTCCGCTTCGCGCCGCGCATCCGCGACCTGGGCGACACCAAGCTCTACATCCCGAAGGGCGATGCCGCCTATGACGCGCTCAAGCCGATGATCGGCGGCACGCTCAACATCAAGCACGTCCGCGCCCATTGGGACGAAATCCTGCGGCTGGCCACCTCGATCAAGCAGGGCACGGTGACGGCCTCGCTGATGCTCAGGAAACTCGGCAGCTACCCGCGCCAGAACGGCTTGGCCGTCGCGCTGCGCGAGTTGGGCCGCATCGAGCGCACGCTGTTCATCCTCGACTGGCTGCAAAGCGTCGAGCTACGCCGCCGCGTGCATGCCGGGCTGAACAAGGGCGAGGCGCGCAATGCGCTGGCCCGTGCCGTGTTCTTCAACCGCCTTGGTGAAATCCGTGACCGCAGTTTCGAGCAGCAGCGCTACCGGGCCAGCGGCCTCAACCTGGTGACGGCGGCCATCGTGCTGTGGAACACGGTCTACCTGGAGCGTGCGGCGCATGCGTTGCGCGGCAATGGTCATGCCGTCGATGACTCGCTATTGCAGTACCTGTCGCCACTCGGCTGGGAGCACATCAACCTGACCGGTGATTACCTATGGCGCAGCAGCGCCAAGATCGGCGCGGGGAAGTTCAGGCCGCTACGGCCTCTGCAACCGGCTTAGCGTGCTTTATTTTCCGTTTTCTGAGACGACCCCTGTTTATGCGGCCTTCGAACAAGACTTTGTACTCAACAAACCCGAGTTCAGAGGCAAGCGTCTTGGTCTGAAACGTCATCCTGAATATGCCGGGAAATCAGCGACCTTCTGGCACATGATTTCAACTGGAGAAGTTGAAGCAGAGCGAGAACCCGATTTACGTCGATGCGAACGCATCCGCTGGCCCAAACCCATCATCGAGAATGATAGCGATCCTGAGCTCAAGGTGTGGGCTGAGCCTCGTGGCAAGCTGCAACGCATCCATATCTGGTTTGAAGCGGAAGGCTACCTTGTCGTGCTGGATGATCGCGGAGAATATATCCTGCCGTGGACGGCATTTTTCATCGAACATGAACACGAACGGCGCAAGTACAACAAGCGCTGGAAACGGTATGGGAGTTATTGACTGCTAGGGGAGGGAATTAAGCTGGCCGCGCCCTCCGAAGAGGACGGGGCCGTAACTCCTTCTACGCTGACGCCAAAGGCTGGTAGATGAGATGCGCAAAGTGTAACGGTTACCCCGATGATTAGCAACCGACCGGCTGTATGGCGAAGTAATAAGGCGTGTATGCCGACACAAAGACAGATTCAAAAAAACAACCCCGGCGTAAGTTGCAAAGCAACCAAGAGGCCGGGGTCATGTTGCGGGCAACCTTAAAGAGACGCCCTCTTTCAGTCAAACATTCTTACCCCATTTTGTGACGGATCTGGTGGAGCCTGATGACTTTACTGGCAGCAGTTTCTCACCAAAATTTCACATGTGAAAATTTTCCTGAAAACGCTGTAAGTGCCCATTTTGGGCACTTACAGCGCTCTGTATTTCGTTAGGTCCCCGGTACGCTTTGCATGTTGATGTTTGTTACAGGGAGATCATCTGCATGCGTGAGCAAAATCCGTCAGTTTACAGCGATCCAAACGGGATAATTCTGAAAGAGCTGTATGAGCTGAAACGGTTGGTGATCCAGCAAGGGCAGGGGCAGAAGGAGGTGATTTCTGCCGAGGAGTGTGCCGAGTTGCTGGGGGTTTCTGTCAGCTATGTGTACCGGCTGACCAGTGAAAAGCGTCTGCCGCATTACAAGCCACAAGGCAAAAAGATCTACTTTAAGCGCGTTGAGCTGCTGGACTGGCTGCTCTCCCACCGCATTTCACCGGACGCCGAACTCACTGAGCATGTAACCAAGCGTGTGCGGCAAGCTAGTCATGGGCGGTTGTGAGGCTGTTATGGAACGAGATCTCATCGCATCTCACTGGCCTCAGGATCTCCGGTCGGCTTTTGTTGAACCTCCGAAACCCCTCGATTTTGTCCTCCCGGGGCTGCCGGTGGGCTGCGTTGGTGCTTTGGTGTCACCGGGAGGTGTGGGCAAATCGATGTTGGCATTACAACTGGCAATGCAGATCGCCGGTGGGCCGGATTGGATTGAACTTGGCAAGCTGGGCAGGGGGGCTGTGCTCTACCTGCCTGCCGAGGACCCTTGGCCTGTTCTGCACCAGCGCTTGTTTGCCTTGGGCGGAGGCCTTGATGCTGAACTTCGTGCCAACGTTGAACGAGGCCTTCGTTTGATATCGCTTCAGGGTGCCAGCCCGAATGTGCTGGATAGCCATTGGTGGGAAGCGATTGCTATTTGGGCTAAAGGGGTGAGGTTGATTGTCATCGATACTTTGAGGCGCTTCCACGATGCCGACGAGAATGCGGCCTGTGCCATGACGCAGGTACTAGGTCAGTTGGAACGGCTGGCCATGGGGCTGGGATGCGCTGTGCTGTTTGTACACCACACCAGTAAATCTGCGGCATTCCAAGAAGCTGGCGATCTGCAGCAGGCAAGCCGTGGTTCGTCGGTACTGGTGGACAACGTTCGCTGGCAGGCCTATCTCGCCACTATGACCAAGAAAGAGGCGCAGAAGCTGGGCGTATCGGTAGAGAAGAGCCAGCTTTACGTGCGGTTTGGGGTAAGCAAAAGCAATTATGGGCCGCCACTACCAGAGCGCTGGTTGGTGCGGGGGGAAGGTGGTGTGCTGCACCCCGCTGGTTTGGACGTAATACGCCGGGCTGGAGGTAAACGTGTCTTGCTTTGAATTGACTCATGCCCGGCACGACCATATGCATTGCCTTGCTCCCGGGTTGTTTAGGGCGATCTCGCATGGCCAACGCCGCCGTGACAAGCTGGAGGTGATTTACTGTTTCGGTGGTGGCAATCAGATCGAGTTCTCCGGGCCTGAGCCGTTGGGTGCAGATGACCTCCGTGTGCTTCAGGGGTTGGTTGCCATGGCTGGACTTGAGTCACAAAGTAACGAGATTGAGCCAGTTGCAGTGAGCGAAACTGGGACGATATTGCGAGATCTTCTGGATCTTCGTTGGGCTGCCAACCAGCAAAGGGTATTGGTGGTCAGAAGCAGCCTGCGCAAACTGGCCAAGGAGATTGGATACGCCAATCCTCGGGATACCAATACTGTACGTTGCTGTATCGAGCGATTGTGGAAGGTGTCGGTGATCGCAAAGGTGGCTGGCCAGCGTAGCGGATTTCGCTTATTGGCGAACTATGTCAGTGACACTCAGACTGATGGACTTTTTGTGGCGCTTAATCCCTTGCTGACCTACGCCATTATGGGTAATGGTCGCCATGTTCGTATCGACATGACAGAAGTTCGGCACTTGAATGGCAGCATCGCTCGGTTATTGCATCAGCGGCTATGTGCCTGGGTGGATTGTGGTCAGAAAAGGGCTGTGCAGTTAGACACCTTGGTCGCTTATGCCTTTCCCGATGAGGTCAGCACGGCCACCCATCGCAAGCGGCAATCACGAGTTCGCAAGGCATTGGATGAGCTGACTGCTTTGGGCTGGTCTATCTGCGAACATGCCAAGGGGCGGTTTACCATCGGCCGGCCTGCACTATCACGATAACGGTCACAAACTATCACGAAAGTGGTCACAAAGTTCACGATAACGGTCACAAGCCAATTCAGTGAAACCCAGTTACCGCTTGGGCTGCAGGGCGATCCTGAAATCTGATCTATATTATCTAAGATAATCTAGGCCAGCGTATGGTTGCGCTGGCCTATTTGTTGGCTCTTTCTGGCCATGGTCTCGTCGAGGGGGCTTCTATCACGCCAATACGTTGGGAAAATCGAGCATGGCATCTCTACGCCGTGATTCAAGGATGTCTGCATAGATCTCTGTGGTTCTCAGCTCACTGTGTCCCAGCAAGCGGGAGAGGGCATAGATATCGACGCCGCGGTTAAGCTGGATCACGGCGAAGGTATGACGTGCGCTGTGGAAGGTTACCTTCTTGGTTATACCCGCCAGCAACGCCCACCGGGTGAGCTCCATGTTGTGCCAAGCCGAGTACTTGAGGCCCTTGAAGATCCGCTCTGTTGCCTTGCCTGGGCGCCCCATCAGCTGCATCGCCATGTCATTCAAATCCAGGTATTGCAGGCCGCTGGTCTTTTTCTGGGTGAAGACGATACGGTAATGGCCATAGAAGGGCTCCAGCTCGGCCCAGGTCAGCTTGTGAATGTCGGACCAGCGCAAGCCAGTGCAACAAGAGAACAGAAAGGCGCGCTTAAGAACGTCGTAGCGGCACTCGGCTTGGGCCAGGGCTCGTACCTCGTCTTCGGTCAGGTAAACCCGTTTGTTCTTTTCCCCCTGGATAGCTTTGACACGTCGTACCGGATTATCCGGTAGCAGCCGTTCCTGCTCAGCTTGGTTCAGGGCTGCCCTTAACTTGTTGAAATAGGCACTCTGGGTGTTGCGGCTCAGTGGTGTGCCGCTTTTGGTGCGGGCCTTGTGCATCAGGTAATGCCGAAACCCCTCCAGGAACAGCTGATCTACTTCCTCGAAAGTCAGCTCCGGCAGCTTATGGTACTGGCGTAAATGCTTGAGGGCTGATATCCAGATGGAATGGTTGCTCTTGCTGCCTGCCGCTTTTTGGTCTGTAACCTCTTGGAAGTACTCGAAGAAGCTGGCCTTGTAGGCGTTCGAGAAATCCAGATGGTGTTTACCAGTCTCGTACTCGAAGAGTCGCTTGGCGCGGATAGCTTCGGCTGCTCGCTGGGTTTCTTTGTTGTGGAGCCGCTGTGCTGGGGTACGCGGCTTGTCGTACAGGAAGAGATCCAGGGTCTCTCTGCTGCGTTTGTGCTTGCGGATGCCCGTGGTTGGGTCAAAGTAGGAGCCGGCGTAGTAGGTTAAGCGCAGAGCGCGCTTGCCTTCGGCGTCCGGTGCGCGGTATTCGATGCTGATCTTCATAAGTGTCCCCCAAAAGTACCCCAAGAGGTTACTGTGGGGTACTCTCGGGGTAAATTCTCACGAAACAAGATCAGGCAAGAACAGCCAGTAAAAAACAAAGTCCAATATTTACAATATCTTATGTTCTCACTGGCTGCTTTTTATTGCTGATTTTTCACCACATTACTTGCCGATGCAGAAGCTGGAGAAGATGCGGCCCAGCAGATCGTCGGAGCTGAATTCACCGGTGATCTCGGAGAGGGATTCTTGCGCCAGGCGTAGCTCTTCGGCCACCAGCTCGCCAGCCACGAACACTTCCAGCTGCTCCTTGGCCACCAGCAGCCGCTCGGCGGCGCGCTCCAGCGCATCCAGATGGCGGCGACGGGCCATAAAGCCCCCTTCGGTGTTGCCCTGGAAGCCCATGCAGGCTTTCAGGTGCTCGCGTAGGGCAGGCAGCCCCAGCTCGGTCTTGGCGGAGATGCGGTAGACGGCGTGGCCCTGCTCCTGGCTCGGTGCCAGATCCTCGCCGGTCAGGTCGGCCTTGTTGCGAATGACGGTGAGGCCGATGTTTTTTGGCAACCGATCAACAAATTCCGGCCAAATTTCCCGCGGGTCGACCGCGTCTGTGGTGGTGCCATCCACCATAAACAGCACCCGATCGGCCTGTTCGATCTCTGCCCAGGCGCGTTCGATACCGATTTGTTCCACCTTATCCTGGGTGTCGCGCAGACCGGCGGTATCGATGATGTGCAGCGGCATGCCATCGAGATGGATATGCTCGCGCAGCACATCGCGGGTGGTACCGGCAATCTCGGTGACGATGGCTGACTCGCGCCCTGCCAGGGCGTTGAGCAGGCTCGATTTGCCGGCGTTGGGACGACCGGCGATCACCACCTTCATCCCTTCCCGCAGCAGAGCGCCCTGCTTGGCTTCACCGCGCACGTCGTCCAGCTCGGACATTATGCTGTAGAGGTCGCCCGCCACCTTGCCGTCGGAGAGGAAGTCGATCTCCTCGTCCGGGAAGTCGATGGCCGCTTCCACATAGATGCGCAGCCGGATCAGGCTCTCCACCAGTTGCTGGATTTTGCTGGAGAATTGCCCCTGCAGGGAGTGCATGGCGCTGCGGGCGGCCTGTTCGCTGGAGGCTTCGATAAGGTCAGCGATGGCTTCGGCCTGGGCCAGATCCAGCTTGTCGTTGATGAAGGCGCGCTCGCTGAACTCGCCGGGGCGGGCAGGACGAATGCCGTCGATTTTCAGAATGCGGCGGATCAGCATGTCCATGATGACGGGGCCGCCGTGGCCCTGCAGCTCCAGCACATCCTCACCGGTGAAGCTGTTGGGAGCTTTGAACAGCAGGGCGATGCCCTGATCCAGTACCTGGCCTTGCTCATCCTTGAACGGCAGATATTCGGCGTAGCGCACCCGCGGGAGCTTGCCTAGCACTATCCCGGCGACCTGTTCGGCGGCGGGGCCGGAGACCCGGACTATGCCGACGCCACCACGGCCTGGCGCGGTGGCCTGGGCCACGATCGTATCTGTTGTCATCTTGCTTGGCTCGTTTGTTCGCTGATAGGAAAACGTAGTGGGAGACATTGTAATAAAAAAGGCGGCCCGAAGGCCGCCTCTTTTGTCATCACGGGAAGATTAGCTGCGTGAATGCAGTCCTTTCTTCTCCAGCTGACGATAGATGATGGTCTGCTGGATGATGGAGATGACGTTGCTCACCAGCCAGTAGAGAGTCAGGCCAGCCGGGAACCAGAGGAACATGAAAGTGAAGATGATCGGCATGAACTGCATCACTTTCTGCTGCATCGGGTCGGTTACGGTGGTCGGGCTCATCTTCTGCAGATACCACATGGAGGCACCCATGAGGATTGGCAGCACGAAGAAGGGGTCCTTCACTGACAGGTCAGTGATCCACAGGGCAAACGGCGCGTGACGCAGTTCAACGGACTCCATCAGGGCCCAGTAAAGGGCGATGAAGATCGGCATCTGAACCAGGATCGGCAGGCAGCCACCCAGCGGGTTGACCTTCTCCTTCTTGTACAGCTCCATCATGCCCTGAGACATCTTCTGGCGGTCATCGCCGAAGCGCTCGCGCAGGGCCGCAATCTTGGGTTGCAGCATGCGCATCTTGGCCATGGAGGTGTACTGGGCCTTGGTCAGCGGGAACATGATGCCGCGTACCAGCAGGGTCAGCATGATGATGGCCAGACCCCAGTTCTGGACGAAACCGTGGAACACGGTCAGCAGCCAGTGCAGCGGTTGGGCGATGAACCACAGCCAGCCGTAGTCGACGGTCAGGTCGAGGTGGTTAGCCACCTTGGCCATCTGGTCTTGCAGCTTGGGACCGACCCACAGCTTGCTGGTCACTTCGGCCTGTTGGCCGGCGGCCACGTCTACCAGCGGCGCCTTGTAACCGATGATGGCCTGGCCTTTACCAGGGATCACGCGGCTGTAGAAGCTGTTGGTATCGTCGGCATTCGGTGCCCAGGCTGAGACGAAGTAGTGTTGCAGCATGGCGACCCAACCACCCTTGGTGGTCTTGTTCAGGTCGGCATCCTTCATCTCGTCGAAGGTGTACTTCTTGTAGCGAGTCTCTTCGCTGGAGAAAGCACCACCACGGTAAGCGCTGGCTACCATGGCATGACCTTCCTGATCCTTCGGCGTTGCGACGGTCTGCTTCAGCTGACCATAGAACTGCACCTGAACCGGCTCGGCAGATTTGTTGTCGATCTTGTAATCAACGCCAACGGCATAGTCGCCACGCTTGAGGATGAACTCCTTGGTGAAGACCACACCTTTGCTGTCGGTCCAGGTCATCGGAACGACGACTTGATCCTGACCATCGGCCAGCTGATAGCTGGTCTGGGCGGCTTCATAGGTAGGACGACCTTCGGCCTGACTGTCCGGACCGTTGCGACCCACCAGACCGCTCTGGGCGATATAGAGGTGCTCAGGCTGGCTGGTCAGCAGCACGAACGGTTGGTCCTTGCCCTCTTCCAGCTTGTGAGACAGCAGTTCGGCAGACACGACGTCACCACCCTGGGTATCCAGGGTCAGCTTGAGCACGTCAGAGGAGACGGTGATCAGCTTGCGTGCGGCAGTCGCATTGGCTTGCTCGGAAACCTGAGGAATATCACCGGTCTGACCGGCTTCAGGTACGAAATGTTCGGTTTGGGCCACGGTAGTCGGGGCCGGCTTCGGAGCCTTGTCGGACTCCCACTGTTGCCAGAGCAGAAAGCTCACGAACAGCAAACCGATCAGGAGTAGATTGCGTTGTGATTCCATAGTTTTCAGTTTCTTCGCTTTGGTTGCGGAACCGGGTCATAACCACCCTCGGATAAGGGATGGCATTTTAATAGACGTTTGCTGGCTAACCAAACGCCTTTTATGAAACCGTGAAGTCGGATGGCTTCTATCGCAAATTGGGAACAAGTTGGGGTAAACGGCAGCGCGGCCCGAGCAGAGGGCTAATGATTAGCTGATACAGGCGTATCAGTTTGATAGCTACCCATTGCAACGGCGTGACAGGGTGCGCCATAGCTTTTCCAGTAACTTGAACAGTTCCTCGTTATCCATCTCTTTCACACCGGCCTTGGCGATCACCACGATGTCGATAGCGGGCAGCTGATGTTGTTTGAGGCGGAAACTTTCCCGAACCACCCGTTTGACACGATTACGCCAAACGGCACGCTTGAGTGCTTTTTTGGGCACAGCGAGACCAAGACGAGGGTGTTCGAGCGAATTGGGAGAAGCGAGAAGGGTAATCTGCGGAGAGGCGGCCCGGACAGGCTCGGCGAAAACGCGTTTGAAGTGTTCGGGAGTTAACAGACGTAACTCCCGAGAGAAGGTGTGCTGGGTAGGCATTAGACTACCAGGCGGGCACGACCCTTGGCACGACGAGCGGCCAGAACTTTACGACCGTTGGCAGTTGCCATGCGGGCGCGGAAACCGTGAGAGCGCTTGCGCTTCAGGTTGGACGGTTGAAAAGTACGTTTCATGATTCGATTCCGTATTTCTGTACAGTTTTGATTGTCACACTTAGCCGACGCGCCAGCTATAGCGTGTGACGACTAGCAAAAGAGGCCGAATTCTAAACAGAGTTCGGCTTTTAGTCAATCCGCCGTTCCCTCTCATCCTGCCATGGCCTTGAAAAGGCCACTGCCGAGCGTGAGGATCCAGAGGATCAAGGGCTCCGGATTATACTGGCAACCCGGTGTTAAACAAGGGATCCCTCAATAAAAAAGGCGGCCAGGCCGCCAAAGAGAGAGCTATTTAAGGACTTTCCGCAAGAACTCCCGGGTACGGGGATCCTTGGGATCGACCAATATCTGATCCGGCGGGGCCTGCTCGACGATCCGCCCCCCTTCCATGAAGATCACCCGATCGGCAACATCACGAGCAAATTCAATCTCATGAGTCACCACCACCATGGTCTGGTGCTGGCGGGCCAACTCTTTCATCAGCCCCAAAACCTCGTCGACCCACTCGGGATCGAGGGCCGAGGTGGGCTCGTCAAACAGGATCACCTTGGAGTGGGCCGCCATGGCGCGGCCAATGCCGACCCGTTGTTGCTGGCCGCCCGAGAGCGACGCCGGATAGGCATCCTGCTTGTCGGCAAGACCAATGTCCTTGAGGATGCCGAGCGCTGTGGCGCGGGCCTCCGCTTTTGGCTGCTTCCAGACGGTGATCAGCCCTTCGGCGATGTTGTCGAGCGCCGTCTTGTTGGCAAACAGGGCGTAGTTCTGGAACACGAAGGAGGCCCGTTTGCGCAGCTCGATCGCCTGCTGTTCGCTGGCCTTGGCCAGATTCAGCTCAAGATCGTCGATGGCAAGGGTGCCCGCATCCGGGGTCTCCAGCAGGTTCAGGCAGCGCAACAGGGTCGACTTGCCGGTGCCGGAGGGGCCGATGATGACGACAATTTCCCCCTTTTTGACCTCCAGATCGATGCCGTTGAGCACCTGATTGCCGTGATATGCCTTGGAGAGGCCGGTTAGCTTGATCATGAGAGCCCTCCTTTAATAGGCACGGTTGAGACGAATTTCCAGCAGATGCTGCAAGCGGGTAAAGAAGATCACTACTACCCAGTAGATCAGCGCCACCGCCATAAAGCTCTCGAAGAACTTGAAGGAGGAGGAGGCTTCCATCTGCGCCTTGCCCATTATCTCGGCCACTCCCAGGGTGAAGGCCAGCGAGGTGCTCTTGATCATGTCGATGAAGTAGTTCATCAGCGACGGGGTGGCGATACGGGCCGCCTGCGGCAGGATGATCCGCTGCATCGCCTGATAACGGCTCATGCCGATACTGAGCGCCGCTTCCATCTGGCTTTTGTGAATGCCGAGGATGGCTGCGCGGATCGACTCGGCCATGTAGGCGGCAAAGTGCAGGGTCAGACCGACGATGGCGGCGGTAAAGGCATCCATTCCCACGAAGATCGGGAACAGTTGCGGCAATCCGTAGTAGAGCAGGAACAGCTGAACGAGTAGCGGTGTACCCCGAAAGAACGAGATATAGAGCATCGCCAGCCAGTGGATCACGGGGACGCGAAACACCCGTACTATCGCCAGGGCCAGCGAGAGTACGAGTGCCAGCACGAATCCCCACAGGGCCATCTCCATCGTGGTGCCCAGATATTTGAGCAGGATGGGAAACAGCCCCAGCGTGTATTCGAGGTCAAATTCCATCATTTATTTGTCGGTGATGTCGGAAGCGAACCATTTCTCGGAGATCTGACGCAGGGAGCCATCCTTGCGCATCGCGGTCAGAGCCTCGTCGACCTTCTTCAGCAGCGCCTGTTTCTCCGGGGTCTTCAGGAAGGGCAGGGCGTTCTCGATAGTCTCGAACGGTGCGCCAGCCTGTTGCAGCGGCAGCTTGGACTCCTTGATCAGCTGGGCGGTGGAGACGCGGTCCATCACGAAGGCATCGATGCGACCCAGGGCGACATCCTGCTCGAAGGCGGAGTCATAGGTGCGGATGTCGATCTTCTTGTTTGGGTCGTTCTTGCGCAGCAGCTCTTCGAAGTTGGAACCCAGGTTCACGGCCACCTTCTTGCCTTCCAGATCCTTGATGCCATGAATGGTGCTGTTGCCCTTGCGTACTACGATCTGGGCGCCGTCATAGACGTAAGGCTGGGAGAAGTCGTACTTCGCCTTGCGCTCGTCGGTGATGGTGATCTGGTTGGAGATGGTGTCGATGCGGCCGGTTTCCAGCATGCCGAACAGGCCGGAGAAGCTGGCAGTCACGAATTCGACCTTGTAGCCGGTACGCTCGCCGATCTGGTTCCACATATCCACTTCAAACCCTTGCAGCTTGTCCTGCTTGACGAAGGTGAACGGGAAATATTTGCCAGACATGCCGACCTTGATGGTCTCCTGGGCTATGGCCTGACCGGACAGGGTGGCGAGCAGGATGGCTGAGCCGGAAATCAGTTTGATGGATGTTTTCATGGTGTTTCTCTCTCTCAATGTCTTGTATTTGTAGTTGTAATAACTGGTTTGGCCCTGATGTTATTGGAATAAAATTTAAAAAATAAATGACATTTGGTTATATGAAATAACAGGAGAGAAGCACGGGATCGACCAATCAGGACGGTGGATCAAGCTGTGGGTAACTTTGGGGATGAAATCCGATCCAAAGGCGCTGGATCCTTGAAAGTCAAGGATCTTATTTGCTGGATCCACCGGGCGATGGCTGGAGATCCGGCGGCTAAAAACGTAGAATAGCCGGTCTTTAGTTAATCAATCGACAGGAGTTTAGAGTGACTGCTTCGCTATGGCAGCAGTGCCTTAACCGGCTGCAAGATGAGTTGCCCTCGGCAGAATTCAGCATGTGGATCCGGCCGCTTCAAGCGGAGTTGAGTGACAATACTCTGACCCTGTATGCACCGAATCGCTTTGTTCTGGACTGGGTACGAGACAAGTATCTCATCCGGGTTAACGGCATCATCAACGAACTCTGCGGGGTCGACGGCCCCGCCCTGCGTTTTGATATAGGCAATCGTCCCCATCCTGTTGCTGTCGCCAGAGCGCCGGTACAGGGTACCGCGCCTGTGAATAACTTGCAGAAGAGCTGGGAAAGCAAGGCTGAAGCCAAGCCCGAGCCGAACCACAAGAGCAATACCAACGTGAACTATACCTTCGAGAATTTCGTCGAGGGTAAGTCCAACCAGTTGGCGCGTGCGGCTGCCCGTCAGGTAGCGGACAATCCGGGTGGTGCTTACAACCCGCTGTTCCTCTATGGCGGCACCGGCCTGGGTAAAACCCACCTGTTGCACGCCGTTGGCAATGCCATCAAGGAGAGTAAAAAAGATGCCAAAGTCATCTATATGCACTCCGAGCGGTTTGTTCAGGACATGGTGAAAGCGCTGCAAAACAACGCCATTGAAGAGTTCAAGCGTTACTACCGCAGTGTCGATGCCCTGCTCATCGATGACATCCAGTTCTTCGCCAACAAGGAGCGCTCCCAGGAGGAGTTCTTCCATACCTTCAATGCCTTGCTGGAAGGTAACCAGCAGATCATCCTCACCTCGGATCGCTATCCGAAGGAGATCAACGGTGTCGAGGATCGCCTCAAGTCCCGCTTCGGCTGGGGCCTGACCGTGGCGATCGAACCGCCGGAGCTGGAGACCCGCGTCGCGATCCTGATGCGCAAGGCAGACGAGAACCAGATCCATCTGCCGGACGAAGTGGCCTTCTTCATTGCCAAACGTCTGCGATCCAACGTCCGTGAACTGGAAGGCGCCCTCAACCGGGTGATCGCCAACGCCAACTTTACCGGCCGTGCCATCAATATTGATTTCGTGCGCGAAGCGCTGCGCGACCTGTTGGCACTGCAAGAGAAGCTGGTCACCATCGACAATATCCAGAAGACGGTGGCGGAGTACTACAAGATCAAGCTGGCGGATCTGCTCTCCAAGCGTCGTTCCCGCTCCGTTGCCCGTCCGCGCCAACTGGCGATGGCACTGGCCAAGGAGCTGACCAACCACAGTTTGCCGGAGATAGGTGATGCCTTTGGTGGTCGTGACCACACTACCGTTCTTCATGCCTGCCGCAAGATCGAGCAGCTGAAGGAGGAGAGTCACGACATCAAGGAGGACTATTCCAACCTGATCCGTACCCTTTCTTCCTGATAACGGAATCGAGTGGACAGATGCAGCGCGAATATTCCAACCTGATCCGAATCTTTTCCTCCTAATCACAACGGAGAGCACAGATGCAGCTCGAAATTAGCCGTGAGGCCCTGTTACGTCCTCTGCAACTGGTGTCCGGCGCCCTCGGCGGCCGACCGACCCTGCCGATCCTCGGCAACGTGCTGCTTGATGTCAGCAACGGTCTGCTGTCACTGACCGGTACCGATCTCGAAGTAGAGATGATCGGTCAGGTCTATCTGAACGGGGCCAGCGAAGATGGCCGCACCACAGTACCGGCGCGCAAGCTGCTGGATATCTGCCGTGGTCTGCCGGAAGGCGCCGAGATCCGTCTCAATACCGAAGGCGAGCGCCTGATCATCCGGTCCGGTCGCTCCCGCTTCAACCTATCGACCCTGCCGGCGACCGAGTATCCGAACATCGAGGATTGGGAATCCGTGCTCGAGTTCGATATCAGCCAGCTGGAGCTGAAGAAGCTGATCGATGCGACCCAGTTCTCCATGGCCAGCCAGGACGTGCGTTACTACCTGAACGGCATGCTGTTCGAGAGTGAAGGTCACGGTCTGCGCACCGTGGCGACCGACGGTCACCGTCTGGCCACCTGCCGCCGCGAGGTCGTAGGGGAATCGCTGCCCGATCATCAGGTTATCCTGCCGCGCAAAGGGGTACTGGAGCTGGTGCGTCTGCTGGAGGCGGAAGACAAGCCGGTGCGGCTGCAGATCGGTCGCAGCAACCTGCGTGCTGCGCTGGACGGCTTCATCTTCACCTCCAAGCTGGTGGATGGCCGCTTTCCGGACTGGCGCCGCGTCATTCCGCGCAACAGCGACAAGGCCCTGATCGCCGGTCGTGAGGATCTGCGTCAGGCGTTTGCCCGCGCCGCCATCCTCTCCAACGAGAAATTCCGTGGGGTGCGTCTCAATCTGCAGGAAAACCTGCTGCGTATCACCGCCAACAACCCGGAACAGGAAGAAGCCGAAGAGCTGCTTGACGTACAATATGCCGCTGGCGAGATGGAGATCGGCTTTAACGTCTCTTATGTGCTCGACGTGCTGAATACGTTAAAATGTGACCAAATTCGGATTAGCCTGAGCGATTCCATCAGCAGTGCCATTATTGAGGATTTTGAACATCAGGATGCTCAGTACGTGGTGATGCCGATGCGGATCTAGTCGTGTCCCTGGTCAAACTCCAGCTCAGCGACTTTCGCAATATCCAGCAAGCCAGTCTCAAGCTGTCGCCCGGCCTCAACATTCTGGTCGGGTGCAATGGCAGCGGCAAGACCAGCGTGCTGGAAGCCATTCACTACCTTGGTCTGGGGCGCTCCTTTCGCACTCATTTGACCGGGCGGGTCATCCGCCAGGGGGAGAGGGCATTTACCCTGTTTGCCCAGTACGAGCTGGAGGGACGTCAGGTACCGATCGGTCTTGCCAAAGACAAGAGTGGCGAGACCCAGCTCAAGATTGCCGGGGCGCAGGCCCAGCGGCTGGCCGATTTGGCGGAGTTGTTGCCGGTGCAGTTGATCCATCCCGATGGCTTCAACCTGCTGACGGGCGGGCCTCAGGCTCGCCGCGCCTGGCTCGATTGGGGTGTTTTCCATCAGGAGCCGACCTTCTTTGCCCTCTGGGGGCGAGTGCGGCGGCTGCTGAAACAGCGCAATGCGCTACTGCGCCAGAGCACCCAGTACCGCCAGCTGGCGTTCTGGGATCAGGAGCTGGTGCGGCTGGGTGGTGAGCTGGCCGAGTTTCGCGCCAGTTATTGTCAGGCCATTACGCCCCTGATCAAGGAGATGACGGCGGATTTTCTGCCGGAATTCGATATCAGTCTCGGCTTTTACCGGGGCTGGGAGAAAGACACTCCCCTCGGCGATCTGCTGGAGGCGGGGTTTGAGCGGGATCGGGCGCTGGGCTATACCGGTGTCGGTCCACAGAAAGCCGATGTGCGCCTCAAGGCGAACGGGGTACCCGCTCAGGATATTTTGTCCCGGGGTCAGCTGAAGTTGCTGGTCTGCGCCATGCGACTGGCCCAAGGGCTCTATTTGAATCAACATAGCAGCCGTGGCTGTATTTTTTTAATTGACGATTTTGCCTCTGAACTGGATGTCGACAAGCGCCGCTTGCTGGCCGCAAGGCTGAAGCAGTGTGCGTCCCAGGTGTTTATCACCGCCATCGACACCGGTCAGCTCGCAGACATGATGGATGTGAATGACTGCAAGTTGTTCCACGTGGAACAGGGTAAAATCTCCGAAACGTTAGAGAAGGCAGAGAGTAAGCTATGAGTGAAAATACTTACGACTCCTCGAATATCAAGGTGCTGAAGGGCCTGGATGCGGTCCGCAAGCGCCCGGGGATGTATATCGGCGATACGGATGATGGCTCGGGTCTGCACCACATGGTGTTCGAGGTCGTCGATAACTCCATTGACGAGGCGCTCGCTGGCTACTGCTCCGATATTCTGGTCAAGATCCATTCCGACGGTTCTGTCTCTGTGCGTGACAATGGCCGGGGTATCCCGGTAGACATGCACGAGGAGGAGGGCCGCTCCGCCGCAGAGGTCATCATGACCGTGCTGCACGCAGGCGGTAAGTTTGATGACAACTCCTACAAGGTATCCGGCGGCCTGCACGGTGTGGGTGTCTCCGTCGTTAACGCCCTCTCTGACAAGCTGTTGCTGACTATTCGTCGTAACGGCCACGTCTACGAGCAGACCTATCATCTGGGTGAGCCACAGGCGCCGCTCAAGCAGATTGGCGACAGCACCGGCACCGGTACCGAAGTTCGCTTCTGGCCGAGCCCTGCCATTTTCAGCGATACCCTGTTCCACTACGAGATCCTGGCCAAGCGCCTGCGCGAGCTCTCCTTCCTCAACTCCGGTGTCTCCATCCGTCTGCAAGACGAGCGTGATGGCCGCGAGGCGCATTTCTGCTACGAGGGTGGCATCAAGGCGTTCGTTGAATACCTGAACCAGAACAAGACCCCGATCCACCCGAAGGTGTTCCATTTCACCACCGAGCAGGATGGTATCGGCGTTGAAGTGGCGATGCAGTGGAACGACGCCTATCAGGAAGGGGTCTACTGCTTCACCAACAACATCCCGCAGCGGGATGGTGGTACTCACCTCGTTGGTTTCCGTACCGCGCTGACCCGTACTCTGAACTCCTATATGGACAAAGAGGACTACAGCAAGAAGGCCAAGTCTGCCGCCAGTGGCGACGACGTGCGTGAAGGTCTGATTGCCGTTATCTCCGTCAAGGTGCCGGATCCCAAGTTCTCATCTCAGACCAAAGACAAGCTGGTCTCTTCCGAAGTGAAGACCGCCGTTGAACAGGCGATGGGTGAGAAGCTGGCTGACTTCCTGCTGGAAAACCCGGGCGATGCCAAGATCGTGGTCAACAAGATCATCGATGCGGCCCGTGCCCGTGAAGCGGCCCGCAAGGCTCGCGAACTGACTCGCCGCAAAGGCGCGCTGGATATCGCCGGTCTGCCCGGCAAGCTGGCTGACTGTCAGGAAAAAGACCCGGCTCTCTCCGAACTCTACATAGTGGAAGGGGACTCTGCTGGCGGTTCCGCCAAGCAGGGTCGCAACCGTAAAAACCAGGCCATCCTGCCGCTCAAGGGTAAAATCCTGAACGTAGAGAAGGCCCGTTTCGACAAGATGATCTCCTCGCAAGAGGTGGGCACCCTGATCACCGCACTGGGTTGTGGTATCGGTCGCGACGAGTACAACCCGGACAAGCTGCGTTATCACAACATCATCATCATGACCGATGCGGACGTCGATGGTGCGCACATCCGAACCCTGCTGCTGACCTTCTTCTATCGTCAGATGCCGGAAATCATCGAACGTGGCTACGTCTACATCGCCCAGCCGCCGCTCTACAAGGTGAAGAAGGGCAAGCAGGAGCAGTACCTGAAAGACGAAGACGCGCTGCTGCAGTACCAGACCGCCATGGCGCTGGATGGTGCCACTCTGCACGTTAACGAGTCTGCTCCGGCCATCGGTGGCGAGGCGCTGGAGCGTCTGGTCAACCAGCACCGCTCGGTGACTCACCTGATCACCCGCATGTCTCGTCGTGCGCCGGAAGCGGTACTGACCCAGCTGATCTATCAGCCGGAGCTGAACGAAGCGCTGCTGAACAGCGAGAGCGATCTGCTGGCCTGGTGTCAGGGTATGGAAGCCGTGCTCAACGAGAGCAACCACGGTATCCAGTACCAGATCCAGGTTCGTCGTGATGAAGAGCGCAGCCTGTACGTTCCGCACGCCGTAGTTCGTCAGCACGGTGTTGACCGCGAATATCCGCTCAGCTACGACTTCCTGCAGTCCGGTGAGTACCGTCAGCTGGTTTCGCTGGGCAAGGAGATCGCCAACCTGATCGAGGAAGGTGGTTTCATCAAGCGTGGTGAGAAGGTCAAGCCGGTTGCCAACTTTGTGGAAGCCGTCGAGTGGTTGATGGGCGAAGGCAAACGCGGCATCTACATCCAGCGCTATAAAGGGCTGGGTGAGATGAACCCGGACCAGCTGTGGGAAACCACCATGGATCCGGAAGCCCGTCGCATGCTGCGCGTCACCATTGACGACGCCGTTGGTGCTGACCAGCTCTTCTCCACCCTGATGGGTGATGCCGTTGAGCCCCGTCGTGACTTTATCGAGACCAACGCCCTGCGCGTAGCCAACCTCGACGTCTAATCGGCGCAGTCAGACAGCAAAAAGCCGCTCCCTGTGAGCGGCTTTTTGTTTTTCTGGCCACGTTCCACGTGAAACATGAAACCGCTTGGTGTTGATGGTTCTAACTCAGCCCAGTTCTGGTGCCAGGCAGTAGAGTCGCAGACGATGGCCATCGGGATCAACAGCCATGCCGGTATAGCCAAACTCCATCCGGGTTGGTTGCTGGATGATTGTCAGGCCACGAGCTTGCCACTCTGACAAGCCAGAATCGACACTGGTTTCATCAGGCAGCGAGAAGGCCAGTTCCATGGCGCCAGCACTTTGGGTAACGGCTGGCTCGACGGTGGTACTGGACCAGAGCGCCAGTCTGGCGCCTGACTCGAATACGAACATGGCAAAGGTAGGTGACTCCTCCACCGGTTCATGCCCGAACAACTCGCGGTAGAAGAGCGCGCTGCGGGTCGGATTGGTAACGTAGAGGATGGTGAACTGGGGGACTAACATGGTGATGCTCCTTGCTGATGATATGGCGCATCGGCGCCGACCTCGTCAGCATGGCGCTACCTGCTGTCAGTTTCTGTCAGCAATGAATTTCGGCTGCGGGATCTGCTGGGTGGCGCGCCACTCCTTCAGCAGGCTCTCTCTGCTTTTTGGATAGCGGCAATCTTGCGGCTGCATCCGGGTGATGCGATCGACCCGAAAGTGGCGAAAGCCCTGACGCAGTTCGCACCAGGCCACCAGTACCCGCACCTGTTCGAAGTAGCCGAGGGCAAATGGCCAGACGGTGCGCTCAGAGGCCTCATCCTTGAGATCGCGATAGCCCAGGGTCACCTTGCGTTGTTGGCGGATGGCGCTGCGCAGCGGAGCTTCATCGGTGAGGCTCTCGCTGCGGGAGGTGCCGATCAGCAGGGCATTGCTCTGGAGCTGCTGGCGATAGTCGGCGGGTAGCACGGCTTCTATCTTGGCCAGCGCACTGCTGGCCGATGCACTCAAGGCTCCGTCACCGTGGGCGACGACCCAACGCGATCCCAGCACCAGCGCATCCAGCTCCTCTTCACTGAACATCAATGGCGGCAGCATGAAGCCGGGACGCAGCACATAGCCGATCCCGGGTTCACCCTCGATATGGGCACCTTGTGCCTGCAGGGTTGCGATATCCCGGTAGAGGGTGCGCAGGCTGATGCCAAGCTGGCTGGCCAGCTCCGCGCCTGTGATGGCGTAGCGGTGGCCGCGCAGCAGCTGGAGCAGGGCCAGCAGGCGTTCGGAACGGGACATGGTATGACTCCTCGGGGTCTCTGGTTAGCCTGCCATAGCGGAGTGAGCAGGTACAGCGGGCATCATCAGGAGTTATGGCCACGAAAAGAGCGTCGCCACTCGCTGGGGGAGATGGCAAAGCGGGCGCGGAAGTGATTGCGCAGGGAGGTGGCACTCTTGAAGCCGACCAGCTCGGCGATGCGATCGATGGAATGGCCGCTCACCTCCAGCAGCTCCTGACTGCGCCTGAGCCGCTCCGCCAGCAGCCATTCACCCACTGAAAGGCCGGTTGCCTGATGAAAACGGCGGGTAAAGGTGCGTCGACTCATCAGGGTGTGATCTGCCAGAGAGTCCAGGGTGTGAGGCTCGGCCAGATGGGCACGCAGGTGGTCGAGCAACTGGTTCATCCGGACATCGCGGGTGGAGGCGGGCACCGGCTGCTCGATAAACTGGGCCTGACCCCCTTCCCGGTGGGGCGGGATCACCAGCCGCCGCGCCACCTTGTTGGCGATGGCCGAGCCGTGGTACTGGCGTACCAGATAGAGGCAGCAGTCCAACCCGGCGGCAGTGCCTGCCGAGGTGACCAGCCCATCGTCATCCACATAGAGGGCGTTGGTATCGAGCTGCACGCAGGGAAAGCGGCGGCAGAAATCCTGTTCGTACTCCCAGTGGGTCGATGCTTTGCGACCATTAAGTAGGCCGGCGTAGGCGAGCACATAGGTGCCAAGACAGAGCCCGACCAGCCGGGCACCTCTGGCTCTGGCGGCAATCAGGGCATCGAGCAGCGCTGCGGGTGGCCGTGCTGCCGGGTCGTGCCAGAAGGGGATGACGATGATTTCCGCCTCGGCCAGCACCTCCAGCCCATAGGAGGCCTGAATGGTGAAGCCTTGTGCCGAGTGTGCGTGGCGGTTGCCATCGCCGCAGCAGATCTTGAGCTCGAACAGCGGCTGGCCCGGCAGAATATCGCCGAAGATGAGGCAGGGGACGGCGCAGTGAAAAGGGCTGAAGTGATCGAAGGTCACCACGGCAACGATCGGGGTGGTCATGGTGTTGGATCCTCTCTACGCGCAGACCACTCATCATAAGCGTCAGGCTGTGAAAGCCGAAGGGCCATGTCTGGCATGGCCCTCTTGTGGATCATAGCGATATCGCCTCGCCATCTTCTGGCACCCGTACCCGATCCATCATGCCCCGTTCCGCCAGATAGTCGCGCAGCTCCTGGCGCGACAGCACGGCGTGGTTGACCGCCTCCATATGGCTGGCGATCAGCGTGGCCTGCGGTGCGGCCTGATAAACGGCGGCGACATCCTCCTTGCCCATGATGATGGAACCGAGTCCGGGCACCTGTGCATCGCCACAGTTGAGGATGATGACCTCGGGTTGATGCTGTTGCAGGGCTTGTTCGACCGAGGGATGCCAGATGGTATCACCGGCCAGATAGAGGCACTGCTCATCGGGGTGGGAGAAGACCACGCCGCATACCTCTCCCATGCGCTCGCCCAGTACCGCCATCAACGGGTCGCTGCCGTGCTGGCCACCGGTCTGCTGCAGGCGAATGCCGGCAAACTCGGGCTGGTCGCTCAGCAGCCGCACATCCTCAAAGCCACTGGCACGAATGGCATCGGCATCTTTTTTATGTTGTACCAAGAGCGGCAGATGTTTGGGGATCAGGGCTCTGGCGGCGTCATCCCAGTGGTCAGGGTGATCGTGAGTGACGATCACGGCGTCCACATCGACCAGCTCATCGATCGGTAGCGGCAGCTCGACCAGCGGATTGCGCAGATGGCTGTTGGCGGTGCCCTCAAAGCCGGGGAAGGCTCCCTTGGCCGAGAGCATGGGGTCGATCAGAAAGCGGGTGCCGGCATAGTCGAGCAGCAAGGTGGCGTTGCGAACCTGAGTAATCTTCATGGGATGGCTCCATGTTGGCTGGTGGGTATGCAACCAATTATGGGAGACGGAGCGAGTTGTCATCAGTGGCCCACGGGTCGATTATCATCACTATCGGGCCAACAGGTTGATGTTCTACAGGTCGGCGCGGCCATTTAAAAATTTGAAAAAATCCCCTTGAAAGGAAAAAGTGAGCCCCTATATAGGTAACAAGGCCGGAACGCTCGACAGAGGTTTCGACCAGGCGCCCGTCCATAAGGAGGGCAAAACATCCGTTATCGCTCACAAGAGGGTAATACTATGCGTTCTATCGACTTTTCTCCGCTCTATCGTTCTGCCATCGGTTTCGATCGTCTGGCCAATCTCATCGAATCTGCGGCCAGCAATGGCAATGCCGGTTATCCCCCCTACAACATCGAGCAGCTGGGTGACAACGACTACCGCATCAGCATGGCGGTGGCGGGCTTTACCCAGGAAGAGCTGGAGCTGAGCTTCCAGGAAAATCTGCTGACGGTGAAGGGCAACAAGCAGGCCGATACCGAGCGCAACTATCTCTATCAGGGGATCGCCGAGCGTGGTTTCGAGCGCCGCTTCCAGCTGGCCGACTATGTGCGGGTGAAAGGGGCCGACCTGAAAAACGGCTTGCTGCACATCGAGCTGGTGCGTGAAGTGCCCGAGGCGATGAAGCCGCGCAAGATCGAGATCAACTGCTGATAGCCTGAATTCACTGAAATTTTAAAATTTCCCGGGTGCCGATGACGGGCCTGTGGAGAGTTGAACCTGTTGCTTATTAGAAGGATAGGATTATGCGTAACCTCGATTTCTCTCATCTCTATTCCAACGCCGTCGGCTTCGAGCGGATGGCCCGTGAGCTGGAAGGTCTGTTCGAGCAGAAGACCGCCGCTTACCCCCCGTACAACATTGAAAAGCGCGATCAGGATGGCTATCGCATCACGGTCGCCGTGGCTGGCTTCGAGCGCGAAGAGCTGGAGCTGGAGACCGAAAACGGCACCCTCAAGGTGAAGGGGCGCAAAGGGGCTGCGGCTGGTGAGCGTCAGTTCCTCCATCAGGGAATTGCCGAGCGTGACTTCGAGCTCGCCTTCAAGCTGAGCCAGCACGTGGAAGTGCAGGGCGCCAAGCTGGAGCATGGTCTGTTGACCATCGATCTGGCTCGCGAGTTGCCCGAGGCGCTCAAGCCCCGAGCCATCCCCATCGGTAAACCCGAGCAGCTGGCGTTGCCCAGCTAAGCAAACCGGATCGCGATAAACAACAAAGGCCTGCATTTGCAGGCCTCTCCGCTATTTACTTGATCCCATGCAGGGCATTCTCTGCGGGTAAATCGAGAGGGGAAAACCGTCCTTCACGCAGTTCGCTTAGAGCATAAAGCAATCTTCCCATCCGGCCATTTCCATCAGTAAAGCCATGGAAACCAACAACTGCTGCAAACAGTTTTTTGCCCAGTTGAGGATCCTGGTTATCAAGCGTAGTCAGATGCTTCTCCAGCACAGCAGCTCCACCGATGCTCGATGGCAGGCTGCCTCCACTGATCGCTGGCCCACGATAGTCCCGTGTGAGATTGGGAACAAGCTGGCGATGAAGTTGCTTGAGAACCGAGCTGTCTGTCAGGTCTTGAGACCCCTTACTATATTCCTTGAGCAAGGCGGTAAAATTGTTCCACTCATTGCCACCGGATGTTGATGCCTTAAGAATCCATGCCGCTGCGCGATCCACATTGTCGGTAAAACCGGTTGGATTGTAGAACGATTCGTCTAGGGTGCCAGCAAAGACGCCTTGACCCAGATTCTGAGTGAGAAGTGCTTGCTGGTGTTGTCGGGCTGCTTGCAGGTTTTTCACTTCTATCTGCAACAGAGGATCAAGGGCGTTGATTGCCTGTGCTGCTGAGGGTTGCCGGTAAAGTTGATCCAGGCTGGTCATTGACTGTTTTGGATCGGTCAGCTTGTTCAATAGCTGAGTCAGAGCCTGTTCTCCAACTAGGGAGAGCAGTTCATTACCGGTTGGGCTCTGCCTGAGCGCTTCTGACATAGCCCGTTGAAACAGCATGGTATGCTCGTTGTCATGTGCAGTTGGTTGCTGGGTTCTCAGTCGTTCCAGCACATCTTCCGGTGTTGCAATAAGACGGTCTTTAAACAGCATGCGAGCATGTGCAACAGAATTGTCACTTTGCAGGCGCTGTTGTTGGGCGCCTGGGGTCGAGAAGATCTGCTGAGTTGCCACTTTGGCGATTGAGGCTGAAGAGCCCTGACTGAACAGCTTGCCAACACCCTCAAAAAAGCGAGCAATCTTGCTGTTCTGAGGATGGGAGCGCAAAACCTGCTGCAGGTTGGCATCGATGTGATACTCCTTGCCAGCGATCTTAAGGGTACCCTCATTTTTAAATTGTTCCTGCTGCTGTTGCGTAGCATGCAGCAAGGCGGTCACACTTTTAAATTCGATCATGAATACCTCTTTCTGTTGGGATTGTCGGGGTAGTGCGAGGTAGCGAGGCTACGAATGTACGTGTCCACTCGATGAAAGTGCCCACATGCTGTGCTAGCTGACAGCCTGTCATTCCATCCAGCATATGGCGTCGATAGGCAATCAAATGGAGCTCGGGATGCCAGCCAATACCTGGTTCTTTGTCGAAAGCCGGGTTCAAGGCTGCAGTGAGAATGCGCTGCTGCAACTCGGTATTATTGAATGAGAAGGTGGGGAGCATTAAAGGGGCCATGATGAGCAAGACACATGGCTCCAGGTGCAAGATGAGTGGCAGTTCGCGGTCGATAAGAAGCGGGCAACTGCCGCTCTCATCAACGGCAAGCGAAGATAGTTGTAACTCTGTGGCCAGTTCGGCCAGCAGTATTTCACCAATACCCATGATTAGCCCTTCAATATGATGATATGGAAGGGGATTCTAAGTGGGCTTCTTATATATCTCTGTCTGATTCAGTCCGGCTTTTTTAGAGTCAGATTGATACTCAGCGTCAGTTTCATGCATAGAGGGCGTTGATCTCGTCGGCCAGAATGGCGATGCCGCGACGCACCAGCTCCTCGCTCTGGGAGTAGTTGAGGCGGATGCACTCCTGGCTGTGACGCCACTCGGGGTCATCAATGCCGGGGAAGAAGTAGTGACCCGGCACGATCAGCAGGTTCTTCGCCTTCAGTCGCTCATAAAGTTCCTGACAGTGGATCGGCAAGCCCTCGAACCAGAGCCAGAGGAAGAGGGCCCCTTCCGGTTTATGAATGTGGAAGCGCGGGTCGGGGATCGCTTCGCGCAGCAGCTGCACCGCCAGCTCCGCCTTCTGTTGATAGAAGGGTTTCACCACCTGTTCGCTGAGGGCGATGATCTCGCCGCTCTCGATCATCGGGATGGTGATGGCGGGGCCCAGACTGCCCGGTGCCAGATTGATGATGCCGCTCAGGTTGGTGATGGCCTGAATGATCTTCTCGTCGGCAATGACGATGCCGCAGCGGGTGCCCGGCAAGCCGAGCTTGGAGAGGCTCATGCAGAGGATGGTGTTGGCGTTCCAGAACGGCTTGGCTTCGCTGAAGATGATGCCCGGGAAGGGAACGCCGTAGGCGTTGTCGATCAGCAGCGGGATTCCCTTGTCGCGGGCGATCTGGTCGAGGTGTTCGATCTCTTCGTCGGTCAGCACGTTGCCGGTCGGGTTGGTCGGGCGGGAGACGCAGATCACCCCGATATCGTCACCTACCTGCAGGCTCTCGAAATCCACGTGGTATTTGAACTGGCCATCGGGCAGCTTCTCGATGGTGGGCTTGTAGGCCACGAAGTAGTCGTCGGCCAGCGCTGAGTCGGCATAGCCGATGTATTCAGGGGCGAGCGGGAACAGCACCTTCTTCTTGCGGCCATCGGCAAATTCGCCAGCCAGCAGGTTGAACAGGTAGAAGAAGGCATTCTGACTGCCGTTGGTCAGGGCGATATTGCGGGCCGAGATATCCCATCCCAACTCCTTGCTGAGCAGGGCTGCCAGCGCTTTGGTGAACCTGTCTTTGCCCTGTGGGCCGTCGTAGTTGGCCATCGCTTTGACCAGCTCGCCGTTGTCGAGCAGGGTATTGGCCTCGGCCTGAAAGCGTTCCAGCATGGCGGGGATCGGGGCCGGATTGCCGCCACCCAGCATGATGGCGTCCGGATTGGTCAGCCCCTGATTGAGGTCATCCATGAGTTGGGTAATACCGGCGTGGCGAGTGAACTTCTCGCCGAACAAGGAAAATTCCATTCAGTGACAGATCCAGATTTGAGTTACGGGGATGTAGCACCATAGCTCAGTTTAAAAGCGGGTGTCGATCAAAAAGATGGGACGTTCCACGTGGAACATGGTGCAAAAATCAAGCGTGGTTAAAAGCACCAACTGTTGGTTTAAAAATGACCGAGCGGGATGCATTTTGCGACTCAATTTGGTATCGAGATATATTTAATTTAAACAAAATCATCATGTTATGAATTGCGTGAGGATTGGCACAACTATTGGAATAGCTATCGGTCATCTCAACCATACCGGAGCAAACCAGATGAAAAGCCTGATCGCTACCCTGATTGTGAGTGCCCTGAGCCTGAACGTGATGGCCAACGAAAACCCGCGGCCCGAGCTGGAGAGTGCCAAGCTGGAACAGGATGTGCAGAGCGAGTTGCAACAGGCATCCCATGCCGTGGTGCAGGATGCGTTGCATAACCTCAAGCCGCTGGCGCTGGATACCCTGGTTGTGGAAGCTAGTCAGGCTGTGGCGACTCACCCCGAGAGTTGAGGTAGCGCAGGGGGGTCTGTCCTGTATGTTGTTTGAAGAAGCTGATGAAGGCGCTGTCGCTGGAGAACTCCAGCGCAGCGGCAATCCGGCTGATGGACTCGCTTTCGGCCAGCAGCTCCATGGCGCGCAACAGCCGCCACTGCTGACGCCACGCCTGATAGCTCATGCCGGTCTCCCGCATGAAGATGCGGCCAATGGTCTTGTCACTGGCACCCACCCGTTCGGCCAGCCGGTTGAGCCGATCGGGCAGGGCATCCCCCCGTTTCAACTGCTGTAGCCAGTCGCCCAGTCTGGGATCGGTCGGCAGCGGCAACTGCCACGATTCCCGCGGTGCCTGCCCCAACTCCTCCATAAACAGTGCCACCGTCCGTTGTTGCTGCTCTTGCGGTTTGTCCCACGGCCAGAGCGCCATCCGTTCGATCAGTTCGTGCAGCAGCGGATTGACCGCCAGCACTTCGACCGTGCCGGGCAACTCGGGGTGCGGCTGGAAGTAGAGGGAGCGGTAGGCCACCACACCGCGCATCAAGATCCGGTGTGAGGTGCCTGCAGGCAGCCAAGCGGCGCGGGTAGGCGGCAGCAGGCAGACCCGACCTTCCAGCTCCATGGTCATGCAGCCGGATTGGGCGAACAGCAGCTGATGGCGCTGATGTTGATGCAGGCCCGAGTCGTGCCAGCCGAGGGCGGAGGCAATGCCGATCACGCTGCCCGTCAGCTGGTCGGGGTCAAAAGGGTGATCGGGAAGAATAAAGGCCATATGTCCGATTTTTGATGTTTATAGTCCTGTTTATTGTAATCAGACAATTGGCATCTCTCTAGAATGGCGACCTCTTGTGAAGGAGGTTTGTCATGAACAACAAGTTGCCACCGCTCTGGCTGGTGGTGGGATTGATGATGTTTCCCCAGATTGTGGAGACCATCTACAGCCCGGTCCTGACCCACATCGCCACCCAGTTTCGGGTGAGCGAGGGGCAGGCATCCCAGACCCTGTCGGTCTATTTTCTGGCGTTTGCGGTGGGCGTGGTCTGCTGGGGACGGCTCTGCGATCTGATTGGGCGGCGTCCCGCCATGCTGGCCGGTCTGCTCACCTATGGTGTCGGCACCCTGCTGGCGCTGCTGGCCAACCAGTTTGAAACCCTGCTGCTGGCCAGGATCATCTCGGCCTTTGGCGCTGCAGTGGGTTCCGTGGTGACCCAGACCATGCTACGTGACAGCTATCAGGGTAGCGATCTGGCGCGGGTCTTCTCGGTGATGGGCATTGCGCTCTCACTCAGTCCGGTGCTGGGGCTGCTGAGTGGCGGGCAGCTGGCGAGCGGGTTCGGCTATCTCGGGGTGTTCAGTGGTTTGCTGATACTGGCGGTAGGCTTGCTGCTGGTTGCATGTTGGCAACTGCCGGAAACCCGTCCGGCCACCACCCTGCAAGTCGCACTCTGGCCGCTGGCGTGCCGGATGATGAAGGATGGCGGGCTCTGGCGCAGTGCCATGCTGGTCGCCCTGTTCAACACCATGCTGTTTGGTTACTACAGTCTGGCGCCATTCCTCTTTGCTGGGTTGGGGTTGAGCACTGGCGAGTTTGGTTACTCGGGGATCTTGCTGGCCTTGGCGACTCTGCTCGGCAGCCTGCTCAACAAGCATCTGCTGGGGAGGGGGTGGCTGCCGTCATCTCTGGTCAGATTGGCTTGCGCTCTGGCGCTGGTTGCCGGGCTGCTGGTATGGGCGACTCAGGCCAGCCTCTGGTTCCTGTTGCCCATGATGGGTGTAGTCATCGCTTTTGGGCTGGCGATCCCCAATGTGCTGAGTCAGGCGCTGCTGGCCTATCGCGAGGTAGCGGGCAGTGCTGGTGCCCTGTTCGGGCTTGGCTACTACCTGCTGCTCAGTCTGGGGTTGGCGGTGGCGGCCGGATTGCAGGATCTCGGCCTGTTGCTGAGTGGCTGCGGTTTGCTGGCGCTGATTTGCTGCGGGCGCCGTTCCACGTGAAACATCAGTTGCCGATAAAGCGGTAGCCGATACCGGATTCGGTCTCGATAAGCGTCGGTTGCTGGGGGTTATCCCCCAGCTTTTTGCGCAGACTGGCGATGACGATGCGCAGGTAGTGGGTATCCTCCTTGTGGCTCGGCCCCCAGATGTCGTTGAGCAGCTGGGTCTGCATCACCAGCTTGCCGGGGTGGCACACCAGCGCCTGCAGCAGGGCGAACTCCTTGCGGGAGAGAGGGATCTCCTCGTCTTTCATGGTCACCTTGTGGCTGCTGACATCCAGCGTCAGGCCGCATTGGGGGAAGTGGCGCCGCTCGCCGCTGCTGACGCCAGCCCGCTGGCGCAAGAGCACGCGAATGCGGGCCATCATCTCGCCGATGCCGAACGGCTTGCTCATGTAGTCGTTGGCGCCGGCATCCAGCAGCCGCACCTTCTCCTGCTCCGAATCGCGGGCCGACAGCACCAGCACCGGGTTAGGGTGATGCTCGCGAATGGCTTGCAACACCTGAATGCCATCGCCATCCGGCAGGCCGAGATCGAGGATCACCAGATCGGGGTTGAGATGGCGATACTGCTCCAGCCCTTCATTGACCCCCACCGCCTCACTCACCTGATGCCCCTCGGCAATCAGGCTGATCCGCAGAAAGCGACGGATCGCCGCTTCATCATCTATGACCAGAATGTGCGCCATCGAACCTCCAGAGGCGAATGGTGGGAGGGGCTGAGTGACCCGAGCTGGCGGTCAGCCATCAGACCTCCGGTGAATTGAGGGCGAGCGGCAGGGAGATGCGCATGCAGGTTCCGTTGCCATTGGGACCGGAGAAGGCCCAAATCTTGCCGCCGTGGGCCTCTATCATAGCGCGGGAAATGGCGAGGCCAAGCCCGGTGCCACGGCTGCCGCAATCACCCACCGGCTGGGTGTAGAAGAGGTTGAAGATCTTCTCCCGATCCGACTCGGCGATACCGACCCCGATATCGATGATGTCGATGATGAGGTCGGGTTCGGCCACCATCACCTTGAACTCGATGGGGGTACCTGCCGGCGAGTAGCGGGAGGCGTTGTCGAGGATGTTGACCAGCACCTGCTCGATCAGGGCGCCATGGACATAGAGCTGGGGCACATGCTGATCGATGTGTACCAGCAGCTTGTGCTGGCGCCAGGAGGAGTCGAGCCGCTTGCGGGCGCTCTCCACCAGATCGGTCAGGTCGACCCAGTCCCGCTTCAACTGGAAGTCGGGGGAACCTATGCGGGTCATATCCAGCAGGTTCTGCACATAGCTGTGCAGGCGGCGTGCCTCGTCCTGTACCGAGTGGAGCAGTTCGTTGCGATCATCCGGCGGGATCCGGTCACCATATTCCAGCAGAGTGCTGCCGGCACCCATGATGGTGGCCAGCGGCGTCTTCAAGTCGTGGGAGACCGAGGAGAGCAGGGCGGCCCGCATCCGGTCGGTTTCCGCCTGCAGCTGGCTGTCGGCCAGCCGCTCGTTGAGGTCGATCCGCGCCAGCGCGGCGCGAATGTCGGTGAGCAGCGCCTGCAGCTGATGTTCGGCAGAGGAGGAGAGCGGATTGGCCAGCGTTATACCGATCACCAGGTCATCGCTGAGGTGGTGATACTGCGCCTCGGCGGCATTGAGGGTGGCGGTGTGGGCACCGGCGCTCTGCTTCTGGGCCAGACACCAGTCGATGGCCGCCTTGTCGGTCTGGCCGGGTCTGTGCTTCTCGTTGCCGAGGCGGTCGTGAAAATCCTTGTCGATCACTACGGTCGGCTGGCCAAGCGCCAGCGAGATCGCTTGTGCCCCTTGTCTCAGGACCTCCTCCGGGCTGCTGGCGGTCGCCAGCCCCTGACTGAGGGAGAGCAGGGCATTGCCCAGCTGCTGGGTCTCGCGCAGGCCTATCAGCTGCTGGCGCTGGCGGGAGGCGAGGCGCCCCGCGGTCATGCCGACGATAAGCAGCACAAACAGGGTGAGCAGGTCGCTGTGGTTGGCGACGCTCAGGGAGAAGTAGGGGGCGGTGAAGAGCAGATTGTGGGCGATAAAGCCCAGCACCGCCGCCAGCGTTGCGGGCACCAGACTGGTGGTAAGGGCTGTCGCCAGCACCCCCAGCACGAAGATGAGCGGCAACGCTGCGGGGGGCAGCCAGTAGGAGAGTCCCCATGCAATGGCCGAGGTGATCCCCATGATGGCCACCGCCAGCAGGCTGTGGTGAATATCCTTCGGGGTCGGGACGCGCATCCCCACTTCGGGCTTCTGCTTCTCGGTATCGACCAGCGTGATTTCGAGCCCCTGCGCCTGCTTGAGCAGGTGCTGCACCAGCGAGCGGCGCCATGGCGCCTTGTGAGGTTTGCCGAGCAGAAGCTGGGAGACCTGCTGCTGTTCGGCGGTCTCCAGCAGGGTGTTGGCGACCGCCGGACTGGAGAGGGTCAGCACCTTGGCGCCGAGGTGGGAGGCGAGCGCCAGCGCCTGCTCCACATCGGCCGAGCGGCGGCCATTGCTGTCGACATGCACTACCAGCCAGGGGAGTTGGCGGCGCTGGGCAAAGCGGTGGCCGTAGCGCACCAGCGCCGAGCCGTGCAGGTCACCGAGGCAAACCATCAGCTTGCCCCGCAGCGGCAAGGTGCTCTTGCCTGCTGCCTGCCACTGCAGTTGCAGATCGCCCTCCACATGGCTGGCGGCGGTCTGCATCGCAAGCTCCCGCAATGCGGTGAGGTTGTTGAGGGAGAAGAAGGATTGCAGCGCCGCCTTGGCCTGATGGGGCACATAGACCTTGCCCTCCTTGAGGCGGCCGAGCAGCTCCTTGGGGGGCAGGTCGATCAGCACCAGACTGTCGGCTTCCAGCAGCACCTGATCGGGCAGGGTCTCTTTCACCCTGACCCCGGTCAGCTGCCACACCAGATCGTTGAGACTCTCCAGATGCTGCACGTTGAGGGTGGTGTAGACGTCGATCCCGGCGTTGAGCAGCTCCTCCACATCCTGCCAGCGCTTCTCGTGGCGGCTGCCGGGGGCGTTGCTGTGGGCCAGCTCGTCCACCACGGCGATGGCCGGTTTGCGGGCGAGCAGGCCGTCGAGATCCATCTCCTCCAGTCGCTGCTGGCGGTGCATGTGGATCTTGCGCGGCATGATGGCGAGCTTGTCGAGCAGAGCCAGGGTCTCCTGCCGGCCGTGGGTCTCCACCACGCCGATCAGGATGTCGACCCCCTCCTTGGCCTGTTCCCGCACCGCCTGCAACATGGCGTAGGTCTTTCCCACGCCGGGAGCTGCGCCGAGAAACACCTTCAGCTTGCCCTTGTGCTCCTGTTCCAGGCTCGCCAGCAGGGCGTCGGCCCTTACCTCATCACGCATCCCCATGCTCCTGCATCAGACTCGTCTGCAGGGCATCAGCGCTTGCTACATCAGCCATTGTTATCCCTATCGAGCCAACCGCCCGTTGCGAAAATCGAGGTCATCACCAAACCGGAATGGGCGCCATCAGGCGCCCTTTTTGTGATCCAGTTGCAGATTCAGCTGGAGAATGTTGACCACCTGCGGGCCAAGGATACCAGCTTGTGTGGCCGACTTGACCTGCTCCGTCAGTTGGGCGGGATCCAGTCCACGTTCTTTGGCGACGCGGTCGACCTGAGCCAGCACCGCATCCAGCGGCAGGTGGGGATCGAGGCCGGAGGCGGAGCGGGTCAGCATGGCGGGGGAGCGGGTTCCAGGCTGTGCCTTGGCCACCTGTTCTGCGAACTCTGCCCGCAGCGGTGAACTCATCCCCAGATTGCTGGCGCTGCCGCCTATGGTGTTGAAATCGCTGGCGGAGGGGCGGGGATGGAAGTAGTCAGCCCGCTCGAATTTCTGCCCCAGCAGGGCGCTACCGATCAGTTGCTGCTTGCTGTCGGTCAGCTGGCTGCCGTTGGCCTGCCAGGGGAACAGCAGTTGGGCCAGCCCGGTCACCGCCAGCGGATAACCCACTCCCAGCAGCAGGGTCAGGGTCAACAGGGTTCTGATTGCTATCATGATTCTCTTGCTCCAAAAGGATGGTTGGGGATGCGGGTCTGACCCGCATCCCGGTTATGTCGTTACACCAGACCCAGGCCGGTAATGACCAGATCGATCAGCTTGATGCCGATAAACGGCACCAGCAGGCCGCCGACACCGTAGATCAGCAGGTTGCGGCGCAGCAGGCTGGCGGCCGACCCCTTCAGGTCGACACCGCGCAGTGCCAGCGGCACCAGCGCCACAATGATCAGGGCGTTGAAGATGATGGCCGACAGGATGGCGCTCTGCGGGCTGCCCAGCTGCATCAGGTTCAACGCGCCCAGTTGCGGGTAGGCGGCGATGAACAGGGCTGGCAGGATGGCGAAGTACTTGGCCACGTCGTTGGCGATGGAGAAGGTGGTCAGGGCGCCACGGGTCACCAGCAACTGTTTGCCGACCAGCACCACATCCAGCAGCTTGGTGGGGTTGGAGTCGAGATCCACCAGGTTGCCCGCCTCCTTGGCGGCCTGGGTACCCTCGTTCATGGCCAGCCCCACGTCAGCCTGTGCCAGCGCGGGCGCGTCGTTGGCGCCGTCACCGCACATGGCGACCAGACGACCATCGGCCTGCTCCTGACGGATATAGGCGAGCTTCTTCTCCGGCGTCGCTTCGGCGATGAAGTCATCCACCCCGGCTTCGGCGGCGATGGCGGCGGCGGTTTTCGGGTTGTCACCGGTGATCATCACGGTGCGGATCCCCATATGGCGCAGGATCTGGAAGCGAGCCTTGATACCGGGCTTGATGATGTCCTTGAGGTAGACCACCCCCAGCAGTTTCTCCTGAGTGCAGACCAGCAGCGGAGTCCCACCCTGACGGGCGATGCTGTCGACTGACTTGAGTACCAGCTCAGGTACCGCCTTGCGGTCGAGGCTGAGGTAGTTCAACACGGCATCCACCGCACCCTTGCGATATTGATGACCGTTGCGATCAAGTCCGCTCAGGCGGGTTTCGGCGCTGAAGGGGATCACCTTGTCGCTCTCCAGCTGGCTCGGCTTGGCCATGCTCTTGCTGGCCAGAGTCAGGATGGATTTGCCCTCCGGGGTGTTGTCACCCAGCGAGGCCAGCATGGCGGCTTGTGCCAGCAGGGCGGGGTCGACGCCCGGTGCTGGGATCAGTTCGTCAGCCATCCGGTTGCCGAAGGTGATGGTGCCGGTCTTGTCCAGCAGCAGGGTACGCACGTCACCAGCCGCTTCCACGGCACGGCCAGACTTGGCGATGACGTTCAGCTTCACCAATCGATCCATACCGGCAATACCGATGGCGGAGAGCAGGCCACCAATGGTGGTCGGGATCAGGGTGATGAAGAGGGCGATCAGGTAGAGGCGCGGTACCTGGGTGCCGTTGTAGTCGAGGAACCAGGGCAGGGTAGCCACCACCAGCAGGAAGATCAGGGTCAAGCCCACCAGCAGGGCGTCGAGCGCCATCTCGTTGGGGGTCTTCTGGCGCTTGGCCCCTTCCACCAGTGCGATCATCCGATCCAGCGTACTTTCGCCCGGATTGTTGCTGACGCGCACCCAGATCTCGTCGGAGACGACCGTCGTGTTGCCGGTCACGCCGCTGCGATCGGTACCCGATTCGCGGATGACGGGGGCGGATTCGCCGGTGATGGCGGCCTCGTTGACCGAGGCGATGCCGGCGATCACCTCGCCGTCGGCCGGGATCATCTCGCCGCTGCGTACCAGCACCAGATCCCCCTTCATCAGGCTGGTGGCGGGTACCCACTCGCCCTGACCATCTTTGGCATTCGCCACCCGACGGGCCTTGAGCTGGCTCATGCCCGCTTTCAGGCTGTCGGCGCGGGCCTTGCCGCGCCCCTCGGCCAGGGTTTCCGCGAAGTTGGCAAACCAGAGAGTAAGCCAGAGCCAGGCGGTCAGCTGCCAGGCCAGCGAGGGGGCGACGCCGGAGAAAGGCTGCCCCAGCAGGGACTCCACGGTCGCCATGACTGCGGCCAGCCAGAGGGTGAACAGGATGGGGCTGCCAAACAGCGCCTTGGGATTGAAGCGATAGAGGGCCTCAACCATTGCCTGGATGATCTGTGATTTCTGTTTTTTGCCCTTCACCAACATGGTGTCGGTGCTCATTGCAGTGGACTTGCTCATTGGAAAGCTCCCAGCATCAGATAGTTGGCCATTGGCATCCGGATGGTGATCGACAGGGTCTGGTTCATCAGAATGCACCTCCGATCAGACTCAGATGTTCGGCCACCGGGCCCAGTGCCAGCACCGGCAGGAAGGAGAGGCCACCTATCAGCAGGACGGTGATGATCAGCAGGGTAACGAACAGCGGGCCGCTGATGGGGAAGTCCCCTTCGCTCGTCTCCTGACGGCGCGCGCGGGCCAGCTGACCGGCGATGGCCAGTACCGGAATGATGTAGCCGAAGCGACCGAGCAGCATGGCCAGACCGATGGCGATGCACTGCCAGTTGTCACCGGCGGCAAAACCGGCGAAGGCGGAGCCGTTGTTGCCGGCAGCCGAGGCATAGGCATAGATGAGGCGTGACAGACCGTGCGGGCCATCATGGCCGATGATGGTGCTGGCATCCGGCATCAGCAGGGTGACACCACCGATCACCAAAACCCCCACCGGCATGACCAGCATGCTGGCGACGACCCACTTCATTTCGGTGATGCCGAGGCGTTTGCCCAGATAGGTCGGGGTGCGCCCTACCATCAGGCCGCACAGGAACACGGTCAGAAGCACGAACAGCATCATGCCGTAGATACCGGAGCCGACCCCGCCGAAGATGACCTCACCCAGCAGCATGTTGATCATGCCCACCATGCCGCCGAGCGGAGTAAAGCTGTCGTGCATGGCGTTGACGGCACCGTTGGAGGCGGCAGTAGTCGCCACTTCCCAGATGCTGGAGAGCACAGGGCCGAAGCGGCTCTCCTTGCCTTCCCAGTTGCCAGCCATGTTGCTGGCGTCAGTAGTGAGCTGGGCGAGGGCGGGATCCGGTTTCAGCTCCTGGGAGAGGGAGACGAAGAGCCCCAGCACCAGCATGAGGGTCATGGCACCGAGAATGGCGCGGCTGTGGGCCATGTCCTTCACATAGCGGCCCAGAGTAAAGACCATGGCGGCGGCGATGGTGAGCAGGGCGACCATCTCCAGCCAGTTGGAGAGGGCTGTCGGGTTCTCGAACGGATGTGCCGAGTTGATGCCGAAGAAGCCGCCGCCGTTGGAGCCAAGCTGCTTGATGGCGATCTGCGAGGCCGCCGGGCCGAGGGGCAGCAGCTGCTCCTGACCTTCCACACCGTGGAACGACAGATAGGCGGAGAGGCTTTGCGGCACACCTTGCCATACCAGCACCAGCGCCATGATCAGCGCGATGGGCAGCAGCACATAGAGGCAGAAACGCACCAGATCCTGCCAGAAGTTGCCAAGGTTGATGGTCTGCTGACGGGCGATACCGCGGAACAGGGCAATGGCGACGGCGGCGCCCGTCCCTGCGGAGACGAAGTTCTGGGTGGTCAGGCCCACCATCTGGCTGAAGTAGGAGAGGCTGGCCTCACCGGAATAGGCTTGCCAGTTGGTGTTGGTCATAAAGCTGACCGCGGTGTTGAATGCCAGTTGCCAGCTCAGACCCGGCAGTTGTTGCGGGTTGAGGGGCAGCAACCCCTGAGCCATCAGGATCAGGAACAGCAGACCGAAACCGGCGCCGTTGAAGGCCAGCAGGCTGAGGGCGTAGGACTTCCAGTCCTGCTCCCGTCCATCGGTGCCACAGCAAGCCAGCGTGGCGCGCTCGACCGGTGCCAACCAGCGGATTTTGCCTTCAAATACCCGGTAGATGTAGTTGCCCAGCAGCGGTGCCGGCAGCAGAACCAGCAGCACGAAGGCCACCGGATAGATTATTTCTTGCCACATGTTCTAGTTCCTCACTCGTGACTGCGCGTGAGTGCGCGCATCAGATAGGCCATCAAGGCGAGGACGAGCAGCAGATATAGCCAATTCATATCGACTCCATTGAGATAATTAGCTGCGAGAGCCGATGTAAGACCATATCGACTCTGTTGGTGTCATTGACGCTGAAAAGGGTATGTAAAACAGGCGTAAAGGCGCCATAAAGCGCCATGTGGCAGGCGTAAAATCGGCGTAAAGAACGACGGATTTGCGAGAGAAATAGCGAGGAGGGATCAAAAAACCCGGCCTGAGCCGGGTTTGGGAGAAGGGGTTAGATGGTTGTCGAAGCCGGCTCCTCGTGAAAGGTCAACTTCAAACGTACCTATCGCATTGTCACGAACTCTTCAGCACTGGTGGGATGAGGCATGGGAACGCAGTTGTTGAAGTTGGCCTGATAATGACAGGCCAACTTCATCTGCCCTTAACGCATAGTGACGAACTCTTCTGCACTGGTCGGATGGATAGCCACGCAGTTGTCGAAATCAGCCTTGGTGGCACCCATCTTCATGGCGACGCCGAAACCTTGCAGGATCTCGTCCATCGCAAAGCCGATACCGTGCAAACCGACCACCTTCTCTTCCGGGCCGACGCAGACCAGCTTCATCCGGGTGGGCTGGCGATGCTGGGTCAGCGCAGAGTACATGGCGGTGAACTGGCTGCGGTAGACCTTCACCTGGTCCTCGCCGTATTCGGCGATGGCTTCAGGTTCGGTCAGGCCTATGGTGCCGATGGGCGGGTGGCTGAACACCACGGTCGGCACCAGATCGTAGTTGAGGTGCTCGTTCGGCTTGTTGTTGAACAGCCGTTCGGAGAGGCGACGGCCCGCAGCGACGGCCACCGGGGTGAGCTGGATGCGACCGGTGTTGTCACCCACTGCATAGATGTTGGCGACGGCGGTGTTCTGGAACTTGTCGGTCGGGATAAAGCCCTTCTCGTCCAGCGCGATGCCTGCGGCAGCCAGATTGAGGTTGTCGGTAGCCGGTACCCGGCCGATGGCCCAGATCAGGCAGTCGACGGTGAGGTGGCGACCATCTTCCAGTTGCAGGGTCAGGCTGTTGTCAGCGTTTTTGAGCACGGCTTTGGGAATGGCGTGGGTGTGCAGCTTGGGCCCTTCCTGCGCCATGATTTCGACCAGTGTCTCGTGGATCATGGGGTCGAAGTTGCGCAGCGGCGCGTGCTTGCGCACCACCAGATGGGTCTCTGAGCCGAGCGCCTGCATCACCCCTGCGATCTCGACTGCGATGTAGCCCGCACCCACTACGGCAACCCGCTTGGGTTGGCTTTGCAGGTCAAAGAAACCGTCGGAGTCGATACCCAGCTCGGCTCCCGGGATCGCCGGAATTTCCGGGCGGCCACCGGTAGCGATCAGGATATGATCGGCCGTGTAATGCTCGCCATTGACCTCGATGGTGTTGCTGCTGACGAAGCGGGCGAAGCCCTTGATGACGGTGATCTGGTTCTTGCCCAGCACGTTCTGATAGGACTGGTGAATGCGGCCGATGTAGGCCTGGCGGGACTCGACCAGCTTGGCCCAGTTGAAGTGGTTGAGGGTGGTGTCAAAGCCGTAGTCGGCGCCATATTTCAGGGCATCGGCGATCTGGCCTGCATACCACATGGCCTTCTTCGGTACGCAGCCTACGTTGACGCAGGTTCCACCCAACTCTTTGGCTTCAATCAGGGCAACTTTCTTACCGTACATGGCAGCCCGGTTGGCAGAAGCAATACCGCCGCTGCCGCCGCCGATGGCGATATAGTCAAAATGCTGTGCCATTGCGAGGTTCTCCGCTCATTAAGAATGCAATCACAGCATGATGGGGATAAAGCGGCTGGCTCACAAGAGCCAGCGCTCAGTTATGTTGGATCGGCAGGCGAATATGGAACTGGGCGCCCTGGCCCGGTTCGCTGGCACAGCTGATACGGCCTTTCAGCAGTTGCACCACCAGGTTGTAGATGATGTGGGTGCCCAGACCGCTGCCGCCCTGACCCCGCTTGGAGGTAACGAAGGGATCGAAGATGCGCGGCAAGATTTCGGGCGGGATGCCGCGGCCGTTGTCCGAGTAGTCGATAAACAGCTCCTCTCCCTGCTGTTCCACCTTGATGGTGATCTTCTTCGGTTTGTCCCAGTTGTCGAACCCGTGGTTGATGGAGTTGAGGATCAGGTTCGAGTAGATCTGGGTAAAACTGCCCGGGAAGGAGAAGATAGACAGCTTGGGATCGCACTGGATATCCACTTCGCACTGGCTCTTCTTCAGTTTGTGGCCAAGCGATACCACCACCTGATGGAGGTTGTCGGCGAGACTGAAGTTGTAGCGCGCTTCCGATGACTGATCGACCGCTACCTGTTTGAAGCTGGCAATCAGCTCGGAGGCGCGCCGCAGGTTGCTCTGCAGCAGCTGCATCGACTCGTCGAGGTTGACGGTGAACTCGTTGAGATAGGAGCGCGACAGCTGCTTGGAGTCGATATGAGACTTGAAGTCGGCGACCCGCTCCTGCAGGTAGGAGGAGGCGGTCACGCTGATGCCGATGGGGGTATTGATCTCGTGTGCCACCCCGGCCACCAGCGAGCCGAGGGAGGCCATCTTCTCCGACTCCACCAGGGTTTGTTGGGCCTGTTTCAGGTCGTCGTACGCCTTGCCCAGCTGGTTGTTGGCTTCGCTCAGGCTGCGGGTACGCTCCACCACCTTGCCTTCCAGCTGCTCGTTGAGCTGGATAATCTCCCGCTCGACCTTTTTCAGCTGGGTGATGTCGTAGCCGAAGCCGATCTGGTACTTGAGGTTGGGACCATCGTAGAAGGGTACGAAGGTCCATTGCAGTACCAGCTCATGAGCCTGCTGGTCATGCATGATGACCTCTTTGTCTGATAGTGAACCTTCCGCCGCCAGAATATCGTTCAGCTCTTCCCGTTGCGCTGGGCTGACAAAGAGATCCAGCCAGTTGTGCTGCAACAGCTCCTGCTGGTGGTAGCCGGTCAGCAGTATGGCTGCCGGGTTGATGCTGGCGATGGTCAAATCTGGTTCCATGCAGCAGATGACCATGTTGGCGGAGTTGATCAGGGTGGCGGAGAAGTCCCGCTCCTTTTGCAGTTGTTCGACCGCCTGATGGCGGGCAACCAGCTCGTCACGCAGTCGGGTACGCATCTGGTTGAGGGTGGAGACCAGGGTATCCAGCTCATCGGGTTTCTTGCGTGGCTGCGGGCGGCCTTCCAGCTCCAGCGCCATGTCGAGCCGATCGAGGTTGAACTTCTGGGCGTAGTTGGCGATGCGGTTGATGTGCCTGACCACCAGATAGTAAATGATGATCAGGATGCAAAATGAGACCACCAGGGTCTTGATGGTCTGGCTGACCATGATCAGCACCGATTTTTCGATGAGGCGCTGGTAGATCTGCTCGAGAGAGGCGGCAACGAACAGCTTGCCGACGATTTCACCCTGATAGGTGAGGTTGAATTCGCGGGAGATATCATAGCTTTCCCGCTCGACCCCCTGGGTCAGCAGCGGGACTTCGGAGTTGCCGAGCATCTCCTTGACCATCACGAACTGCATGTTGGGCAGGTTCATGATCCCTTCAATTTGCACTTTGACCTGCTCTTCATCCAGGTTCCACAAGCTGGCGGCGATGGGTTGCAGGAACGAGGCCTCGATCTGGCCGATGCTGTCTTCGATGACGGCAACATCCTTGCGGTAATCCCAGGCGAGTTGCAGCGCCGTAATGATCATCGCCAATACGGTACTGCAGACCAGAATGTAGGAGAGCAGGCGATATGAGAGTCCGTTGCGGCCTACGGCCCTGGCGGTCTTGGTGAAGAGTCCTGACATGGCGTCCTTGCGGTCTGGATGTGGTGTTTTTTAGTTTAACTGCTTCATGCACTTATGTCGTCTTTCCTGCGAAGCATAAAAAAGGCCCCGTATCGGGGCCTTTGCATGTGATTGATGATTAATGTCCACCGTTTGCTTTGGGCGGAATGGTTTCATCGAATACCGGCAAGGGTTTGTGCTCGGAAGCCAGATAGGTGTAGATCACCGGCAGTACGAACAGGGTAAACAGGGTACCGATGGCAAGACCAGCCACGATGACGATACCGATACTGAAACGCTGTGCCGCACCGGCGCCAGCGGCGTAGAGCAGCGGGATCAGACCGGCAATCATGGCGGCCGTGGTCATCAGGATCGGACGCAGACGCACCTTGGCAGCCTGCATCACAGCTTCCATCCGGTTCATGCCGCGCAGCAGCTGCTCTTCCTTAGCTACTTCACAGATCAGGATACCGTGCTTGGTAATCAGACCCACCAGAGTGATGAGGCCCACCTGGGAGTAGATGTTCATGGTCGCCATCCCCCATGCCAGGGCAATCAAGGCCCCGCTGATGGCGAGTGGTACAGAGACCATGATGACCAGCGGGTCACGCACCGACTCGAACTGGATTGCCAGCACCAGGAAGATGATGGCCAGTGCCAGCGCGAAGGTGGCATAGAGCGCATTGCCTTCGGTGACGAACTGACGGGCTTCACCCATGAAGTCGTAACGATAGCCTTGCGGCAGCTTCTCGTCGGCGGTGGTCTGGAACCAGTTGATCGCATCACCCATGGCCACGCCCGGAGCCGGAACGGCGCCTATGGTGGCAGAGTTCAGCTGGTTGAAGTGGGGCAGGGCGCGGGGCTCGCCAACCACTTCAATGCTGATCAGGCTGCCGAGCGGGATCGACTTGCCGTCGGCGGCCCGCACGTAGTAGCCCTTGATGGACTCCGGATTGAGACGGTACTTGCGCTCGACCTGCGGGATCACCTCGTAGGAGCGGCCATCCAGGTCGATACGGTTGACGTAACCGTCCGCCATCATGGTGCCCATGGTGATTCCGATATCCTGCATGGTGATGCCGTAGGCACCCGCCTTGTCCTTGTCGATGCGGATCTTCATGGTGGCGGAGTCGTAGTTCAGATCGAGATCCGAATAGACGAACTGACCGTTACTCTGTGCCGCTGCCAGAATTTCACCGGCCACCAGGAACAGGCTTTCGAAGCTGTTCGGGGTGGTGATGACGAACTGGATCGGCAGACCACTCGATGCACCCGGCAGTTCCGGGAACTGGAAGGTGGTGATGGCCATACCTGGGATGTCTTTCACCAGATTGGCGACCCGGTCCAGCACCTCTTTCTGGCTCGCTTCACGCTGGCTCCAGGGCACCATGGAGGCGATACCGAACGCCTGGTTGGCGTTGAACACCCCTGAGAAGACCTGGGAGAAGGCGATCTCGGGCTGGTCGTCCAGGATCTTGTTCACATCCGCCATGGTGTTTTCGATGTAGTCCAGGTTGGCGTTGGACGGTGCGGTACCCAGCACGGCCATTACCCCCTTGTCCTCTGACGGTGCCAGTTCGCTCGGGATGAACTTGAACAGCAGCGGCAGGCTGGCGAAGACGATGACGGCGAATACCACGATGACGGGGCGCTTTTTCATCACGGCGTGCAGCATGCTGTCGTAGCGATCGGTCATCCGCTCCAGCAGGTGGTGGACTGTGCTCTCGAATTTGCCCGGCTTCTCGTTGGCCTTGAGCATCTTGGAACACATCATCGGTGACAGAGTCAGGGCGATGATGCCCGAGACGAACACGGCGCCAGCCAGAGTCAGGGCAAACTCCTTGAACAGGGAGCCTGTTATACCACCCATCAGGGCGATAGGCGCGTATACCGCCGCCAGGGTGACTGTCATGGCGATAACCGGTACCGCGATCTCGCGGGTACCGATAATGGCGGCCCGGAAGGGTTCTTCCCCCTCCTTGATATGGCGGTCGACGTTCTCCAGCACCACGATGGCGTCATCCACCACCAGACCGATCGCCAGCACCATCGCCAGCAGGGTCATCAGGTTTATCGAGAAGCCGAACATATCCATCATCATCACTACGCCGATAAGACTGAGCGGAATGGTGATGATCGGGATGATGACCGCGCGGAACGAACCGAGGAACAGGGTGATGACCACCAGAACGATAGCGGCTGCCTCCAGGATGGTCTTGATAACCTCGTGGATGGACTCGTTGATCGCCACTGTTGAGTCATACATCACGTTGAGACGCATGGTGCTCGGCATATTGCGCTCAAGGCTCGGCAGCAACGCCAGCACATCGTGGGCGATGTTGATGGGGTTGGCTGTCGGCGCAGCGTTGACCGCCATGACCACTGCTTCGCGGCCGTTGGCGCTGGCACGATAGATGTCGTGGCTCTTCTCGAGGGTCACCTTGGCAATGTCGGAAAGGCGGATCACCTTGCCGTCACGGGTAGCAACGACCAGACGCTTCAGCTCGTCGACATCCTTGACCTGGGTCTCGGCGTTGCCGTTGAACAGGGTGAAGTAACCGGTCGCCTGACCTGTCGCGGACTGATAGTTGTTGCTGTTGAGCACCGTCATCACGTCACTGGCAGTCAGGTTGAAGGCCGCCATCTTGGCCGGATCCAGCCATACCCGCAGGGCAAACTCGACACCACCGTAGAGATCAACCTTGGAGACCCCGCCCACGGTAAAGAGCTGCGGCTTGATAACCCGCTCCAGATAGTCGGTGATCTGGCTGGAATTGAGCTCCGGGCTGGTAAAGCCGAGGTAGAGCACCGCCGTGGTTGAACCGGTGGAGGAGGTGACCGACGGGTCTTCCGCCTCTTTCGGCAACTGGGAGCGCACCGAGTTCACCTTCGCCAGGATGTCGGACAGCGCGGCGTTGGGGTCGGTGTTGAGCTTCATGTACGCAGTGATGGTGGAGCTACCCAGCTGGCTGGAGGAGGTCATGAAGTCGATGTTGTCGGCTTGCGCGACCGCCTGTTCCAGCGGCTGGGTGATGAACCCCTGGATCAGATCAGAACTGGCGCCATAGTAGCCAGTGCTGACGGTGATCACCGTGTTGGTCACCTCGGGGTATTCCCGTACCTGCATCTTGAAGATGGCCTGAAAGCCCAGCAAGGCGATCAGGAAGCTGAGCGAGATCGCCAGCACAGGCCGTTTTATAAATATGTCAGTAAATCGCATCGCAGATCTCCGCGCTTACAGCATCGGGGTTTGTGCCGGAACGGCCAGGGCATCGTTCTCGACCACATGCACCTTGGTGTCGTTGCTCAGGCGAACCTGACCCGACAGTACGATCTGGTCACCGGCCTGGATGCCGGAGAGCACATGCACATCGTTGCCACGGCGCTCACCAGCCTTGACCACAACCTGCTTGGCTCGCAGCACTTTCACCTTGTTACCCTCTTTGTCGGTCTCTTCGCCCTCTTTGAGCACATAGACGTTCTGACCGTAAAGGGTGAAGGAGATAGCGGATTGCGGGATCACGATCTGATCTTTCACCGTCGGCAGAATGATGCTGGCGCGGGCGAACATACCGGAACGGAGCTGGCCGTCGTTGTTCGGAATGTCTGCCTGTACCTGGATCAGGCCGCTCTGGAAGTTGACCGCAGGCTCGATGGCGGTGATGTGACCATCAAACTGGGTTTGCGGATAGGCATCCACATTGATCTTGATGGTCTGGCCCAACTTGATTTTGGAGATATCGGTCTGGGGCACGGTGAAGCGCAGGCGCATCACGCTGGTATCTTCCAGGCGCACGATATCTGTGCCCGGCTGCAGATACTGACCGAGGAACACATTGCGCAGGCCGACCACGCCGCTAAAGGGCGCACGGACTTCACGACGGGCAATGGTCGCCTTCAGACTCTCGATATCCGCCTCCAGCGAGCGATAGGCCGCTTCCGCCTCATCCAGCTGCTCTTTGGAGATGGAGCTGGTCTTGTAGAGGTTCTGGAAACGATCGAACTTGGCTTTTGCCGCCGGTAGCTTGGCCTGGGAGGCGCGCAGATTGGCCCGCTCCACGGTGGAGTCCAGGCTCAGCAGCAGTTGGTCGGCCTTGACCGGCTTGCCCGACTCGAAGGTGATGGCGTCAATGGTACCTGCCAGTTCGGTGGAGAGGGTCACCCCCTGATTCGGCTCGATGAAGCCGATCGCTTCGATGGTCGGTACCCAATCCTGCGCCTTGGTCACCATGGCGGTGACGGGGAACTCGGGTTCCGGCCGGTTGGCCATGTATTGGGCAATCATCTTCTGTTTGAACAAATTGAAGCCGATGACGCTGCCAAACAAGGCGATCGCTATCAGCAACATAATGGCCATCCACTTTTTCATGAACAGGCTCCTGAGGTGGAAAGATTGGGGGATAAAATGGCATTCCAGCTGGCCCGGATCGCGGTTTCCAATTGCGATTCGGTCAGCGTGATGTTGTGAACCCTGCACTGCAGGGCTAGATGCATGACACTGTCCAGACTCAACACCTGGAGTGCCCGTATCGGTAAATCAATAAACAATCCTTGTTCAACGCCCTGTTCAAAAAATCGGTCCAGAGGCTCCCAGGCGGCCAGAATGACAGGATTGGTCTCCAATTCTGCCCCTAGCGGAGAGCTCTCGTACTGCAATTTGCACCGGATAGCGTTGGGTTCGTTAACAAAAATGGCATGAATATTGAGCCATAATTGGCGAAATTGTTGAAATGAAACTTTATCGATTGCTACATCGGCCATGACCATGGGCACACACTGCAAGATAGTGTGCTGGTGCAGTTGCCGGATCAGATCATCCTTGTCGCCGAAGTAGCGATAGATGGTGCCGGTGGCAACATTGGCCTTCTTGGCGACTTCCGCAATCGACAGACCATGAAAACCCCGTTCACCCAGTACCTCATGGGCCGCGTTGAAGATGCTCTCTTTTTTATCCAGAATCATCAGTGTGACTTTCGATTGAATGAACGTTCATTCATTCTAGATGGGCATCAAATCAAGTCAAGGCAGCAAGGCGATTTGCGACTGCGATCAGCCCCTTTTCGGCTGTCAGCAGGGGAATAGTGGAAGAAAAGTGCGCAATGTGCTTGAAAAAACAACGAACAGTGTTTCGGTGACAGAAAAGTGTAGACAAACCAGCAACCATCATTAATAATGCGCCCCGTTCGACAGCGTAGCGCCCGTAGCTCAGCTGGATAGAGCGCTGCCCTCCGGAGGCAGAGGTCACAGGTTCGAATCCTGTCGGGCGCACCATAAAAAGTGCGTCGGTTAAACGGGCGTTGTTGTGGAACGAAAACAGCTGTGGTGGCTGTAGCTCAGTTGGTAGAGTCCCGGATTGTGATTCCGGTTGTCGTGGGTTCGAGCCCCATCAGCCACCCCATTTTACAGCTTGTCAGGTACGCGAAGGTGGCGGAATTGGTAGACGCGCTAGCTTCAGGTGTTAGTGCCCCCCGGGTGTGAGGGTTCGAGTCCCTCTCTTCGCACCATACTTGCTGTATGACGAGGATGACCATCAGGTCGTCTTTGTTTTTTTGAAGTAAACTATTTTGAAAGAAATAGCCTCGGTGATTAGCGCAGTCCGGTAGCGCATCTGGTTTGGGACCAGAGGGTCAAAGGTTCGAATCCTTTATCACCGACCACATTTAGAAAAACCTCGCTTCGGCGGGGTTTTTTGCTTTCTGGCCTCCGCTGGGCCAGCACTCTCTCCCTGTTACGTCTGTTTACACTCTATTTGGGCAGCGCGCCCCGCCTTTCGGTTATGCTTCAGTCTCGAGTCACTGACAACCGGATGTCATCGGCCCATTTCAGGCATTTTTCCATGAATAACAAAATTTCCTTTGCTTGCTCTCCCGCCCTGCTGGCTGCCTTGCTGCTGGGTGGCTGTACCATCAAGCCGCCATCCACCGATGTGATGATGGGCTCCATTGCATCACAACCGCAGGAGGAGCGTTCTCTCTCCCCCTTGCTGACCAGCGGTGATTTTTGCGTTGCGGTGTCCCAACAGAAGGTGTTGGCACAACCTTGCAGCGGAAAAGACGATCAAGAGTGTTCGAGTGGGATCTGGGTGAGTTGCGCCTGCAGGATCTCTGCCTGCAAGCCAAAAACGACAGCGAAGTGATGCTGGCACCCTGTGACGGTCAGGCGCAGTGGGAGTGGCAGAAAGACAGGCTGTTCAACAGCAAGGTCTCCCGTTGCCTCGATGTGGCCGGGCGACGCCATACCCCCGGCACGCCGCTGCGACTGGCTGAATGCTACGGCGGAGCGAACCAGAGCTTCAGCTGGCAGCGGCCCAATCCCTGGCTGGAAACCCTGAAAAAACAAAGCCTCACATGGTGAGGCTTTGCTGAATCGGATGTCGGGATGAAGAGGATCAGGCAGCGCTGACGCTCTCCAGCTCGAACAGCTTCTCCAGATAGACGGCGACGCCATCTTCATCGGAGGTGAGGGTCTGCTCATACTCCGGCAGCGCCATTTTCAGGCGGTCATGGGCGTTGCCCATCACGATGCCGCGTCCCACCATGGTCAACATCTCGAAGTCGTTCATGCCATCGCCGAAGGCGATCGCCTCCGACATGTCGAAGCCGTTCTGCTCCAGCACGGCCCGCACAGCATTACCCTTGTGCACCCCGGCGTGCATCACTTCGAGGCAGTCCGGCAGGGAGAAGGTGACGTTGAGCTGATCGCCATAGCGCTGGTTGAGGTGCGCCTCGATCTTCAGCAGCTTCTCGTGGTCGCCGATGTAGAACACCTTGTTGATCTGCTCTTTCGGTTCCTGCTTCAGGTCATCGACCAGACGGTAGGTGAACCCTGACTCGTCGTGGAACTGCAGCAGCCAGGGCAGCTCCTCTTCCACCACCCAGTCATCACCCTGATAGACATTGAGGTGGATAGAGGGGTCGCGCTCCAGTGCAATCAGTTCGGCGGCGATCTCGGTCGGCAGCGGCTGGTTGAAAATCAGCTGATCCTGTTTGTCATGGACCACGGCGCCATTGGAGGTAATGAGGTAGATGTCCATCCCCAGCGCATCGCGGAAGCTGCGAACGTCAACATGATGACGGCCGGTGGCGACCACGAATTTCACACCTTGTTCTACCAGGCGGTGCAGGGTATCCCGGGTACGGGGAGAGATCTGGTGCTGCTTGTTGAGCAGAGTGCCATCGAGATCGGATACAACTACCTTGAACATCATTACCTCGGCATCGATTGAAAACAGGGGCAGTTTACCTTAGCCCGCACTGTCACCCCATTTATTTAGGGTTACAAAAAATAGCCAGCTCAGAAGCGGGCGAAAAAGTCGACCATCGCGGTCAGGGCGGGCTGGCGCTTGTCATCGGATTCGATAAACAGCTCGTGCCAGGCACCCTCGATGCGCAGTGGTTTGCCCCCTTCGCACTTGGCAATGGTGCAGAAGCGATCCTGTGCGGCATTGTCCACCACGCTGTCGTTGCCAGCTTGCAGCACCAGCAGCGGGGTTTTGATGGCGTCCGCATCGGCGATGGCGGCATCGGCACCGGTGATCCCCTGATAAATCCAGTGGGCGGTCGCGCCACCCAGCTTGATCTGCGGGTGCTGTTCGTAGATTTGGCGGAAGGCCTGATAGCGTGACTGACTGTGAGTCAGCTCGTTGTCGGCAAAGCCGTGATCCTGATAGGCGCCCTGACCGGGGCCGTAGGGAGGCTCGCCAAGCCAGCCGCCGACCGTGCCTATGGTGCTTGCCAATCCCTTGGCCAGCCACTTGGGCAGACCGCCGAGATTGATGCCCAGCATGGGGGAGGAGAGCACAGCCGCCTTGATATCATCGGGCCAGCGTTCCAGATAGCGGGCCGAGATGGCTCCGCCCATGGAGTGGGCCAGCAGGAACAGCTTGGCAGGCTGGTCCGCCATGATTATCTGGTCGTGAAACTGCTTGAGATCGAGCACATAATCGTCGAACTGGTCGACATATCCCTTCTGCGGGTCATTCAGCATCCGGCCAGACATTCCCTGGCCGCGATGGTCGATGAGATAGAGGCTGTAGCCCTGACGCCAGAGATCCCACGCCAGCTCCTGATACTTGAGGTAGCTTTCGACCCGGCCATTGACGATGAGGATGGCGCGATCAACCTTCTCCTGCCGCAGCGCGGCATAGCGGATGGTCACCCCGTCCTTGCCCTTGAACTCTCCTTCCACCGCATGCTGGCGCCAGAAGTCGGGCAGGGTTTGCTGGTAGAGGCTGGGTACATCGGCTTCGCTGGTGAGCTGATAGGTATTGGTCACGGCAAGGGCTCCGGCAGAAAACAGGGTCAGGGCCAACAGGGAAAGAGAGAGGGGTTTCATCAGGCACACTCCTGTTGCCAATGGTGATAAAGGGCGGCGATATCCCCCGAGCAGAGCAGCGCCATGCTGGCTTGCAAGCGGGGCAGGGGCCAGTCCCACCACTGCATCTCTTGCAGCATGAGGATCTGCTCATCACTGAAGCGACGGCGGATCGGTTGGGCCGGGTTGCCACCGACTATGGTGTAAGGGGCCACATCTTTGGTCACCACGGCGCGGGTGGCGATGACGGCGCCGTCACCTATGGTGATGCCGGGCATGATCATCGCTTCCGAGCCGATCCAGACGTCATTGCCAATTCGGGTGTCCCCCTTGCGCAGAAAGCCGCTGCGGGTCCCTTCGCCAAAGGTGTCGGGATTGAACGGGAAGGTGGAAACCCAATCCAGCCGGTGGCCCTGATTGCCTGCCAGCATGAAGGTGGCGCCCGAGCCGATGGAGCAGAATTTGCCGATGATCAGCCGATCCACCTCGCCCCAGAGGCCGCTCTCCCAGGTGTCGCGGGTCGAGCCATCGCCGAGCAGGTAGCGGACGCAGTGATCCTCGAACGGCTTGCCGTGGTAGTAGCCGGAGTAGTAGCTGTAGTCGCCGGCCTCTATGTTCGGGTTGGTCAGGTGATCCCGGATGATTTGCGATTCCAGCCAGCTGCCAAAAAGGTTATCCATCACTCCTCCTGCGGATCGTCCTGCTCGCTCTGCTGCGCCCACCCTTTGCGGGTCAGCTGCATCCGTTGCCACCACTCTTCGTCCGCCAGAATTTCACCGGCCGGGCCGAGCTGGGGGTAGGGCATCTCTTTCTCTTTGCAGAGCTGGGCATAGATAGGATAACCCCCCTCGAACAGGATGCTGTTCTGCTCCTCCAGCGTGAGCGGGCAGCCGCGTTGATAGCAGCCGGCCAGCTCGCGCTGGCGCTGGGCTTCGTAGAGGATGGCGGCAGCAGCCACCGAGACGTTGAGGGATTGCACCATGCCCACCATGGGGATGACGATATGGTGGTCGGCCAGCGCCAGCGCCTCTTCACCGATGCCGTGCTTCTCCTGGCCCACCAGAATGGCGGTCGGTTTGGTGTAGTCGATAGCGCGAAAATCGACGGAGCTGTCGGAGAGGTGGGTTGCCAGGATCTGCATGCCTGAAGCTTTCAGCTCGGCAACGGCTGTGCCGATATCCGGGTGCAGTTTTACATCCACCCAGTTCTGGCTGCCGCGGGCGGTGCCCTTGCGCTTGTGGATCCAGGTTTTGGGCCAGACGGCGTGTACCCGGTGGATGCCGATGGCATCGGCGGTACGCACGATGGCGGCCAGATTGTGAGGTTTGTGTACCTCTTCCATACAGACGGTCAAATCGAGCTGACGCTGGGCCAGCATATCGGTGATGCGCTTGAAGCGTTCGGGGGTCATGGTTGTCTCTTAAAAAGCAGCAGGCGGCTTGCGCCGCCTGTGTGATCAGTTCTTCTGTCGGCTCACCTTGAGCACGTTGGGCATCACGCGGATCTTGCGCATGATGTTGGCCAGATGGATACGGCTCTTGGTGGTGATGAGCAGGCTGACCTGATAGACCCGGCCATCCTTCTCTTCGGTGCTGATGGCGTGAATATTGGCGCCGGTGGCGGCAATCACGTTGGCCAGCTCGGCCAGCGCACCCTGATGGTTGACGATCTCGATGCTGATGCCGGTGCGGAACTCCTGTTCCTGCTCCTTGTCCACTTCCCACTGCACCGGCAGGTACTTGTCCGGCTCCTTGCTGTAGCCCTTGATGTTGCGGCAGGCTTCCTGGTGAATCACCAGACCCTTGCCCGGGCTGATGTGGGCGATAATGGCATCTCCCGGGATCGGACGGCAGCAGTTGGCGAAGGTGACCAGCATGCCGTCGGCACCCTTGATCGGCATCTTCTTGCTGCTGGACTTGGGTTGCTCTTCCGGCGGCAGTTCATCCCCCAGCATGCGGCGCGCCACCATTACGCTCATGGCGTTGCCGAGGCCCACATCGGCCAGCAGTCCCTGCAGATTCTCATGCTTGGTATCGGCGAGCACCTGCTTGATGCGCGGCTCGGGGATGTCTTCGATATTCTTGGCGCCCAGCGCATGGTTGAGCAGGCGGCGACCCAGCACCACCGACTCTTCGGTACGCAGGTTCTTGAGGAACTGGCGGATCTTGGAGCGTGCCTTGGTGGTCACCACGAAGTTGAGCCAGGCCGCGTTGGGGCGAGCCCCCGGCGCCGTGATGATCTCCACCGTCTGGCCCGAGTGCAGCGGGCTGCTGAGCGGGTAGGGGTGGCGGTCGACCCGCGAACCGACGCAGGCGTGGCCGATGTCGGTGTGCACCGTGTAGGCGAAGTCCACCGGCGTGGCGCCAGCGGGCAGCTCCATGATGCGTCCTTCCGGCGTGAACACGTAGATTTCGTCGGGGAAGAGGTCGGTTTTGACCCCTTCGATAAATTCAAAGGAGCTGCCAGCGCTCTGCTGCAATTCCAGCAGGCTCTGCATCCAGCGCTGGGCGCGGATCTGGGCCGTGGTGCCCGAGCTGTCGCCATCCTGCTTGTAGGCCCAGTGGGCGGCGACCCCTTTATCGGCCATCTGATCCATGAATTCGGTGCGGATCTGTACCTCGACAGGTACCCCGTGCGGCCCCACCAGCGAGGTGTGCAGCGACTGGTAGCCGTTGGTCTTGGGGATGGCGATGTAATCCTTGAAGCGGCCGGGGCGCGGCTTGTAGAGGCTGTGCATCTGCCCCAGTACCCGGTAACAGGTATCTATGTCCTTCACCTTGACACGAAAGGCGTAGATATCCATTACCTCATGAAATTGCAGCTCTTTTTTCTCCATCTTGTTGTAGATGGAGAAGAGATTCTTCTCGCGGCCACTGACCTGATGCTCGATCCCCGCCTCCTTCAGGCGACCGCTGATTTCGCTCTGGATGGAGTCGATGATCTCGCGGCGATTGCCACGGGCGCGGCGCACCGATTCGCGCAACACGCGGGATCGCATGGGATAGAGCGCCTCGAAACCCAGCTCTTCCAGCTCGTTCTTCATGGTGTGAATACCGAGGCGGTTGGCGATGGGGGCGAAGATTTCGAGGGTTTCCCGGGCGATGCGGCGGCGTTTGTCAGGGCGCAGGGAGCCCAGGGTGCGCATGTTGTGGGTGCGGTCGGCCAGCTTGATCAGAATGACCCGGATATCCTGGGTCATTGCCATCACCATCTTGCGGAAGTTCTCGGCCTGCGCCTCTTTGCGATCGCGAAATTTCAGCTTGTCGAGCTTGGAGACCCCGGCCACCAGTTCTGCAACCGCATTGCCGAATTGTTCGGCCAGATCGGCCTTGGTGACCGAGGTGTCTTCAATGACGTCGTGCAGCACGGCGGCCATCAGGGTTTCATGATCGAGGCGCATGTCACCCAGGATTCGGGCAACGGCAACGGGGTGGGTGATATAGGGTTCGCCACTGGAACGCATCTGACCCTGGTGGGCATCACGGGCCACCACATAGGCTTGCTTGAGCTTCTCAACCTGCTCTGGCGGCAGGTAGGAACTGGCTATTTCTTTAAGGTTTTCAAATAAATACAAGACAGTCCCCGCAGCGGTGAAACGGCAATTCGTGGAATTGAGGGTATAGCCCTGAGTTTGCGAGGTTTTCGAGCGGTTGTAAATGGGGATGAACAGTCGGCACCCGGGAGGGTGCCAACCGGAGGAATAACTTAACCGCGGCCTTCGGCGATGGCAGCAACGGCAGCCAGCTCGGCGGCTTCCTGCTCTTGCTGTTCGTAGCGGTCCTGGGTGTCCATCACTTGATTGTTCACCAGACCCAGCTCGATCTCACGCAGGGCGATCACAGTCGGCTTGTCGTTCTCTTCGTCGACCAGGGGATCTTTGCCTTGTACCGCGATTTGACGAGCGCGGCGCGCGGCGACCAGCACCAGGTCAAAACGGTTACCTACCTGTTTTACAGCATCTTCTACAGTAACGCGTGCCATGCAGGACTCCAGTGTTTGGGCTTTCTGTATTTAGAAAAGCAGTGTTTAAAAATGACGCAAAAGTTTACTTGTTTTTGGCTTACTCTGCCAGTAGCTGTTGCAGCAAGTTTTTTTGAGCCTGTTGCTGGTGACTCATCTCCAGCCGTTGGCACTCAATAATGGACCTGAGCTGGAACAGCGCCTGCTCGAAGTCTTCATTGATAATGACATAGTCATACTCGTCGTAGTGCACCATTTCGGCAATGGCTTTCGCCATCCGGCCGGCAATCACTTCGGCGCTGTCCTGACCGCGCCCAATCAGGCGGCGCTCCAGCTCTTCGCGGCTGGGGGGCAGGATGAAAATGGATTTGGTCGGCATCTGCTCGCGGATCTGGCGGGCACCTTGCCAGTCGATGTCGAGGAATACGTCGATCCCCTTGGCCAGACAGGCTTCGATGGCGGCGCGGGAGGTGCCGTAGTAGTTGCCGAACACTTCGGCCCACTCCAGAAAATCACCGCGTTCGATCAGTGCCTTGAACTCTTCCACCTGAACGAAGTGGTAGTGTACGCCGTGCTCTTCGCCAGGACGGGTGGCGCGAGTGGTGTGGGAAACCGACAGCTGCATCTTGCCCGCAGCGTTATGTTGGGTCAGCAAGGCATTGAGCAGACTGGATTTACCCGCGCCGCTCGGAGAGGAGATGATATAGAGAGTGCCTTGTTGCGCCATATTATTACCTTTAATCGAAACCGCTGTTTTGGTTGTAGCAGAGACCGCCGTCTTGTGCCCGAAAGGGAGACAGCCAAACGCAAAACGCGGAAAATTCTTGAGTCAGGAGGATGTAAAGGCGGTGAATTTTACCAGAATGCGGCGAATAAAAAAACGGCCGGAATCATATTCCAGCCGATCAAAGTATTCGTAGCTTGCTGCGGGAGCGTAACCCACATCAGCCTGCATTGTGCCTTTGGCTGAGGGCAGAGGCTATCAGGTTATCCCTGCCTGATGGCTCGGAATTCCCGAGGTGCCCTGTCATCACGGCAGCTGACGATCGGCACAGAGCCGATCGAAGGCGGCGATCACCTGCTCGCTGGTGATTTTTCGCATGGCCTCCGGGTCTTTGAGGCGGGTGCGCCAGCTCAATTCGGCTAGCGGCTTGCCGGTCTCCTGCTCGACCAGCTCCTGATAGACGCTGACCACGTAGTCGCGGCAGAGATAGGGGCCGGTGCGTGCCGGATTGTGGTGGGCATAGAGGCCGATCACCGGCGTGCCGACAATGGTGGCCATATGGGTGGGGCCGGTATCGGGTGCCAGTACCAGACTCGCCTCGCCAATCAGTGCCAATAACTGCTTGAGGTTGGTCTGTCCCAACAGATCGACCGGTTTACTCTGGCTTAAGCGCTGGATGTCGGCAGCCAGATCCCGCTCCAGCTTGGCTGGCCCGCCACAGAGATAGACCTGAAAGCCCTTGTTGGTGGCGTGATCCGCCAGCGCGGCATAGCCTGCGGCCGTCCAGTTCTTGAAGGCCTTGCTGGCGGCGGCGCAGATCAGCAGGGTCGGTTTGCCGCCAATCTTCTCCTTTGCCCACGCCTGATGTTCGGCGCTGATGGGCAGTTGCCAGTCCGGGGTCAGATCCTGGATGCCGAGTTCTTTGGCGAAAGCGAGGAAACCGTCCAGCACATGGGGGGAGTCGGGGGATGGCACCTTATGGTTGGTGAACAGCCACTGGCCGTCGTTGGCCCGTTCCCGATCAAACCCGAGTTTGACCTTGGCCTTGATGCCGAGGGTGGCGATGCTGGCCCGCATCGCCGCCTGCAGGTGGAGCAGGGCATCGAATTTGCGCCCCTTGAGGGTCTGCCAGAGATCGCGATAGCCGCGCCACCCCTTGCTCTTGTCGAAGAGGATTACCTCGACGCCGGGCAGATCGGCAAATAGGGTTGCCTCGATTTTGCCGGTGATCCAGGTGATGCGGGTTTGTGGCCACTCCCGCTGGATGACACGCACCAGCGCCAGTGCGTGGCAGCAATCCCCGATGGCGGAGAGCCGCAGGATGCAGATGGAGGAGGGTGGCGTTTTAAATAGCGGCATGATGTGGCGCACGGCTGGCAAAAAGGGTGGATGGCATTATGCAAACTCCCCTCCGGATTGTAAAATTGCGCACTATTGTCAGCCAGTATCCGCGGGGCTTAGCACCACGCCCGATCTCTGCAAGTAGCTGATACAGGTATTTATTGCGGGCATGCCAGAGCGGCAGCCTCATCGCCAATTGAAAAATTGCGATCCATGACCCACCAAGCGGGATCTCCACGATGCGAGTACAGACCGAACACAACCAGATCTGCTGGTATGCCGAAGGGGCCTTTCGCGACCCCTCTCCCCAGTTATTCGATCCTGCCTGGTGGCAGAACAACCGTCAGGTGGTGGGCACCTCCATCGGCCGGGGGGTGACCTGGTTCGTCAAGGATGAGTCTCGCCATCTGGTACTGCGTCACTACTATCGCGGTGGCATGGTGGGCAAGGTAGTGCGGGATCGTTTCTGGTTCGAAGGGGTCGAGTCGAGCCGCGCCATGGCCGAATATACCTTGCTGGCCAAGCTTTGTGATCTGGGGCTGCCGGTGCCGCGTCCGTTTGGTGCCCGCATGGTCAAACAGGGCCCCTTCTACCGCGCCGACATCCTGATCGAGCGGATCCGCGGTGCCAAGGATATGGTGGCGCTGCTCAAGCAGGGGCCGGTGGCGACCGAGGTGTGGCACAAGATAGGTCAGACAGTGCGTCAGCTGCACGATGCCGGGGTCTATCACGCCGATCTCAACAGCCACAACCTGCTGCTCGATAAAGAGGGCAAGGTGTGGGTGATCGATTTTGACAAGGGGGCGATCCGCTCCCCCGGCGAATGGCAGAAGGCCAATCTGGAACGCTTGTTCCGTTCATTCAATAAAGAGTCTCAACTGCATACCAGTTTCCACTTCGTACCGGAGAACTGGCAGACCTTGATGAACGGGTATCAGGGAAAAGCGCTCTGACCCTGTTGCTCGGCGTGAACGCCAATGTTACTTATTGAGCAGGTATTCAGATCCTGTTTCGAGGCGCCCCATGGAAATGCTCAAGACACCTTTGGTCGATGTGACTGCCCGGCTTGATCCGGGTCTGCTGTCTGATGCCATGGCGCTGCTGGAGGCGGGAATCTGGAGCTGGTCAGCCCAACACGGACTGCAGCGTGATCCCTCCTGCCTGCGCCTGTTGGGATTGGGAGAGTGCTGGCCGGATGATCTCGGCTGGCTGGATCGGGTTCATCCCGACGATGTTGCCCTGCTGGAAGATGCCCTGCTCGCCTGCCAGAGCGGCCGCAGCAGCGGTCTGCGCCTCGAATACCGCATTCTGCATCATCACGGTCACTACATCCGGCTGGAAGAGCGGATGCGTCGTGATGAGCGGGGTTATCTGCTGGGGGTTGTCCGTCACCTCGATCCCGCTGCCGTGCTGGTGGAGGAGCGACATGGCACCGATCCGCTGACCGGACTGGAGAGCCGTGGCCGTTTCGAGCAACTGCTTGAAGAGCGGCTGGCGACCGAGAGCGGCACTTTCAGTCTGCTGCAGTTTTCGGTCGATCACATGGCCAAAATCCAGCAATTGTTTGGCGAAGCGGCTTGCGACGCCATGCTGGCCAAGCTGGCGCGTATCGTGCGCCACGAGCTGCGGCGGGAAGATCCCTTCGCCCGCTGGGATGAGGACGGTTTTATCCTGATGCTCTCCCAGACCGAGCGGATGAGTGCGCTGGAGATCGCCGAGCGGCTGCGCCTCGAGATTGCCGATGCCAGCCTGCTGTCACAGCGGCCGGTCACCGTCAGCATCGGGCTGGTGCAGAGTCAGGCTGACGAGCAGCTCGATCATCTGCTGGCCCGGCTGGCCAGCTGTCACAGTCAGGCCAGACGGGAGCACAACACCGTCGTCGGCTGAGTGTGGTCAGGGTTGGCCGCGCTTGTCACGCTGGCAGATCCAGAGCGAGGCCAGCATCAGCAGGCCGCCGATGGTCAGCCGGGTCAGGTCGGTATCCTTGCCCCAGAGCAGCAGATTGACCAGCAAGCCGGCCGGAATGAGCGCATTGTTCATGATGGCCAGCACCCCGCTGGTGACCAGCGTCGCCCCCTTGTTCCAGAGGAAGTAGCCGAGGCCGGAGGCACCCACCCCCAACCAGAGCAGAATGCCCCACTGCAACCCTGACGTTGGGTATTGCGGCTTGCCCAGCAGCCACCAGGCGGGCAATGCGATCACCAGCGCTCCCAGATAGAAGCAGCCGAACACCGCCATTTGCGGCGGTTGCTCCGCCTCCCGTGCCAGCAGTACCTTGTAGCCCACTTGACCCAGGGCGAAACAGAGGTTGGCCCCCTGCACCACCATAAATCCCAACACATAGCTTTCGGTCAGGCCGTCGAAGCGGATGACGGCAGCCCCGAGCACCGCCAACAGGGCGCCCCACAGATAGGTGGGCTTGAAGCGCCCTTCCAGCAGGTCGTGGAGCAGGGTGACGTAGATGGGGGTGAAGATGGTAAAGACCAGCACTTCCGGCACCGTCAGCAGCAGGAAGGAGTGGTAGTAGAAGAGATACATGATGCCGAGCTGGATGGCGCCGAGGGCCATCAGCTTGGCCGCCAGATCGGGGCGCAGCCAGCGGCGGCGCAGGAAGGGCAGAAACACCAGACTGGCGAGGGCGATGCGGGTCAGCACCGAGAAGTAGGCATCCACCTGACCGGCGAGGTAGACCCCGATCAGGCTGAAGGAGAATGACCAGAGCAGGGTGGGCCCCTATCAAGTAGTTCATGTGTTTGATTTATCGTCAGTTGTCAATTTTAAGGGGGCTATGATGGCCGAGATGGAAGCGGCAATCCAGCGTTTATGGGCGCGATTGCCACAGGTCGGAGCATTTTCCTTTACCGCCAGTAATGGCGAGGGGTCGGCGACCGACTGGAATGGTCGGGGCGAGGGGCGTGTGCAGGTGACCGATCATCATGGTGGCTGGCTGTTTAACGAGCAGGGTCGCTACACCACGCCTTATGGAAGGGAACTCGCCATGCACAACCGCTTCTGGTGGCAGCGCAGTGAACGGGGGATCCGTCTCTCCCATCTGCGTTATCAAGCGCCGGTCGAACTGTTCGAGCTGCTGCCACAAGGAGATGGCCGCTGGCTGACCGCCGAGCCCCATCTGTGCGGGGCGGATCACTACAGTGCCGAGTTGACCGAGATCGACGGCGGTTTCTTGCTGAGCTGGCAGATAACTGGGCCGCGCAAGAACGAGCGACTCAGCTATCGCTATCTGATCTGACGCCGGTTGGCAGGCATAAAAAAACCGGCGCAGAGCGCCGGTAGCGGGGGACAAATCGGAGGTTTTTTAAAACAGTCCCAAAAACAGGAGAGATAGACTCTCGTCACACATTCAGAGATGGACTTCAGGCATTCAGGGCATAGCTCAACATGGCTTGCAGCTTGCTATCGAAGAACCAGGGCAGCAGTACCATCAGCAGGCCCAGGATCCCGGCCAGCCGCTGGCGATACTGCCAGCCGGCAATCAGAACCAGACCACCGCAAAGTGTGGTCAGGATGCCTGACATAGGGAGACCTCGCGCTGCATGCGACGCTGTTGCGCCCACTGGTTCATGGCGACCGAGCCGAGGATCAGTGCCAGAGCAACACCTGTGGTGGGGTGGATCTGCTCGCCGAGGAACAGGGCACCCAGCATCACGCCGAACAGCGGCACCAGATAGTTGCTGAAGGAGGCGAACGTCGGGCCGGCCTTCTGGATCAGCGCCATGTAGAGGAAGTAGACCAGACCGGTACAGAGGGTACCCAGCACGGTGATCGCGCTCAGGGCCTGGGTGCTCGGCAGGGTCAGGCTGCTGAGGTCAACCATGAAGGGGGCGACCAGCAGCAACTGGATTGCCGAGGAGATCAGGATATTGCGGGCGACCACGACCGGATGGTCCTTGGCGAAGCGCTTGATCATCAGCAGGCCGATGGCGAAGCAGCTGGCACCCAGCAGGATGGCCATGGCACCGAGCAGACCGGCGTTCATGCCCTGGGAGAGTTTCGGCCAGAACAGGGTGAGTACACCGGCAAAGCCGATGATCACGGAAAGCAGACCGGTTTTGGTGATTCTTTCACCAGAAATAAACAGCGGTGCAGCCAGAATAGTCACAAACGGGATACAACCCATGACCACGGCGGCGATGGCGCTATCCACATACTGTTGGCCCCAGGCGACCATGATGAAGGGGATGGTGGCATCCAGCAGGGCGATCAGCATATAGGTGCGCCACGGAGTGTGCTCACTCTTGAGCCGCATGAACAGGCAGAGCAGACCCAGGGTCAGGCTGCCGCACAGGGCACGACCGGCAGCCACCAGAATGGGGGGCAACTCGGCAACGGCCTGGTGCATGAAAATGAACTGGGAACCCCACAGCAGGCCAATGGCCAGCAATAACAGATAGCTACGCATTTGAATCTCCGATGTATTAAGCCAGCGCATTCTAGGCAATCTGTTACTATGGTAAAAATGAATTGTTGGCATTTAACTATGGCTAATATCGATGGATAGCTCGCTCGCCCGTCTCGACCTCAACCTGCTCGCCGTATTCGACATGCTGATGCAGGAGCGCAACGTCACCCGTGCCGCCGAACGGCTGCATCTCTCCCAATCCACCGTCAGTCACGCCTTGGGGCGGCTGCGGGTGGCGCTGGATGACCCGCTGTTCGTGATGAGTCGGCGCGAGATGATGCCGACCGAGCGAGCCAAGGCGCTGGCCGGTCCGGTGCGCCAGGCGCTGGCGATGCTGGAGCAGGGATTGCGGCAGGCCAAGGGGTTTGATCCCGCTACCGCACGGCGGATTTTCCGTATCGCCACCCCGGGCTCGGTGGAGCACGGGCTGGTGCCGGTGCTGGTGGACAGACTCCATCGGCAGGCCCCTCACTGTCGCCTTGAGGTGTGCGAGCTGGCGGACAGCGACTACGAGCGGGAGTTGGAAAAAGGTGAGCTGGATCTGGTGATCGGTTTCGCCGGGGCGAATCATCTCTCACCCCGTTTGTGGCGGGAGGAGTGGTTCAACAACCCGCTGGTCTGCCTGTCGCCCCTTGGCAGCGAATTGCCCGATGTGCTGACACCGGTCGATCTGGTGAGCCGTCCCCACATCCACACCTCCAGCTGGGGTCACAGTCAGGCGATGGTGGAGCTTTGGCTGGCTCGCTTCGGGGTGGAGCGGGAGTTGGGCGTGCGGTTGCCGAGCTTTATGGCAGTGCCGCCGCTGATGGCGACCGGTCGCTATCTGGTGGTGGTGCCCGAGATGATCGGGCGCCACTTCTGCCGCTACTACCCGCTGCGGATGCACCAGCTCGACCCCGCCATCCCCATCGTCTACCTGATGGCGGGGCACCCGCTCACCGCCCACGACGAGGCGATCGGCTGGTTCAAGAGCATGCTGCACCAGCTGGTGTTCGACCTCTACGGCGACGATGCGCTCGGGACTCCCGCTCAGCGGATGCTGGCGAAGTAGTCGAGCCCCATGGCGCTTTTCACCTCCGCCAATACCTCATCGGTGATGATGCGAGCCTGCTCGGTGCCCTGATAGAGCAGTTCCAGCAGCATCTTCTTGTCGGCGATGGCCGCGGTCCGGCGCTCCCGCATCGGAGCGAGCAGGGTCTGCAGGCAGTCGTTCAGCACCTGCTTGCAGCGCATGTCCCCCAGTCCGCCGCGCCGGTAGTGGGCCTTCATGTCGGCGACCAGCGCCTTGTCGGGGTGGAAAGCATCGAGATAGGCGAACACCGTATTTCCCTCCACCTGACCCGGATCGCTCACCTTGAGGTGGTTGGGGTCGGTATACATGGCGAACACCGCCTGTTTGACCTCTTCCGTCGGCATGCCGAGCTCTATGGTGTTGCCGAGAGACTTGGACATCTTGGCCTTGCCGTCGATGCCGGGCAGGCGGCCAGTGTCGCTCAGGATCGGTTGGCATTCGGTCAGCACCTCTTTGCCTACCAGAGAGTTGAAGCGGCGGACGATCTCGTTGGTCTGCTCCAGCATCGGCAGCTGATCTTCCCCGACCGGCACATGGCTGGCGCGAAAGGCGGTGATGTCGGCGGCCTGACTCACCGGATAGACCAGAAAACCGGCTGGCAGCGTGCGTTCGAACCCTTTTTGCTGGATCTCCGCCTTGACGGTGGGATTGCGCTCCAGCCGGGCAACGCTGACCAGATTGAGGTAGTAACAGGTGAGCTCGGCGAGGGCAGGCAGGGCGCTCTGCAGGCAGAAGGTGGTCTTGGCCGGGTCGAGACCGACCGCCAGATAGTCAGCCATCACCTCCAGCACGTTGTCGGTCACCTTGGCCGGATTGTGGCCGTTGTCGGTCAGCGCCTGCAGGTCGGCGATCATCACGAATTGACGGTAGTGGTGCTGGGCTTCGACGCGCTGGCGCAGGGAGCCGACATAGTGGCCGATGTGCAGTTTGCCGGTGGGACGATCACCAGTCAGGATAACGGGGTTGTGCATGTCACTCTCTCCAGTTGGGTGAGCCGGGAGGCGACAAAGGGATAAAAACAGTTGACCGCCTCTCGGCGGTCACGGTGTTTTCTTTGGGAAATTTACAATAGAAACGCGGTGCCGCCTGTTTAGGAGCAGCACCACCAGTAGTTGTGATTGAATGCGGTCATATTCATAGCAAATCAAACTACGCCGGTTTCATTACTTCTGCAAGGGGACGACCAGCAGATCGCAGGGCACCGTATTCATCAGCTGACGGGCGCTGGAGGTGAGCAGGCTCCAGAAGCTCTGGCGATGGCCGCACACCAGCAGGTCGATCTCGTACTCCTTGACTGCCTGATTGACCCGCTCGCTCAGATCGCCGCAGATCACCAGCTTCTTCTCGATGGGATAGTCCACCGAGGCCAGAAATGCCTCCAGCTTCTCTTTCGCTTCGGCGATCACCTGATCCTGCACGTTGTCGATGTCGATATCGATCATCTCGGTGTAGAGATCCTTGAGGTCCACATCGACATGGATAACCGACAGCTTGGCGCCGTTGGAGAGGGCTCTGTCCACCGCCTTGTCGATCACCTTGCGGTTGTCTTCAGAGAGGTCGATCGCAGCCAGAATATGCTTGTAATAGGTTGTTCCACTCATGGGGGTTCTCCTTACCGATCCTTCAGCCCACTATACCAATCTCTGCTGAAACTAAAATGGTGCCTCAGGCACAGTTTTGGGATTTAAATGAGTTTAATGACGTGCGACACAGGGTCCGCCACTCAGTTATTAACCACTATTTGCCTATAAATTAAACAAGAGTTTGACGCCGGTCACACCCCTCGGCTTGCCGATCAGGGGGGAGAAGCATAGGATGGGCCCGTGCTTCGCAATGAACACAAAACAACAAAAAGCATCTGAATACCGCTTTGGGGAGCCACGTGCTCCCTTTTGTTTTTCTGCCTCATTTCTTGCCGCTTTTCTGACTGATAGCGATCCGGCATCAAGTTAATCTCCTTCGATTTGGTTATGCTGTAGCCAGTTTCTTTGGAGGCCTTCCCATGATCATTCATCCCCAGATTCAGCAGTGGTGTGGCTTTGCCCGCAACGGTCATCCTTCATATCGTCTTGATGTATTGGAGATTCATTCATGATCATTCATCCCCAGATTCAAGGTTGTGTTGCCCGCAACTGTCACCCCATCGGCTGTCGCGCCGCCGTGCAGCAGCAGATCGAACGGATCAAGGCTGCTGGCCCGTTCAACGGCCCCAAGCGGGTGCTGGTGCTGGGTGCCTCCTCCGGTTTTGGACTTGCGTCGCGCATTGCACTCGCCTTTGGTGCCGGTGCCGACACCATCGGCATCTCCTTCGAACGTGGCCCTTCCGACAAAGGATTGGGCAGCGCCGGCTGGTACAACAACATCTGGTTTCGCAAGGAGGCGGAGCAGGAGGGGCGTATCGCCATCAACCTGATCGGTGATGCCTTCTCCGACGGCATGCGCCAGCAGGCCATCGACACCATCCGCCAGCAGCTGGGGCAGGTGGATCTGGTGATCTATTCGCTCGCGAGCGGCATCCGGGTGCTGCCCGACGGCACGCAAGTGCGCTCGGTGCTCAAGACCACCGGCCAACCATTCAGCGGTTGGGGGTTGGATCTGGAGCGCGATACCCTGGTGCAGCAGTCGCTGGCGCCAGCCACGCCGGAGGAGATCCGTGATACCGTCACTGTGATGGGCGGCGAGGATTGGCAGCTCTGGATGCAGGCGTTGCAGCAGGCCGATTGTCTGGCCCCCGGTGCCCAAACCGTCGCTTACTCCTATATCGGCCCCGAATCCACCTATCCCCTCTATCGGGATGGCACCATCGGTTATGCCAAGGAGCATCTGCACGCCACCGCCGAGACCATCAACCTGCAGCTGGCCGAGATTGGTGGCCATGCCTGGGTGTCAGTCTGCAAGGCGCTGGTAACCAAGGCGAGCGCCTATATTCCGGTGTTGCCGGTTTATCTGGGCCTGCTGATGGGGGTAATGAAGGAGCGCGGTGTGCACGAAGGCTGCATCGAGCAGATGCTGCGACTGTTTGCCGCCAAGATGTACGGGGCCAATGGGGTGGTGGCCGATGGTAACCGGCTGATCCGGATGGATGACCACGAGCTCGACCCGGCCATTCAGGCCGCCGTCTCGGCGCTCTGGCCCAAGGTGACGCCGGACAATTTCCACGCGCTGGGGGACTTTGCAGGGCTGCGGCAGGACTTCATGCAACTCAACGGCTTCGAGCTGCCGGGCGTCGATTATGCTGCGCCGGTGGATGTCGCCTCCCTTGGGGAGCTGACCCCCTGAGCTGAAAGAAACGGGATCTCCCTCTCGTTGGCGGGTTGATTCGCGGCGGGAGTGTGGCGACAATCGATACCAAATCACTGAGGAGAAACAAGATGCTGGCCCAAGCCATGATCGAGAAGTTGAACGAGCAGATTAACCTGGAGTTCTACTCCTCCAATCTCTATCTGCAGATGAGCGCCTGGTGCGAAGACAAGGGCTTTGAAGGGGCGGCGACCTTCCTGCGTCAGCACGCGGTCGAGGAGCGCCAGCACATGGAGCGTCTGTTCACCTATGTGAGCGAGACCGGCGCCATGCCAAAACTGGGTGCCATCGATGCCCCTCCCCACGAGTTCAAGTCGCTGGGCGACGTGTTCCGTACCACCCTGGAGCACGAGTACCACATCACCAAGTGCATCAATGGTCTGGCCCACGTAGCCTTCACCACTCAGGACTACTCCACCTTCAACTTCCTGCAGTGGTATGTGGCCGAGCAGCATGAAGAGGAGAAGCTGTTCAAGAGCATCGTCGACCGTCTGGGTCTGGTGGGTGAAGATGGCAAAGGCCTCTACTTCATCGACAAGGAGCTGGCCGAACTGGCCAAGGGTGCCCCGGCCAGCATCATGGACAGCAACGCCTGATAGTCGTGGACACTTAGTGTTCAGCCAGTACAATAACGGCCCTTTTAAGGGCCGTTGTTTATTCTGGTTGGCAGCCACTATGGTTCTGTTCCGCCAGAGGCAATCACGGTTCTGGCCAGGTGCCGTTTCTATTTTGATAAGTGAGTGATGATGAAGCAGGTCGATGTGGTGGTGATCGGGGCCGGTGCGGCCGGATTGATGTGTGCGGCGCAGGCGGGCTACCGTGGCCGCTCCGTGCTGGTGCTCGACAACGCCAAGAAGCCGGGCCGAAAGATCCTCATCAGTGGCGGCGGTCGCTGCAACTTCACCAACCATCAGGCGGGCGCTCACGCCTACCTGTCGGAGAATCCCCACTTCAGCAAGTCGGCGCTGGCTCGCTACACCCAGCAGGACTTTATCGATCTGGTGGATCGCCACGGGGTCAACTATCACGAGCGCACCCTGGGGCAGCTGTTCTGCCTCGAGAGCGCCAAGGAGATCGTCGATGTGCTGCTCACCGAGTGCGACTGGGCCGGGGTGACCCTGCAGTTCCAGACCGAGATCCTCACCGTCAGCAAGCAGGACGAAGGGTTTGTGTTGACCACCAGCAAGGGTGAGATCGGCTGCCACTCGCTGGTGGTGGCGACCGGCGGTCTCTCCATGCCCAAGCTGGGTGCGACCCCTTATGGCTTCAAACTGGCGGAGCAGTTCGGCCTCAAGGTGCTGCCGACCCGCGCAGGGCTGGTGCCCTTTACCCTCCATCAGGCCGAGAAAGAGGCGTTCGCCGATCTCGCGGGCATCAGCCTGCCGGTGGCGGTGACCGCCGAGGATGGCACCCGCTTCAAGGAGGCGATGCTGTTCACCCACCGCGGCCTCTCCGGTCCCGTTATCCTGCAGATCTCCTCCTACTGGCACGCTGGCGAGAAGATCCACATCAACCTGCTGCCGGAGCTGGATATTCCGGCTGCCCTGCGTGAATGGGCGCAGGCGCACCCGGCGCAGGAGCTGAAAACCGTGCTGGGGCGCGAGCTGCCCAAGCGCTTCGTCGACAAGCTGGTGGAGCTGGGTCAGCTGGTCAGCAAGCCGATGCGCCAGTACAACGAGCGGGAACTGGAAGCGGTGGCCAACCTGCTGGGTGACTGGCAGATCCTGCCCAACGGCACCGAGGGGTATCGCACCGCCGAAGTGACCCTGGGTGGCGTCGATACCAACGAGCTCTCCTCCAAGACCATGGAAGCGCGCAAGGTACCGGGCCTCTACTTCATCGGCGAAGTGGTGGATGTGACCGGCTGGCTCGGTGGCTACAACTTCCAGTGGGCCTGGTCCTCCGGCTGGGTGGCCGGTCAGTACTGTTGATGTCACAGGGGCTGGTTTATCCGGCCCCGATTTATTGGTCAGGATTAGGGTGATCGGTCGGGTTGCCGCAAGGGGGCGCAGATGCTTGAGAATCAGATGATGTTGTTGGCGGTGTTCGAGCGGGCAGCGCTGATGCTGATGACCCTCTTCTTCCTGACCCGCACCCGGCCGTTCCAGCGGCTGTTCCAGAAGCGGGATCACACCCCGGCGGAGCTGGTGCTGGTGGCCTCCATCTTCGGCCTGTTTGCTGTGTTCAGTACCTACACCGGCATTCCGGTGGAGGGGGCGCTGATCAACGTGCGGATCATTGCCATTATCTCCGGCGGCATTCTGTTTGGCCCCTGGGTCGGCATTCCGGCCGGGGTCATCTCCGGCCTGCACCGCTACCTCATCGATATGGATGGTCACACCTCCATCCCTTGCCTTATCGCCAGCATCATTGCCGGTCTGCTCGCCACCTGGCTGCACCTGCGCTGCCGCAAGTCGCGGCTCTGGCTCTACGGCATTTTGGCGGGAATGCTCTGTGAAGGGCTGACCATGCTGCTGATCTGGCTGCTGACCGAGCCCCACGAAGTCGGGGTGGAGATCGTCAACCATATCGCCTATCCGATGATCGCCGGGGCGCTCTGCATCGGCCTCATCATCAAGCTGGTGCAGGATCTGGATGACGAGAAGGAGCTGATTGCCGCCAAGCAGGCCAAGCTGGCGCTCGATATTGCCAACAAGACGCTGCCCTTCTTCCAGAACATCGATCGCCACTCCCTCAGTCAGGTGTGCGATGTGATCCGGCGGGATATCAGCGCCGATGCGGTGGCCATCACAGATACCCATGACGTGCTGGCCTATGTCGGGGTGGGCAAGGACTATTACGAGCTGGACGAGCACCACGCCATCAGCGGCATGACCCAGCAGGCGGTGCTGCTCGACCAGATCATCATCAACAACGATCTGCGCCAGTATCACCTCTCCGATTTCCACTCGGTCATCATTATTCCGCTGCGGGAAAACGGCTCGGTGAGCGGCACCCTCAAGATCTACTACCGCCGCACCCACAGCATCACCAGCTCGCTGCGGGAGATGGCGGTGGGCCTCTCCCAGCTCATCTCCACCCAGATGGAGGTGTCGCGCATCGAGCAACTCAAGGAGATGACCCGCAAGGCGGAGTTCACCGCCCTGCAGAGCAAGATCAACCCACACTTCCTGTTCAATGCCCTCAACGCCATCTCATCCTTGATCCGCATTCGCCCCCAGCAGGCGCGCCAGCTGATCGCCAATCTGGCGGATTACCTGCGCTACAACCTCAACAAGGGGGATGAACTCATCGACATTCAGGAGGAGCTGCAGCAGGTGCGCGACTACGTTGCCATCGAGCAGGCCCGCTTTGGCGACAAGCTGGAGGTGGTGTTCGAGGTGGACGATGTGCACATTCAGGTGCCGAGCCTGCTGTTGCAGCCGCTGGTGGAAAACGCCATCCTGCACGGCATCCAGCCCCGCAGCGCGCCGGGTCGGGTCACCATCGAGGTGAAGCAGCTGGCGGGCGGCATCCGGGTATCGGTACGAGACACAGGTTACGGCATCAGTCAGGCGGTGATCGACGGGGTGGCCGCCGGTCGGGTGGAGAGTCGCAGCATCGGCCTGATGAACGTGCATCAGCGGGTCAAGCTGCTCTATGGCGACGGCCTGCACCTCAAGCGGCTGGAGCCGGGTACCGAGGTGAGTTTCTATCTGCCGGATCAGGAGTCGATGCCATGCTGAGTGCCATCATGGTTGAGGATAAGTGTGTGCCGCGAGAGGTGTTGTCATGCTGAAAGCGATCATAGTGGAAGACGAGTATCTGGCTCGCGAAGAGCTGATCTATCTGGTGAACCAGCACAGCCAGATCGAGATCGTGGCGAGCTTTGAGGATGGGCTGGAGGCGTTCAAATACCTGCAAGATCACGAGGTGGACGTGGTGTTTTTGGATATCCAGATCCCCTCCATCGACGGCCTGCTGCTGGCCAAGAACTTGCACAAGTCGAGCCATCCGCCCCACATCGTCTTCGTCACTGCCTACAAGGAGTTTGCGGTGGAGGCGTTCGAGCTGGAGGCGTTCGACTACATCCTCAAGCCCTACAACGAGCCGCGCATCATCAATCTGCTGCAAAAGCTGGAGCAGGCGGGCAAGGCGCAGGCGGGGCAGGGGAGCGAGCCGGGGGCAGCGCAGAGTCGCACCGTCAATCTGGTGAAGGGGGAGCGCATCATCGTCACCCCCTGCGAGCAGATCTACTACGCGGAAGCCGACGAGAAGCTCACTTATGTCTACACCCGCGATGATCGCTACGTGATGACCATGACCATCAGCGAGTTTGTCAGCCGCCTGCCTGCCGAGGGGTTCTTCCGCTGCCACCGCTCCTACTGCGTCAACATCAACAAGATCCGCGAAATTGTCCCCTGGTTTAACAGCACCTACCTCATCCGGCTCCATGATCTGCCGTTCGAGGTGCCGGTCAGTCGCAGCAACATCAAGGCGTTCCGTCAGCTGATGCGGCTCTGATTGTCATTCATTCCCGCCGATCTGCATTTCATGCCTTAATCGATCGGCACGAGCTGCATCTTGCCTATAGTGGCCTCAATTTCCTTAAGGCCATCGACCGAGACGCATCATGACCATCGATCTGAATCGCACCCGGTACCTGACACTGATCGGTACCATCATCACCCAGTTCGCACTGGGTTCCGTCTACACCTGGAGCCTGTTCAACGCCCAGCTCTCCGACAAGCTGGACGAGCCGGTGAGTCAGGTCGCTTTCGCTTTCGGCCTGCTCAGCCTGTCGCTGGCAGTTGCCTCCTCCATGGCGGGCAAGCTGCAGGAGCGGTTCGGGGTGCGTAACGTGACCCTGGGTGCTGGCGTGCTGCTCGGCATCGGCTTCTTCCTCACCGCTCACGCCAGCAATCTGGCGATGCTCTACCTCTGCGCGGGCATTCTGGTTGGTTTTGCCGACGGTACCGGCTACCTGATGACCCTCTCCAACTGCGTGAAATGGTTCCCGGAGCGCAAGGGGCTCATCTCCGCCTGCTCCATCGGGGCCTATGGTCTCGGCAGTCTCGGTTTCAAATACATCAACCTGCTGCTGCTCTCCAGCTCCGGCCTTGAGACCACCTTCCAGCTGTGGGGCTTGATTGCGATGTCCATGGTGCTGGTGGGCGGCATGCTGATGAAGGATGCGCCCAAGCAGGCCGCCTCCGTGCAGCAGAGCGAGAGCCGTGACTTCACCCTGGCCGAGGCGATGCGCAAGCCGCAGTACTGGATGCTGGCGCTGATGTTCCTCACCGCCTGCATGAGCGGCCTCTACGTCATCGGCGTGGCCAAGGATATCGGCGAGAAGATGGTGGGTCTGCCTGCCGTGGTCGCCGCCAATGCCGTCGCCATCATCGCCATGGCCAACCTGGGTGGCCGTCTGGTGCTGGGTATCCTCTCTGACAAAATGTCCCGTATCCGGGTCATCACCATCGCCCAGCTGATTACCCTGGCGGGCATGGCGCTGCTGCTGTTCGTGCCGCTCAACGCCAACCTGTTCTTTGTGGCGGTTGCCTGTGTGGCCTTCAGCTTCGGTGGCACCATCACCGTCTACCCCTCGCTGGTGAGCGACTTCTTCGGTCTCAACAACCTGACCAAGAACTACGGCGTCATCTATCTGGGCTTTGGTCTGGGCAGCATCATCGGCTCCATCGTGGCTTCCCTGTTTGGTGGCTTTATGGCGACCTTCCACCTGATCCTGGTGTTGCTGGTGGTGGCGCTGGTGCTCTCCCTCACCATCCGCCTGCCGGCACCGGTAGCGGTGGAGCGGGCCTGATAAGCCTCCCTGCCATAGCAAGCAAAAACAGAGACCCGGGCCATGCCCGGGTCTTTGCATTTCCGATGGTCGATCAGCGCGGCGCTAGCCCCAGCAGCTGGCGGGCCTTGCGGCAGCTTTCCTCCACCGTTGACCAGTCGTCACCGGTTACCGTGATATGGCCCATCTTGCGGCCGGGGCGGGGTTCGCCCTTGCCATAGAGGTGCAGATGCAGGCCGGGCAGCGTCAGCAGGGTAGCCCAGTCGGGCGTGCCGTTTTGCCAGAGATCCCCCAGCAGGTTGATTAACAGGGCGGGGCGTACGGCGATCTGCTCCGGCAGCGGCAGATCGCACAGGGCCCGCACCTGCAACTCGAACTGGCTGCATGCGGCGTTGTCGAGGCTGGGGTGACCCGAGTTGTGGGGGCGGGGCGCCAGCTCGTTGACCAGCAGGCGGCCTTCCACCAGAAAGAACTCCACCGTCAGCACCCCGACGTAATCGAGGGCTGCGATCAGCCGCTCGGCTATTGCTTTGGCTTCGCTCTCCAGCACCGGCACATTGGCCGGGGAGCGGGTCTGATCGAGAATGCCACCGCTGTGCCAGTTCTGCACCAGCGGCAGGGCGCTGATGGCGCAGCTCGGGCTGCGGGCCAGGGTCAGGGCAAACTCCCCCTCCAGCGCCAGCCGTTGTTCCAGCACGCAGGGCACAGCACTGGCTGCCAGCGCGCTCGCCAGCTCATCCAGATCGCTCACTTGCCACTGCCCCTTGCCGTCGTACCCTTCGCGGGCCGTTTTGAGAATGGCAGGCAAGAGTTCGCTGGCATGTGCGGGGATGGGCGCTTCCGGCAATAGCGCCAGAGAGAGGGCTACCGGGATGTCAGCACCGCGCAGAAAGGCTTTCTCCTCGCGGCGATCCTGACAGACCCGCACAGCGCTGGCGGCCGGGCGCACCGGCTTTTGTTTTTCGAGCAGCGCGAGGGTGGCGGCGGGCACGTTCTCGAACTCGCAGGTAATGGCTTCGCAGCGGCTGGCCAACTCGACCAGTGCCCCAGTGTCGTCATAGGGGGCGACAATATGGTGATCGGCGGCGGCACCGGCGATGCTGGCCGGGTCGGGATCCAGCACCACCACCTTGTAGCCGAGGCGGTGGGCGGCCATCACAAAGTAGCGGCCAAGCTGACCGCCCCCCAGCATGCCGAGGGTGGCGGGGGGCAGGATCATGTCGGCTCCTCCAGCGTGAGGGCAAGCACCCGGTCGCGCTCGTGGGTGCGGAAGTCGTCGAGCTGCTGCCGGTAGCGGGGGGCGTCGCCGTCTTGTGCAACGGAGAGCAGAGAGACCGCAAACAGGGCGGCGTTGGCAGCCCCCGCTTCGCCGATGGCGAAGGTGGCGACCGGCACCCCCTTGGGCATCTGCACGATGGAGAGCAGGGAGTCCATCCCCTTGAGATGGCGTGATGGGATAGGCACCCCCAGCACCGGAAGAGTGGTCTTGGCGGCGACCATGCCCGGCAGATGGGCGGCGCCACCGGCCCCGGCGATGATGGCGCGCAAGCCGCGCTCGCGGGCTGTGGCGGCATACTCGAACAGCAGATCCGGGGTGCGATGGGCCGAGACTACCTGCGCCTCGTAGGGCACGCCGTGCTCCTTGAGGATGCGGGCGGCAGCCTGCAGCACTGGCCAGTCGGAGTCGGAGCCCATTACCAGGCCGATCAGGGGAGGGGTGTTCATTTTCTCTGAATCCTTGATGTTAAACGTTTGCTTTCGGTGAACAAAAAGAGCCGGCAAGCCGGCTCAGAATTTTTCAGGTCGCACGATTTCGACCGGCTGCAGAAAGGCGATCATGGCGTAATCGGGGTAGTAGCGACTCTGCAGGTGGGCCAGCAGCCGCTCCGCCTGCTCCCGGCTGCAGATCGCCTCCAGCCGGATGTTGCCGCTCTCGCTCCAGCTGGCGTTGCGCTCACCATGATCGCCCCGACCGCGGGCATCTGTGATGGTGTAGCCGCGCAGCCCCTCACGGGTGAGGGTGCGCAGCAGGGTCGGCTCCAGATTGGCTTCCGTGATGACGGTCAGCAGGGTGCGGGTCTCGGTCTGCATGTGGCTACTCCGTGAAGTGGCGGGCCCAGCTGTGGTAGAGCGGGATCCCCAGCATGATGTTGAACGGGAAGGTGACCCCCAGCACTGCGCTGAGGGATAGCCCCGGGTTGGCCTGAGGCACGGCGATACGCATGGTGGCCGGCACGGCAATATAGGAGGCGCTGGCCGCCAGGGTAGCCAGCAGGGTCAGGCCGCCGAGAGATAGCCCCATCAGCTGGCCAGCTGCCAGCCCCAGTCCCGCTGAAGCGAGCGGCATCAACAGGGCGAAGCCGAGCAGGAACAGGCCGTGGCGGCGCAGATCCTGACACTGACGGGCGACAATGAGGCCCATCTCCAGCAGGAACAGCGCCAGCGCACCTTTGAACAGGTCGACAAACAGCGGTTTGAGCGGAGCAATTCCATCCGGCCCGGCCAGATAGCCGATGGCCATGCCGCCCAGCAGCAGGGTCACCCCTTTGCCGAGGAAGGTCTCGTGGGCCAGCATGCGCCAGCGGGTCTCGCGGCTGATGCCCCGGGCCAGCACTATGCCCACCAGAATGGCGGGGATCTCCATCACCGCCAGGAAGATGGAGAGCTGGGATTCAAAGCTGATGCCCCGCTCGGTGAGCCAGTTCACCCCGACCGCAAAGGTGGCGACGCTGACCGAACCGTAGTGGGCGGCGGTGGCGGCGGCATCGACCCGGTTCATCTTGAGGCGTAGCACGGCAAAGCCGAGCAGGGTCTGCACCACGCCGAGCAGGATCACCAGCGCCAGTTGTGGCAGCAGAGGTTGCAGGGATTGTTGGGCCAGACCGACGCCGCCCTTGAGGCCGATGGCCAGCAGCAGAAAGAGGGAGAGGGTGTCGTAGAGGGCAGGAGGCAGTTTGAGCTCGGAGCGCACCAGACCGGCCAGCAGACCAAACAGAAAGAAGAGTACAACAACGTCCAGCATGATGGTTCGCAGGGCAGTTCAGATAATGGTTGCATGCTAGAGCCCGCAATGTTTCGATAAAATCAGATTCTCGCTGATGGTTGTTCGGTAAAAACTGATTGGGGACGGCATGCTCAACTACAAACAGCTCTACTACTTCTGGCATGTGGCACGCAGCGGCAGCGTGACGCAGGCCGCCGAACAGCTGCATCTCACGCCGCAGACCATCAGCGGTCAGGTTGCAGAGCTGGAGCAGTCCCTCGGGGTGGCGCTGTTCAACCGGGTGGGGCGGCGTCTGGTGCTGACCGCCGCCGGACGGCAGGCGCAGGAGCAGGCGGGGGCGATTTTCTCGCTCGGCGCCGAGCTGGAGCACACCCTGCGCCACGCCAGTCAAGAGCTGACAATGCAGGTGGGGATCGCCGATTCGGTACCCCGTACTCTGGCGTTCGAGCTGCTGGCCCCCGCCATGGCGCTGGCAACGCCGCTGCGGCTGGTGTGTCACGAGGAGCGGGCCGAGCAGCTGTTCAGTGAACTGGCCCGCCACAAGCTGGATATGGTGCTGATCGATCGCCCGCTTCCCCCCGACAGTGGCGTGCGCGGCTACAACCACGAGCTGGGGCGCAGCCCGCTGGCGTTGTTTGCCAGCCCGGAGCTGGCGGCGCGGGCGCGGGATGGCTTTCCCGCCTCGCTGGAGGGGTTGCCGTTGCTTATTCCCGGAGAGAAATCGGCTACCCACGATCGGCTGCTGGCCTGGTATCGCCAGCAGGGCATTCATCCCCATCTGGTGGGGCAGTTTGATGACTCCACTCTGATGAAGTCGTTCGGCAAGGCGGGGATGGGGATCTTCCCGGCGCCGCTGGCGATGGCTGACGAAATTGGTCGCCTCTACGGGGTGGAGCGAATTGCGACCCTCACCGACGTTACCCTCTCTTATTATCTGGTCTCGGCAGGGCGCCATCTCTCCCACCCCGGGGTACAGGCGGTGATGGAGGGGGCTCAGCAGCGGCTGGCGGCGCTGGCTGGCAAGAAATAGAAATCTGGATGGCTATACATCCAGCTTGGCTCTGCCTATAATCCTCCCGCTTTGGCGCATCATGCTTAATAGGGAATCCGGTGAGAATCCGGAGCTGGCGCGCAGCGGTAAGGGGGAACGAAGCGACATCAGGGCACTGCCATCAGGCGGGAAGCCGTCGCCGTAGGCTATCAGCCCCCGAGCCCGAAGACCTGCCAGAGTTCGTATTTCGGGCCGAGAGAAACCGGCCACGAAGTAGATACTTACGCGAACTTAAGGATCTCTCATGTCGAAGAAATTTCTGGCGGCTGCCCTGTTGCCGACGGCGGCGTTTGCCCAGCAGCTGACCATTCCCGTCAATCCCACCATGGTGGTGACCGCTACCCGCGTCGCCCAACCTGCCTCCAGCGTGCTTGCCCCGGTCAATGTGGTGACCCGGGACGAGATCGATCGCCTGCAAGCCCAGACCGTGACCGATGTGGTCAAGACCCTGCCCGGTGTGGAAGTGGTCAGCAATGGTGGCCGCGGCCAGCTCAGCTCGCTGCGGGTGCGTGGTGGCACCTCTTCCCAGACGCTGGTGCTGGTGGATGGGGTGCGCAGTGCCTCCCTGACCGCCGGGATGACCGAACTGAACAATCTGCCACTCAATCAGGTCGAGCGGATCGAGTATATCCGCGGCCCGCGCGCCACCATCTACGGCTCCGACGCCATCGGCGGGGTGATCAACATCATTACCCGTCCCGACAAGGGGACAAATCAGCACAAGTTCAATATCGGTGCTGGTTCCCATCAACAGCGTCAGGCCGCTTTCAGTAGTGCCAGCCAGGTAGGTGAGGCGGGTCAGCTCAAGGTGGCTGGCGGTTTTGATGATGAAGAGGGTTACAACGTACACCCCTTGCCCGGCATCAACGATGGTGACCGTCACGGGCATCAGGGCTACAACGCCATGCTGGACTACCAGCAGGCGCTCGGCAGCAATTGGGATCTGTTCGGTACAACCCGCTGGTTCCGCAATGTCGCCCAGTACGACCGCTCTTCTGCGGCTTCCGCCTGGGGGCCTGCCACTCATCAGCGCAACGAGACCTGGACTGAAAACCAGAGCTATCAGCTGGGGTCGCGCTATCACGATGATCGCTATCTGAGTGAGTTGCGTGGCGCCTTCTCCAAACAGGATGCGTACGACTATCAGGACAACAGTGGCCGCGATCAGGCCAATAACCGGACCTACACCCGCCAGTACAGCCTGAACTGGGTCAACAGCTTGAAATTGAACGAGAGCTGGACGCTGGGAGGCGGGGCCGATTGGCAGAGTGATCGACTGGATGATCGCTCCCTCTCTTCTGGTGTGACTTACCCAGCCGATGCCAAAGAGCGCGACAACACCGGCCTCTATGCCCTTGCCCAGTTCGACAACCATACCTGGCAGGCCGAGCTGAGCGGCCGTAGCGATGACAACGAACAGTATGGCCGCCACAATACCTGGCAGACCGGCGCTGGCTGGCGCTTTGCGGAGGATTACCGCCTGAGTGCCCGTTACGGTACCGGTTTCCGCGCCCCGACCTTTAACGATCTCTACTATCCAGGTTCTGGCAATCCCAACCTGAAGCCGGAAGAGTCGAAGAGCAGCGAGCTGATGCTTGACGGTCAAACTGCGGGTGTCGAGTGGCGTATGACCGGTTATCGCAATGATTTCGAGCAGATGATCCAGTGGGCCCCTAATGGTAATGGTGGGTCATCACCACAAAACGTTGGTAAGGCTCGCATTGAAGGGGTCGAGCTGGAAGGGGAGTTTGATACCGGCTGGTTGAGTCATCGGGTCTCTGCCGAGTACAAGGATCCCAAAGACAAGGTGACCGATAAACAGTTGCAGCTGATCTCCCGCAAAGGGGCCAAGTGGATTACGCAGGCGCAGTGGCAGCAGTTTGACGGCTCGTTGAGCTGGATCTATCAGGGGGAGCGCTATGGCAATGTGGCCAATACCACCGAACTGGGTGGTTACAGCCTCTGGAATCTGGCCGTTGGCTACAAGGTGACGCCGGCACTCAAGGTATCGGGCAAGATCAACAACCTGCTGGGTAAGGAGTATCAGACGGCGGTGGGTTACCCTGCCGATGAGCGCGCTTACTACGTGACAATGGATTACTCACTCTAAGCCGGACCCGGCCAAGCGGAAAAATCAGGGGCCCTGCCATTGGCAGGGCCTTTTCTATTGGCTGCAGGCGGGAGTATGATCGCCGCCTTGCACCAAAGGGGAGCTCAAGTGGCCAATATTCTCGTGTTCGACTCCGGTATGGGTGGCTTGACCATCTACCGCGAGATCCGCCGCGTTCTGCCGGCTCACAACTATTTCTACTGCTTCGACAACGCCCACTTCCCCTATGGTGAATTGAGCGAGCCCGCCCTGATTGCTGCCTGCACCCGCTTGGTGACCACCATGGTGGCCCGTCATCATATCGATCTGGTGGTGATTGCCTGCAACACGGCCAGCACCATAGCGCTGCCAGCCCTGCGTGAGGCACTGGATATTCCCGTGGTGGGGGTGGTGCCAGCCATCAAGCCCGCTGCTGCGCAGACTCGCAACGGTTGTATCGGTCTGCTTGCTACGCCGGGCACCGTCAGCCGCGACTATACCCATGAACTGATCGCCCAGTTTGCTCCCGGCAAGCAGGTGCTGCTCAAGGGCACCACCGAGCTGGTCATAGAAGCCGAACACAAGCTGGCGGGCCTACCGGTCAATATGGCACTACTGCACGAGGTATTGGCCGATTGGCTGGAGGGGGAAGAAAAGCCGGATACGCTGGTGCTTGGTTGCACTCACTTCCCGCTACTCAATGAAGAGATTGGGCAACTGATGCCGCAATGTCAGCTTATTGACTCGGGCAGTGCCGTTGCCAAACGGGTGGCCTGGTTGCTGAACAATTGCGGGCATGCCATCGTGCAGCCTGTACATATAGAAGAGGTAATTGCCAGGGCTTACTGTACCCGGCTGGATGGGGAGGCTCAAAAACTGACAGCCCCCTTGCAAGCATGGGGGCTGTCATCACTGGAAGAGGTGAAGTACTGACGAGCGGTTAGGCGTCAGTTTCGCTACCTTCTCTTTCCTCTTTATCACGTTTGTCATTCGCTTCACGCACCTTGAGGGTGCGCTGCTGATACTCTTTGTCATTCAAAGCGGCAATCGCCTTGGCGGCATCGGCGGCGGGCATCTCCACGAAACCGAAACCTCTGCGCTTGCCGGTTGCCTTGTCCTTCATCAACCGCACGGAAATGACCTGGCCCTGTTCGGCAAACAACTCGCGCACTGCGATCTCATTGGCGCGATAGGGCAGGTTGCCTACATATAAGGTGCAAGTCTCCTGATTGGCGATCGACTCGGCGACATTGGCCGGGGTCCGCTTCAGG
>NZ_JBQBEA010000001.1:4542500-4702500 GCF_051919805.1 Aeromonas sp. 30P | reverse complement strand
GGCTCGCGGACAGTGCCTGGTGGGTAGTTTGACTGGGGCGGTCTCCTCCCAAAGAGTAACGGAGGAGCACGAAGGTTGGCTAATCCTGGTCGGACATCAGGAGGTTAGTGCAATGGCATAAGCCAGCTTAACTGCGAGACGGACAGGTCGAGCAGGTACGAAAGTAGGTCATAGTGATCCGGTGGTTCTGAATGGAAGGGCCATCGCTCAACGGATAAAAGGTACTCCGGGGATAACAGGCTGATACCGCCCAAGAGTTCATATCGACGGCGGTGTTTGGCACCTCGATGTCGGCTCATCACATCCTGGGGCTGAAGTCGGTCCCAAGGGTATGGCTGTTCGCCATTTAAAGTGGTACGCGAGCTGGGTTCAGAACGTCGTGAGACAGTTCGGTCCCTATCTGCCGTGGGCGTTGGATGATTGAAGGGAGTTGCTCCTAGTACGAGAGGACCGGAGTGAACGAACCTCTGGTGTTCGGGTTGTCACGCCAGTGGCACTGCCCGGTAGCTAAGTTCGGAATCGATAACCGCTGAAAGCATCTAAGCGGGAAGCGAGCCCTGAGATGAGTCATCCCTGACCCCTTGAGGGTCCTAAAGGGCCGTTGGAGACCACAACGTTGATAGGTGGGGTGTGTAAGCGCGGCGACGTGTTGAGCTAACCCATACTAATTACCCGTGAGGCTTAACCATACAACACCCAAGAAGTGTTCTAAGGCTTGTAGCAAATACGAACGAATTACTTACGTCAGCTTTCTCAGATTGAAGAATTTGCCTGGCGGCCATAGCGCCGTGGAACCACCTGATCCCATGCCGAACTCAGAAGTGAAACGCGGTAGCGCCGATGGTAGTGTGGCATTCGCCATGCGAGAGTAGGACACTGCCAGGCACCAAATACAAGAAACCCCGCTCAATGAGCGGGGTTTTTTATTGGCTGCCATTCAGAAAGTCGGCTGATAATTGACCTTTTATTCTCTCTTCCCTGCCGTTTTCTCCATTTTTCCTCCTCGATTTTCTCCGGTTCTGCCATCGCGGCTGGCGGTGGTTGCCGTTATAATGGCCGCCCTCAAGCAAGGTGGTGGTATGAAAGCAGAATATCTACAGCGATTCGGGGGCATTGCCCGTCTTTATGGTCAGAATGCCCTGCGTTCCTTTAGCCAGGCCAAGGTCTGTGTGGTGGGGATCGGCGGCGTGGGCTCCTGGGCGGCCGAGGCGCTGGCTCGTGCTGGCATCAACCAGATCACCCTGATCGACATGGACGATATCTGCATCACCAACACCAATCGCCAGATCCACGCCTTGCTGGGTACGGTTGGTCGCCTCAAGACCGAGGTGATGGCCGAGCGCATTCGCGCCATCAATCCGGATTGCGAAGTGATCGAGGTGGACGATTTCGTTACCGCCGATAACCTGGCCGAGCATATCAAGCGGGAGTGTGACTATGTGGTGGACGCCATCGACTCGGTCAAGGCCAAGGTGGCGCTGATTGCCTTCTGCAAGCGTAACAAGATCCCGGTGATTGTAGCGGGTGGTGCTGGCGGGCAGATGGATCCGACCCAAATCACAGTGGCCGATCTGGCCAAGACTATTCAGGATCCGTTGGCGGCCAAAGTGCGCTCCGACCTGCGCAGATTGCATAACTTCAGCAAGAATCCGGCGCGCAAATTCGGAGTGGAGTGTGTCTTCTCAACCGAGCAGCTGAGTTATCCGGATGGCAATGGCGGTACCTGTCAGGCCAAGGCGGCCAGCGATGGCACCATGAAGATGGATTGCGCCTCCGGTTTTGGCGCCGTGACGCCGGTGACGGCAACCTTCGGACTGGTTGCCGCGTCCCGGGTATTGAAGAAGATTGCAGAGCGGGGCGCCCGAGCCGAGAAAGAGGCCGGGAATGAAGATGCTGGGTCGATTGGCGAAGCCTAATCGACCACTGAACAAGGCGGGTTAGGCCGCTTGTTCCCGGATCGCCAGTACGATCGCTCTGAGCCCGTTACCTCGTGACGGGCTCAAGTGTTTCTCAAGCCCCAGTTCGCTGAAATACCCTTCCATATCAAAAGCCTGGATCGCCGCAGACGATTGGTGGTTGAGCGCCGCCAGCACGATGACGATAAGGCCCCGCACGATGCGAGCATCGGAATCACAGGCAAAGTGCCAGCAGCCATCCTCGCTTTTTTCTCCCTTCAGCCACGCCTGACTTTCACACCCCTTGAGGCGGAACTCCTCCTGCTGCCATTCGCCGGGTAGCACCGGCAGCTGTTTGCCGAGCTGGATGATGAGCCGGTACTGGTTCTCCCAGCCGTGAGCGGCGGCAAACTGCTGGCGGACGGTGTCGGCGTTGGGCTCAAGGCCAATCTGGGTATATCTTGCGAGGTCACTCATTCGGTTGTCTGCCTTAGAAGAAGTCACTGAGTTTGTGCAGGGCGGCCAGCAGGGTGTCGACATCGTCCCGATTGTTGTAGCAGGCCAGCGAGGCGCGCATGGTGCCGCCGATCCCGAGGGATTCCATCAGTGGCATGGCGCAGTGATGGCCGACTCGCAGGGCGATCCCCTGCATATCGAGCAGGGTAGCAGCATCTTGCGGGTGGATGTCGTCGAGCAAGAAAGAGACCGCACCGGCGCGTTTGCCGGGTTCGCCGATCAGACGCAGCCCTGGCACCTGTTGCAGACCAGCGGCCAGATAGTCGGTCAGTGCCTGCTCATGTTGGGCGAGCCATTCCCTATCTTGCCCCATCACAAAGTCGATGGCGGCGGCGAGGCCGATAGCGCCAGCGATATGGGGGGTGCCGCCTCGAATTTGAAAGGCAGGGTATTGAAGGTAGTGCCGCTGAAACTGACCCGATCGATCATCTCGCCACCGGCTTGCCAAGGCGGCATCCGCTCCAATAGCTCGGTGCGGCCCCACAACACACCGATGCCGGTCGGGCCATAGAGCTTGTGGCCGGAGAAGGCGTAGAAGTCGCAACCGATGGCTTGCACATCCACCTCGAGATGAGCCACTGCCTGGGCGCCGTCGATTAGCGTCACGGCGCCAACCGTTTTGGCGGCAGCCACTATCTCTTTGACTGGATTGACGGTACCGAGGGCATTGGAGACGTGGGCTACGGTCACCAGCCGGGTGCGTGGCCCCAGCATGGCGTGATAGGAGGCCAGATCGAGATCGCCCCGCTCATTGAGCGGGATGACCCGGATCACCGCGCCGGTACGCTGGGTAACCAGCTGCCACGGGACGATATTGGCGTGGTGCTCCAGCGTACTGAGGATGATTTCATCCCCCGCCTTGAGCTCGCTCATCCCCCAGCTCTGGGCCACCAGATTGATCGCCTCCGTGGTGCCACGGGTCCAGATAACTTCGTGGCTGCGAGGCGCATTGATAAAGCGGGCGACCGTTTCGCGGGCAGCTTCGAAGGCGCGGGTAGCGCGGCCACTCAGAGCATGGGCGGCGCGGTGCACATTGGCATTGTCGGCCCCATAGTAGTGAGCGATGGCATCCAGTACCGTTTGAGGCTTCTGGGTGGTGGCGGCGTTGTCCAGATAGACCAGAGGGTGGCCGTTTACCTCCTGCGCCAAGGCCGGAAACTGGCTGCGCAGTTGGTCGTGCTGTTGCTGATTCATGCTCCCCTCATCATCTGGAAAAAGTCATCATCTCGAAAGGTCGGCCATGATCCTGAAAATAGCGCCCGAACACAAGGCGGATAAGCCCGATGGGCGGTTGCCTGCCGTGCAGCAGGTACGGCTCATCGAGAGATTTCTGGTACAATGCCGCCCCTCATCATAAGCCAAGAGATCCGGCCCATGAAGCTCAACCCCAATCAGAACGAAGCGGTCAAGTATGTTTCCGGCCCTTGCCTGGTGCTGGCGGGTGCCGGATCGGGCAAGACCCGCGTCATCACCAACAAGATTGCCTATCTGGTGCAGCAGTGCGGCTACAGTGCGCGCAACATAGCTGCGGTCACCTTTACCAACAAGGCGGCGCGGGAGATGAAGGAGCGGGTCGGCCAGACCCTGGGTCGCAAGGAGGCGCGGGGGCTGATGGTCTCCACCTTCCATACTCTGGGTCTCGATATCATTCGTCGGGAGCACAAGAGCCTGAATCTCAAGGCGAACTTCTCCCTGTTCGATGACACCGACCAGCTGGCGCTGCTGAAAGAGTTGACTGAAGACGAGCTCGACAACGACAAGGACAAGCTCTCGGCCCTTATCAGCCAAATCTCCAACTGGAAAAACGACCTTATCCTGCCAGCCCGCGCCATGCGCATCGCTCGCGGGCCGGAAGAGGTGTTGATGGCCCAGCTCTACGAGCGTTATCACCGCCAGATGGTGGCCTATAACGCGCTGGATTTTGACGACCTCATCGTGATGCCGACCCTGCTGCTCAAGAGCAATCAGGAGGTGCGCGAGCGCTGGCAGAACAAGATCCGCTATCTGCTGGTCGATGAGTATCAGGACACCAACACCAGCCAATACGAGCTGGTGAAGCAGATCGTCGGCGAGCGGGCACGTTTTACCGTGGTAGGGGATGATGACCAGTCTATCTACTCCTGGCGCGGTGCCAAGCCGCAGAATCTGGTGCTGCTGAGCGAGGATTTCCCCAGCCTCAAGCTGATCAAGCTGGAGCAGAACTACCGCTCCAAGCGGCGGATCCTCAAGTGCGCCAACATCCTGATCGCCAACAACCCCCACGTCTATGACAAGGCGCTCTTCTCCGAGTTGGATGAAGGGGTGAAGCTCAAGGTGCTGTTTGCCAAGAACGAGGAGCACGAAGCGGAGCGGATCGCCGCCGAGATGATGGGACACAAGTTTATGAACCGCACCCGGTTCAAGGATTACGCCATCCTCTATCGGGGCAACCATCAGTCGCGCATCTTCGAGAAGGCGCTGATGACCAACCGGATCCCTTACCGTATCTCCGGCGGCACCTCGTTTTTCTCCCGCACCGAGATCAAGGACATCATGGCCTACCTCAAGCTGCTGGTGAATCCGGATGAGGACACCGCCTTCCTGCGGGTGGTCAACCTGCCGCGTCGCGAGATCGGCCCCACCACCCTCGAAAAGCTTGGCCAATACGCCAACCAGCGCGGTAAGAGTCTGTTTGCTGCCAGCTTCGAGCTGGGGCTGGAGCAGCACCTCTCCGGCCGTGGCCTCGTGGCCCTGCAGGCCTTCACCAACTGGCTGGTTCGCCTTGGCGATCAGGCGCAGCGTGGCAATCCGGTGGAGGCGGTGCGGGACATGATTAAGGAGATCCACTACGAAGAGTGGCTCTACGAGACCTCCCCCAGCCCGAAAGCGGCCGAGATGCGGATGCAGAACGTCTCCACCCTCTATCGCTGGATCACCGAGATGCTGGAAGGGGATGAGCTGGAGGAGTCGATGACGCTGGCTCAGGTGGTCACTCGCCTCACCCTGCGCGACATGATGGAGCGCAACGAGGGGGAAGATGATGCGGATCAGGTGCAGTTGATGACGCTGCATGCCTCAAAGGGGCTGGAGTTCCCCTATGTCTACATGGTGGGGATGGAGGAGGGCTTGCTGCCCCACCAGACCAGCATAGATGAAGACAACGTGGAGGAGGAGCGGCGTCTCGCCTACGTGGGGATCACCCGGGCTCAGACCGAACTGACCTTCACCCTCTGCAAGGAGCGGCGTCAGTTTGGCGAGTCGGTACGGCCAGAGCCGAGCCGCTTCCTGCTGGAGCTGCCGCAGGATGACCTTGAATGGGAAAACCAGAAGAAGGTGACAGCCGAGGAACGCCAGCAGAAGGGGCAGGTCGGTGTTGCCAACCTGCGGGCGTTGTTCAAGAAGGATTAATCCTAAGGATTGGCCGGGGTCAGTAGCGGTACTATGTCTGCTCCCGGCATGGGCGGTGAGATATAGCGCCCTTGCCCCATCCGGCAGCCGATATCAATCAGCTTCTGCAATTGCTGCTGGTTCTCGATCCCCTCGACGACCAGGGTGTAATCAAGATCCTGACAGATATCCCGCATGGCGCGGATCAGCGCCAAATCTTTGGGTGATTGCAGCATCCGCTGGGTAAAGCTGTCATCCACCTTGATGTAATCCACCGGGAAGTGGAACAGGGCGTTGAGGGAGGAGAAGCCGGTGCCGAAATCATCGAGGCTGATCTGGATACCCTTGGCCCTCAGGTCATGCAGGGATGCCAGCGCATCGGAATCTTGCCGCGACAGCTCCCGCTCGTTGAATTCAAAAATCAGATAGCCGGGGGCGACCCCCTCCTCTTCGATAATTCCCATCAGCCGCATGATGTGGTCATGGTTGACCAGATGTGCCCGACAGATTGATGGCGATCTTGAACTTGCCCTGCCCGGAGATTGGCAGCCAGTTCTTCAGCTGTTGGCAGGTGTGGCGCAGGATCTGGTAATCCAGCTCCAGAATCAGGCCGCACTGCTCCGCCAGCGGAATAAAGTCGAACGCATCCTTCAGAATCCCCTCCTCGGTCAGCCAGCGCGCCATCACCTCCAGTCCGGTCAGGCGGCTATCCTGCAGCCGGATCACCGGTTGGAAATAGGGGACGATACGCCCCTCCCGCAGGGCTCTGGCCAGCATCTCTTCCGGCGAATTCCAGTTCTGGTTGATGCAATCATCCGAGTAGCTGACGATGCGACTGCGGCCATTGCGCTTGGCCTGATACATGGCCAGATCGGCCTGATGGAGCAGCTGGCTGATATCTGAGGTTTGCTCGGATACGCTCGATACCCCAAGGCTGACGGTAATGCTCAGCTCGTTGCCGAGTAGCCGGAAAGGGTAGGAGAGACGGCTGATAATGCGGTTGAGCACCGGGCTGATGTCATCGTCGCTCTTACTGCTGTCCAGATAGATGACGAACTCATCGCCCCCCAGTCTGGCCACCAGATCGTTTTGCCGGATGCAGGTCTGCAGGCGGCGGCTGACCTCCTTGAGCAGCTGATCGCCAGCACTGTGGCCCAGGGTGTCATTGATCTGCTTGAAATGATCCACATCGATAAAAATTACCGCGAATCCCGGCGACTTGTAGCGGTTGTAGTGGGTCATGGCATGGTTGAGGTGGTTCATCAACAGCGCGCGGTTGGGCAGCTGGGTCAGCGGGTCGTGAAGCGCATCGAATTGCAGCCGCCGTTCCAGCTCCTGATGCTGCTTGAGCTGCTTTTGCAGCCTGAGGTTGGTCTGACGCAGCTGTTGCAGCCGCTGGTTGATGGAGTCTTCGGTATTGATGTCGTTGAGCTGCTGGCGGATCCGTCTCAGCTCCAGCAGCAGGGTGAGCTGACCACGCAGGAAGTCGAGAAACAGCTTGTCGTCGGTCTCAAGCGGTTGAGCCGTACTGATGATGAAGTGGGCGAAGTACTGTTGTTGCAGCCGCAGCGGCATGCTGTGCCAGTAGCGGGACTCCCTGCTCACCTCGATATTGCTGGTGCTGTGGCACAAGCCGCTGATGAACTCGTCTCCCTGATGGGGATGGGCAGGGTAGATCTTTTCCAGCTTCTGACTGGTTAACCTGACCAGCAGCATGTCCTCGATGGTGAGCATCTGGCGCAGTACCGCTTCCAGTTGGGAGAAGAGCGCCTGAGCCGGCAGGGTATTGGCGAGCCGCATGATGCGGCTGATGCTCTCGATTTTCTTTTTCCAGTTCGGGTCTTTGCGGATCAGCGGCGAAGGCAGCTCGGTGAGATGGGATCCCGCCTGGGTTTCGGTCAGCCGTTTGGCCAGACACTCCAGCAGCAGACGCAGGGTCGGCAGGTCGGCTGGTGTGCCACGCGCCAGCAACCACTGTATCTGGCCATGCTCGATGGGGAAGACGCACCACCCTTCGGCCTCATCCAGCTGGGTGAGTTGATCGGTGATGCGGGACTGCTCCCGGCCCAGCTGTTGCTTGAAGATGTCGCTGACCTTGTAGGCGTAAAGCCAGTTCAGACCGGTATCGGAGAGGCCCAGCATGCCGAAATGTTGCAGCGGGCAGAGTTGGTCAATCTGCTGGATCAGGGCATCGTAATCGTCAGACGTGGCGGTTTGTGGCGCCGGGAAGTCCATAATGGCAGAGACCAACGCCAACAGAGGAGTTGAGTAGTGGGGTTCGATGGATTGGGCCGACATGTGCAACTCCCGATATGTCTACCTTACAAGAGTAGTCGGAAGCCGATAGATTGAAAGGGCCGCAATTGCGGCCCTTTCAAATACTTACAGCTTGTCGATCATGTAGTGAATGGCGTTTTCAATCTCTTCATCACTACAGTTCGCACAGGTGCCGCGCGGAGGCATCATGCCGGACTTGCCGGTAAAGCCTTCAATGGCATGTTTCTTGAGAGTATCAATGCCCTGGGCGATGCGAGGATCCCAGGCTGCCTTGTCACCCCGTTTGGGGGCACCGGCGGCGCCGGTGTCGTGACAGGCAAAGCAGGCGCCCTTGTATACCGTTTCGCCATCGCGGGGACCGGAAGAGGCGGCCGCCGTCGGTGCAGCACTCGCGCCGGCAATACCTTCCAGATCCTTGGCGGTATAGACCTGACCGATTGGTTTGATCCGCTCGGCAATGGCCTCCGGTGACATCTCATCGGCAGCAAGCACTGCCCCAGACAAGCTGGCGGCCGTCATCCCGACAGCCAGCAAATAGCTCAGTTTTTTCAACACGCTCATATACTCCCAGCAGTCTTTTATTATCCATGTAAACGACGGGATTATAACCGAATAGTTACAGCCATTTAAACGCTTGTGTGTGAAGTGTTAAACACTCTGCGTACAAAGTTTTGGCCGATATCACGGCAATTCAGGCGGTGGAGATAAAAAGAAACCCGGCATTCGCCGGGTTTCGGGTACCCAAGGGGTGAAATGGGTTATTTGTCCCAGCTCAGGATCACCTTGCCGGAGTGGCCGGAACGCATCGCATCGAACCCCTGCTGGAATTCGTCGATGTGGAATCTGTGGGTGATGATGGGGGAGAGATCCAGCCCGGACTGGATCAGGCTGGCCATCTTGTACCAGGTCTCGAACATCTCGCGGCCATAGATCCCTTTGATAAACAGCCCCTTGAAGATCACCTTGTTCCAGTCGATGGCCATGGTGGAGGGGGGGATGCCGAGCATGGCGATCTTGCCGCCGTGGTTCATCTTGTCGAGCATCTCCTGGAAGGCGCTCGGGACGCCGGACATCTCCAGCCCCACGTCGAAGCCTTCGGTCATGCCCAGCTCGCTCATCACGTCGGCCAGCTTCTCCTTGGCCACGTTGACCGCGCGGGTGGCGCCCATCTTGCGGGCCAGCTCCAGTCGATATTCGTTGACGTCGGTGATCACCACGTGGCGTGCACTCACATGGCGGCAGACGGCGGCTGCCATGATGCCGATGGGGCCTGCCCCGGTGATGAGCACATCTTCACCCACCAGATCGAAGGAGAGGGCGGTGTGCACCGCATTGCCGAACGGGTCGAAGATGGCGGCCAGCTCGTCCGGGATGTTGTCCGGCAGCTTGAAGGCGTTGAATGCGGGGATCACCAGATACTCGGCAAAGGCACCCGGGCGGTTGACGCCAACGCCAATGGTGTTGCGACAGAGGTGAGTGCGCCCGGCGCGGCAGTTGCGGCAGTGACCGCAGGTGATGTGCCCTTCACCGGAGACCCGATCGCCGATGGCGAAGCCACGCACCTCCTGACCGATGGCGACCACTTCCCCAACATATTCGTGGCCGACCACCATGGGTACCGGAATGGTCTTCTGGGACCACTCGTCCCAGTTGTAGATGTGGATATCGGTGCCGCAGATGGCGGTTTTGCGGATCTTGATCAGCAGGTCGTTGTGGCCGAGCTCGGGGGCCGGCACATCCGTCATCCAGATGCCGACCTCTTTGTGCAGTTTGGAGAGTGCTTTCATGGCTGTTCCTTCAATATGAATGCAGAAAAAAGGGGCTGCAGCCCCTTGATTCAAATCAGATAACGCCGAGTTCACGGCCGATGCGGATAAAGGCGTCGATCGCCTTGTCCAGCTGCTCGCGGGTATGGGCGGCAGACATCTGGGTGCGAATGCGGGCCTGACCCTTGGGCACGACCGGGAAGGAGAAGCCCACCACATAGATGCCGGCTGCCAGCATGCGGTTCGCCATTTCGGAGGCCAGCTTGGCATCCCCCAGCATCACCGGAATGATGGCGTGGTCGGCGCCTGCCAGAGTGAAGCCAGCGGCGCTCATCCGCTCGCGGAAGTAACGGCTGTTCTCTTTCAGACGTGCTCGCAGGTCGTGACCTTCCGCCAGCATGTCGATCACCTTGATGGTGGCGGCAACGATGGAGGGGGCCAGCGAGTTGGAGAAGAGGTACGGGCGGGAGCGCTGACGCAGCCAGTCGATCACCTCTTTCTTGCCGGAGGTATAACCGCCGGATGCGCCGCCGAGCGCTTTGCCCAGGGTGCCGGTGATGATGTCGACCCGCTCCATCACGCCGCAATATTCGTGGGTGCCGCGACCGTTTTCGCCGATAAAGCCGACGGCGTGGGAGTCATCCACCATCACCAGCGCATCGTATTTGTCTGCCAGATCGCAGATGGATTTGAGGTCGGCGATGACGCCATCCATGGAGAAGACACCGTCAGTGGCGATCAGCTTGAAGCGGGCGCCGTCGGCATCAGCCTGCTTGAGCTGGGCTTCCAGCTCGGCCATGTCGTTGTTGGCGTAGCGATAACGCTTGGCCTTGCACAGCCGCACACCGTCGATGATGGAGGCGTGGTTGAGGGCATCGGAGATGATGGCATCTTCGGCGCCGAACAGGGTTTCAAAAAGACCACCATTGGCATCGAAACAGGAGGAGTAGAGGATGGTGTCTTCGGTACCGAGGAAGGCAGACATCTTCTGCTCCAGCGCTTTATGCTGGTCCTGGGTGCCACAGATAAAGCGCACCGAGGCCATGCCGAAGCCGTGGCTGTCGAGTCCCTGATGGGCGGCAGCGATCAGGTCCGGGTGGTTGGCCAGTCCCAGATAGTTGTTGGCACAGAAGTTCAGTACCTGCTCACCGCCGACGGCGATACTGGCCTGCTGGGCGGAGGTGATGATGCGCTCCTGCTTGTACAACCCTTCAGCTTGCACCTGGTTCAGTTGCTCGGTCAGGTGACGATAGAATCCGTTAGACATCCTCGATCCTTATTGGCTATTTCAGCTGCGTATCAACAGAGGGCGACATTTTACTGCAATCTGTTGCGGTAAATTCAAATGATTGTGCTGATATTCAACAAATGTGAAACAGATCTCACCCAGCTGGTTGGGCCAGCTGACGGTAGTGCTGTTCCAGTTGCTGGATCTGTCCGGCCACCTGGGGTTGCACATAAGGGCGCAGCAGGAACAGCACCTTCAACACGCCCTGATAGAGCAGCGGTTTGGTGATGCGGGTGTTGGGGGCCTGGGCAATCTGGAACGGGATCCAGCAGGTCACCACCATCTTGATGGTCTGGCCCAGATCCGGCAGGTCTTCATCGCTGACATCGATAATGCCCCCTTCGCGCAGGCTCCGGAGCAGCGCGACCACGGAGGAGCGCATCTGCTCTTGGGCCTTGAGGTACTTCTGTTGCAGTGGTTCGTCACGGCTCAGGATGTCCGGCAGATTGGCGTAGAAGAAGCGGAACTGCCACATCAGATAGAAGATGGCATCCAGATAGCCCATCAGATCCTGCAGGGTGATTTCACGGTTGCGGGTCGGCACGAAGCTCTCGCTCAGGTGACGGGCATACTGGTCGAAGATGGAGTGGATGATGTCTTCTTTATTGCGGAAGTGGTAGTAGAGGTTGCCCGGGCTGATACCCATGTGCGCCGCAATATGGTTGGTGGTGATGTTGCGTTCACCCTGATCGTTGAACAGCTCGGTCGCGCTGTGAATGATCCTGTCTCTGGTTTTCATCACTCATTCCTCCAACAGGTTCCGATCGGGGCAGTTTTGAACAAGGTCGAATCCCCGGACGGCCCGTGATAAACTTTTCGGCAATTTCAAATTGGCTCACTATACACAGCTTTAACAAGCAGTCACATGTAGCCATCAACGTACGAGAGGCAAACTCCATGATCGTAGTAACTGGCGGTGCTGGCTTTATCGGCAGCAATCTGGTCAAGCAGCTGAACGCTCAAGGACGGACCGATATCGTGGTCATTGATGACCTGACCGACGGCACCAAGTTCGTCAACCTGGTCGATCTGACCATCGCTGACTACATGGACAAAGACGAGTTTCAGGCGCGCATCGTCTCCGGTGACGAGTTTGAAGAGTGGGATAACGGCATCGAGGTGATCTTCCACGAAGGCGCTTGCTCTGCCACCACCGAATGGAACGGCAAGTTCATCATGGAGGTCAACTACGAGTACTCCAAGGATCTGTTCCACTACTGCATCGAGCGTGAAATCCCGTTTATTTACGCCTCCTCTGCCGCGACCTACGGTGGCCGCAACGACAACTTCATCGAAGATCCCAAGTTCGAACAGCCGCTCAACGTCTATGGCTACTCCAAGCAGCTGTTTGACCAGTACGTGCGCCGCTGGATGCCGGAGATCAACTCTCAGGTCGTTGGCCTCAAGTACTTCAACGTCTACGGCCCGCGCGAGCAGCACAAAGGCTCCATGGCTTCCGTCGCCTTCCACCTCAATACCCAGGTGAAGAAGGGCGAGAATCCCAAGCTGTTCGAAGGTTGCGATGGCTTCCCGAACGGTGGTCAGATGCGTGACTTCATCTATATTGACGACGTCTGCAAGGTAAACCTCTGGTTCTGGCAGAACCCGCAACACTCCGGCATCTTCAACTGCGGTACCGGCCGTGCCGAGCCGTTCCAGAACGTGGCCGAAGCAGTGATCAAGCATCATCAGAAGGGAGCCATTGAGTACATTCCCTTCCCGGATCACCTCAAGGGCCGCTACCAGAGCTTCACCCAGGCTGATATGACCAAGCTGCGCAGCGTGGGTTATGACGCCGAGTTCAAAACCGTTGCCGAAGGGGTAGCGGATTACATGGCCTGGCTCAACCGCTAACAGGTGAGCACAACGCGGCAGTTTGAGCGCAAAACCGGAAGTGGGCACTCGCCTGCTTCCGGTTTCTGGTCTCTGTGGCTGCTTGCCGTTCCTCTCTTATCTACCGGGTAACCGCGCGATGAATATATTGATGGCACTCTCCCAGCTCGAGGTAACGGGAGCTGAGGTCTATGCCACCACGGTCGGTAACGAACTGACCCTGCGTGGTCACCACGTCTTTTATGTGTCAGATACCCTGACCAAGCCGACCCTTGGCCCCGTCTTCAAGCTGAGATTCAATAAGCGCAGCATTCTGCGCCGCTTCTGGCACGTCTTCTACCTCATCTACCTCATCAAGAAGCATCATATTCAGTTGGTGCATGCTCACTCCCGCGCCTCCGGCTGGAGCAGTTATGTGGCCTGCAAGTTGACTGGCACCCCGATGATCACTACGGTTCATGGTCGCCAGCCGGTGCACGCTTCGCGCAAAGCCTTCCATGCTCTCGGCTATCGGGCGGTTGCCGTTTGTGAAGATATTGCCCATCAGATAGTCGACAATCTGGGGGTCGATCCCGCGATCGTGCAGGTGCTGCGCAACGGTATCGAAACCGACAAATTCCAGCCTGTGCCTGTGCCGGACAACCCAAAGCCGGTGATTGCCATCATCGGGCGCCTGAGTGGCCCCAAGGGGGAGCTCTGTTACCGTTTGCTCGATGAAGTGCTCGACCTGGATGCCTGCAAGGTGCGGATTGTCAGCGGTACCAAGGTACCGGAGCGCTTTGCCCGTTTCGCAGGACGCGCCGAGTTTGTTGGGTACGTCGATGATGTTCCCGCTCTGCTGGCTGGCAGCGATTTGGTGATAGGCGCCGGTCGGGTAGCGATGGAAGCACTGCTCTGCGGTCGGCCCGCCTTTGCCATTGGTGAAGCCAAGGCAGTTGGTCTGGTAACCGAACAGAATCTGGATGATGCTCTGGCGAGTAATTTTGGCGATATCGGCCCCAAGGATCTAGCTATCGATTTTGCTGCGCTGAAGGCTGAGATTGCATCTGCCTTGGCCAGTAAAACAGTGCCGGAAGCCATTCGCCAACGCATTCAGGATGAGTATGGCTTGCAGGGGGTAGTATCCGGCCTCGAAACCATCTATCAGGATGCCGTAGTCGAAACCCTGCGCCGCGAGATGCCCGTCATCATGTACCACCGTTTTATCGAGCAGGATAGCGAGAAAGGAGTGCATGGCACCTGGATGCCGATCACCATGTTCGAGAAGCATCTGCGACTGATGAAGTGGCTCGGATATGAGACCCTGACTTTCCGCGATTTGGCGGACAAAGGTTTTATCCACCGTCTGCAATACGGCAAGAAGTACCTGATGATCACTGCCGATGACGGCTATCAGGACAACCTGACCCGCATGCTGCCGCTGCTGGAAAAATATGGTTATAAAGCCGTGGTGTACGTGGTCACCGGTGAAGGCTATAACCGTTGGGATGTGGAGCATCCGACTAATCCGGATACCAAGGTTTCATTGATGAGTGGTGAGCAGGTCAAGGCGTTGGCCGCCAGCGGTCATGTGGAAATTGGTGGTCATACCCTGACCCATCCCCGCTTGAGTCAACTTACTGCCGAACAACAAGTCCATGAAATTCAGGAGAATAAACGCCAACTGGAGGCCCTGCTTGGCCATCCGTTGCTCTCGTTTGCCTATCCTTACGGAGACATCAACGACAGTGCTAAAGAGCAGGCCATAGCCGCAGGGTATCGTTTTGCCGTTGCCACCAACAGCGGCCCCAAAGCGATGCACCAGGACCCTTTCCAGATCCGCCGGATTGCCATCTTCCCCCGCACAGATGTATTCGGGCTGTGGCGCAAAATTCGTGGGAATTATGTTTTTAGAAAGGCATGACCATGACGCTAGCTGCAAAATACTGTCATCGACTTAGTGTTGTACTCTGTTCATTAACGTTATTTTTCACATTGTGTGGGCTATTCATTGTTCCGTTAGGCCCGCATTATCTGACCAATTTGCTGGTTTTTTCATCCGTAGTAGGGGTGATAAATTACTTTGTGGGAAATAAAACTCTGGTTGGGGTATCAGCAAGGAATCTTTATTGGTGTGTTATTATTTATATTATAGCAATTGGTATCAGTCGCTTAGTCCACGATGATGAAAGCTGGTTGATTAGAAACCTGTTATATATTTTGGCATTCTTCTTGTTAATGCCAAGAGAGCCAGTTTTGGTTAATGCATTCAAGTTGGGTTCCCTTGTTGGTGGGATTGCTATTGGTTTGCTTGCTGTGTGGCAATATCATAATGGAATGCTTCGGGTTGAAGGGTTTACCAATGCTATCCTGTTTGCTCAAGGAGCTCTGATTTTAGCCATTTTGAACAGTTTTTTCGCACAAGAGTCATCTACTGTTTTAACCAGATATAGTTATATTGTTAGTGCAATGTTTGCAATTTCGGCCATATATTTTTCTCAAAGCCGAGGTGTATGGCTGGCACTGATTGTCGTAGTTACGTTTGTACTTTTTGCTAAAGCAATAAAAGAACCAATAAAATATTTGTCATGGTTTTTAATACTATCTTGTGTACTGGCAATAACTTTCTATGAGAGTGATATCTTAAGAGCACGTATTCATGAAAGTATTTCTGAAGTCAATATGCTGGAAAGTAACAATTACACATCATCGTGGGGACTGAGGCTAATGGCATGGAAGAGCGCCTGGGCAGGGTTTGTTGGTGACCCATTGCTAGGTGTAGGGTTAGATGGTTTTAAAACCATGCAGCAACAACAACTACAGGATGGCATAGTAAATGATTTCTATGTTAGTTTTGGCATGTATCATGCGCATAACCAGTTTATGCAAAATATGGTCATCAGAGGTATTGTGGGACTGCTAGCTGCATTGGCCATATTAGTTTATCCAATGAGATTGTTTTGGCACCAATCAAAACTTGTTTCTGTAGGCTTTATAATAACATTGGGCACATTCGTTTGTGCTCTTACGGATGTTCCAATAGAACACCAAAATACTCTTTATATATATTTGATTTCTTTGTTTGTTATCTTCTTTAAGAACGAAGGAAGATTCAATGACAAGGTTGCCTCATGACTAAACGCCTTCTGTTTTTTATCCATTCGCTAGGTATGGGGGGGGCAGAAAAAGTTCTCCTCACTTACGTAAATGGATTGGTGGATAATTATGGCTACCATATTACTATTGCTACCAACGAGGATAGCAGCGAATATGTTGTTGCTAAAGATATCGCCAAAATAGCAACAATTGTAAATGTCGATTTTAATGTTGGTTACTCTATCTTTTCAAAATTAATTTGCTCAATAAAGAAAAGACAAAAAATCAATAAACTTGTTGAAAGTAGCGATCTGGTGGTTGATTTCCTTGACGGCGATTTCTTCAAGTATTTGAAACACTGCTCCAAGCCAAAGGTAATGTGGTTGCATTCAAGTTTTTATAATCTTGAGTTGCGAAAAAGACATATGAGGAAAAGGTGTGATAAATACGATAGGGTCGTTTTGATCTGTCAGGATATGTTCGCTGAACTTCAGTGTGAGAAAATGAATTGGTTAGAGAGAACACATGTTATTTACAATCCATTTGATTTTTCTCATATATTAAGTCTCAGTGAAAAACATGAAGAGAATTCCTTTGCTGAAATAACTTTTTTACAAAAAAAATATGTCTTAAGTGTTTCTCGTCTGGATGAGCAGACCAAGGACATTGAAGGCTTAATACTGGCTTATGCCAAAGCGTTGGATCATGACTTTGATAAAGACCTGGTTATTATTGGTGATGGTCCAGATCGGGACTATCTGGAATCGGTAGCCGCTAACTTGAATTTGCATGACAGAGTCCACTTTATTGGTCTTAAAGCCAACCCCTATGTATGGATGAAGCATGCTGATACCTTCGTGCTGAGTTCACGGGGAGAGGGATTTGGGTTGGTGTTGGTAGAGGCATTATTGCTATGTGGCCGGGTTATTTCTACCGATTGCCCTGTTGGCCCCAGTGAGGTACTTGAGCGTGGGCGGCTAGGTACCTTGGTACCTATGGGGGATGTGTCTGCATTGACTGATGCATTGCTCAACCCTCCCCCGAAATTATCAAATATTGACCTTGCCAAATATTCAAGTGAGAGTGTCTTGAGAGAATTTGATAATATGTTGCGCGAGCTTTTATAAACAATTTCATCCCCCTTGCTCGATGAATGAGGGGGTTCGGATGGTAGATAACATGATCCCAGTTTTTGTCATCAGTCTTTCCCGTAGTGCCGAACGCCGAGAGATGGCGTGCAAGCAGATGAAGCATTTAGGTATTGAGTTCAGCTTTTTTGATGCCATTGATGGCCGTAACTTGACGGAAGGAGATATCGGGCTGGTTGATATGGTTGAAGCCAAGGCTTTTTCCGGACATGAACTGAGCCCTGGCGAGATTGGGTGCGCACTTAGCCATATCAAGCTTTACGAGATGATGGTCGCAAAGGGTATCGAGCGTTGTGTCATTCTTGAAGATGACGCTTACCTGCATATGTACTTTAAGAAAATCGTTGAAAAGATAGCCTCCTGCAATCGCTCCGACATTGTCTTCCTGCACCATGGTAAGGCTAAAAAATGGCCTCTTTTGCGAGCCCTGCCAGAAGGTTACAGACTTGCCAAATACAGAACGCCCAGCAAAGGTTCAAAGCGAGCGGTGCTGTCTGCTGCCGGTTACATATTGACGCTGGAGGGTGCCAAAAAATTATTGGCCAAGGCCTATCCGGTACGGATGCCGGCTGACTACCTGACGGGTCTCCTGCAGCTGACGGGCGTGAGTGCGTCTGGTGTTGAGCCCTGCTGTCTCGATGTCGATCTGTTTGCCACCACTATTGACGATCGTGCCTATGGCCACTATCTCGAGCAGAACGCTGACGGCAAGCCGTCTGTGCTGGGCGAATAGATCATGAATCTGAAGAAATTTGCCAAGTTCCGGTTTGCTCGCCATCTGCTCCGTGCCCAGCCTGCGGCGAAGAAGATTGAAGAGCCAGTCCGTTCTCTGCTTGTTATCTGTTTCGATGCCATCGGTGACTTTGTGTTGTCACTGCCAGCACTGGATGCCTTGAAACGGCGTTATCCAGAGGCCGCCGTTGAGCTGCTGTGCAGCCCGCGCAATGCCGCCTTGGCTCGTACCGTGGACGGAGTGGTGGCCTGTCATTCTGTTACGTTGAACGATCGTCTGTGGGATGCAGACGGTTGGCGTCAGTTGCGAGCATTGAAGGCACGACAGTTTGATCTGGTGATCAATCTCTTTGATGAGCCGGACGAATTGGCCATGGCCAAGATGCTGTTTGTTGCCAATGGTCGCTTGGTCTCTCTACCGCTGCGGCGCAAAAGTGACAATCAACAGAGATTGATGCCCGATTTCCGGCAGCGAGCTCGTGAAGTGGTGGCCGCTCGCGAGCCTCATTTCGTCAACAGGATGCTGGCTATTGCTGAGGGGGAAACCTCAGCAATCAATATTCCCTGCCCTTGCAATCCCGATTATGAGACCGGCAGTTTTGGGCGCTATGTGATCGTCAATCTGGCTGGCAGCCAGCGTGGCAATACCATTGGCCGTGAGCTGCAAGGTGAGTTGCTGCGGGCTCTTCCTGCTCATGACAAGCTTCGCTATCTGCTCTTTAGTCGCGAACCCCTTGCTGTTGCCCGACCTGACCTCACTGTAATCTATCCGGATTCGATTCTGGATTCAGCGACGCTGATCCGCGATGCCTGCGCCGTGTTATCCACCGATACCTCGATTATCCACATTGCGGCCTCCTACGAGGTTCCCACTCTGATCCTGATGAACAGCGAGCCGTGGCGCGATGCATTTATTCCCCTTTATGGTCCCTATCAGCTGGTGAGAGCCCCGGGAGAGAGCCTCGCGACCCTGAAGGTGGCCGAAGTGAGTGCCGCCCTCAATAGCATGCTGGTATCCTGAGCCTCTTTGTTTGCATTCCGAGGTCTCCATGGGTCTGATTAATGAGCTGCAACTGGTGCGTGATGTAATGCGCCGTCGGTTGGGTCGCTGGTTGTTTGACCGGGCGCGCAGTCGCCCAGCTGACGATGGCAATGGCAAGGTGGTGCTGCTTCGTTGGGATGCCAAGCTGGGTGATGCCATCGTCTCCTCCTGGGTTGCACGGGAAATCCGCCGGGCCCAGCCAGAGCGGGAAGTGTGGGTCGTGACGACCCATGCCATGGCCCCGCTATTTCGCGATCATCTGGGAGCAGATCGAGTCATCGAGGTACCCAAGCGTCCGGCTTATGGCGAGCTGAAAGCGCTGGCGCACTCGCTGGGGCGGGTCGGATATCTGGTCCATCTTGGCAAGTCGCTGAAGATGAAAGATATCTACTTTTTGAATCAGGTCGATGCCTGCCACATTGCGGGCATGGATGATGTGCTGGCTTCCATTGATATCAAGCTTGGCGAACGCACGGCCGGACGCCACTTTGCCGACAAGTTCGCGGCGCTGCTGGACAGCATGGGGATTCGCGACCCCGATACCCGATATGTGATCCCCCATAGTCCCGAGTGGGAGCAAAATCTGGCAGCATGGTGGCCTGCCGCGCAACAGGTGATCGCTTTCAACCCGTATGGCAGCGGCGGCGCGCGCCGTCTGCGACCGGAGATGATTGCCCGCATGCTGGAGCTGATGCTGGCCCATTGCCAGCAAACCCTCTGCCTGCTTTTCCCGCCAGGGATGGAGCAGGAGGTCGCCACATTGCGCGATAAAGCCAGCGAGCCAGCACGGATCCTGCTGTCGCCAGAGGCGCCATCGCTCGGCGGGCTCTTTACCCAGCTGCGTCACTCGGTTGGTCTGGTGTCGGTGGATACCGCTACCGTGCATATTGCTGCGGGGCTGAACTTGCCGATCCTGGGGCTCTATAACCCGGATCTGGGCGGGGGAGGCGAAAATTACGCTGAGTGGCACCCCAATACCCGGGATGCCATGACGCTGTTTTCCAAGTCGCTGACCAGTCAGGATATCAATTCGCTGGATATGAACGAGTTCGAGCAGACCTTCGTCAGATGGATTGCCTCGATGAATAGCAAGAACCCTATATAACAGGAGCCACAGGGATTGAACGAATTACAAAAGAGGAGCGGATCCAAAGGGTTGTTTTATCTGGGCCTTGGTGGGGGGCTGCTGATCTCCCTGATTTTCTTCCAGTTGCAACTCCTCACCGGCGATCAGACCCAGATGCTTTACAAGGGCTACCTTGGGGCTTATGAGGGGGTCTGGCTCAGCTATGGCAATGCGGCGAGTGCGGTGGGCAATGTACCGGGGAGCTTGTCGGCCTGGCTGATTGGCGGGCCGCTGCTGCTGTGGGATTCTCCCTATGCCCCCATGGTGTTGCTGCTGGCGATGCGGTTGGTCGGATTCCTGCTGTTTGATGCGGTGATCCGTCAGGTGTTTGATGACAGGGTGCGTCTGCTGTTTCTGGTGCTCTGCTGGCTCAACCCCTGGTTCCAGTACGAGAGTCTGCTCTACAACCCCTCCTATCTGTTCCTCTTCTCGGCCATGCACTGCTGGTCGGCCTGGCATATGCGCGAGCGGGCCTCCTTCTGGCACATGATCGTTCACCTGCTGGCCATCGGCATGGCGATGCAGCTGCACTACTCCTGGCCGCTGCTGGCGGTAATGTCCACCTATCTGTTCTGGCGCCGCATTCTCAAGGTGAGCTGGAGCGGGGTGGTGGTCGCTACCCTGCTGATCGGTGCCTCCCTGATCCCTTATGCCATGGAAGTGATGAGCAACAGCCATATCACCCAGAACGTCGATCCCGAGGCGCGCCAGCGCTATATCGGCTGGGGGCTGGTGCATGTCTATCCGGTGCTGAAATCAGTGCTCTACTGGCTGCGTTACGGCTCTTGGCTGTTTGCCAGCAAGCTGGTCAACGATACCCAGTTCATCTGGTTGGCGGGGCACGAATATCTGCAGATGGCGGCAGTCTGGCTGTGGCGGGTGGTGATTTACGGGGTAGGCTCGGCGACTGTGCTGCTGGCGGCAAAGGCCAACTGGCAGCTGTGGCGTGAGCTCAAGCCGCGCCTGCTGCGCAGCGACCGTGCGCCAGTGGATGGTGAAAGCTGGCTCGGTCTCTATGCGCTGGCGGCGGTGCTGGCGGTGCTGGTGAGTGCGGCGCTCTCGCCCATCATCTTCAACTACTGGCACCTGATGCTGATCTTCCCCTACGCCCTGTTCCCGATCCTGCTGTTACTGGTGCGTTGGAGCCGCCGTTACCCGCAGTGGCTTGGCAAGGGGCTGCTGGCAGCCACTCTGTTCTGCACCGCGGTCAACCTGATTGCGGCGTGCGACAGCACCAAGTTCTCCTATCAGGCGGACTACAAAACCCAGGTGCTGGAGTATCTGCAAGAGATGAAGCTGCAACCCAAGCAGTGAGCCATCCACGGCCAGCTCCCCGATCTCGGGGGGCTGGCTGTCACTATTCGAAACGGTCCATATGGGCGAAGTTTTTGGCTTCGGCAACCCAACCCTCACGTCCCTGCTTGTCCCGGATTTTTACCCACCACTGGTTCTGCGGTGACCGGCCGTATCTGATCTCTTTGCGCGCATAGTCATAATCGAGGATGTAGGTTTTGCCCTTGTACCAGAACAGGCTATTGCCTTCGCCCAGTCCGCCGAGGATATAAAGCGTTTCCCCTGCCTTCATATTCAACAGTGGCCCTTTGCCCTCCTTGCTGTAGCCCAGCTTGACCGATCTGAGTATTTCGACGATCCCCGGTTGTTCGGTAATGACAACCCCGGTCAGTCCTTCCACCTGTTGGCCGCGGGGTAGCCGGAACAGCGCTTTGGCCGTCAGGGATGGCTCGGCTCTGACGATCACCTCTTGCTTGGTGGTCCATGTCTTATAGGTACAACCTTCAAACGGGCAGCGACCCCAGTCGTAATAGGGCAGGCGCGGCTTTTCATCAGAACTTACAGTCGCAGCAAACAACGACAACAACAGCAAAAACAGTCTCATGAATCTACCTGTCCGGCGGGGCGCTCATCCGCCGGTTTGATGAATGGGGCCGCACTATATCTCAAGAGACCAAAATCCATCAAAGCAGCGGGATTATTGATTTTCACCGCAATAAAACGGGGGCCCATTGGTCATGGGAGTAGGGGGTGCAAGAGGCCGAAGCGCGGCAGGAGCGGATAGCCCGCTCATTTGCCTTGTGTCATGCTGATGGCTATCAGGGCATCGGGTCGGCACTTATGGGCATCTCTCGTTCGGGCACGCGTTTGGTATTACTGCTATCGGCACTTCTTCTCCCTCTTATGACCATCAGCCAGGCCGTGGCGATCAACGCGCCACTGCGGGGATGCGTCTTTCAGCTGGCGCCGCTGGTCACCATTGATCAGCAGGGCGAGGTCTCCGGGCCGGTGATCGACTACTTTCGCCGTCATATCGAACCCGCGATCGGGCGTACCATCGAGTGGCAGGGGCTCAATGTGGCGCGGCTGCTCAGCAACCTCGAGAGCGGCGAGTGCGATCTGACCCCGCTGCTGAGTTACAGTCCCGAGCGTGCTCGTCACTTTCGCTATATCGACCCCCACCTGTTGCTGCTGCGGCCAGTGCTGGTGGTACTGGTGCCATCGCGACTTCACTCGGTCGAACGGCAAGAAGATCTCTTCGGCACCACCATCGGCTGGTCGAGTCAGGCGATCGTGCCGCCGCTCTTGCAGCATCCGCAGATCCATATCGACACCCTCTCCCAGCTCAGCTGGGAGCATGGCAACATGCAGAAGTTGCTGCGTGGGCGCATCGATGCCGCGCTCTTCTCCAACGATATTTCCGCCAACCATTTTCGTGCCAAGCTCCCTGCGGCGACCCGCCTCATCTACCTGCCGGTCACCCCGCTGCAGGTGCATATCGTGCTGAACAAGTCGTTGGGGGATGGCAATCCCGAACTGGTGCAGCGTATGCGTCAGATGGTGGAGCGGGTGCCGCTCGCCTCACTGGTGGAGCCAACCCCGCGGCTGTGGGGGCGTTGAGAGGGGGTTGCGTGCAATAATCTACAAGTCCAAGGCCCGCTTCTGGTGTATCTATAACCCATGAATACCACCGATTCCCTCATCCGCTACTGGCAATCCCCGCACCTGCCGGGGGTCGAGCTGTCACACTCCCACCACAGGGCGTTCAGCTACGGCCGCCATGTCCATCTCGACTACCATATCGGGCTGGTGCAGCGGGGTGGCCAGAAGTTTATCCACAAGGGAAATAGCCACCATCTGGTGCGCGGAGTGCTCTCTACCGTCAACCCGGATGAGGTGCACGACGGCCTCAGCCTGTTGCCGGAAGGGTATGAGGTGCGGGTCTTTGCCATCGATCCGCAGCAGCTGGCGCTCTGGCTGCCGGAGCAGCCAGAACCCTTCTTCGACAAGGGATTGCAGAGCCGCCCCGACCTCTATCAGGGCTTTGCCCAGCTGCACGGCTATCTCGACAACCCCAATTCCGATGGCCTGCTGATCGAGAGCCAACTGCTCGCCCTGCTGGGGGAGCTGCTGCATCTGGCCCCCGAGGTACACCAGTTGGCGGATCCCCAGTTGCGATTCCTGCGCGACTACCTGATGGCCGCCCTCGACGAGCCCCACTCGCTGGAAGAGCTGGCGGGGCTGCTTGGGCTCGATCGCTTCGCCTTCCTGCGCCAGTTCAAGAAGCGCAGCGGCATGACTCCCTACGCCTGGCTGAAACGGCTGCGGCTGGAGCAGGGCAAGCGGCTGCTGGCGAGCGGCATGGCGGTGAGCGAGGTGGCGCTGGCGGTCGGTTTCTTCGATCAGAGTCACTTCCACCACGGTTTTCGCCAGGCATTCGGTCTGACGCCCGCCGAATTTCGTGCCCAGATGCAATCTTTTACAAGCCGCGTCCCCCGCTGATCCGCCATGCTGACTCTCCGTCGTTAAAGCGAGAGTTGTTATGCTGACCAGTCTGTTCGTTACCCTCGGCCTGATGCACCTGATTGCACTGGCCAGCCCCGGCCCCGATTTCGCCCTGATCCTGCGTACCAGCCTGCACCGGCCGACAGCCCTTGGCGCGGCGCTGGGCATCTCGCTGGCGATCATGGTGCACGCCACCCTGAGTCTGACCGGGATCAGCATGCTGATTGCGAGCCATCCGCTGCTGTTTATGGTGATCAAGTGCTGCGGCGCCCTCTATCTGGGCTGGTTGGGGTGGGGCGCCCTGATGGCGGCTCGCCAACAGAGCAGCACCCTGATGGCCAGCGCCGCCAACGAGCTACGCGGCTGGGGCAGGGGCGTGCGCACTGGCCTTGCCACCAACCTGCTCAACCCCAAGGCGCTGGTGTTCTTTATCGGTCTGCTGGCCGCCATGGTGACGCCAGAGGTGGATGGAATGACCCGCAGCCTGCTGGTGGGCGAGCTCTTCATCATTTCCCTCTGCTGGTTCGGGCTGCTGGCGTGGAGCCTCTCCACCGATCGCGCCCAGCGCTTGCTGCTGCGGGTGCAGCGGCCGCTCAATCTGGTGACTGGCGTGCTGTTTGCGGTGGTCAGCTTCTCCATTCTGGCGAGCATGGGGGCCGAGCTGGTGGCCTGACGAGTGGGCGCATGGGCCTATACTCCAACAAGGTTTACCTGTCAGGAGTACCCGGCCATGCGTCTACTGCCTCTTTGCTGGTTGTTGGGGATGACCCCGGCGCTGGCGGCCCCGGTTCAGCTGAAATTGCTGGAGTGGGGCTATCTGCCTGCGGGTTATGAACAACAGTTTGCCGACTACGCCAAAGCCCATGGGGTGGAGGCGACGGTCAGCCGGATCGAACCGCTGCTGACCGATTTCGACAGCGTCTACCGCTCCCTGCGCACCCGCAGCGCCGATGTGGTGCTGCCGACCAGCTACTTCTACAAGGCCCATCACCAGCCGCTGTTCAAGCTGCTGCTCCCCATCGATTTCAGCCGTCTGCAGCACTACGCCGAGGTGAAGCCAGCCCTCAAGAACACCGAGTATGACAAGCAGGGGGAGCGCAACTACTCGGTACCCTTCTCCTACGCCATGTTCAGCCTCGCCTATGACAGCAAGCAGGTGCCGCAAGCGCCAACCAGTTGGCAGGTGCTCGCCAACAGCTCGCCGCCGGGTCAGTTTGCCGAGTTCTGCGACCAGTTCGAGCCGCTGCTCTTTTCGGTGCTGCTCTCGCTGGGCAAGTCGCCCGCCCTGTTTGCCAGCGGCGAGATGCTGGCCGACAAGACCTTGCAGCAAGAGGTGGAGCAGCAGCTCTCGCAGCGGCTGCGAGCCAGTCGCGGCTTCTGGTTCAATCAGGCCAACCGCTGTGAGGATCTGCGCCAGCAGACCTTTGCCACCACCTGGGGGCTGGAGCTGGTGGAGTGCAACAAGCAGAACGAGCAGCAGTGGCGGATCGCCATGGTGCAGGAGGGGGCCATCTATGCCCTCGATGCGATCTCCATCGCCCGCCATGTTGGCGATGATCCTGTACGGCTCAAGGCGGCCTACCTGCTGGTGGATTTTCTGCTGAGCGCGCCGCTGCAACGCCAGATGCTGGTGGGCACGCCCACCATCTCGGCCAGTAATATTGCCTCCCGGCCGCCCCTCAGCCCGCAGGAGCAGGCGGTGCTGCCGGATCGCCCGCTGCCGGAGTTTGACGAGCGACTGTTGGTGCCCGCGTTGCCCGCCCATATCAAGAATCGCTACAAACGGATGGTGCAGCAGGCGATCGTCGCCAGCGGCAAAGAGGGGCTGGTCAAGCAGTGCCCCTGGGATCTCGATAACTGATGAATGAGCCTGCCGCTTCTCCGGCGGCAGGCAAGTTTGCGCAAGATGGCTGATGATCGGTCATCGCGCGTTCCAGGGCATTCCCCCGTTCAACTCACGCCGCTCGCTGGCCTCTATCGTTTGAAAAAACTGAGCGCTTTCCGCCGCCCCATTTAGCCGGATTAAACAACCGAACCCTCGCCAGATTGCCGTTCGTACCCTGGCTGACCCTGTACAAAAGTGCCTCAATTGTGACAACTTGGATGTGAGCTGAACAATCCTGATCTGTCCCTTGTAGGAAGGTGATGAATAGGTTATTTCTCTGTGACATTGGCGGCATCCGGCACGGGTTCTCCAGCCATGTGGTGCGAAATCCACAGCAAAAACAAACAGTAAAATGCAGGAGCAAATATGAAAAAGGTCGTGATGGTTGCCGTGGCTGCGGCCCTTCTGGGTGGCTGCGCCGTCAAGAATCAGGTATCCCACAGCTTGCAGGCGATCCCGCTGACAGCCTTCCAGCAGAGCGAGAGCAACCCCAATCAGCGCGTCTACAAGGAGCCGGGCGTTGATCTGCGCCAATACAATGAGGTGCTGCTCGATCCGCTGCAGTTTATTCGGCAGGAGAACGGTCAGTGGTATCTGCTGACCGCCAACGAACAGAACCAGATTGGCCGTTACTACCACGACAAGTTCCAGAGCGAGCTGATCAAGCAGGGCGTCAAGATCGCCACCGCCCCCGGCCCGAAAGTCATGCGGATCCAGGCAGCCGTCACCAACTTCGACCTGACCCGCCCCGACCCCAAGCTGCGTGACCTGCTGCCAGCCAAGATCGCCATCAACGTCACCCGTGAAGTGATCGGCAAGGAGCCCTACCTGCTCAAGGTGGGCAGCATGGCCCAGCTGCTCGACTCCCGGAGTGGCAAGCTGCTGGTGCGGGTGATGGATGCCCGTGAGAGTACGGACAGCACCCACAAGGATGAGCCCATCACCGCCGAGGAGATGGAGAAGATGATCGACCAGTGGGCGGCCAGCCGCGCCAAACAGCTGGCGGACAATCTGGGGCGCTGATCGATTGGTGCGTCCAAGCGGGGCGCAGCGGGAGCCTTTTGGGCTGCAATAATGGCAAGATGTTGATAAGGTGGTCATTTTGCAGGCAGGAGAAAATGATATGAAACGTGTGTTGTTACCCATCCTTGTTGCTGGCCTGTTGAGTGCCTGCAGCACCTCGTCACCCACGCCTGAGTGTGCGCCGATGGCGGGTGGCTGGCAGAGTCAGCCGTTGCCCAATACTGAAGGGGAGGCTGCGCTGGCCAGCGTGCTGGCTCGCATGAACACGACCGCCAAACTGCAGAGCATCCGCGAGGTGCGCAGCCAGGTGGTCTCCGGGGTCAACTACGACATCGAGTTCCAGCTCGACAACGGAGAGGTGTGGAACACCCGTGTCTATCGGGATCTTGCTGGCAACTACCAGATGACCCGCACGGCTGCACAGGGCGAGCTTCCGCCCTTGCCTTGCGTCAAGGCCAAGTAATTCCTGCTTGTTGAGCCCCTCGTCAGAGGGGCTCATCTGACCAGAAAATTTCTGCTTTTCTCCCCGCATTCTGGCAGTCAGGATGACCCTTCCCGTGACTGCATCCTCATAGAAAAGGAACCGCTATGAATCGCCACCCCTGCATCAAACACTGGAGCGAGCTGCAAGAGCAGACGCCGCGCTACTACTCCGGCAGTCAGGAGCCCCTTTCTCGCGGCTGTGCCCTCGGCAAGCACTTCGGCTTTAGCCGCATCGGCATTCACCACGAGATCGTCGAGCCCGGCCATCGCACCAGCTGGCCCCATGCCGAAAAGACCGAGGATGAGTTCGTTCACGTGCTGGAAGGGACGCCGGATGTCTGGCTCGACGGCGTGCTCTATCGGCTGCAACCGGGGGATTCGGTGGGCTTCAAGGCCGGTGACGGGCTGGCCCACGCCTTTATCAACAACACCGAAGAGACTGTCCGCCTGCTCTGCATTGGCGATACCGACCGGGAGGACAACCGCATCCACTACGCCGTGCATCCCGAGCGCAATATCACCCTTGGCAAGCTGCACTGGGATGATGTGCCCGAGCGCGAGCTGGGGGATCACGACGGCCTGCCCGACAAGCTGCGCGAGAACAACGGCCCCTTCTAGGGCGCAGCTCTTCTGCGCACCAGATCTGCACCACCCGATATAAAAAAGCCTGCCGCGTGGCAGGCTTTTGCTATCTGTTTGCCGCCTGTGGCGTGCAACGCTTATTGCAGGTTGAGCCCGCCCAGATAGTCGCGCTTGCCGAGATCGACCCCGGCGCGGCGCAGCAGGGCGTAGGCCATGGTGAGGTGGAAGTAGAAGTTGGGAATGCCGTACTCATGGACGCAGGTATGGCCATCCATCCCCTTGCCGCCCGCCCAGTGGGGCACGTAACGGCCGCTGGCGTACTGGCTGTAGTCCGCGTCTAGCTTGCCTTGCAGATAAGTGATGGTCTTGCCGATATGGGCGCGCAGATCGGCGATGGTTTTGGGATCATCGCCCATGGCCGGCAGTTCGCTGTGGCTGGCGGTGGCCACCACGGCGCGGGCTGCATCGCAGCAGATCAGCACCTGCTTGGACAGCGGCAGCATATCGACGATCAGCCGCTCGCCGAAGAAGTTCTCCACGTTGAACTGCTTCGCCGCGGCGTGGGCCTCGGCCTTGGCCAGACAGTGGTCGAGGTTGGTCAGCATCTTGATAAACTGGGCGGTATTGTCGCGATTCATGAGCACTCTCCATCTTGTTGAAACAGCGGCCCGCATGTGCGGCCACGGTGAATGAGACTGGCTAATCGGCCACCAATATACCCCAACCGCTGCCGGGTTCGAGCCCGCCACGACGAAAAGGGCAGGGCAGCGGTACTTCGCGCGACAGCCGCTGGCCAAGGGGCCATGCTCGCTTTCTGAACCTGTGAGTCCCTTATCGCCCCTTTTTTGATCTGTGACATAAATCACCTTTTTTCAGGGGCGTAGGCTGAATGCCGTTGTCCTGGACAGACGCCTGCGCATCCGCCAGGACACAAGAAAAGGAGAATGAGATGAAGATCTATGACCGTAACCGCAATGTGCTGAACCTGGGTCAGCGCGTCATGATTGCCGCCACTGGCGCAGTCGATTGTCTGAAAGAGGCCCACACCGACAATATGACCCCCTATCAGGCGGAGCATGAGAAGTGCGTGCTGCTGGCAAACTCCGGTGAGCGCTACGCCCCCATCGAGTTGATTAGACTAGGCTGATCCCTTTCCCTGTCACCCTACTCTTTACAATTCACCCGACCGCCGAGCCCATCTGGCGGCCGGGTTTCTGATTTCCCCCACCTTCATCCCACCAAATGCTGAAAAATTGAGCCGGGTCACATCCCGCTCGATTTGAGCGATTGTCAGCCAGCGCAGGCTCATGCGAACCTTTAAATCCCGTTAACTCACTAAAAAATAACGACTATGTTCAGGCAAATAATGATGAGTGCCGCCCTGCTGTCGGCGGCGCTACTTTCCGGTTGTGCTTCCGTACCCATGGCCGATGCCACCGTAGACGCGCAGGCCAAGCAGTTTGTGGCGCCCAAGGATGCGGCCAACCTCTATATCTATCGCAACGAGACCTTCGGTGCGGCGGTGAAAATGCCGCTGCTGGTGGATGGTATGGCGGTCGGCGATACCGTGGCCCACACCTATATCCTCAAGCAGGTGACGCCGGGCAGCCACACCATCACCTCCAAGTCGGAGAACGATGCCACCCTGACCCTCAGTACCGAGGCGGGTAAAAACTGTAGTGGTCAACTAAATCCGGACACTGGGTTAGGCCGAACCTCGGCTTTTGCTGGCGGTATCCCGTCATTGTGGTGATGTGGACGCCGCCAGTTGTAGTAATCCATCAGGTAGTAACTGATATCCCGCTTCGCCTCTCGCAAGCTCATATATCCCGTTGCCGGGAGCCACTCTGACTTCAGGCTTCTGAACAACCGTTCCATCGGGGCATTATCCCAGCAGTTGCCACGCCGACTCATACTCTGGGTCATGCGATAGCGCCACAGTCGTTGCCGAAATGCTCGGCTACCATATTGGCTGCCCTGGTCAGAGTGAAATAGCACACCGGATGGGCAACCCCGCTGCTGATAGGCCATCTCCAGTGCTTTGATTGCCAATTCTGCATCAGGTTTGTCAGACATCGCCCAGCCCACGACCCGTCGGGTGTACAGGTCAAGCACCGCTGCCAGGTAATGCCAACGACAACCTGCCCAGACGTAGGTAATATCGCCACACCACACCTGATTGGGTTGCTGGACATCAAATTCGCGGGCCAGCAGATTGGGAATGTCCGGTCGTTCAGACCGTGCCACCTTATAACGGTGTGCGCCCGGCTGTTTGGATACCAACTCGGCTTCCTTCATCAGGTTACGTACTTTGAATCGGCCAATCTGATACCCCAACTCCCGCATCATCGACATCAAGGCACGGCTGCCCGCTGAGTTCCGGCTCGCTTTGAACAAACGGCGCAGCTCACAGCGCGGTTGCATACGTTCACGGTTAATCGCCCGCCTGCGAGCCAGATAGTCGTAAAAACAGGATGTTGGAACATCGAAAGCGCAGCAGACCAGGGTGATGGGGGCTTGCTCCCTTAATCGGTCTATCAGCGCGTACGTGTGAAGTCGTCCGCCATCAAGAGAGCAGTAGCCTTTTTTAGAATGTCCTTTTCACGTTCGAGTCGATTGATACGGGCTTCCAGCTCCTGGATTTTCTGCTGCTCAGGAGTTAGCGCTTTGCTGATTGGGGTTGTGCCGCAGCGTTCGGATTGGAGCTGCTGAACCCAGCGGCGCAGTACGGTTTCACCGACATCCAGTGAACGGCTGGCTTCGGGGACTGAATATCCCTGGTCGAGCACCAGGGATGCGGCTTCGAGTTTGAATTCGGCAGTAAATGAGCGACGTAATCTTGTCATTGAACACCTCAGGTCATGGTGGCGACTGTACCACCTAAAATGATGTCCGGGATGATTAGACCACTACAAACTACTACGTCTGGCAGGAGGTCAAGATGGGCCTGCTGATGGCCCGCTCCAAGCTGAGTCAGGTCAGTGAAGAGGAGGGCAAACAAGGGGTGATGGAGAGCAAGTTGGTTAAGTGACCAGAGGCTTCCACCAAAAACAAGGCGTAGCTCCACCAGTTACGCCTTTGCCCGAAAGTGGGTGTTCCAGATTTCCTGTCCATGTAGGTTCGATTAGCGAAGCGTAATCGGACGATCGCGTAATCGAACATCCGCGTAATGGAACATCCGCCTCATCACGCCCGCAAGCAGATCGAAGTGAGGCAAGGCTATGCTTGGCTTTTCGGTCTCAACGAGGGGAAGAGGATGGCCAATTGGCGGCGGGCATGGTGGCCCGGAGGAACCTGGTTCTTTACGGTCAACCTGCTGGAGCGACGCAACAACCGGTTGCTGGTGGAGCAGATCGACCTGCTGCGTCAAAGCGTTACCAAGGTGCAACAGGCTCACCCCTTCGCCATTCACGCATGGGTGGTGTTGCCCGACCACCTCCACTGCATCCTCTCTTTACCGGAAGGGGACACCGATTTCCCCCTGCGTTGGCGGCTGATCAAAAGCCACTTTTCCCGTGCCCTGCCGGTCAATGAGCGGCGCAACCAGACCCGGCTACGCCACGGGGAGCGGGGCATCTGGCAGCGCCATTATTGGGAACACCTGATCCGGGATGAGCAGGATTACCGCCACCATATGGATTACGTCCATATCAACCCGCTCAAACATGGTCATGTCACGCGGGTGGCCGATTGGCCGTATTCCACCTTCCATCGTTATGTAGCGAGCGGCGTCTATCCGCCGGATTGGTGTGAGTCGGTGGATGGAGTATTGGGGGGATCGGAGTAAACCTATCAAGGGTTATGTCAATGTGAATGTCCGATTACGCGATCGTCCGATTACGCTTCGCTAATCGAACCTACAGACCTATTTATCTTTAAGGTGCGCATGAATTCCAACGTGTCTAAAAATAAATCAGAAAGTTCTTGTCGAGAAATCACCATATCTTCATTAACTTGCCAAGCTATACCGACGTCATAATCAAAGCCTGGATACGCTATCTGGAAGTCTGTTTTCTTGTAGTCTCTAGCTGGTTCCAGTTTTGCCAGTGGTATTCGCAAACGCGCGAATCGGGTTCTTGCAGCCTGGAATCGATGCAATACTACTACTGGGTCATCACTTTTTTGTTCTTTAAGGAGCTGAGTTAGCGTTCGCACAACCTCATACGCCCCCAAAATCCATAAATAAGAATGTGTAAGATGACGTTGTATCAAGTCATAATCGTTATTGGCATCACCACCATTCTTGTATTTTTGAACCAACTCAAAATCTATCTTGCATAGGTTTGCATCCATTTCGCCAAGATTTTGCACAAGGCTCATTAAAAAAGGCTCAAACCTGATCAATCCAATTGATACTTTAAGCCAGCGTTCAAAACGTAATTCACTATTCATTATCTATTCCGTGGAAATGGAAATTTAAAAACTCCGTAGGTTCGAATAGCGAAGCGTATTCGGACGATCGCGTATTTAAAGTCGTCGCGATGTAGCATATATAACCAACCCGCCCTAAGCCGGGTTGGTGCAGTTAAAAAGCGAGAAAAGCTACAGCGCTTCCAGTCTGGCATACGCCGTTACCAGCCATTTGGCGCCGACGTCGTCGAACTGGATCTGCACCCGGCTCTGCTGGCCGACCCCTTCGAAGTTGAGTACCACCCCTTCGCCGAATTTTGGATGGAGCACCCGCTGGCCGAGCTTGATGCCGCTGGCGTCGAAGCTCTGCTGCACCTCGTTCTGGCTAAAGCGGCCGTACTGGGTGGGGCGGCTGACCTGAGTGCGCAGCCTGATCTCTTCCAGACACTCGGCGGGCATCTCGCGGATAAAGCGGCTCGGCTTGTGGAACATCTCGCGGCCGTAGATGCGGCGGCTCTCGGCATAACAGATGTAGAGCTTCTCCATGGCGCGGGTCATGCCGACGTAACAGAGGCGGCGCTCCTCTTCCAGCCGACCCGACTCCTCGGTCGATTGCTGGCTGGGGAACATGCCCTCTTCGACGCCGACCAGCAGTACCAGCGGGAACTCCAGCCCCTTGGCGCTGTGCAAGGTCATCAGCTGCACCGCGTCGGCATATTCGTCCGCCTGATTCTCGCCCGATTCCAGCGCCGCGTGGGCGAGGAAGGCGGAGAGATCGCTCATATCTTCCAGCTCGTCCGGGCGCTGGTACTGGCGGCAGGCGGTGACCAGCTCGTCCAGGTTCTCTACCCGCGCCTGGGATTTCTCGCCTTTTTCCGCCAGATACATCGCCTTGAGGCCGGAGTTCTGGATGGCGATATCCGCCTGCTGGTGCAGCGGCAGCAGGGAGACCTGTTCCTCCAGCGCATCAATAAGATCGACAAAGCCGCGCACCGCGTTACCGGCGCGACCGGTCAGCACCTTGTCGTTGAGCAGCGCCTTGGCCGATTGCCACAGGTTGAGCCCCTGATCGCGGGCGTTGTTGCGCAGTATCTCGAGGGTGCGATCGCCGATGCCACGGGTCGGGGTATTGACCACCCGCTCGAAGCTGGCGTCGTCGCCACGGTTGTTGATAAGACGCAGATAGGCCATGGCGTCTTTAATTTCCTGCCGTTCGAAGAAGCGCAGGCCGCCGTAGATACGATACGGCATGGCGTCCTGCATCAGCGCCTCTTCCAGCACCCGCGACTGGGCATTGGAGCGATAGAGGATGGCGCAGTCGGCCAGGAGGCCGCCCTTTTCCTTCCAATCCTTGAGGCGGCCGACCACGAAGCGCGCTTCGTCCACCTCGTTGAAGGCGGCATACAGCGAAATCGGCTCGCCCTCGGCCCCTTCGGTCCACAGCTCCTTGCCAAGGCGCTCGGCGTTGTTGGCGATGACGCTGTTGGCCGCTTTCAGGATATTGGCGGTGGAGCGGTAGTTCTGCTCGAGGCGGATGGTCTCGGCGCCCTGATAGTCGGTCAGGAAGCGCTGGATATTCTCGATCTTGGCGCCGCGCCAGCCGTAGATGGACTGGTCATCGTCACCGACGATCATCACCTTGCCGCTGTTGCCTGCCAGCATCCGCAGCCAGGCGTACTGGATGCCGTTGGTATCCTGAAACTCGTCCACCAGGATGTTCTGGAAGCGGTCGCGGTAGTGCTCGAGGATGTGCGGCTTGTTGAGCCACAGCTCGTGGGCACGCAGCAAGAGTTCTGCAAAGTCCACCAGACCGGAGCGATCGCAGGTCTCCTGATAGGTCTTGTAGATCTGCTGATAGGTGCGGGTGACGGGGTCGCCGTAGAGGTCGATGTCGCCGGGGCGCAAGCCTTCATCCTTCTTGCCGTTGATGTAGCCCATCACGGCGCGCGGGGCCCAGTGCTTCTCGTCAAGGTTGAGCGCCTTGAGCACCCGGCGGATCAGCCGGTACTGGTCGTCGGAGTCGAGGATCTGGAAATCCTGCGGCAAGCCCGCATCCAGATGGTGGGCCCGCAGCAGGCGGTGGGCGATACCGTGGAAGGTGCCGATCCACATGCCGCGCACGCCGTCGCCGATCACTTTTTCGACCCGGCCGCGCATCTCGGCCGCCGCCTTGTTGGTAAAGGTGACCGCGATGATGGAGAAGGGTGAACAGCGTTCCACCTGCATCAGCCAGGCGATACGGTGCACCAGCACCCGGGTCTTGCCCGAACCGGCACCGGCCAGCACTAGCAGGTTGCTGCGGGGCGCCGCAACGGCATCTCTTTGCTTGTCGTTGAGCCCGTCGAGCAGGGTTGAAACGTCCATCACCACTCCTGTTTATTTATACAGGCGGGGATTATACGGCCATCCCCCTGCCAGACCAAATCCAAACTCGGGGGGAGGGGCGAGATGGGGGCTTGCGGGGGCGCCGGTGCGGCCATTTTTGGCTGGCGCAGAGAGAACGGGACGGGGAGGTTTCCAGCTGTAGCCAATCCTTGCTCGCGCGGTTTGTGGGGATTTTGCGAGCCGGATCACGGGCTTGCCGGGGGGCTGGATGAATAACAGGGGAAAACGGTTTACAGTAACTTGCTGAACAATAAGAGAAATGTCGTTTGGGTCTTTTGGTTGTTAGCATAAAAAACTGAAAAGTAGCTAAAAAACAACTGCTTATAAGGTTATTTGCTTAGAATTCAAACCGTTAACGCAAACGTTTTTCCCTTATCATTTGCTTGACCCGCATCGGGGCTGACTTAGAGTAAGCCTGCGTGCTAGATAGCCTGCTCTGACAGGCAAGCAAGTTCCCTCACTTAATAACAATCAAGGATACGATCGTGACTAAAGTGCTCAAGCTGGCCACTGTGGCCTCCCTCACTCTCGCTGCTCTCTCTGCTCAGGCTGCTTCCGAGCCAGCCGTCATTTATGACACCGCGGGCAAGTATGACAAATCATTCAACGAAGCCGTGTTCCGTAACGGCGTCGAGCTCTACAACAAGGACAAGGGCGTCAAGGTCAAAGAGTTTGAACCCCAGAACGAAGCCCAGCGCGAGCAGGGTCTGCGTCGTCTGGCCAGCCGTGGCAACGGCCCGATCGTGGCGGTCGGTTTCAATATGGGTTCTGCGGTAGAGAAGGTTGCGACCGAATTCCCGAAAACCCAGTTCACCATCATCGACATGGTGGTCGACAAGCCGAACGTCCAGTCCGTCATCTTCAAGGAGCATGAAGGTTCCTTCCTGGTGGGTGCGCTGGCTGCCATCGCTTCCAAGAGCGGCAAGGTCGGCTTCGTGGGCGGCATGGATATCCCGCTGATCCGCAAATTCCAGTGCGGCTACGAGCAGGGTGCCAAGTTCGTCAATCCGAAGATCGAAGTGTTCCAGAACATGGCGGGCTCTACCCCGGCCGCGTTTGCTGACCCGGCGAAAGGTGCCGAGCTGGCCAAGTCCCAGTTCGCCAAGGGCGCTGACGTGGTTTACGCCGCGGCTGGCGGTACCGGTATCGGTGTCTATCAGGCAGCCAAGGACAGCGGCAAGTTCGCCATCGGGGTGGACTCCAACCAGAACCACCTGCAACCGGGCACCATGCTGACCTCCATGGTCAAGTCTGTGGGTCTGGCCGCTTACCAGACCTGGGATGACGCTGCCAAAGGCGAGTGGAAGCCGGGTATCAAGAACCTGGGTCTGGCTGAAGGCGGTGTGGATTGGGCACTCGACAAGGACAACGAGAAGCTGATCACCCCGGAAATGAAAGCCAAGGTGGATGCCATCAAGGCTGAAATCATCGCTGGCAAGGTCAAGGTTCATGACTACATGAGCGATAACACCTGCAAATACTAATTAGATAGTTGCTACGACTCTCAACGCACCACCGGCCCGCACGGGCCGGTTTTTAGTCTTATTTCATGAAACGCAGGGCTGCATCATGGACCAGACAGATCGCTATGCCATCGAATTAAGAGGTATCGATAAGCGGTTCGGCGAAGTGTACGCCAACAAGCTGATCGACCTTAAGGTTCGCAAAGGCAGTATCCACGGCATTGTCGGCGAAAATGGCGCCGGTAAGTCCACCCTGATGAGCATCATTTATGGTTTCTACCATGCCGATAAAGGCGAGATGCTGATCGACGGGAATCCTTTCAAACCCCATGGCTCACAAGATGCGATTGCCGCAGGGGTGGGCATGGTTCACCAGCACTTCATGCTGGTCAATAACTTCACCGTATTGGAAAACGTCATCCTCGGCGCTGAGAACGGCTGGCACCTTCAGCAGAGCGTGGCGTCAGCCGAAAAGCTGCTTGGCGAACTGGCGCGGGATTATGGCCTCGACGTGCCGTTGCACGAGAAGGTCGAAGATCTGCCGGTTGGCTTGCAACAGCGGGTCGAAATTCTCAAGGCGCTCTATCGCGGCGCCCGCATCCTGATCCTCGACGAGCCGACCGGGGTACTGACCCCGCAAGAGGCGGATCACCTGTTCGAGGTGCTGAAAAAGCTGCGGGATCAGGGGGCGACCATCATCCTTATCACCCACAAGCTGCGGGAGATCTTGGCCATTACCGATCAGGTCTCCATCATGCGCCGTGGCGAGATGGTGGCCCACGTCGCCACCAAGGATACCGACAAGGAGCAGCTGGCCGAACTGATGGTGGGCCGCAAGGTGCGCCTCAAGGTCGACAAGGGGCCAACCCAGCCCGGTGAAGCCAAGCTGAAGATCGAAGGGCTCAGCTACGTCGACGCCAGCAAGGTGGAGCGGGTCAAATCGGTCAGTTTCGAAGTGCGGGCCGGTGAAGTGGTCGGCATCGCCGGGGTCTCCGGCAACGGCCAGTCCGAACTGCTCAGCCTGCTTGGCGGTATTCTCAAGCCGAGCAAGGGCGGCTTTACCATCAGCAGCCGCAGCGGCGTGCACAAGGTGAGCGCGGAGCACCCGGCCGATCCCGAGCTGGTGCGCAACTACGGCCTCGGCCATGTGCCGGAAGATCGCCACAAGATGGGGCTGATCAACCGCTTCGAGGCGAAAGAGGCTTTTATCCTCGGTTATCACCGCCGTCCGCAATACAACAAGGGGTGGCTGCAGAACAAGGAGGCGATCCAGCAGGATTGTCAGGCCAAGATGGAGAAGTGGGACGTGCGCCCGCCCCATCCCGATCACAAGACCGCCAACTTCTCCGGTGGCAACCAGCAGAAGCTGGTGATCGCCCGTGAAGTGGAGCAGGACCCGGATGTGCTGTTGATCGGCCAGCCGACCCGCGGGGTCGACATCGGCGCCATCGAGTATATCCATCAGCAGATCATCGCCATGCGCGACAAGGGCAAGGCCGTCTTGCTGGTCTCGGTGGAGCTGGACGAGATCATGAGCCTCGCAGATCGCATTCTGGTCATTGCCGATGGTCGCATCGTCGGCGAGCTGGATGGTGCCAAGGCGGATGAGCGCACCATTGGTCTGATGATGGCGAACATAGTGCCGGACGAAGTTGCCAAGGAGGCCCACTGATGAGCCAAGTACGTATTCCTGCCTGGGTCTCCGTAGGCGTCTTGTCTGCGGTCAACATCCTGCTGGCCTTCCTGGTGTCGGCCATTATTCTGTTCTACTACCTCGACATCAACCCGGTCGATGCCGCCAAGATCATGTGGTACGGCGCGTTCGGCACAGGTGAAGGGGTCGGCTTCACCCTCTACTACGCAACCGGCTTTATCTTTACCGGTCTGTCGGTGGCGGTCGCCTTTCACGCCGGTCTGTTCAATATCGGTGGCGAAGGTCAGGCCTATATCGGCGGTCTCGGTGTGGGTCTGGTCTGTCTGATGCTCGGCGATGTGCTGCCGTTTGCCCTGCTGTTGCCGCTCTCCATCATTGCCGGTGGTCTGTTCGGTGCGGCCTGGGCCTTTATTCCGGCCTGGCTGCAAGCCAAGCGCGGTAGTCACATCGTGATCACCACCATCATGTTCAACTTCATCGCCGCCTCGCTGATGGCCTATCTGCTGGTGGAGGTGTTCAAGCCGCCCGGCTCGATGGCGACCGAGAGCAAGGTGTTTGCCGAAGCAAGCTGGCTGCCCAAGATGAGCGGGCTGGCGAGCCTGTTCGGATGGAGATCCCCAACAGCCCGCTCAATATCAGCTTCTTCTGGGCGCTGATCTGTGCGGTGCTGGTGTGGGTCTTTATCTGGCACACCCGCTGGGGTTACGAGATCCGCTCGGTCGGCGCCAGCCAAAGTGCCTCCGCCTATGCCGGTATCTCCTATCCCAAGGTGGTGATCCTAGCCATGGTCATCTCCGGCATGCTGTCGGGCTTCTTCGCCCTCAACGTGCTGCAGGGTGAGCTGCACCAGATCAAGCTCAACTTCGTGGAAGGGTTCGGCTTCACCGGTATCGCGGTAGCGCTGATGGGGCGCAACCATCCGGTCGGCGTCATCATCGCCAGCCTGCTGTTCGGTTTCCTCTATCAGGGGGGCGCCGAGCTCAGCTTCGAGTTCGGTGTCGACCGCAACATCGTGGTGGTGTTGCAGGGTCTGGTGATCCTGTTCTGTGGCGCCCTTGAGCACATGATGCGTCCGCGTATCGAGCAGCTCTATCTGGCGTTTGCCAACCGCTCAGCCGCGCAAGCTAAAGGAGTCTGATCATGTTTGAAATTCTGATCCTGATGCTGGATGCGACCATTCGGACCGCACCACCGTTGATTCTGGCCGCCATGGCGGGCATGTTTTGCGAGCGCTCCGGGGTGGTCAATATCGCGCTGGAAGGCAAACTGCTGGCAGCAGCGTTCGCCAGTGGTGCGGCTGCGGCGGTCTCCGGTTCTGCCTGGATAGGTCTGGGTGCCGGGGTGGGTGTCTCCATCCTGTTTGCCCTGATGCACGGCTTTGCCACCATCACTCACCGCGGTGATCAGGTGGTGAGCGGCATGGCCATCAACATTCTGGCGGCCGGTCTGACCGTGACCCTGGGCCGTTACTGGTTCGATCAGGGTGGCCAGACCCCGGCGCTCTCCGGTGATGCCCGGTTCGCCCCCATCGATCTGCCCTATGCCAAGGAGCTGTGGGATGTGCCGGTGATCGGCCAGCTCTACAGCGAGCTGCTGAGCGGCCACTCCCTGCTGGAGTACGTGGCGTTCGCCTGTGTGCCGCTGGCCTGGTGGGTGATGTTTCGTACCCGCTTCGGTCTGCGTCTACGGGCGGTGGGTGAGGCACCGGCAGCAGTCGATACCGCCGGTATCTCTGTGGTGCGGATGCGCTACACCGCGCTCCTCATCGGCGGCCTGCTGGCCGGTATCGGTGGCACCTATCTGGCTGTGGCCCAGACGGCCCAGTTCATCCCCAACATGAGTGCGGGCAAGGGCTTTATGGCACTGGCGGCGCTGGTGTTCGGCAAGTGGCGCCCCTGGAATGCCATGGCAGCCTGCCTGCTGTTCGGTTTCCTCGATGCGGTCGCCATCCGCTTGCAAGGGGTCAGTATCGGTGGCTTCGCCATTCCGGTGCAGGCCATTGAGGCTCTGCCCTACATCCTGACCGTGTTCCTGCTGGCCGGTTTTATCGGCCGTGCCGTGGCACCCAAGGCACTTGGTACACCTTATGTGAAGGAGCGGGAGTAGCGCCCTTTAGCGCGATACTCCCACCCACGCAAATAACAGCAGGCCCACTTCGGTGGGCCTGTTTTTTATGGTTTGAGTGGCTGGTTACAGCAGGAACAGGGTCGCCAGCCCTAGGAAGATAAAGAAGCCGCCGGTGTCGGTGATGGCGGTGATCATCACGCTGGCACCGACTGCCGGGTCGCGGCCGAGTCGGGTCATGGTCATGGGGATGATGACTCCCATCAGGGCGGCCACCAGCAGGTTGAGCATCATGGCGAGCGTCATCACGGCGCCGAGCGCCGCATCCTGATAGAGCAGGTAGGTGGCAATGCCCATGGTGCCGCCCCACACCAGCCCGTTGATAAAGGCGACCCCGAGTTCCCGCAGCAGCAGGAAGGAGAGGTTGCCCGCCTGAATGTGTTGCAGCGCCAGCGCCCGCACTATCATGGTGATGGTCTGGTTGCCGGTGTTGCCGCCGATCCCGGCGACGATGGGCATCAGGGCCGCCAGCGCCACCAGTTGCGAGATGGTGTGCTCGAACAGGCCGATCACCCGCGAGGCGACAAAGGCGGTGCAGAGGTTGATGGCAAGCCAGGCCCAGCGGGTCTTGACCGCTTTGGAGACGGGCGCGAATACGTCTTCATCCTCGCTGATACCCCCCATCCGGCGCAGGTCGGTGTCGCTCTCTTCATAGACCAGGTCCACCACCTCTTCGACGGTGAGGCGGCCCATCAGCTTGCCCTTGCCATCCACCACGGCGGCGGAGAGCAGGTCATCCCGCTCGAAGGTGCGGGCGGCCGCTTCGTCGTTATCCTCCGGATCGAAGGTGACCGGATCCCGCTCCATCACGTCGCTCACCAGGGTGGCGGGCTTGTGCAGCAGCACAGTGGTGAGGGCCAGCTCCCCCAGCAAATGGTTGCGCCGATCGATGACGAACAGCTTGTCGGTGTTGGCGGGGATCTTGCCGCGCAGGCGCAGGTAGCGCTGCACCGTGGCCAGACTCACCTCGGGGCGGATGGTGATGATCTCGAAGTCCATCATGGCGCCGACGGTGTGCTTGCCGTAGCGGATCACCTCCCGCACCCGATCCCTCTCGGCGGGGGCCATATAGGTGAGCAGCCGCCCCATCAGGTTGCGCGGCAGGTACTGGCCCAGATAGATCTGGTCGTCGATATCCAGGGTGCGCAGGGCGTGCAGCAGCTCCTTGTCGCTCATCCCGCTGATGAGGCTGTCCCACACCGTCTCCGACGCTTCGACCAGGATCTGGCCGCGCTTCTCCTCCTCCACCAGCGCCCACAGGGCATGACGCTCATCGGGCGGCAGCGATTCCAGCGCATCGGCGACGTCGGCGGCGGGCAACCCGTTGACCAGCGCTGTGAGTTCGCTGGTCTGGTCACGCTGTTCGGCATCCTGCACCGCCTGCGGATCGAGCAGGCTGTCGGTGAGGGCATCATCGCGCAGCAGCAGGGTGAGAATGCGGGATCTGTCATCCGCGCGCTGCCGGGCGCTGTTCTTGATGGGAAGAGACATGGGATGAATTCCTGAGATGGTGGCCAAGGGCTCAATGCCCATAGGATACCAGACTTAAAACAACAGGTTATGACCGTGATGGGAGAATAGAGAGGTAAAAGTGAGGCCACCTGCTGGTGGCCTCATGGTGAGTTGCCGATGATCCCTTAGGCGAGGGCTCGCTGGCGCTGTGGTGCCTCGCCAAACCAGGCGAGCCGGTCGGCCAGCGTCACCACCGAGCCCACCATGATCAGCGCCGGACTCTCGACCCCCACAGCCAGCGCGGGCAACTGATCGAGGGTACCGCGAATGACCCGCTGGCTTGGCTGGGTGCCGCGCTCGATCAGCGCCACCGGGGTGTGGCCCGCCTTGCCGTGGGCCAGCAGTTGCTCGCGGATGGTGGCACAGGAGGAGAGCCCCATGTAGAACACCAGGGTCTGCTTGTCCTTGGCCAAGAGCGGCCAGTCGAGATCCCGGGCGCCACCCTTGCCGTGGGCGGTGACGAAACGCACGCTCTGGGCGTGATCGCGGTGGGTCAGCGGAATACCGGCGTAGGCCGCGCAGCCGCTGGCCGCCGTGATCCCCGGCACCACCTGAAAACCGATGCCGCTGCCGACCAGCGTCTCCAGCTCCTCGCCGCCACGGCCGAAGATAAAGGGGTCTCCCCCCTTCAGCCGCACCACCCGCTGCCCCTTCTTCGCCTCCTCCAGCAAGAGCTGGTTGACCCCCTCCTGCGGCACGCAGTGGTTGCCCGCCTGCTTGCCGACGAAGATGCGCTTGGCATCCCGGCGCACCAGTGCCATCACCTCGTCGGAGACCAGTCGGTCATAGACCACCACGTCCGCCTGCTGCATCTGGCGCAGGGCGTGCAGAGTGAGCAGACCCGGATCGCCGGGGCCGGCTCCCACCAACACCACCTCACCTCCGGTCTGGCTCTCGTCGGCAAACAGGTTGTCGGCCAGCTGGTTGGCAGAGGCGCTATTGCCCCGCGCCAGCGCCTGACCGAGTCGGTCCGCCCCGAGTAGCCGCTCCCAGAAGCGGCGCCGCTCTCCCATGTTGGCGAATCGCGCCTTGACCCGCTCCCGCAGGCTGCCGGCGAAGGCCGCCACGGCCCCCAGATGCTGCGGCAGCAGGGCTTCGAGTTTTTCCCGTAGCAGGCGGGCCAGCACCGGTGCCTTGCCGCCGGAGGAGATGGCCACCATCAGCGGTGAGCGATCGATGAGCGACGGCATGATGAAGCTGGAGCGTTTCGGGTCATCCACCACGTTGGCAAAGATCCGCGCCTGATTGGCGCTCTGGTAAACCAGCGCATTCACCTCGCGCCGATCGGTGGCGGCCACCACCAGCCACTTGCCCGCCAGTTGTTCCGGCACAAATTCACCGGCCAGCCACTCGATGCTGCCGTTGGCCGCCAGTTCCGCCAGCTCGGGGTCGAGCTCGGGCGCCACGACTGTGAGGTGGGCACCGGCATCCAGCAGCAGACGCGCCTTGCGTTCCGCTACCTCGCCGCCGCCGACCAGCAGCACGGGTTTGTTGTCGAGTCGGCAAAAGATGGGCAAGTAGTCCATGGGGCCTCCGGATCAGGCGGTTCGGGTCTGGTTGGCGGTGCTGGTGGTCTCGCTCACTGCAACCGGGCGCTCTGCTTTCGGGGTGGCATACCAGTAGCCGAGGCCCATAAAGAGGACGCCGGAGACGGTGTTGCCCAGCGTCACCCACAGCAGGTTGTGGCCGATGCCGCTCAGGGTGTAGGCCTCGGAGTGGGCGCCAAACCAGGAGAGGGCGAACAGGGTCATGTTGGCGATGGAGTGCTCGTAGCCGGAAGCGATAAAGGCCAGCAGGCACCACCAGATGGCGATGAAGCGGGCGGCCCCTTCGGTGCGCAGCGCCATCCAGATGGCGAGGCAGACCAGCCAGTTGCAGAGGATCCCCTTCATAAACAGGGTCAGCGCCGGTGCCTGGGTTTTGGCCAGCGCCACCTTGTGGGCCAGACTGCCCGCATCCGGCAGCAGGCTGCCGCCGTAGGAGTAGATGAGTGCCACCACAACGGAGCCAATCAGATTGCCCGCCCAGGTCTGCGGCAGGATGCGCAGCAGGTCGGCCATGGTGATCTTGCCCGTCTTCACCCCGAAGGTGAGGAACATGGTGTGGCCGGTAAACAGCTCGGAGCCGGCGATGATGACCAGCGTCAGGGCGATGCCGAAGGTGGCCCCCATCACCAGCGGCCGGATGGCGGGGTCCACCAGATTGCCGAGGGTGAAGATGAGGATGATGCCGAGGCCCACATAGGCCCCCGCCATGGCGGAGCTGAGCCAGAAGCCGAGCTTGTCGCTGCGCTCGAAGCGGTTGATGCGGGCCGCGTTGGCGGCGCACTTGTTAATGGTTTCCGTATACATCTTGTGAGTCCTTGAAAGGGCTGCCCACAGGCAGCCCGAAAGAGAGTGAAATCGGCTTAGACGGCGACCCAGACCTGCTGGTCGCGCACTTCAACGGGGTAGCTCTGCACCGACATGGCCGGGTTGTCGAAACAGTGGCCATCGCTCAGGCGAAAGCGCTGCTTCTTGAGCGGGCTGGCGACCCAGAGCTCGCCGTCGTGTTCGCAAATCAGGCCCCGCGACAGCACGTTGGCGGCGAAGAAGGGATCCCGGTTGTCGATGGCGAACACCTCGGCCGCCGCGTTCGGGCGAAACAGGGCGATCTGGCGCCCCTCGATCAGAGCGCAGACACCGGTTCCCGGCAGGATGTCGTTGAGTTGGCAGGCAAGTTTCATCATTTGGTCTCCACCTCGATCTGGTAGACGGGGATGCGCTCGGCCGGGGTCGCCGGTCTGTGCTGGTCGCGCTCGGCGACGAACTGAACGTCCGGGTCGCGCTTGTCGCTGTTGATGAAGTGGCTGAAGCGCTTGAGCGCCTCCTCTTCATTGAGGGTGCGCGACCATTCGCACTCGTAGCTGTCGATAAGGGTCTGGATATCGCGCTCGAGCGTCTCGGCCAGCCCCAGCTTGTCGTCGACGATCACCTCGCGCAGGTAGTCGACGCCCCCTTCCAGATTGCCGAGCCAGACCGAGGTGCGCTGCAGTTTGTCGGCGCTGGTGACGTAAAACATCATAAAGCGGTCGATCAGCTTGATGAGGGTCTCGCGGTCGAGGTCAGAAGCCAGCAGATCGGCGTGGCGCGGCTTCATGCCGCCGTTGCCGCCCACATAGAGGTTCCAACCCGCATCGGTGGCGATGATGCCGACATCCTTACCTTGGGCTTCCGCACATTCGCGGGTACAGCCGGAGACGCCGAACTTCATCTTGTGGGGGGTGCGAATGCCCTTGTAGCGGTTCTCGAGGAAGACCCCGAGGCCGACGCTGTCCTGCACGCCGAAGCGGCACCAGGTGCTGCCGACGCAGGTCTTGGCCATGCGCAGCGCCTTGGCGTAGGCCTGACCGGTCTCGAATCCGGCGGCCAGCAGCTTGCGCCAGATGGCGGGCAGATCATCCTTCTGGGCCCCGAACAGACCGATGCGCTGGGCGCCGGTGATCTTGGTGTAGAGCTTGTAGTCGCGGGCCACTTCGGCCACCGCCAGCAGCCCTTCCGGAGTCACTTCGCCACCGGCCATGCGCGGGATGACGGAGTAGCTGCCGTCCTTCTGCATGTTGCCGAGGAAGATGTCGTTGGTGTCCTGCAGCGGGATGTTGCGCGGGCTCAGCACATGCTCGTTCCAGCAGGAGGCGAGAATGGAGCCGACGGTCGGTTTGCACACCTCGCAGCCATAGCCCTGACCGTGCTTGGCCAGCAGCTCGTCGAAGCTCTTGATCCCCTCCACCTTGACCAGATGGAACAGCTCCTGTCGGGAGTGGGGGAAGTGGGCGCAGAGGTGGTTGTTGACCTCGATACCCTGCTTCACCAGCTCGGCGTTGAGCACCTGACTGATGAGCGGCACGCAGCCGCCGCAGCCGGTACCGGCCTTGGTGTGCTGCTTGATGGCGGCCAGCGTGGTGTGACCCTCGGCGACGGCCTGGGCGATGTCGCCCTTGGAGACGTCGAAGCAGGAGCAGATCTGGGCGCTTTCCGGCAGGGCATCCACCCCCAGCGTCGGCTTGGCACCGGCGTAGGCGGGCAGGATCAGGGTATCCGGGTGGCTCGGCAGCGGCAGCGCATTGAGCATCATCTGCAGCAGGTTGCCGTAATCTTCCACGTCACCCACCAGCACGGCGCCGAGCAATCGGCTGTTGTCTTCGTTCACCACGATTTTCTTGTAGACGCCGGCCTGGTCGTCCTGGAACACATAGCTGTGGCTGCCCGGGGTGCGGCCGTGGGCATCACCGATGGAGCCGACGGAGACGCCGAGCAGCTTGAGCTTGGCGCTCATGTCTGCCCCCTCGAAACGGCTGTCGCCGCCGAGCAGGTGGTCGACGGTGATTTGGGCCATCTTGTAGCCCGGCGCCACCAGCCCGAAGAAGCGGCCCTGCCAGGCGGCGCACTCGCCGATGGCATAGATGTCGGGATCGGAGGTGAGGCAGTGATCGTCGATGACGATGCCGCTGCGCTCGGCGATAGCGAGATCACCGTAACGGCCCAGGGTATCTTGCGGGCGAATGCCGGTGGAGAAGACCACCACGTCCACTTCCAGCTGGCTGCCGTCGGTGAAGGCGAGGCGGTGTTTCGCCTGTTCTCCGCCGTGCATCAGGATCTCGCTGGTGCTCTTGCTGGTGTGTACCTGCACCCCCATGGATTCAATCTTGCGGCGCAGCAGCTGGCCGCCCTGACCGTCGAGCTGCTCGGCCATCAGCACAGGAGCAAACTCCACAACGTGGGTCTCGAGACCCAGCGCCTTGAGGGCACCGGCCGCTTCGAGGCCAAGCAGGCCGCCCCCGATCACCACCCCGCTCTTGCCACTCTTGGCGGCGCTGCGAATGGCTTTCAGATCCTCGATGGTGCGATAGACGAAGCACTCGTGGTGCTGACTGCCCGCAATGGGCGGCACCCAGGGGTAGGAGCCGGTGGCCAGCACCAGCTTGTCGTATCCGACCACAGTGCCCTTGTTGGAGTGCACTTCGCGGTTGGCCCTGTCGATTTTTTTCACTGCTTCGCCGAGCAGCAGGCGGATGCCGTGCTTGTCGTAGAAACCGGGTTTGACGAGGGAGAGATCTTCGCTGGTGTGATGGGAGAAGTAGGAGGAGAGATGGACGCGATCGTAGGCGGGACGGGGTTCTGCACCGAAGACGGTGATCTCGTAGCGGCCCGGCTCGGCCCGCTCGATCAACTCTTCGATGAAGCGGTGCCCCACCATGCCGTTGCCCACAACGACCAGTCTGAGTTTGCTCATGATTGCCTCTAGTTTGGAGTAATAAAACATCATTCTGGGGTTAGGCTACCCAGTCAGTCGGGGCGGGCAATTGATGCAAATCAAGTGTCTATTTATATATCTCGTCAGGGGTAATTCGATAAAATTCAAAGATATACAAAAATAGGTATACCAGTTGATGATTTCTGCGCTGGCTTGGAGTGAGGGATGGTGGAGAGCAGCAGAGTGCTTTAGCAAAAGCCGGGGAGTGAAAACTGCTGTCGGAAAAAGCCGATCTCGCACTGGGCGAGACCGGCATCAGCCGAGCAAGGCGGCGCGTCAGGCGATATGGCGGCGGAACATGGTGAGCGCCAGCGACAGGGTGACCCCGGAGATGGCGAGCAGCGGCCAGAGCAGGGGCCAGGCGGCCGACCAGTCAAACCCTTTGAGGAAGACCCCCTTGAGCAGCACGATGAAGTGGGTGAGGGGATCGATGGCCGCCAGCCACTGGAACACCTGCGGCATGTTCTCCACCGGCGAGATGTAGCCCGAGAGGATCACTGCCGGGACGGTGAAGGAGAAGACTCCGAGAAAGGCCTGCTGCTGTGTCGAGCAGAACGACGAGATGAAGAGCCCGATCCCGGCCAGTGCCAGCCCGTAGCAGACCATGCCCGCCATCAGCAGGCTGAGGCTGCCGGCAAAGGGGAGGTGAAAGACAAAACGGGCGGCCAGCGCGACTATGCATCCTTGTCCCACCGCCACCATGATGCCGGGCACCGCCTTGCCCGCCATGATCCAGCCTGCGGTGAGGGGGGAGACCAGCAGCTGATCGAAGGTGCCCTCTTCCCGCTCCCGCGCGACCGAGAGGGCGGTGACAATCAGGCAGCCGGTGGTGGTGATGATGGCCACCAGCGCCGGCAGTATATGCCAGTGGAACTCGACGTTGGGGTTGTAGAGGTTGCGCACCGCCAGCTCGGGTTGCCCCTTGCCCTCACTTTGCCAGCGGGCAATCACCTGACTGATGTAGCCCGCCGCCACCTGACCACTGTTGGAGCGGCGTCCATCGATAATCAGCTGCACCCTGGCCGGTTCGCCCCGCGCCAGCCGGCGCGAGAAATCGCCCGGAATAATCAGCCCTAGCAGCGCCTGCTGTCCGGTGATGACCTCGGTCATGCCTGCCTCGCCTTGCACCGGAATGATGCTGGTGAAGGCGGGCATATGGGTGAGGCGCTCCAGCAGCTCGCGGCTCTGGGCGCCGCCATCCTGGTTGTAGATGGCCAGCGTGTTGCCGGTCACCTCCAGAGTGGCGGCGAACGGGAAGAGGGCGGTTTGCAGCAGCACCGGCATGATGAGCAGAAAGCGCCCCTGGGTATTGCCCATCAGGGCCTGCAGCTCTTTTCGGATCAGCCACCAGAGTCGGATCAGCATGGGTTACTCCAGAGTGCGCCGCGTCTTGCGGGCGGTCAGGGCTAGCCAGAAACCCGCCAGCAGCAGCAGACAGAAACCGTTGACCAGCAGGACCGAGAAGACGCTGCCCGCCTGATAGAGGGTCTGCAGCGAACTGGCGAAATAGCGGGCCGGAATGAGGTGGGTGATGGCCCGCAGCAGCGGCGGCATGCTGGCGATCTCGAACACGAAGCCCGACAGCATCACGGCGGGCAGAAAGGCTGCGATCAGGGCTGCCTGCGCGGCGTTGAACTGGCTGCGCATCACGGTGGAGAGAAACAGCCCGAGTCCGAGGGCGCTGCCGAGAAAGACGCTGGTGACCAGAAAGAGCAGCAGCAGGGAGCCGCGCCATGGCACGCCCATTACAGCCACCGAGAAGAGCAGGCAGAGCAGCATGGCGATGATGCCGAGGCCGTAGTAGGGCTGCAGCTTGGAGAGCAGCAGCTCCCCCTTGGTGACCGGGGTGGCGAGCAGCGCCTCCATGGTGCCGCGCTCCCACTCCCGCGCCACCACCAGCGAGGTGAGCAGGGCGCCTATGATGGTCATCACCACCGCAATGGAGCCCGGCACCAGACAGTTGCGGCTCACCAGCGCCGGGTTGAACCAGGCGCGGCTCTCTATCGACACCGGCATGGCGACCCCCTCGCCAGCGAGCCACCCCTGCCAGATCCCCTGCACATAGTTGGTGACGAAGTTGGCGGTGTTGGGCTCGGAGCCGTCGGTCAGCAGCAGCGCTTGCGGCGTGCCATTGCCCTGACCGGCCAGCGCGCGGGAGAAGCCGTCATCGATCACCAGCAGGCCGCGGATCTCGCCACGGGCCAGACTGGCGAGCAGGGACTCCTTGCTCGGGCCGCTGTGGATCTCCAGTGCGGTAGAGCCGCGCAGGGCCTGCTCCAGCCGCACCGCCGGGGCGCCGCTGTCGGTGCGCCAGATGCCGAGGCGCAGATGGTCCACATCCAGATTGATGGCGTAACCCATCACCACCAGCAGCACCACCGGCATGATGAAGGCGATGAGGATGCTGCTCGGGTCACGGACGATTTGCAGCATCTCCTTGCGACACAGGGCCAGCAGTCGCCGACGGTTGATACTCATGCGTCCTCCTCGCTGGCCCGCTCGACTAGGGTGATAAAGGCCTCTTCCATTGTTGGCAAAGAACAGGTCGGCAAGGAGCCGGTTGGCAAAGAGGTCGCCGCCTCTTTGGCGGCCAGCCCCTTGAGATCGTCTGGAGTGCCGAGGGCCAGCAGCTTGCCGCGATAGATGAGGGCAATGCGGTCGCAATACTCCGCCTCATCCATAAAGTGGGTGGTGACCAGCACTGTGACGCCGTGGTCGGCCAGCGCGTTGATGTGCGACCAGAACTCGCGCCGGGTTACCGGATCGACCCCGGAGGTGGGCTCGTCGAGAAACAGCAGCGGCGGCTCGTGCAGCAGGGCGCAGGCGAGCGACAAGCGCTGGCGCAGGCCGAGCGGCAGGGATTCCGCCTTCTGATCGAGCCAGGGGGCGAGGGCAAAGGCAGTCACCATGGCATCGATCCGCGTCTGCTGGTGGCGGCCGAACAGGCCGTAGATACCGGCGAAGAAGGAGAGGTTCTGGGCCACGGTGAGCTGCTTGTAGAGGGAGAACTTCTGCGCCATGTAGCCGAGGTGCTGGCGCGCCGCCGAGGGGCTGTGGGCCAGATCGATGCCGGTCACCAGTGCCTGCCCCTCGCTCGGGCGCAGCAGGCCGCACTCCATCTTGAAGGTGGTGGACTTGCCCGCCCCGTTGGGGCCGAGCAGGCCGAAGATCTCGCCGCGGCGCACCGCAAAGCTGACGTCATCGGTGGCGGCAAAATCGCCGAAGCGCTTGGTGAGGTGGCGCGCCTCGATCACCGCCTCGGGGGAGACCCCCTGCGGCAGTTCCGCTTCGCGCATCCCGGCTGCCAGACTCGACTCACCGTCGGGGCCGCCGCCGAGCAGGTCGATAAAGGCATCCTCCAGCCGGGGCTGGGCCGGTTGAAAGGCGCCGTTGGCGAGATGCAGCTCTGCCAGCGGTGGGGGCGTCATGCCCGGGTGCAGCAGCAAGCGCACCCGCTCCCCCGCCACCGCGCCATCCATCACCGCCGGGTGAGCCAGTGCCCGGCGCAGCAGGGCGCGCCGCTCGCGGCCATCCAGTTGCCCCGCCTCCAGCAGCCAGCAGCGGCTGGCCATGGCCCCCATCAGATCGGCCGGCGTGCCGCTGGTGCGCACCTCGCCATCCGCCATCAGCAGCACGTGGTCGCACAGCTCCGCCTCATCGAGATAGGCGGTACTCCAGAGCACCGTCATTCCCCCCTTGGCCAGTTCGCGCACCATCTGCCAGAGGGCGCGGCGAGAGATGGGATCGACCCCGACCCCCGGTTCGTCCAGCAGCAGCACATCCGGGGTGCCGAGCAGGGCGCAGGCCAGCCCGAGTTTCTGCTTCATCCCGCCAGAGAGCTTGCCGGCTGGCCGCGCGGTGAAGCGGGCAAGATCGGTGAAGGCGAGCAGCCGCGCGAAGGTGGGCGTGCGTTCGGGCTCCAGTACGCCGCGCAAGTCAGCGTAGAGGGTGAGGTTCTCCAGCACGCTGAGATCTTCGTAGAGGCCGAACTGCTGGGGCATGTAGCCGAGGCGCTGACGCAGCAGATCCCCCTCGCTCACCGGATCCAGCCCCAGCACCCGGATGGTGCCCGCTTCGGGGATCAGCAGACCGGCCAGCAGGCGTAGCAAAGTGCTCTTGCCGGCGCCGTCGGGGCCGACCAGCCCGGTGATGCCGCCAGCCGGAATGGTGGCCGAGATGGCGTTGAGGGCGACCCGCTCGCCAAAGCGTTTGGTGAGCCCATCGAGGGAGATTGCGCAGCTCATGGCGCCAGCCTGACGGTGACCGGCATCCCCTGGCGTAGGGCCGGGTCGGGGTCCTGCACCACGATGCGCAGCCGGTAGACGAGGTGAGTGCGCAGGTCCGGCGTCTCCACCGATTTCGGGGTGAACTCGGCGGTCGGCGAGACAAAGCCCACCACCCCGTGATAGGGCTTGTCCGGCCGCGAGTCGGTGGTGAGGGTCACCTTGGCGCCGCTCGGGAAGTGGCCGAGCCAGGGCTCCTCCACATAGGCGCGCACCCAGACCGGCGCGGTCAGGGAGAGGTTGAAGGCGGTCGCTCCGCTCTGCACCATGCTGCCGTTTTCGATGGCGCGGCTGATGATGATGCCGTCGCTGGGAGCGGTCAGGCTGGCATCCGCCAGCGCCAGCTCGGCACTGGCGAGCGCCGCTTTGGCACCTTCCAGTTGGGCATCGGACTGGGCTATCTCTTCCGGACGATAGCCGGTTTCGAGCTGGGCGAGCTGTTCGCGGGCGGAGCGCACCTGCGCCCGGGTCTGATCCCGCTGGGAGCGGGCGGTATCGAGCTGACCGCGGGAGATGGCGCCGGTGGCTGCCAATGCGCTCTGGCGGCGCCACTGCTGGTCGGCCTCCAGTGCAGCGGCTTCGGCGGCGGCCAGTGCGGCCCGGGCGCGGTCGGTCTCTTCGCTGCGATAGCCTTTGTGGATCAAGGCGTTGGCGGCAGTGAGCGCGGCCAGATTGGCGCGGGCGCTGTCGCGGCTGTGGGTGAGGGGAGCCGGATCGAGGCGGGCCAGCAGTTGACCGGCTTTTACCCTATCCCCCTCATCGACCAGCGCCTGATCGACGCGGCCGCCGACCCGAAAGGCCAGATTGACGTCGCGAATGTCGACGTTGCCGTAGAGGACGGAGCCGTCGGCGGGGCGCCCCTGCCACCAGAGGTAGCCACCGATAACGGTTAGCAGCAGGGCCAGGATTGCAATGCGTTGCTTCATGCCGCGTCTCCTTCTTTCATATCACTGGGGCGCAGGCCGCGCAGTGCCCATACCAGCCGCTGTCTGGCGGCCTCGGGGTTGTCTATCTGGCTCAGAAAGGGGGCGGCCTTCTCGGGCAGCCAGCCGAGCTGACGACCGCTGCCAGCGATCACCAGCGGCAGGCCGACCGACCCCATGATGAAGATCATCAGCTGGAGTGGGTGACCCGCGACCAGCGACCCTTCCGCCTGTGCCATCCGTACCTGTTCGATCAACAGCAGGGGATGGCGGCGCGGCAGGCTGAGCAGAAAACGCTGGGCCGCCCCTTCGCCTGCCAGCGCATCGCCAAACAGGTGGTTGATAAAGCCGCGCTGGCGCGCCACCAGCCCGATCAGCGCCTCCATGGTGGCCTCGAACATGGCGATGGCAGAGGGGTAGGAACCTTTGGCTGCCACCGATTTGAGCTCGTCATAGAGGGGGGCGTACCAGAGCTCCACCAGCTCGTCGATAAAGGCGTCGCGGTTGCCGAAGTGGTAGACGAAAGAGCCAAGGTTCACCTCGGCCGCCGCCGCCAGCTCGCGCACCGTCAGGCCGCGCAGACCCTTCTCGGTGGCGATGGCGAGGCCGGTATCGAGCAGTTTCTGCCGGGTTGGATTCATCTCTCTGGTTCCTGTTGCGCAGCTTTCGATCTGATTTATACGTATGTATAAATCAATCGCACAGAAGTTGATAGATCTTTTTTTGAGCAAATTTCAGCAGGGATGAAAAACGGCGGGCTTTCGTAAGGGGAGGTATGAAAGCGCCTTGGGATTGAATGGATTGCCGCAGATAAGGGCCAGAGTCCGGGCGACGGAGACGGAATGAAATGGGCGGTGGAGAAATAAAAACGCCTCCACAGGGGAGGCGTTTTCAGATCAATCGCGCGCTTACAGAATAAAGCGGCTCAGATCTTCATCCTCGACAAGCGCACCGAGGTGGGCGTTGACGTAGTCGGTGTCGATGACAAAGGTCTCGCCAGACTTCTCGGAGGCGTCGTAGGAGATATCTTCCATCAGGCGCTCCATCACGGTGTGAAGACGGCGGGCACCGATGTTCTCGGTACGCTCGTTAACCTGCCACGCCGCTTCGGCCAGACGGCGGATGCCATCCTTGGTGAACTCGATGTTGACCCCTTCGGTGGCCATCAGCGCCTTGTACTGATCGGTCAGGGAGGCGTTCGGTTCGGTCAGGATGCGCTCGAAGTCATCTGTGGTCAGCGCGGTCAGCTCGACCCGGATCGGCAGACGGCCCTGCAGCTCGGGGATGAGGTCGGACGGCTTGGCGATCTGGAAGGCGCCGGAGGCGACAAACAGGATGTGGTCGGTCTTGACCATGCCGTGCTTGGTGTTGACGGTGCAACCTTCAACCAGCGGCAGCAGGTCGCGCTGTACCCCTTCACGGGAGACATCGGGGCCGGAGCTCTCGCCGCGCTTGCAGATCTTGTCGATCTCGTCGAGGAAGACGATGCCGTTGTTCTCGACCGCTGCGATCGCTTTCTGCTTCAGCTCTTCCGGATTGACCAGACGAGCCGCTTCCTCTTCGATCAGCGCCTTCATGGCCTCTTTGACCTTGATCTTGCGCTTCTTCTTCTGGTTCTGGCCCAGATTCTGGAACAGTCCCTGCAGCTGGTTGGCCATCTCTTCCATGCCCGGCGGGGTCATGATTTCGACACCCATCGGGGAGGCGGAGAGTTCCAGCTCGATCTCCTTGTCATCCAGCTGACCTTCCCGCAGTTTCTTGCGGAAGATCTGGCGGGTGTTGGAGTTGTCGGCTTTCTCTTCCTCACCCCAGGTGTTGCGCGGGTTGGGCAGCAGGGCGTCGAGAATGCGCTCTTCGGCAGCCTCCTCGGCGCGGTATTTCATCTTCTCCATCTCGGTTTCGCGCACCAGCTTGATGGCGGCATCGGTCAGATCGCGGATGATGCTGTCCACTTCCTTGCCGACATAGCCCACTTCGGTGAACTTGGTCGCTTCCACCTTGATGAAGGGGGCGTTGGCCAGCTTGGCCAGACGACGGGCGATCTCGGTCTTGCCGACACCGGTCGGGCCGATCATCAGGATGTTTTTCGGGGTCACTTCATGGCGCATCTCTTCGTTGAGCTGCATCCGGCGCCAGCGGTTGCGCAGGGCAACGGCAACGGCGCGCTTGGCATCGGCCTGACCAATGATGTGTCTGTCCAGCTCGTGGACGATTTCTCTCGGGGTCATCTCGGACATGATGGTGTTCCTGTATCCGGGGCGGGCAGTGCCCACCCCTTGGGAAATTGGGTTTGGCTGGCGGCCTTATTTCGCCGAATAGTCCAGCACTTCAATGGTGTGGTTGCCGTTGGTGAAGACGCAGATGTCGCCCGCAATCTTGAGGGACTTCTCGACAATGGTCCTGGCATCCAGCTCGGTGTTTTCCAGCAGCGCGATGGCGGCGGACTGGGCGAAGTTGCCGCCGCTGCCGATGGCGATGAGATCGTGCTCCGGCTGCACCACGTCACCGTTGCCGGTGATGATGAAGGATTTGTGTTCGTCGGCCACGGCCAGCAGCGCTTCGAGGCGGCGCAGGGCGCGATCGGTGCGCCAATCTTTGGCCAGCGCCACGGCGGCGCGCTCCAGATTACCCTGATGGGCCTGCAGTTTTGCTTCGAAACGCTCGAGCAGGGTGAAGGCGTCGGCGGTACCGCCAGCGAAACCGGCCAGCACCTTGCCGTTATAGAGACGATGAACCTTGCGGGCGTTGCCCTTCATGACGGTGTTGCCAAGAGAGACCTGGCCATCGCCACCGATGACGACCTGACCGTTGCGGCGAACTGAAACTATGGTAGTCACTTTACTTACCTCGCTTGAGCCGAATGACGGCCTGACTGTGCATGGCAAGAAAGATGGGGATGGCAAACGGGCTTTTCAACCCTGCCTTTGGTCGGGATAAACGGGGTAGCAAACAGCGTGGGTGCGAGTGACACCAAAAGAACAGGGCCGGGTGTTGCCACCCAGCCCTGCGTCATCGGTAAGCAGATTACCCTTTCTTGGGAATGCAGCCGCTGATGCCGGAGCTCTGCAGCTTGCTGTTGGCCGCGTCGGCGGCCGCCTTGCCGTTGAAGGGGCCCACCATCACCTTGTAGACGGTGCCGTTGGCGCCATTGATCACCTGCAGGCTGGATGAGAGCCCGGCGGTGAAGGCGATACGAGCCTTGAGCGACTCTGCGGAATCCTGCGAGCGCAGGGCGGCGCACTGCATCATATAGCGACCGCTGTCGGCGGCTGCGGTCTGGGCTGGCGGAGTGGCCGCTTTGGCCTTGGCCGCTTCGGCGCGTTCCCGTTCCAGCTCGGCACGGATCTCCCGCTCCATCCGTTCCCGTTCAGCCTTGCGGTCGATCACCTGCTCTTGCGCGCTGGCAACCGGTGCTCCGGAGGTGGAAGGGGTGGTCGCCGGATTGGGCTGATAGGGCTTGGGCTGGCCGATGGGCGTTCCCGGTTGGGGAATGTCGGTCGGCACCGGCTGTGGCAGTTTTTCCGGTTGCAGGGTCATGGTATCTGCCGGTGGTGGCGGCAGCACACCCGGCTGGGTCGGCGGCTCTATGATATCGACCTGCTTGTTCTCAAGCCGTTCGATGTAGCTCCACTTCTCCTGAGGCAGCCCGTTATTCTGCGCTTTTGGCTTGTTGGCCTTTACCTGCTCCTCAATGGTGGGGGCGTCGTTGCCCTTGCCATTGATCATGTAAAGGAAGCCACCAAAGCCTGCCAGCAGTGCCACGACCAGCAGCACTGGAATAACAGGAAAGCGGCGAGGGGCCGCTTTCTTGGTATTGCGGCCACCCGCCCGACGTCGCGGGCGGCTGCCGACATAATCCCGGGTTGCCATCTATTACATGCGCTCCAGGGTATGGATGCCCAGTACGCCGAGGCCCAGCTTCAGCACCTTGGCGGTGGCGGCGCACAGCAGCAGACGGCTCTGACGGGTCGCTTCGTCCACGCCATCCTTGTTGATCGGGCAGGCTTCATAGAAGGTCATGAAGTTGCCGGACAACTCGTACAGGTAGGTACAGAGCAGGTGCGGCATGCCTTTTTCGGCCACGCCGTTAACCGCGTCGGAGAACTGGATCAGCTTCTGGGCCAGCACCTCTTCGGCCTCTTCGTTCAGGGTCACGTTGCCGGTCAGCGTTTCGGCATCGATGTTGGCCTTGCGGAAGATGGACTGGATACGGGTGTAGGCGTACTGCAGGTAAGGGGCAGTGTTGCCTTCAAAGGAGAGCATCAGATCCCAGTCGAAGATGTAGTCGGTAGTACGGTTCTTGGAGAGATCCGCATACTTGACCGCGCCCATGGCGATGGCGTTGACCACGTTGGCCTTCTCTTCGGCAGAGAGGTCGCTGTTGCGGCTCTCCAGCAGGGCGGCAGCGCGCTCTTCCGCTTCGTTCAGCAGGTCAACCAGCTTGACGGTACCACCGGAGCGGGTCTTGTAGGGACGACCATCCTTGCCCAGCATCATGCCGAAGGCGTGGTGCTCGAGCGGCACGGATTCCGGCACATAGCCCGCCTTGCGGGTGATGGTCCAGGCCTGCATCAGGTGCTGGTGCTGACGGGAGTCGATGAAGTACATGACACGGTCGGCGCCCAGGGTTTCATAACGGTATTTGGCACAGGCGATGTCGGTGGTGGTGTAGAGGAAACCGCCATCGCTCTTCTGGATGATGACGCCCATGGCCTCGCCATCCTTGTTCTTGAACTCGTCCAGGAAGACAACGGTGGCGCCTTCGCTCTCGACCGCCAGCCCCTTGGCTTTCAGGTCGGCGACGATCTCCGGCAGCATGTCGTTGTACATGGACTCGCCCATGATGTCCTTGTTGGTCAGGGAGACATTCAGGCGGTCGTAGTTGATCTGGTTCTGTTCCATGGTCATGTCGACCAGCTTCTTCCACATGGTACGGCAGTACTCGTCGCCGCCCTGCAGCTTGACCACGTAGTTACGGGCGCGCTCGGCGAAGGCTTCGTCTTCGTCGTAGCAACGCTTGGCCTGGGTGTAGAAGGCTTCCAGATCCTTGAGCGCCATGTCGCTGGCGTGCTCGTTGGACATTTTCTCCAGATAGGCGATCAGCATGCCGAACTGGGTACCCCAGTCACCGATGTGGTTGGCGCGGATCACTTTGTGGCCGAGGAATTCCAGTGCGCGCGCGGCCACGTCACCGAGTACGGTGGAGCGGATGTGGTGCACCGCCATCTCTTTGGCCACGTTGGGGGCGGAGTAGTCCACCACCACGGTTTGTGGCGCGGGCAACCGTACGTTGGCGTTGGCAGAGGTCACCATGGCCTCGACCTGACCGGCCAGCCAGCGCTGGTCGAAGAAGAAGTTGATGAAGCCGGGACCGGCGATCTCGACCTTGGCGATCAGGTCGGAGGCAGGCAGGTGCTCGATGATGGCAGCCGCCAGCTCACGGGGATTTTTGCGGGCCGGTTTGGCCAGCAGCATGGCCAGGTTGGTAGCCAGGTCGCCGTGAGCTTTTTCCTTGCATCGGTCTACTTGCACGCGGGCTTCCAGGTCCGCCGGCAGGACGCCTGCTGACTTGAGATTGGCTACCGTTTGTTCAAGTAGATGATGAATATGCTCTTTCATAACTGACCACCAAGGTTGCGCGTCGAAAAATGACTGATATATAAGGGCGTGAATTTTACCCGCATCGGCTCGAGAAAACTATAGGGATGACCCGCCGCTCGCTGTCGGGCGGATATTTCACTGCGTTTGGCGCCATATTCCAGAATATTGGGCGGAAATTACGGTGCTTATCCATTTCTACTGCATATCGAAGCGGCTTGTCCAGGCTATTTTCCCCTGATTGTTAAGGGTTTTTCCTTTCCGCTGACGGGAATGATCTCCTCCCTCTGGCCCGGCGTATCAACAGAGGTTCCCAACCGAGGAGTTTGCGATGCGACTGGCGCTGTTTCCCCTATCTGCCCACCTGCTGCCCGGCGGCGTCATGCCGCTGCGGATCTTCGAACCGAGATACCAGCGGATGATCGCCGAGGCGGGGGAGTCCGGCTTTGCCCTCTGCATGGTGGACCCTCGCCAGCCCGACGCCCTGCGCAACATGCTGCCCATCGCCACCCGGGTCACCATCATCGATTTCGACCGGCTGCCGGACGGCATGCTGGGGATCACGGTGCAGGGGATGGAGCGGGTGCAGATAGAGGATCTGTGGCAGGAGCCCGATGGCCTGCGTATCGGCGAGGTGACGCCGCTGACGGCCTGGCCGCCCCGCCGGCTCCATCCTGATCAGCAGCCGCTGGTCGATGCGCTGCGGGAGGTGTTTGCCGACTATCCCGACTACGCCGCCCTCTATCCCGCCCCCCGCTGGGACGATGGCAACTGGGTGGCCCAGCGCTGGCTGGAGGTGCTGCCGATCCCCCCCGAGCAGAAGCAGCTGCTGCTAGCCGCCGCCGACAATCAGCCCGCCATCGCCCTGCTCAAGGGAGTGCTGGTGGCCAGCCACTGATTTTTTCCTGACCCGCTGATCCGCCACTGCCGCAGCGCCGTACAAGTCATCACCACAGCATGTTCGACAGCACACCAAAGGGATGGCGCAATGGCATATACTGGCCAACCACACTCGACCATACGCAGGACCTCGCCCGTGATGGATAACCCGGATGGCGATCTCAAATCTCTGCTGATCAGGGTGGCAGAGCAGGCCGACAAGGCTGCTTTTGCCCGCCTGTTCCAACACTTTGCGCCGCGTATTCGCAGCTACGGCCTGCGCCACCTCGGCAGCGAAGCCAACGCCATGGAGCTGGTGCAGGAGACCATGCTGCTGGTGTGGCAGAAGGCGCGCCTCTACCACCCCGAGAAGGGGGCGCCGACCACCTGGATCTACACCGTGATGCGCAACCAGTGCTTCGACATGCTGCGCCGTCGTCGCGCCAGCAAGGAGGATCTATGTGCCGAGGAGCTGTGGCCGGTGCTGGAGTTTCAGGCCGAAGAGGAGCACCTGAGCGGCGGTGAGGATGCGGTGCTGACCCGTCAGATGGCCCACTATCTGGGCACCCTGCCGGAGCCGCAACAGCAGGTGGTGCGTGGCATCTATCTGCAGGAGTTCTCCCAGCAGGAGTTGGCGGAGCGACTCGGCGTGCCGCTCGGTACCATCAAGTCCCGCCTCCGGTTGGCGTTACAGAAACTGAAAGAGCAAGTGGAGCAAGGCCATGATTAAAGCCCATCCGACCGACCCTATGCTGCGTGCTTTTGCCGCCGATGAGCTCCCTCTGCCGCTGGCGGTAGGGCTCTCCGCCCACTGCGAACTCTGCCCCGATTGTGCTGCCCGACTAAAGACATTCGAGGAGCTGGCGCAACAATATCTTGCCTCGCCAGCGGAGCCCGAGCTGGCCTCCCGCGATGAAGTGGGACTGGACGCCGGATTCGACGCCATGCTGGCGGATATTCTGGCGCAGCCGCTGGCAGAGCCCCTCTCCGAGCCAACACATGACCAGCCCCGAACGCAGCACGGCGAGCTGGAGGTGGCCGGTCACGCCTACCGTTTGCCACGGGTGCTGGCCCGCTACCGCTCGCCCAAGTGGCGCCATATCGGGGTCATTCGTCAGCAGAGTCTGCCGCTGGACGAGATGGGCGCGCGCGCCAGCCTGCTCCATATCGAAGCGGGCGGTCGCATCCCCGAGCACACCCATCAGGGTTATGAGCTGACCCTGCTGCTGGCTGGCAATATTCAGGATGGCGATACCCTTTACAAGGCGGGAGATTTCATCTGGCGCGATGCCAGCCACTCCCACAGCCCGCATACGCCGGACGGTTGCCTCTGCTACACGGTGCAGGATGCGCCGGTGCAGTTCACCAAGGGGTTGTCGCGGCTGCTGAATGGCATCAGCCAGCATCTCTACTGAGCACTATGACGCCATAGAAAAAGGGACCAGATTGGTCCCTTTTTTCATTTGATTGCTGGTTGCCGGTCAGGCGACAAACACCAGATAGACGGCGAATGCCACGATAAAGCGGTAGATGGCGAACGGGATGAAGTCGATGCGGCGGATCAATGTCAGGAAGGTCTTGATCGCAAACATCGCTACCACGAAGGCGGTGATAAAGCCCACTGCAAACATCGGGAAGTCGGCCATCGAGAGGAAATCGCGGCTCTTGTAGAGATCCAGCCCGCTGGCGGCCACCATCATGGGCACTGCCATGATGAAGGAGAACTCGGCGGCAGCGTGACGGCTGATCCCCATCAGCATGCCACCACTGATGGTGGCGCCGGAGCGGGAGAAGCCGGGCCACAGGGCCAGACACTGGAACAGACCGATGCCGAACGCCTGCTTGTAGCTGATGTCATCCAGGGTTTCGGCTGTGACGGCCGGGCGGAACTTCTCGGCGATGATCAGCAGGATGCCCCCCGCGACCAGCGCGTACATTACGGTCTGCGGACCAAACAGGTTGGCCTTGATCCAGCTGTGGATGGCCAGACCGACCACGATGGCGGGCATCATGCCGAGGATGACATGGATCAGCGACAGGGTGGCGTGATCCCGGGACGGCTTCTGGCCAAAGTGGATGCCAATCAGGCCAAACAGGCGACGCCAGAAGACGGCGACCACGGCGAGGATGGAGCCAAGCTGGATCACCACTTCGAAGGTGGCGGCCTTGGGCCCTTCAAAGCCCAGCAGATGGCCGACGATAATCATGTGGCCGGTGGAGGAGACGGGGAGGAACTCGGTCAGCCCCTCGACGACGCCCAGAATAAAGGCGACCAGCAGGCTATAAGTGTCAGTCATCGAACAAACAATCCTTAACTTCGTTGATGTAAAACGCCCCGGGAGGGTCTCGGGGCGGCTTATCTTGCTCGATAGTGACTGCTGAGGCTATGTAAAAATCATGAAACCTTTAAGTCAGTCGCGGATAAAACGGTAGCGGGTCTGGTGGTGATAACGCCCGCCCGGCAGCAGCCAGGGGTTGCCCAGCTCGGGGCGATTGGGGCTGTCCGGTAGCTGTTGCGCCTCAAGACAGAAGCCGTCGTGATCCCGGTGCGACTGGCCGCTACGGTTCGGGGTATTGGCCAGCCAGTTGCCGGTATAGAACTGCAGCGAGGGCTGGTTGGTATAGACCTCCATCGCCAGCTGCTTGTCGCCAGAGACTATCCGAGCGGCCCATTCTGATGTCGGGCCGTTGAGCACAAAGGCGTGATCGTACCCCTTGGCCTGTTGCTGCTGGGGATGGTTCAGCCAATCCTGGCCAATCAGGCGCTCGCGGCGCAGATCGAACGGCCCCTCCACCGGAGTGATGGCGATCGGCAGGCTGCTCAGGTCGGTCGGCAGGAAGTGATCGGCATTGATGCTGATGAGGTGGTCACGGACATCGCCGCCATCGGTTTGCCCATCGAGATTGAAGTAGGCGTGGCTGGTAAGGCTGACCGGGGTCGCTGCATCTGTGCTGGCCACAAAATCGACCACCAGATCGCTCTGCTCCAGCCGGTACTCCAGGGTGACCCGCAGATTGCCGGGAAAGCCCTGATCTCCCGCTCGGGAGAGCAATGCCAGCTTGACCCGATCCGCCTCCAGCTCCCTGATTTGCCACTGCTGGCGATGAAAGCCCGCCTGCCCGCCGTGCAGACAGTTGGGTGCCTGATTGGCATTCAGCGGCCAGTGCTGTCCATCACGCACCAGCTCAGCACCGCCGATGCGGTTGGCAAAACGCCCGGCCACCGCACCCAGCCACACCTGTTGGGTGGGATAGGCGTCGTCGGCACAGCCCAGCAGCACTTCGCGCCGTTTGCCCGCTACCGGCAGGGTGAGGGAGGTGAGGGTTGCGCCGAAGTCGAGGCCGCGTAGCCGCAGCCCCTCTTCATTTTCCAGCTCGAACGGGGTCATGGCGCTGCTCATAGCTTGCCTGCACCGGCGCTGGCAGAGCAGACGTAGCAGTCGGCCTTGAGGCCCGAGAGGGCCGGATACTCCGCCTCGACGGCGGCAATCACCTCGGCCACTTTCTCCGGGCGCAGCAGGGCGACCACGCAGCCGCCGAAGCCGCCACCGGTCATCCGCACGCCACCATCTGTGCCGATCCTGGCCTTGATGATCTCCACCAGACCGTCGATGGCGGGCACTGTGATCTCGAAGTCATCGCGCATGGCGGCGTGCGACTGGGCCATCAGCTCGCCGAGACGGGTCAGATCGTGGCTCGCCAGCGCATCGGCGGCCGCCAGAGTGCGGGCATTTTCCCCAACGATGTGGCGGGCACGACGATAGCAAGCATCATCCAGCCCGGCCTTGCGCGCTTCCAGTCCGGCCAGATCAAGGTCGCGCAGCGCCTTGACTCCGTAGTGACGGGCGGCCGCTTCGCACTGCTGGCGGCGGGTGTTGTATTCGCTATCCACCAGACCGCGGCGCACATTGGAGTTGACGATCAGCACCGCCAGATCGGTGGGCATGGGGATGAGGCGGGTCTCCAGCGAGCGGCAGTCGAGCAGCAGGGCGTGGTCGGTTTTGCCGCTGGCGGAGATCATCTGATCCATGATGCCGCAGTTGCAGCCGACGAACTGGTTCTCCGCCTGCTGGCCATTGAGGGCGATCTCGGCCTGAGTGATGCCGAGCCCCAGCGCCTCTTTGAAGGCCTGACCAATGGCCACTTCCAGCGAGGCGGAGGAGGAGAGCCCCGCCCCCTGCGGCACGTTGCCGGAGACCACCAGATCGAGGCCGTGCAGGGCATAGCCACGCTCCTGCAGATACTTCACCACGCCGCGGATGTAGTCGCTCCAGCGTTGGCTGGGGTGGTGCTCGATGGGCTGGTCGAGGTCGAACTGGTCGCGCTGGTTGTCGTAGTCGGCGGCGATCACCTGCACTTGTCGGTCATCGCGCAGGCCGATGGCAACGCAGGTCTCGTAGTCGATGGCGCAGGGCAGCACGAAGCCGTCGTTGTAGTCGGTATGTTCACCGATGAGGTTGACGCGGCCGGGGGCGCGCACCAGCAGATCGGGCGCTTTGGCAAATTGCTCGGCAAAAACGGTGCTGACGCGTTGGCTGGGGGTCATAGGGCCTCCTCATTGGTTTGATTGGTCTGGTTGTAGTGAATGGGGCTCAGAGCGCGCAGCCGCTCGGCGGCCTGCTCCGGAGTAAGGTCGCGCTGGGTTTCGGCCAGCATCTCGAAGCCGACCATGAATTTGCGCACGGTGGCGGAGCGCAGCAGGGGCGGATAGAAGTGGGCATGTAGTTGCCACACCTCGGGGCAATCCGACTTGGGCGGTGCAAAGTGCCAGCCCATGGAGTAGGGAAAGCTGCACTCGAACAGGTTGTCGTAGCGGCTGGTGAGCTCCTTGAGCGCCACCGCCAGATCCTGTTGCTGGGCCTTGGTCAGGTTGAGCATGGAGGGGACGTGCGCCTTGGGCAGCAGCAGGGTTTCGAACGGCCAGGCGGCCCAGAAGGGGACCACGGCGAGCCAGTGCTCGGTCTCCACCACGATGCGCGAGCGATCCGCCAGCTCCCGCTCCACATACTCCAGCAGCATGGGACGGCCATGCTCGGCCAGCCAGTCACGCTGGTGCTGCTCTTCGCGGGCGATCTCGTTGGGCAGGAAATCGCTGCCCCAGATCTGGCCGTGGGGGTGCGGGTTGGAGCAGCCCATGACGGCGCCTTTGTTTTCAAATACCTGCACCCACTCCCACTGGGCCGACAGCTCGGCGACCTGATCCATCCAGGTGGTGATCACCCCTTCGATGGCGGGCAGCGGCAGCTCGGGCAGGGTCTTGCCGTGATCTGGCGAGAAGCAGATGACCCGGCTTGTGCCGCGGGCGGCTTCCAGTTTCAGCAGGGGATCGCTGGCGCTATCGGCGGCCGGGGTATCCTGCATCAGAGCGGCGAAGTCGTTGGTAAAAACGAAGGTGCCCTGATAGTCGGGGTTGATGTCGCCAGTGACCCGGGTGTTGCCCGCGCAGAGGAAGCAGTCGGGATCGTGGGCCTGTTTGGGGGCCTGACTCACCTTCTCCACCTGTCCCTGCCAGGGGCGTTTGGCCCGATGGGGGGAGACCAGCACATACTGGCCGGTCAGCGGGTTGAAGCGGCGATGGGGATGATCGACGGGGTTGAACATCATCTCTCCTGAATAAGGTATTGAAAAATAGGGGCGTCTATTAACAGGGAGCAGGCAGGCCTACTCCTCGTAACCGTTCGGATTGGCGGATTGCCAGCGCCAGCTATCGGCACACATGGCGTCGATGTTGCGGGTCGCCCGCCAGCCCAGCTCGCGCTCGGCCTTGGCCGGATCGGCCCAGCAGGCGGCGATATCGCCGGGGCGACGCGGCTCGATGCGAAATGGCAACGGCTTGCCACAGGCGGCGGAGAAAGCGGCGACCAGCTGCAACACGCTCTGGCCCTCGCCGGTGCCCAGGTTGTAGGTGTGCACGCCACCCTTGCCGGCGCAGTGTTGCAGCGCCTTGACGTGCCCCTCGGCGAGATCCATCACGTGGATGTAGTCGCGCACACCAGTGCCATCCGGGGTGGGGTAATCGTTTCCAAAGACAGACAGGCAGTCGCGACGGCCAATGGCGACCTGGGTGATATAGGGCATCAGATTGTTGGGGATCCCTTGCGGGTCTTCACCCATGGTGCCCGATTCGTGGGCGCCGACCGGATTGAAGTAGCGCAGTAGGGTCATGCTCCAGTGGGGCTCGGCCAGCTGCAGATCTTCGAGGATCTCCTCGATGATCAGCTTGGATCGCCCGTAAGGGTTGGTGGCGCTGCGAGGGAAATCCTCGCGGATCGGCAGGTTGGCGGGATCGCCATAGACGGTGGCCGAGGAGCTGAACACCAGATTGTGCACATTGGCCCGCTTCATCGCCTGCAGCAGGGTGAGGGTGCCGCCGAGGTTGTTCTCGTAGTAATCCAGTGGAATGCGAGTCGACTCACCGACCGCCTTGAGGGCGGCAAAGTGGATCACTGCGTCGATCTGCTGTTCGGCGAAGATCCGGTCCAGCAGGGCGGCATCGCGAATATCTCCTTGATAGAACACGGGTTGCTGGCCGCTGATAGCCGCGACTCGAGTCAATACGCTGCGCTTGCTGTTGCAGAGGTTGTCGACCACCACGGGATTCATACCTGCCGATTGCAGGGCCAGACAGGTGTGGCTGCCAATATATCCGCAACCGCCGGTGACCAGAACGTTCATCTTGCTCTCCACTGAAAAGTGTCTGGAAGCAGTCTAGCCGAGGGTGTGGCGACCAAACTGTGAGCTTGCTTGCAAAACAGTGTAAACGATTACACTGTTTTTATGGTCATCCTGACGGCAGATATGCGTTTCACCTCTGTTTTCAATGGGTTTGCTGGGTATAATGGCGCTCTATTGCACAGTGAAATAAGTGAAAACAGTATGAGCACCATCAAGGACGTCGCCCGTTTGGCCAATGTGTCGGTGGCAACGGTTTCACGGGTGATGAACAACTCCCCCAAGGCCAGCGCCGCGTCTCGCGAAGTGGTGCAGAAGGCCATGGCCGAACTGGGCTATACCCCCAACGCCAACGCGCGGGCACTGGTGAACCAGACTTGCGACACCATGGGGGTGGTGGTCGGTGATGTAGCCGATCCCTTCTTCGGTGCACTGGTGAAGGGGGTCTCCGGCGTGGCCGTCGAGCAGAACCTTCACCTGCTGATGGGTAACGGTTTTCACAAGGCGCGTCAGGAGCGTGAAGCGATCGAGCTGCTGATCGGCAAGCGCTGCGAGGCGCTGGTGGTGCACAGCAAGGCGCTTAGCGACGAGGAACTTTACGATTACGCTATGCGGGTGCCCGGTATGGTGCTGATCAACCGTGATATTCCGGTCCTCAAGGGGCGATGCATCGCTCTAAACAACAGGCTTGGTGCGGCCACGGCGACTCGCCACCTGATCGAACTGGGTCACCGCCATATCGCCTTTATCAGCTCGGATCATGCCATCGAGGATGCCACCTTGCGCCTGCAGGGTTATCAGGATGGACTGATGGAGGCTGGTCTGGCAGCCGATCCGGAGCTTATCGAGAGCGGCACGCCGAACGAGGAGGGGGGGGAGCGCGCCATGCTCAACCTGCTGGCCAAGGGGCTCAAGGTGACCGCCGTGGTGGCCTATAACGATGCCATGGCGGCGGGCGCCATCTCAGTGCTGGCCGACAACGGCCTGCGAGTGCCGGAGGAGGTTTCGGTGGTGGGCTTCGATGACATCATCTATGCCAGATACCTGAGGCCCAAGCTCTCCACCATGCGCTATCCCATCGAGTTGATGGCGGCCCAGGCGGCCAAGCTGGCCATTCAGCTGGCGGCGGGGGAGAGTGACGCGACCCAGAGCCGGATCTATACCCCCACCCTGATCAATCGCCACTCGGTGGCACCGGTTCGGGCCGGATAGCCCCCTTTTTAGGCCCTGTTCGGGGCCGTTTCTTGCACAGTTATTGTTTTACCTGTTTTTAATCATTTTTACTCCGCTTTACTTAACAAAATCAGTGTAATCGTTTACATCTGTGTGAGCGAGATCGCCGTTCCCTGCGTCATACTTCTCTAGACTGAATACGTTTTTCAATCAGCAGGGAGAGAGTGAATGCTCAGGGAGATAGTGGCGCGTCAGGATTGGCAGACTCAGGCCATTACGTCGGTAAACCGTCTGGCTGCCCATACCCCCATGTTCAGCTGGCGCAGCGAAGCGGATGCCAGGGGTGATCTGGCCTCTTCCTCCCGTCTCTTGCTCGATGGCGAGTGGCGCTTCTCCTTCTTTGCCGCTCCCGAGCGGGTGCCCGAGAGTTGGCTGGCGCAGGATCTGGTGGATGCTTGCCCCATTACAGTGCCGGGCAACTGGCAGCTGGATGCCGCCTATCCGGCTGCGCGGCCGCTCACCGATGGCCCCATCTACACCAATATCAAGTACCCCTTTCCCTGCGATCCGCCGCGAGTGCCAGCAGAGAACCCCACCGGTTGCTACTCACGCGAGTTCGAACTGTCCGCCGACTGGCTGGCCAGCGGTCAGAGCCGAATCATCTTCGACGGGGTGAGTAGCGCCTTCCACCTCTTCTGCAACGGCCGCTGGGTCGGTTACTCTCAGGACAGCCGCCTGCCCGCCGAATTCGATCTGACCCCATATCTGCAGAGCGGTCGCAACCGGCTGGCGGTGCTGGTGCTGCGCTGGTCCGACGGCTCCTATCTGGAAGATCAGGATATGTGGTGGCTGTCGGGGATCTTCCGCTCCGTCACCTTGCTGCACAAACCGACCCGCCATCTGATGGATATGCGGGTGACGCCTGAACTGGATGCCTGCTATCGGGATGGCCGTCTCAAGATTGCCCTGCAAGTGGCCAATGGGGCCGGTCTGTCGGTGGAGGCCAATCTCTATGACGGTGGCGAGCGGGTCGCGACCCTGCGCCAGCCGATCGGCACCCAAGCCATTGATGAAAAAGGGGCGTATGACGATCGCGCCGAGCTGTGGCTCGATGTGGCTGCGCCGCGCAAGTGGAGCGCCGAGACGCCCCATCTCTATCGTCTGACCCTGACCTTGCTGGACGAGCAGGGCCAGGCCATCGAGAGCGAAGCGTGCGATGTGGGCTTTAGGGTGGTGGAGATCCGTGGCGGCCTGCTGCGGGTCAACGGTCAGCCGCTGCTTGTTCGCGGTGCCAACCGTCATGAACACCATCCCGCCAAGGGTTATGCCATCGATCGCGCCACCATGGAGCGGGATCTGCTGCTGATGAAGCGGCACAACTTCAATGCGGTGCGCTGTTCCCACTATCCCAACCACCCCGACTTCTATCGCCTGTGCGACCGGCTCGGCCTCTATGTGGTGGACGAGGCGAATCTGGAGACCCACGGCATGACCCCCATGGGGCGGTTGGCGCGGGATCCCGCCTGGAGCAATGCCTTTCTGGAGCGAGCGACCCGCATGGTGGCACGGGATTTCAACCACCCCTCGATCATCATCTGGTCGCTGGGCAACGAGTCGGGTTACGGCCCGGCCCACGATGCCATGTATGGCTGGATCAAGTGCAGCGACCCGAGCCGTCCGGTGCAGTATGAGGGGGGCGGGGCCGATACCCCGGCGACCGACATTATCTGCCCCATGTATGCCAGAACCCATCAGGATCAACCCTTCCCGGCGGTGCCAAAGTGGGCGCTTGCCAAGTGGATCGGCCTGCCCGGCGAGCACCGACCGCTGATCCTCTGCGAGTACGCCCACGCCATGGGTAACAGCCTGGGGGGCTACGCCCACTACTGGCAGGCGTTTCGCGATCATCCACGCCTGCAAGGCGGGTTTGTCTGGGATTGGGTCGATCAGGGGCTCGACAAATACACCGCCGATGGTCGCCACTACTGGGGCTATGGCGGCGATTTTGGTGATGTGAAAAACGATCGCCAGTTCTGCTGCAACGGCTTGCTGTTCCCGGATCGCACTCCGCATCCAGCCCTGTTCGAGGCGAAGCGTGCCCAGCAACCGTTCCGCTTCACTCTGCTTGAGCGCACCCCGCTGCGGGTGCGGATCGAGAGTGAATACCTGTTTCGGGAAACCGACAACGAGCGGCTTTGCTGGCAGCTGTGCGAGAACGGCCATGTGCAGCAGCAAGGGGAGGTTTCCCTCATGCTGGTGCCGCAAGGGGTGGTCGAGTTGACCCTGAGCGAGGCGTTGCCCACCTTTGCGGCAGGTTCACTGGCCTGGCTCGATCTGGCCATCGTTCAGCCCCAGGCCACCCTCTGGTCGCAGGCAGATCACAAGGTCGCCCGTCAGCAGTTCACCCTGCCGACTCCCCTTGCCCTGCCAGCGCCGGTCGCTGCCGCTACCCTGAGCGAGCAGCCGGATGGCTGGCGGATCACTGCCGCAAACAGCCAGTGGTGGCTCGATAAGCTGAGCGGCCGCATCACCAGTTGGCAAAAATCGGGGCAGGAGCAGCTGCTGGCGCCGATCATGGATCACTTCTATCGCGCACCGCTCGACAACGACATCGGCACCAGCGAAGCGGATCACGCCGACCCCAACTCCTGGATTGCCCGCTGGCAGGGCTGTGGTCTCGGTCAGTGGCAGCACCGCTGTCTGGGGATTGCGGTCGCCGGAGGGGATACCCGGGTCAGTCATGGCTACTTCCATCGTGATGAGCTGCTGCTGGTGAGTCACTGGCATCACCGCTTTACCGACGATGGCGCCATGAGCCTGGAGATAGAGACCGAGCTGGCGCAGGTGCTGCCTTCGCTACCGCGGATCGGTCTGTTGCTCCATCTGGCCGAGGTACCGGCGCGAGCAGAATGGCTGGGGCGTGGCCCGCACGAGAACTATCCGGATCGCCTGCTGGGCGCCGATCTGGGGCGCTGGAGTTTGCCGCTGGAGGCCATGCATACCCCTTACATCTTCCCGAGTGACAACGGCTTGCGCTGCGATACCCGTCAGTTGCAGCTGGGCAGCACGACGGTGAGCGGCAGCTTCCATTTCAGTGCCAGCCGCTTCAGTCAGCAACAGCTGGCCGCTGCTCGTCACCAGAGCGATCTGGTGGCCGAAGAGGGGCTGTGGGTCTGCCTCGATGGCGCCCATATGGGGGTGGGCGGGGATGACTCCTGGAGTCAGAGCGTGCGTCCCGAGTATCAACTGCTTGAGCGCCGTTACCGTTGGGGCTGCACTCTCCGTTAAGCCAGCTATTGAGACGACTGTCGAGCCAGTGCGCCATTTTGACAACAGACCAGTAACGACTAGCCTCAATGCTGTGGGAAAGATTGAGTCTCAAGTCTGATTTTTATTTATATGTATTTGAAAAATAAATATAAAGTTTCAATGTAACAGAGTGTAAACGTTTTCATTTTGTCGTCATGATCACAGAAGAAATGACAACAAACTGATTACATTGATTGGCGCTTGCTCAATTGCTCGCCACCCTACAACACAGATAGACACATCGGAGCACACATAATGAAAAAACTGACCACAGTTGCCGCCCTGCTGATGGGCATGATGGCTGGAGCCAATGCCCAGGCTGACACCCGTATCGGGGTAACCGTCTACAAGTACGACGACAACTTCATGGCGGTCGTGCGCAAGGCCATCGAGAAGGAGGCGGCAGCCACTCCGGGGGTGGAACTGCTGATGAACGACTCCCAGAACGACCAGTCCAAGCAGAACGACCAGATCGACGTGCTGCTGGCCAAAGGGGTGAAGGCGCTGGCCATCAACCTGGTAGACCCGGCTGCGGCACCGGTGGTGATTGAGAAAGCCCGTGGCGAAGATATCCCGGTGGTCTTCTACAACAAGGAGCCGAGCGCTACCGATCTGGCCAGCTACGACAAGGCCTACTACGTGGGCACCGACTCCAAGGAGTCAGGGATCATCCAGGGTCAGCTGATTGCCAAACACTGGAAAGCCCATCCGGAGTGGGATCTGAACAAGGATGGCGTGATCCAGTTCGTGTTGCTGAAAGGGGAGCCGGGCCACCCGGATGCCGAGGCGCGCACCTCCTACGTGGTCAAGACCCTGAACGATGGTGGCGTCAAGACCGAGCAACTGCACATGGATACCGGTATGTGGGATACCGCCATGGCGAAAGACAAGATGGATGCCTGGATCTCCGGCCCCAACGCCAACAAGATCGAAGTGGTCATCGCCAACAACGACGGCATGGCAATGGGCGCGGTTGAGTCACTGAAAGCCCAGGGCAAGACTGCCATTCCGGTATTCGGCGTCGATGCGCTGCCGGAAGCGCTGGCCATGGTCAAGAGCGGTGCCATGGCGGGTACCGTGCTGAACGATGCGGCCAACCAGGCTAAAGCCACTTTCGAGCTGACCAAGAACCTGGCTGAAGGCAAACCGGCCGGTGAAGGCACCAAGTGGAATATCGTCGACAAGGTAGTACGTGTTGCCTACGTCGGTGTGGATAAAGACAACCTGTCCCAATTCGAGTAATTCCCTCCTCCAGGGCAAGGGAGATCCCCTTGCCCTTTTTTCAACCAGATGTGATGGCTGATATGACAACACAGCAACAATCAGAATGGCTGTTGGAGATGATTGACGTCAGTAAGAGCTTTCCCGGCGTCAAGGCACTCGATAATGTCAATTTACGGGTCCGTCCTCATTCTGTGCATGCGTTGATGGGCGAGAACGGAGCGGGAAAATCCACACTGCTCAAGTGCCTGTTCGGCATTTACGAGAAGGATCAGGGCAAGATCTTCTTCAAGGGGCAGGAGATCAACTTCACCTCCTCGAAAGAGGCGCTGGAAAATGGCGTCTCCATGGTGCATCAGGAGCTCAACCTGGTGCTGCAGCGTACCGTGATGGACAACATGTGGCTCGGCCGCTACCCCACCAAGGGGTGGTTTATCGACCACGGCAAGATGTATGACGACACCAAGCGCATCTTCGATGAGCTGGATATCGACATCGACCCCAAGGTGAAGGTCGCGACCCTGTCGGTCTCCCAGATGCAGATGATCGAGATCGCCAAGGCGTTCTCCTACGACGCCAAGATCGTCATCATGGACGAACCCACCTCCTCCCTGACCGAGAAAGAGGTGAACCACCTCTTCAAGATCATCAACAAGTTGAAGGAGAAGGGGTGCGGCATCGTCTACATCTCTCACAAGATGGAGGAGATCTTCCAGCTCTGTGACGAGATCACCATATTGCGGGATGGCCAGTGGGTGGCAACCCAGCCGCTCAAGGGCATGACCATGGATCAGATCATCGGCATGATGGTCGGCCGTGAACTGACCCAGCGCTTCCCGGAAAAGACCAACCAGCCGAAGGAGGTGATCCTCGAGATCGAACACCTGACGGCGAAAAACCAGCCCTCTATTCAGGACATCACCTTCAACCTGCACAAGGGGGAGATCCTCGGCATCGCCGGACTGGTGGGGGCCAAGCGCACCGACATCGTCGAGACCCTGTTCGGTATTCGTGATCGCAGCCAGGGCAGCATCAAGCTGCACGGCAAAGAGGTGGCCAACCACAACGCCCACGAAGCGATCCGCAACGGCTTTGCGCTGGTGACGGAAGAGCGCCGCTCCACCGGTATCTACTCCCGGCTCGATATCGCCTTCAACTCCCTGATCGCCAACATGGACAGCTACAAGGGCTCCATGGGGCTGCTCAGCGACAACAAGATGAAGAGCGATACCCAGTGGGTGATCGACTCCATGCGGGTCAAGACGCCGACCCAGCAGACCCAGATCGGTTCCCTCTCCGGGGGCAACCAGCAGAAGGTGATCATCGGTCGCTGGCTGCTGACCCAGCCGGAGATCCTGATGCTCGACGAGCCCACCCGCGGCATCGACGTCGGGGCCAAGTTCGAGATCTACCAGCTCATCCTGGAGCTGGCGAAGAAGGACAAAGGGATCATCATCATCTCGTCAGAGATGCCGGAATTGCTGGGGATCACCGACCGCATCATGGTGATGAGCAATGGCCGGGTCGCCGGGATCGTCAATACCAAAGAAACTGACCAGAGCGAGATACTGCGCCTGGCATCTCTGTACCTCTAGAGACAGGAAGACATTTATGGAGTCGGCTAAAAATTTCAATCTGATGCAGGCGCTCAAGGAAAACGCCATCTATCTGGTGCTGCTGGTGCTGCTCATGGTCATCGTGATCCAGGAGCCCTCCTTCCTGAGCCTCACCAACTTCAGCAACATCCTGACCCAGTCCTCGGTGCGGGTCATCATCGCGCTGGGGGTGGCGGGCATCATCATCACCCAGGGGACGGATCTCTCGGCCGGTCGTCAGGTTGGTCTGGCGGCACTCATCGCGGCAACCATGTTGCAGGCGCTGACCAACGTCAACAAGGTGTTCCCGACGTTGGGGGAGGTGCCCATTCCTGCGGTGATCCTGCTGGTGTGTGTGGTGGGGGCGCTGATTGGTCTGGTCAACGGTCTGATCGTGGCCTACCTGAATGTCACCCCGTTCATTACCACCCTGGGCACCATGATCATCGTTTACGGTATCAACTCCCTCTACTTTGACTCGGTAGGGGCCTCGCCGGTGGCCGGGTTTGATCCCCGCTTCTCCAGCTTCGCGCAGGGCTTTATCCGGATAGGAGGATTCAAGCTCTCCTATCTCACCTTCTATGCCGCCATCGCCAGCGTCTTTGTCTGGGTGCTGTGGAACAAGACCCGCTTTGGCAAAAACATCTTCGCCATCGGCGGCAACCCCGAGGCGGCCAAGGTCTCCGGCGTCAACGTGGCGGTCAATCTGGTGATGATCTATGCGCTGGCAGGGGTCTTCTACGCCTTCGGCGGCATGCTGGAAGCGGGCCGGATCGGTAGCGCCACCAACAACCTCGGCTTCATGTACGAGCTGGATGCCATCGCGGCGTGCGTAGTGGGCGGCGTGTCGTTTGCCGGCGGGGTGGGAACGGTCGCGGGTGTGATTACCGGCGTACTTATCTTCACCCTGATCAACTATGGCTTGACCTATATCGGCGTCAGCCCTTACTGGCAGTTCATCATCAAGGGCGGCATCATCATTCTGGCGGTGGCTCTGGACTCCATGAAGTACGCCAAGAAGAAATAACAATTGGCAGGGAGGGTTGGCGTTGTCAGCCCTCTCTTCTGGAGGGAACCCATGCCATTCAAGGTCAAGATTTACCTCTTGCTGCTACTGGCCATTCTGGTCACCATCGGCACTGCCGGGCTCAGCGTCAACCACTTCATCAGTGGCTATATTCGCACTCAGGCCACCCACAACATCAACGAGCAGATCACTCTGGTCAAAGAGAAGCTGGCCAGCGACATCAATCAGAAAATCCTGTTGGCCGCCAACCTCAACTTCGGGGTGACCAACGTCAAGAAGACCCTGCAAGAGACCGGCTTTCACAATATCGTCAAGGTGATCGGCGACATGGCATTCGACGTGAGCGGTGTCATCAACGACAGCGCCAAAGTGGATGCCCTGCGCAAGTTGATCCCCGCCGCCAACAACCAGATCACCGTCAGCCCGCTGCAACAGGTGGATGGCAAGCCGGTCATCACCATTCTGGTGCCACGCGGTGCCGATTCCGCCTATCTCTACTACCTCGACATGAGCGAGTTCAAAAGCCTGCTGGAGAAGATGAGTGGCGATGGCCGCTACTTCTCGCTGGCCGACAGTCAGGGCAACAGCCTCTATAACAGCAAGCCGCAGGGGGAGAGCGAAGCGCGCCCCAACCAGCTGGATATTCGCGGCAGCAGCTGGACGCTGACCGGCTACATCGATCTTGACTACATCCGGGCCATGACCCGGGCTCTCAACGGCCAGATCATCATGGCGCTGTGCGGCGTGGCGATCGTGGTGATGGTGCTGGCGATGCTGGCGCTCAATGTGGCCTATCGCCCCATCCTCTCGTTGCGGGATCTGGTGCTGGAGCTCTCTCGCGGCAGCGGCGATCTCACCCGCCGACTGGCGGTGACCAGCAAGGATGACCTTGGCCAGATCTCGGCCGGGATCAACCGCTTTATCGAGCGGTTGCAGGAGATGATGGGGGAGGTGCTGCAGGCGAGCGGCCAGCTCAACAGCGGCATCGAGGGGTTGGCCTGCCAGACCGGCGCCGCCCAGTCCCTGCTGGCGGATCATGTACGCGAGACCGAGCAGGTGGTGACCGCCATCAACGAGATGAGCCGCACCGCGGTCTCCGTCTCCGAGAGTGCGGCCAGCACCGCCCAGCTCACCGGCCAGAGCCAGCAGCTGGCGAGCCAGTCCCGTCAGGTGGTGGATCAGGCCATGGCCAGCGTGATGGCGCTGGTGGACGAAGTGGAAGCCACTGCCCGCTCCATCGAAGCGATGCAGCAGGATGTGCAGCAGATTGGCTCAGTGCTCGGGGTGATCGGCAGCATTGCCGAACAGACCAACCTGCTGGCCCTCAATGCCGCCATCGAGGCGGCCCGCGCCGGTGAACAGGGTCGTGGCTTTGCGGTGGTGGCAGACGAGGTGCGTTCCCTCGCAGCCCGTACCCAGCAGAGCACAGCCGAGATCCAGACCATGCTGGCCAGTCTGCAGCGGGGCACCCGAACTGTGGTGGATGCCATGGGCAACACCAAGCAGAGCTGTCAGGGGGCGGCCGAGAACACTACCAGGGTCAACGAGTCGCTGGATCTGATGGCAGGGGAAGTGGTGGAGATCAACGATCTCATCAGCCATATCGCCACGGCGGCGGAGCAGCAGAGTGCGGTGGCCGAAGAGATCAACCGCAACATGAGTGCCATCGCCGAAGTGATCCGCCAGCTGACCCACAACGGGGAAGCGACGGTCGCCAGCTCCGCGGCGATGCAACAGACCTACGACCGGCTGCGGGAGATCGTGGGCCACTTCCGGCTGGAGTGAGGCCGGTGTTCAGTCAATAACAAAACAGAGCCATCCGGCCCTGTTGTTGTTTTTCCGTCTGCCTGAATCAACCGGCCTTGCGGCGCAGATAGACCCCGGCTTCCATGTGATGGGTCCAGGGGAACTGGTCGAACAGGGCGAAACGGGCGATCTCGTGGGTCTCGCCCAGAACTGCCATGTTGGCCTGCAGGGTATCTGGGTTGCAGGAGATGTAGAGGATGTTGTCGTACTCCTGCACCAGCTTGACGGTAGCATCGTCGAGACCGGCGCGGGGCGGGTCGACGAAGATGGTGTTGCACTGGTAGCTCTTGAGGTCGACCCCCTTGAGGCGGTTGAACTCCCGCTCGCCACGCATCGCCATGGTGAACTCCTCGGCCGACATGCGCAGGATGATCAGGTTGTCGACGCCGTTGGCGGCAATGTTGAACTGGGCGGAGTCGACGCTCGGCTTGGCGATCTCGGTAGCCAGCACCTTGCGGAAGTTCTGCGCCAGCGCGATGGAGAAGTTGCCGTTGCCGCAATAGAGCTCCAGCAGGTCCCCTTCGCTCCCCTTGGTCACATCCAGCGCCCAGGCCAGCATCTGCTCGTTGATGGCGGCGTTGGGCTGGGTGAAGCTGTTCTCCACCTGCTTGTAGATGAGCTGGCGACCCGCCACGTTGAGCTGTTCGATGACGAAGTCATCCCCCAGACAGATCTTCTGCTTGTGGGCGCGGCCAATCAGTTGCAGCTCGAACCCCTTGGCGCGCAGATCGGCCTGCAGCGCTGCGGCGGCCTGTTGCCATTCGGCCTCCAGCTTGCGGTGATAGAGCAGGCTGACAATGATCTGGCCGGACTGGGTGGAGAGGTAGTCGATCTGGAACAGCTTGCGGCGCAGCACCGGGTGTGGGCGCAGCCCCTCCAGCAGCAGCGGCATCAACTGGTTGATGAGGCGGCTGGCGGTAGGGAAGTGGTCTATCTTGATGATCTCTTTGGTCGCCGGGGCATACATGCAGTGGAAGAGGTCATCCCCTTCGTGCCAGATGCGAAATTCGGCGCGCATCCGGTAATACTCCGCCGGTGAGCTGTGCACTTCCAGCGCCGGGAGGGTGAAGCCGGCAAACAGCTCGGTGAGGCGAGCGCGCTTTTCGTCGAGTTGGGCCTGATAGTCGGCCGCGGTTCTAGGCGCCGGAGCGTTCGCGGAAGGCTGTTGGGATTGGGTCATAAATACCTCACATGCACACCGGCCGGGCCGGGTCGAAATCGGGGGAAGGCAACAGGCCACCCAAAGGGGCCCGATTTTAAAAGCCAGCCGCAGATTGTCCAGCATTTTGTGGTCAAGAAGTGTTCAGTCAGGCCGATAGCTGATCTACAGGCATGGTGGGAGGACACATTATGCAAATCGAAGGCGTGGGCGCAGCCCAACCCAAGGGAGTGGGTGTTTCTCCCAAATCGCCCCAACAGGCGGAGCAGAAACAGGTCAAGAGCGAGGAGGAGGTCTCCTTGCACAAGCCGCCCAAGTGGGCGCAGGTGCTGATCCAGCAGGCATTGCAGTTCTCGCTGGAGATCAACGGCCAGGGCTATCAGGCTCCTAAGGTGAAAGAACCTGAGGAGATCACCCCGGAGACTCTGTTCGACTTCCAGTCGGTGGCGGACAACGTGCTGCAGTTCGTGACCGGACGGCTTGGTGCCGCGCGGGCCGATGGCAAATCCGACGACGACCTGACCGGGATGATGGAGCAGGCCCGCAAGGGGGTCGACAAGGGCTTTGACGAGGCGAAGAAGCAGCTCGGCAAGTGGGCGACTGACAACGACGATATTAAAACCGGTATCGATCAGAGCTACAAGCTGATCCAGAAAGGGCTCGAGGAGTTCGAGAAGGAGTTCTTCGGCAAGGTTTCTCCGACCGACATGGGACAGGCCGAGATGGCTAGTCGCCAGCAGGGGTATCTGGAGATCCAGACCAAGGATGGCGACAAGGTGGTGCTGCGCTTCAACGACAGCTGGCAGACCAAGTCCCAGAGCAGCGAGAGCGGCAGCCAGTTCAGCCTCAAATCGAGCCAGAGCTTCAGCTTCTCGCTGGAGGGGGATCTCAGCAGCGACGAGATGGAGTCCATCGGCAAGCTGGTCAAAGGAATCGATGAGCTGGCGGGGAGCTTCTTCTCCGGCAACTTCGAGGATCTGCTGGACAAGGCGGGCGAGCTGAAACTGGATGACAGCCAGTTGGCCTCCTACTCTCTCAAGCTCAAACAGAGCGTCAAGCTGAGCCAGACCTATCAGGGGGCGCACTCCCTGCAGGATCTGATCAAGCCGTTTGCCGACTACCTGCCCAAGCTGGATCAGGTGCAGAAACAGGCGGATAGCCTACTGCCCCCAGCCCAACAACAGGCATTGACCCCGGCCGTGCTGGCCGCGAGAGGAGAAGAGGAACCGGTGCAGGTCGATCGCTTCACCAGCTTCAACCAGAGGATGCTGGAGGCGCTGCGGATGATCAACCAGTTCCAGCCCTCCACCGAGCCCGCCAGTAAGAACGCCTGAGCCACAGCGCGTAACGCAAGTAATGACCTGCCGTTTGCCAGCCCTTCCCGGGGCTGGCAAACTGGCCTTTTCTCCAATCCGGTTGCCCCATGAACCCCAAGAAGCCAAGAGACAAGCGCGAGCTCTGCTACCCCTTTATCTTCGAAACCTCGCTCAAATGTGATTTTGAAATCGCCACCGACGAGCTCTGCTGTCAGGTCGGGGCTGTGCTGTCACACCTTGCGCCGGATGCGGATACCCGGCCCATGCTGGCGGATCTCGCGGCGTTGCAGCGGCTTATCTACAACCTCAACGGCTCGGTGCGCGGCAAGCTGGGGATCTTCGACGCAGATCTTGAGTGGCTCAAGGCCCGTTACGACCACTACAACGAGGCGAGTCGCGGCAGCGTCACCGGTTTTGTGCTGCCACAGGGGCCGCAGCCCATTCCAACCCTCCATCTGTGCCGCTGCGGCAGCAAGAAGGTGGTGCGGCTGCTGGTCCGGCTGGAAGAGAGCGGGGTGGCCTTCGATCCCATTCTCTATCGCTTCGCCAACCTGCTGGCCAACTTCTTCTTCGTGCTCACCGTCTACCTCAAGCAGCGCTGGCAGGTGCCGGAAGTGCCCTACGTCAGCATCAACTACTGATGGCGGCTGGTTAGGGGCCAGACGTCATGGTGGATTGAGCGGAATAAAAAACCGGAGCCTTGGGCTCCGGTTTTGTTTTTCAGCGCGTCAGTTGCCCGCTCAGCTGGAGATCAGCACCCGGGCCGAGTTGGCGGGGATGGTGAGCTGCACCTCGCCCTGCACCACTTCAAACTTCTCACCGTTGAAGGCGTCGGTGAAGCGGCTGGCAGGGCTGGCGGTCTGCCACAGGGGCAGGCTGATGGTGCGCGGCTCGCTCGGGTGGCGGTTGCAGGCTACTACCACCTGATCGCTTTGCAGGGTACGGGCGAACACATAGCTGTGGGGCCCGGCGTAGAGGGTCTGGATATCGCCACGGCGCAGGGAGGGGCGCTGGCGGCGGATCTGGATCAGCCGACGATAGTGGTCGTGCAGCACGTGATCCCAGTCAGTGGTATCCCACGGGAAGCAGCGGCGGCAGTCCGGATCGTTGCCGCCGGAGAGCCCCACTTCATCGCCGTAGTAGATGGATGGCACGCCGATATAGGTGAGCAGCAGGGTGGCGGCCAGCTGCATCCGCTGTTTGTCCTCTCCCAGCAGATGGAGGAAACGGGCGGTATCGTGGCTGTCCAGCAGGTTGAACTGGGCCAGCTGGTTCTTGAACGGGATATGGGCCCGCGCCAGCTTGAGCCAGCGATCCAGCTCTTCGGCGCTGATCTTGATGGGGTGGTAGGCGATATCCTTGCCAGCCAGGAAGGCGCGGATCGGATGGGCGAAGCCGTAGTAGTTCATGGCGCCGTCCTCCTGATCCCCTTGCAGCCACTGGCTCGCCTCGAAGAAGTGTTCGCCGAGCACGTAGGCGTCCGGGTTCTCCTGCTTCACTGCCCCGCGAATGGCCCGCACATGGCTGCGGTTGCCCTCGGCGGTGCCGCGCTCGCCCAGCATGTGGATGACGTCAAAGCGCCAGCCATCGATCTGGTAGGGGGCGCGCATCCAGTAACGGAGGATGGCGTCGTCGGCCCGATAGACGGCGTCCTGCACCTTCTCGCAGGAGAAGTCGAGCTTGGGCAGGCTGCGAATGCCCTTCCAGCTGACGTAATCCCCTTCTTTGTCAAAGGTGTAGAAGCTGCGCCACGGGGAGTCCGGGTTGCTCTGGGCTCCCAGTGGCGGGCAGAACCAGGGGTGCTCGGTAGAGGTGTGGTTGACCACCGCATCGAGGATGATCTTCATGCCGCGCTGGTGCAGGTTGCGGGTCAGCTCGGCGAACTGCTCGTTGCTGCCGAGGTGGGCGTCCACCTTGAAGTAGTCCTGGGTGTCGTACTTGTGGTTGCTCGGTGAATCGAAGATGGGGTTGAGGTAGAGCGCCGTCACTCCGAGAGATTGCAGATAGTGCAGCTTGGCATCGATGCCCGCCAGATCGCCGCCGTAAAATTCGCAGGCGCCGTGGCCCTCTTCGTGGCGACTGACCGGCTCGCCCCACGCCTTGCTGATCACCGCCTTGCCGCGATATTCGTACTCGTGATGCTTGACGCTGAGGGATGGATCGCCGTTGCAGAAGCGGTCGGGGAAGATCTGATAGAACACCTGATCCTGCACCCAGGCCGGTGGCTGGTGCAGGCTGTTGAAGCGAAAATGCTGTTCCCGTGGCGGCATGGACGCGCTGACGCCCGCCCCGTGCAGCCACCACTGTTCCTCGTCGGTGAGGCATTTGAAGCTGTAGAGGTGGATATCCTGTCCCTTGATGAGCGGCAGGGTCGCCTGCCACACCTGCAGCCGATCGCGGGTGGAGACTGCCGTCATCGGGATCAGGTACTCCTCGTTATCCGGCTCGTGGCGCAGCCACACCTCGCGGATCGGCGCATCCAGCTCGCTAAAGAGGGTCAATTGCAGTGCGTCGGCGCTCTCTTTGAACCAGGGCGCCACCTGGGGATGAAACAGAAACGGATGGGTCATGATGCTTATTGAGTCAGAAGATCGGCGAGGGCATTACCCTGTTCATGCAATGTTTCGAGCTGGCCTGCCAGCGACTTGGGATCCAGTCCCAACTGGTCGGCGAGCGGTTTGGGGAAGCGGGCGATGATGGCCTGGGCAGGCACGCCCGCGTTCCAGGCGAAGGAGATAAACACGGCGAGGCGGATCAGCACCGCCTCCTTGCTGACCGGATCGTGGGAGAGCGGGTCAAGCTGTTGGGAGATGGCATCGACGAAGGCCTCGGAGAGGTTCCAGCGCCGCGCCAGCTCGGCACCGAGCTGGGCGTAGTCGTAGCCCAGCATCTCCCGCTGTGCCTCGACCCGGCTGCTGCCGTTCTGGATCGCCATGTTGATGAGCTCGGCCTCTTCCGGCAAGGTGCTCTGGATAAGCAGTTCGCCGATGTTGTGGATCAGAGCGCAGGTGAAGGCGGTCTCGGGATCCATCACCTTGGCCTCCTGGGCCAGGGTCTTGGCGATGGTGGCGACCTGGAAGGTCTCGGTCCAGAACTTGTTCTTGTCGAAGCTGGGCGGGGCCTTGAAGGTGCCGATGATGCCGGAGGCGACCACCACGGAGCGCAGCCGGTTGAAGCCGAGCCGGATCACCGCCTGTTCGATGGAGGTCACTTCGTTGCCCCGGCGCAGGGCGGCCGAGTTGGCCATCCGCAGCACTTTGACGCTGATCACCTGATCCATGGCGATCTTGGCCGCAATCTCGTCGATGCGGGCATTCTCGTCGTTGAAGCTCTGCATCAACTCGTGCAGCAGCTTGGGAATAGTGGGGAGTTGTTTGATCTTGTCAAACAGGCGATCCATCGACATGGCTGAGGCAGCCTCCATTGCGAACTCTGCCTCATATTGTGCCACAGCCGGACAACATGTTCCTGTTTGTGATGCGGCTTTGTGAGCGCTAGAACACCCAGTCGCGCAAGGTGTATTCCAAACGGTGCTGTTTGCCCTGCAGGATCAGGTTCTGACTGGTGCCGCTCAAGGTCGCCCCCTCGGTAAGGGTGGTCAGTACGGCCTGTTCGATAGTGTCGAGCGGCGGCATACAGGCCATTTCGGTGCTGCCCAGACTGGTGACCCACAGTTTGTCATCTTCCAGGTGGCCTTGTCCGAAGTAGCGGTTGCAACCGGCGATGCCGTTGACGGTGAAGTGCTCGCCGATCTCGAAATCGGGAGGATTGTCGCGGGGGGCCTTGATCGGTTCGCCATCCAGTTTGCTCAGTACCCAGTGGTGGTGTTGCAGATCTTGCTGAACAAAGGCGGTCGAGCTGCAGCCAGCGAGCAGTAACAGGGGGATCAGCAAAAAGGGCAATCTGGGCATGAGGGGGCTCCGGTTGGGGGAGCGTCAAGAATACCCTTTTTGGGCAGTCGGGAGCAGGGCGGGAGAGGGGACGACCGACCGCTTCTGTCGCCCCTTGTCCCGCACGACTGTCGCTTAATGGCAACACACGGGTGATGTTGCCATCGATTTACGCTATCTCAGGGCTCAGTTGGCGAACAGCCGCTCGGCATAACGGGCGAGACCGGCGGCCACCGAGCCGAAGTCATCGCCACCCTCAAGCGGGATGGACGGGAGCTTCTGGCGGATAAAGCTGGCGATCAGCGGTGAGCGGGCGCTACCGCCGGTGACGAAGATGCGATCCGGCTGCACACCGGCGGCGGCAATCGCTTCGTCCATCAGCTCGCCAATCTTCTCCAGCAGCAGGGCCGAGGCGTTGGCCAGCTGTTCGCGGGTCAGCTCCGCTTCCAGCCCTTTTTCCAGCTCGGCCAGCGACTGGCGATTGAGCTCCTGCTCCGAGAGGGCGATCTTGCCCTGCTCGGCACGCCACACCAGCTGGTGGCTCAGCTTGTGGGCCCGCAGGCTGGCCAGACGACCCAGCTTGCTGCCGGGTTGGCTGTCGAGCTGCAGATCCTGCAGCTGGCGGGCGGTGTCGAGGCTGTAGAAACGGCTCTGGGCACTGACGTCGTTGATGGCGGCCGCATCCCAGAACAGCGGGTGGGGCAGCGGCTTGCCGGTCTTGAGGGTCTCGTGCATGCCGAGCAGCGGCATCATCCCCTCCACCGTCAGGCGGATGTCGAAGTCGTTGCCGCCGATCCGCTGGCCGCTGTGGCCGAGCAGATCGCCGCTGCGATCCAGCTGATCGCGGTAGCCGGGGCCCATCCGCAGCATGGAGCAGTCGGTGGTACCGCCGCCGATATCCACCACCAGTACCACGGCGTCTTCGGTGAGGCGCGCCTCGAACTCAAACCCGGCGGCCACCGGTTCATAGAGGAACTCCACCTGCTCGAAACCGGCCAGACGGGCCGCCTCGGTCAGGATGGCGATAGCTTGCTGGTTGCTCTCCTCCCCTGCCAGACCCTGGAAGTTGACCGGACGGCCGATCACCGCTTGGCGGATCGGGGCGCCGAGCTGCTGCTCCGCCTGCTGGCGAACGTGGAGCATCATGGCGCAGACGATATCTTCAAACAGGGCGATCTGGGGAGCCTTGAGGCCATAGGCGCCGAGAAAGGATTTCGGTGACTTGATGTAGTAGCCGTCGTCCGGCTCTTCCAGATAGCGCTCCAGCGCGGCACCGCCAAAGCTCAGCTCGTCGATCAGTCCCTCTTCGCGCATCTGGCGGCGAACCATCTGGGCGCGGGTGACCACGGGGCCACGCAGCTTGAGGTATTCCGCCTGCTGGGCGGGGGCCAGCCCTTCGGCCAACAGACCGGCGATAGCATCCCGGTGGGGAGCATGCAGGGTGGAGGGGAGGTAGCGGGATGCACCAAGATTCAGCAGCCTGGGGCTACCTTGTTCCATCACGGCCACGGCACAGTTGGAGGTGCCGTAATCAAATCCGATAAACATGGGCGCCAGACTCCTGAATAAAAAAGGGGGGCTAGCCTACCCGAAGGCGCCGGGTCTCACAACCCGGCGCGTGACGAAGAGAGGGCGAGCCCTTATTCCACTTCGTTGTCGCAGCGGCCCTGGCTCTCGATGGCGCGGATATTGCCGAGGGTGGTATCGGCGATGGCGTGCAACGCCTCGCGGGTCAGGAACGCCTGATGGCCGGTGAACAGCACGTTGTGGCAGGCTGACAGGCGGCGGAACACATCATCGGTGATCACCTCGTTGGACTTGTCGGAGAAGAAGAGATCCTCTTCCTCTTCGTAGACGTCCAGCCCCAGCGCGCCAATGCGGGAAGTCTTGAGCGCCTCGATGGCGGCGTTGGAGTCGAGCAGGCCGCCACGGCTGGTGTTGATGATCATCACCCCGTCCTTCATCTTGGCGAATGCCTCCTTGTTCAACAGGTGGTAGTTCTCTTTGAACAGCGGGCAGTGCAGGCTGATGATGTCGGATTGGCGGAACAGAGTATCGAGATCCACGTACTCGGCACCCAGCTCAATGGCTGCCGGATTCTGGTAAGGATCGTTGACCAGCAGGCGAACCCCGAAGCCCTTGAGGATACGCAGGGCGGCCAGACCGATCTTGCCGGTGCCGATGACGCCAACGGTCTTGCCATGCATGTTGAAGCCGACCAGCCCTTCCAGCGAGAAGTTGGCGTCGCGGGTGCGCTGATAAGCCTTATGGATGCGGCGGTTGAGGCACATCATCATGCCGACTGCGTGTTCTGCGGTCGCCTCGGGGGAGTAGGCAGGCACCCGCACCACTTTCAGCCCCAGCTCTTTGGCGGCGGCCAGATCCACGTTGTTGTAACCGGCGCAGCGCAGGGCAATCACCTGGGTGCCGTTGGCAGCCAGTTCGGTCAATACCTCGCGGTCGGCATCGTCATTGACGAACAGACACACCACCGGGAAGCCGTGAGCCAGTCGGGCCGTTTTGGCCTCCAGCCGTACATCGAAAAACTCCAGGTCGAAGCCGTACTGGCTGTTGGCCTGGTTGAAATGCTCTTTGTCATAGCTCTTGGTACTGAATACGGCGACTTTCATGGTATTTGCTCCGCAGCGTGTGTGTCGTCAAATTACAACAAAATGGGTCAGCTATCACCGGACAAACCGGCTGGTTATTGTCCCCACGGCATAATGGGAACGGCGCTGACTGCACTCTTGTACGAACCATCCACCAGTTTGGTGCTGTAGGTCAGGTAAACCAGTGCATTGCGTTTCTTGTCGTAAAAACGCACCACTTTCTGCTCCTTGAACATCAGCGAGGTGCTGACATCGAACACCTCTTCTCCCGCCTTCAGCTTTTCGGGCAGGGTGATGGGGCCGATCTGGTGGCACGACAGGGAGGCGTGGGAGGGATCTTCCGCCAGTCCCAGCCCGCCTTTGACGCCACCTGTCTTGGGGCGCGCCAGATAGCAGGCGACGCCGTCTATGCGCGGGTCGTCGAACGCCTCCACCAGGATCTTGTGGTTCGGGCCAAACAGCTTGAAGGCTGTGCTCACTTCACCGACCGGGTCGGCCTTGTCGGCCAGCGCCGGGCCGGCAAACAGGGCCCCCAGCAGCAGGGGCAGGGCGCGGCGCAGGGCATTATGTCGCGTGTGGTTATGTGTCATGGTCTCTCCTGTTGGCCCGGCATTCCTCAATAGGGAATGCCCAGGCGACGATAGAGGCTGGCAAGCACCCAGGCAGGGCCTATCAGCAGAAATTGCAGGTCGGCGAGGAAGGAGGGGCGCTTGCCCTCGATCTTGTGGCCGACAAACTGGGCTATCCAGAGCAGCACGAACGCTGCCACGGCCGGCCACAACAGCGGCCCCTGCCATTGGTGGCAGATCCACAGTCCCAGTGCGGTCAGCCCGGCCATCCCCGCGAACAGCGAAAACGACAGCTGCAGATAGAACAGCAGCACCGGAATGGCTGCCACTGCCGCCCAGTTGAGTGGCTCTGGCAAGGGCCCGTGTGGCAGACACCAGAGCAGCGCCAGCGAGCAGAGATAGATGCCCGGCACCGCCAGCTTGTGGATGGCGACGTTGACCGGATGGCGATGACTCTGGCCGTACTGCGCAAACCACTCCTGGATTCCCTTCATGGCACCTCCCTGGCGCACTGTGTTCTCGCAGCCTGACCTTCGTGGTCAGGCGCTCGGGATGCTTATCCCTGCGGTGGATACTCCCAATATTGGGCTGGAATGGATTTTAGCAACGGGGTCATATCCGGATTGGGCAGGGCGATGGTGACCCGCTGATCGAGGTTGGCGCTGGCGAGCGCTTCGCGGATCTTGGGGTTGTCATTGAAGAACTTCATAAAGCTGCCATCGGCATAGGCCCGCTCCAGCCCGGTCTGAATCGCCTTGGCCAGCTTGGGGTATTCGGGGCTGACGAAGAAGAACTGGGCGAAGGGGTAGCGGATCAGCAGGTGCTGCTCGATGGCGAGGTTGGGATACTGCGCCACCAGTTCGCTGCGCTCGGCGAAGATCTCCACCAGGGCGCGCGGGAAGAAGTCGATCTTGTCGCCGTCGTTGATAAGGCGAAACAGGCTGCTGTATCGGCCGGAGAAGGTCGGGATGCCCGCATTTTCCAGAATTTTGTTATCGGCCCAACCGACTCCTTGCGCCGCCTTCAGCTGTTTGAGGTCGGCCAGGGTATTGATCTGGTTGAACTTCTCCTGAGCATCCGCGTGGATGAAGGACAGCCGCAATCCTTCCAGCCCGCGAAACAGCGGAATGGGGACGGCAATCAGGGAGGATTCGAGTGCGCTGGAGGTGCCCATCCAGAAGACGTTGATGGTCTTGCCCTTGCTCAGCTGCTGTTGGAGGGTGAACTGGTTGAGGTCGAGTTCGACAGGCTCGATGCGAAAGGGTTGCCCGGAGCGAGTCAGGGCCAGTTCCAGCAGCTTGTACTGGTACTCCTGGTCAAGATTGTTGACGGGACGGCTGGGGACCTTGACCGTCAGAACCTGTGCTTGTGCCAGCAGTGGCAGGCACAAACACAGCTTGATGAGCCATTTCACTCTCTGTTCTCCTGTAGATTCCGGAAGGTGTCCGGAGTCTAACAGAACTTGTCACCATCTTGCTGCGAGGCGTTGTGCAAGGTTTGAGCTCGGTGCCCTGCCTTGCTGGCGTCTGTTGCACCAGAATGGTGACGGTTCTTCGAAGAATCAGGCGACGCGACGGAACACGTGGGTATCGTTAAATTCCTTGGTGCTCTGGCATTCGACGCAGAAACGGGATTCCGGACGGGCATGCAGCCGCTTGAGGGAGATCTCGTCACCGCAAGATTCGCAGTAACCAAAATCCCCTTCGCTGATGCGCTTCAATGCGCCCCGCAGCTTGCGCAGGTGCAGCTTGTCGTGCTCGATGCGGTTCAGCTCCAGACGGCGGGCTTCCTCGATACTGGCACGGTCAATTTCATCAGCCATCTCGTTGGTGTCGGTGGCGATGGCCTGGCTGGCCTGGGAGTTCAGGCGCTCTTCGAGCTCGACGATCTGTCGCTCGATCTGCCCCTTGTAAAAGGCCAGTTGGTCTTCAGTCATGAAATCACACATACGATTAACTACCAGTCAGTTTACTAACCCAATTATCCCTGTTTATGGGGGCTGTCTGCCTACAGACCAAGCCCTTGTATCCCGATTTGCACCTGTTTCATGCAAGAGAGTGCAAATCAGGGCGGGCCTTGTACCAAAAAAATGCAGCCAAGCAAAGCAAATAGGATAAGGATTGTGCGCCCTTGCAAAAAAATGGTCCGTTCCTGCGGGGGATTGGTCGGGATCTGGCGCCTGCTTCACCCTCTGTTGGCATCGCCTTTGCAAAGATGAGAAAGGTAGGCTTCGTACGGATTTGAGTGTTTAGTATTTGGTGCCGCCTTGGTCATTATATGCGCCGTTATTTATAGTTTTTTAAACACGTCCGCTTGACATTCCCCTTGATGGCGGGCTTTTATGGTGATGTTGATTACAATTTTATAACAAGGGTGTTCCATATATTAGACACCCTTGCCAATGGCAACCGTAAAGTCGGGGTTTAACATGGACAGTATCAAAGGCTGGATGGAGAGCAATCGCATCACGGAAGTGGAGTGCCTGTTCCCGGATTTCACCGGCAACGCCCGGGGCAAGATCATCCCAGCCAACAAGTTTTTGCGTGAAGGGGGCATGCGTCTGCCCGAAGTGATTTTCACCCAGACGGTGACCGGCGAATATCCGGATGACGACAGCATGATCGACCCGCTGGAGCGGGACATGCAGCTCTATCCCGACCCCAACACCATCCGTTTTGTCCCCTGGGCGCTGGAGCCCACTGCCCAGGTGATCCACGACTGTTTCGACGTCAACGGCAAGCTGATCGACATCGCGCCGCGCTCCGTGCTGCGTCGGGTTCTGTCATTTTACGAGAAGCAGGGCTGGAAGCCGGTGGTGGCGCCCGAGCTGGAATTCTATCTGGTCACCCGCAACGAGGACCCCGACTATCCGCTGGTGCCGCCGGTGGGTCGCAACGGCCGCCCTGAGACCGCCCGCCAGTCGTTCAGTATCGATGCGGTCAACGAGTTCGACCCCATCTTTGAAGACATGTATGACTACTGCGAGGCGCAGGAGCTGGAGGTGGACACCCTGATCCACGAGTCGGGCGCCGCCCAGATGGAGATCAACTTCCTGCATGGTGATGCCATCGATCTGGCGGATCAGGTGTTCCTGTTCAAGCGCACCATGCGTGAAGCCGCTCACCGCCACGGCATCTATGCCACCTTCATGGCCAAGCCGATGAGCGACGAACCGGGGTCGGCCATGCACATCCACCAGAGTCTGGAAGATGTGAACGGCCATAACCTGTTCGGCACCCCGAGCGGCGGTAATAGCGAACAGTTCATGCACTTTATCGCCGGTCTGCAGAAATACACCCCGGCGGTGACCGCCCTGCTGGCCCCCAACGTCAACTCCTACCGCCGCCTCACCTTTGGCGAGAGCGCGCCGCGCAACGTACAGTGGGGGGTTGAGAACCGCACTTGTGGCCTGCGGGTGCCCTTCTCCGACCCGAGCGCACGGCGGGTGGAGAACCGCTTCGCCGGTGCCGATGCTAACCCCTATCTGGCGCTGGCCGCCACTCTGGCCTGTGGCTATCTCGGCATGATGGAGAAGCTGGAGCCGCTGCCGGAGATGAAGTCGAGCGCCTATGACCTGCCCTACAGCCTGCCCCGCTCGCTGGAGGAGGCACTCAGCCATCTCGAACAGTGCGAGCCCATCAAGGAGATGCTGGGGGAGCGCTTCACCCGCGCCTTCGTCGCGGTCAAACGCAAAGAGTACGAGACCTACTTCGGGGTGATCAGTCGCTGGGAGCGGGAGTTCCTGCTGCTGAACGTTTGATCCCCCTGTAACGGGGAGGCCGGAGTCGGCCTCCCCGGTCCCTGTATCGAAGAGACCGGAACGCGAGTCAGGTGGCGGCTGCCACCTGTGAGTGGTTGTGGCCGAAAGAGCGCTGCGACCTGGATTGATTAACGATTGAATCTTGCCAAATCGAAGGCGCAGGGGAGTAACGAATGCAGCAGACACGCCGTGAGTGACTGTGGCTGCGAACGTGCCGACTCATCTGACTATTTGACGACTGAATCTTGCTAAATCGAAGGAACCGAGGAGCAACAAATGCAGCAGACAACCCGTGAGTGGCAACAACTGGATGCCAGCCACCACCTGCACCCCTTTACCGACTTTCAGGCCCTGAACAAGAAGGGCTCGCGCATCATCACCAACGCCAGCGGCGTCTATCTGGAAGACTCCGAGGGAAAACGCATTCTCGACGGCATGGCGGGCCTGTGGTGCGTCAATATGGGCTATGGCCGCCAGGAGCTGGTGGATGCCGCTACCCGCCAGATGCAGCAGTTGCCCTACTACAACCTCTTCTTCCAGACCGCTCACCCGCCGGTGATCGAGCTGGCCACCCTGCTGGCCGAGGTGACGCCAGCCCATCTCAACCACGTCTTCTTCACCGGCTCCGGCTCCGAGTGCAACGACACCGTGCTGCGGATGGTGCGCCACTACTGGGCCAGCAAGGGTCAGCCTGACAAACAGGTGATCATCAGTCGCCATAACGCCTATCACGGCTCCACCGTGGCGGGGGCGAGTCTGGGTGGCATGAAGGGGATGCATGCCCAGGGCGGACTGCCCATTCCCGGCATAGTGCACATCGATCAGCCCTACCACTTCGGTGAGGGGCGGGGGATGAGTGCCCACGAGTTCGGGCTGGAGCGGGCCCGTCAGCTGGAGCAGAAGATTCTGGAGCTGGGGGTGGACAAGGTGGCTGCCTTTATCGGCGAGCCGATCCAGGGGGCGGGCGGCGTCATCATTCCGCCTGACAGCTACTGGCCGGAGATCCAGCGCATCTGCGATCACTACGGCATCCTGCTGATCGCCGACGAGGTGATCTGCGGCTTTGGCCGTACCGGCCACTGGTTTGCCAGCGAAGGGTTTGGCATCAAGCCGGACCTGATGTGTCTGGCCAAGGGGATCACCTCCGGTTATCTGCCGCTCGGCGCAGTGATGGTGAGCGACCGGGTTGCCAAGGGGTTGGTGGAGGAGGGGGGCGAGTTCAACCACGGCTTCACCTACTCGGGTCATCCGGTCTCTTGCGCCGTGGCGGTGGCCAATATCCAGCTTATGCAGAAAGAGAGCATAGTTAAGCGAGTGCATGATACTATCGGCCCCTATTTGCAGCGCCGCTGGGCGGAGCTGGCCGATCATCCGCTGGTGGGAGAAACCCGAGGCAAAGGATTGGTCGCCGCGCTGGAAATCGTTGAGGACAAGCAGACCAACCGGCGTTTTCCGGCTCAGGCAAATGCGGGGATGACTTGCCGGGAGTTCTGCTTTAACAATGGCTTGGTGATGAGGGCGGTAGGCGATACCATGATCATATCGCCCCCCTTGGTCATCACCGAGGAACAGGTTGATGAATTGGTCGATCTGGCCAGGCGCAGTCTGGATCTGACAGCCGCAAAGCTGAAGGGTTGAGGCAAGTCGGGCAGGTTGGCATGCGCATACAATTTGCTTAGGAGACAAGGATGATGTCTTTCAAAACAGGAGTGATCGCTGCCTCTGTGGCTCTGGTCATGGCAAGTGCCGGAGCAATGGCTGAAGAGAAGGTGCTGCACGTCTACAACTGGAGCGACTACATAGCGCCGGATACCCTGGATAACTTCCAGAAGGAGACGGGGATCAAGGTGGTCTATGACGTGTTCGACAGTAACGAGGTACTGGAAGCCAAGTTGCTGGCGGGTAGCTCGGGCTACGACATCGTGGTGCCATCCAACCCCTTCCTGGCCAAGCAGATCAAGGCGGGCGTGTTCCAGAAACTGGACAAGTCCAAGCTCTCCAACTGGCAAAACATGGATGTCGACCTGCTCAAGGCGCTCGAGCCGAGTGATCCGGGCAACCAGTACTCCATCCCCTATCTGTGGGGCACCATCGGCTATGCCTACAACGCCGAGAAGGTGAAAGCCGTGCTGGGGGCCGAGGCCCCGGTCAACTCCTGGGATCTGGTGTTCAAGCCGGAGAACATGGCCAAGTTGAAAGAGTGTGGCGTCTCCTTCCTCGATTCACCGACCGAAATGCTGCCGGCTGCCCTGCAATATCTGGGCTTCAAACCGGATAGCCAGAAACCGGCCGAGCTGAAGAAGGCTGAGGAGCTGTTCCTCTCCATCCGTCCCTATACCGCCTATTTCCACTCCTCCAAGTACATCTCGGATCTGGCCAACGGCAACCTCTGCGTCGCGGTCGGTTACTCCGGTGACTTGCAGCAGTCCAAGGCGCGGGCAGCCGAGGCCAAGAATGGCGTCGCGCTCACCTACACCATTCCGAAAGAGGGGGCAGGCAGCTTCTTTGACATGATCGCCATTCCGGCGGATGCCAAGAACGTCGAGGCGGCCCACACCTTCATCAACTACCTGATGAAGCCGGAGGTGATCGCCAATATCACCAACGTGGTGCAGTTCCCGAACGGCAACAAGGCGGCGACCCCGCTGGTGGATGAGGCGATCCGTACCGATCCGGGTATCTACCCTGATGCGGCGACCCTGCAGAAGATCTACACCTTCCCGGATCTGCCGGCCAAGGTGCAGCGTCTGATGACCCGCAGCTGGACCAAGATCAAGTCCGGCAAGTAAGTAACGAATGCCCCTCCCGGTCCGCAGTTCGGCCGGGAGGGTAGTGATGCCATCCATCCGGATGGGCCGCGCGAATGGATGCGCAGACGGTCAACCACTGAAACAGGAGAACTGACACCGTGAATACAACCAGATTGCTAACCATAGCGCTGACCATGGGATTGGCGAATGTGGCCCAGGCTGCCCCTGTGCTGCACTTCTACAACTGGTCTGACTATATCGGCGAGACCACCCTCAGCGATTTCCAGCAGGCGACCGGGATCAAGACCGTCTATGACGTGTTTGACTCTAACGAGACCCTGGAAGGCAAGTTGCTGACGGGGCGGACCGGTTACGATCTGGTGGTGCCCTCCAATAATTTCCTGGCCAAGCAGATTAAGGCGGGAGCCTTCCAGAAGCTGGATAAATCCCTGCTGCCCAATCTGGCCAACCTGGATCCCGTGCTGCTCAAGCAGCTCGACAAGGTGGATCCGGGTCATCAGTACGCGGTGCCCTATCTGTGGGGGACCAACGGCATTGGCTACAACGTCGACAAAATCAAGGCGGTGCTGGGGGTCGACAAGATTGACTCCTGGGCCACCATCTTCGAACCGGAAAATATGGCGAAACTCTCTCGCTGCGGCGTCGCCTTCCTCGACTCTGCCGACGAGATGATCCCTGCTGCCCTCAACTACCTCGGGCTCGATCCCAACAGTCATGCGACGGGGGATATCAAGCAGGCCGAGGCGCTGCTGCTCAAGGTACGGCCCTATGTGGCCTACTTCCACTCCTCCAAATACATCGGCGATCTCGCCAATGGCGACATCTGCGTGGCAGCCGGTTTTTCCGGCGACATCCTGCAAGCCGCTACCCGCGCCGATGAAGCTGGCAAGGGGGTGAAAATTGCCTACAGCATTCCGAAAGAGGGGGGCAATCTCTGGTTCGACATGATGGCGATCCCGTCCGATGCCACCAATGTCAAAGAGGCGCACGCCCTCATCAACTACGTCCTGCAGCCCGAAGTGATCGCCAAGGTCAGCGACTATGTGGGCTACGCGAATCCCAACTCAAGGGCGGGCGAGTTTATGGATGAGGCGGTGCGCAACAATGAGGAGGTTTATCCCCCTCAGGCCGTGCTGGAGCGACTCTATGTGCAGGAAGCACATCCCCGCTCCGTACAGCGTCTAATCACCCGGAGTTGGACCAAGATCAAGTCCGGTACCTAACCTTGGTGCCCGTTCGGGGGCGCCAAATCGCTTTTATGGATCGGCTGCAAGGCCGGTATCACGTTGGGGAGTTTGGTAATGGCGATAGCCTCCAGTGCCTACAAGAAAGCCCTCGAGGGCAGTCAGCAGCGCAAAGAAGTGCTGGTGAAAATTGATCGGGTAAGCAAGCAGTTCGACGAAACGCTGGCGGTCGATAACGTATCTCTCAATATTCACAAGGGAGAGATTTTCGCCCTGCTCGGCGGGTCCGGTTCCGGCAAATCGACCCTGCTGCGGATGCTGGCCGGTTTCGAGCGCCCGACCGAGGGGCGGCTGTTCCTCGACGGGGTCGACATCACCGACATGCCCCCCTATGAACGCCCCATCAACATGATGTTCCAGTCCTACGCCCTGTTCCCCCATATGACGGTGGCCCAAAACATCGCCTTTGGCCTCAAGCAGGATGGCCTGCCCAAGGCCGAGATCGATGCCCGCGTGGAGGAGATGCTCAAGCTGGTGCAGATGACCCAGTATGCCCGCCGCAAACCGCATCAGCTCTCCGGTGGCCAGCGCCAGCGGGTGGCGCTGGCCCGTTCCCTGGCCAAGCGTCCCAAGTTGCTGCTGCTGGATGAACCCATGGGGGCGCTCGACAAGAAGCTGCGATCCAAGATGCAACTGGAGCTGGTGGAGATCATCGAGCGGGTCGGGGTGACCTGCGTCATGGTGACCCACGATCAGGAAGAGGCCATGACTATGGCGGAGCGGATCGCCATCATGCACCTCGGCTGCATCGAGCAGATCGGTAGCCCGATGGATATCTACGAGACTCCAGCCAGTCGGCTGGTGTGCGAGTTCATCGGCAACGTCAACCTGTTTGACGGCCTGCTGGTGGAGGATGAGCAGGACCACGCCACCATCGCCTGCGCCGATCTGGAGCAGCCCATCTATGTGGGCCACGGCATCAGCTCCCGCGCCGAAAACAAGAAGGTGACCTACGCCCTGCGGCCGGAAAAACTGCTGATGAGTCTGCAAAAGCCGGAGGAGATCGAGCACCCGGACTTCAACTGGACCAAGGGTGAGGTCTATGACATCGCCTATCTGGGCGGTCACTCGGTTTACCACATCCAGCTGCCCTCGGGCAAAATCGTTCAGGCTTTCATCGCCAATGCCGAACGCCACGGCAAGCGGCCAACCTGGGATGACCAGGTGTTCCTCTACTGGGAAGATGACAGCGGCGTGGTGCTGCAATCATGAAGTTCTTGCAACGACTGAAGCGGGTCGGGGGGCGCCGACTGGTGATTGGCATCCCCTTCTTCTGGCTGTTCCTCTTCTTCCTGCTGCCCTTCGTCATCGTGGTGAAGATCAGTTTTGCGGAAGCGGATGTGGCGATCCCGCCCTACACCGACGTGGTGAGCTGGGCCGACAATCAGCTCACCATCCTGCTCAACATGGGCAACTACCTGCTGCTGCAGGAGGATGAGCTTTATATTGCCGCCTATCTGGGCTCCCTCAAGATGGCCTTCGTCAGCACTTTGCTTTGCCTGCTGATTGGCTATCCGATGGCCTACTCCATTGCCCGGGCCAACAAGGAGACCCAGACCGTTCTGCTGCTGCTTATCATGATGCCGACCTGGACCGCCATTCTGATCCGGATCTACGCATGGATGGGGATCCTCAGTAACAACGGCCTGCTCAACAGCGTTTTGCTGGGGATCGGGGTGATCAACGAGCCGCTGCAGATCCTCAACACCAACCTGGCGGTCTATATCGGCATTGTTTACTCCTACCTGCCCTTCATGGTGCTGCCGCTCTACGCCAATCTGGTCAAACATGACCAGAGCCTGCTGGAGGCAGCCTCCGACTTGGGGGCTCGCAACCTGACCCGTTTCTGGCAGATCACGGTACCGCTCTCCAAGAACGGCATTATCGCCGGCTGCATGCTGGTGTTCATCCCGGTGGTGGGGGAGTTCGTTATTCCGGAAATGCTGGGCGGCCCGGAGACCCTGATGATCGGCAAGGTGCTGTGGCAGGAGTTCTTCAACAACCGCGACTGGCCGGTTGCCTCTGCACTGGCGGTGGTGATGCTGGCGGTGCTGATCATTCCGATCATCCTCTTCAACCGTAACCAGGCCAAAGAGCTGGAGGGCAAGGCATGATGAAGCGTTTCGGTTTTGCCAAACTGATGCTCTGGCTGGGGCTGCTGTTTATCTACCTGCCCATGATCATCATGGTGATCTACTCCTTCAACGCCTCCAAGCTGGTGACGGTGTGGGGTGGCTGGTCGCTGAAGTGGTACTTCGGCCTGCTCGATAACAAGCAGCTGATCGGGTCTGTGTTCCGCTCGCTGGAGATCGCCTTCTACACCGCGATCGCTGCTGTGGCGCTGGGGACGGTGGCGGCTTTCGTGCTGACCCGAATTCCCCACTTCCGTGGTCGCACCCTGTTCGGCGGCATGGTGACGGCGCCGCTGGTGATGCCCGAGGTGATCACCGGTCTGTCGCTGCTGCTGCTGTTCGTGGCGATGGCCCAGCTGGTGGGCTGGCCCGCCGAGCGGGGCATGCTGACCATCTGGATCGCCCACACCACCTTCTGTACCGCCTACGTGGCGATCGTGGTGTCGGCGCGGTTGCGGGAGCTGGATCTCTCCATCGAGGAGGCGGCAATGGATCTCGGCGCCAAGCCGTGGAAGGTGTTCTTCCTGATCACTATCCCGATGATCGCCCCCTCGCTGGCGGCAGGCGGCATGATGTCGTTCGCCCTGTCGCTGGATGATCTGGTGCTGGCGAGCTTCGTCTCCGGCCCGGGCTCGACCACCTTGCCGATGGAGGTCTTCTCGGCGGTGCGGCTCGGGGTGAAACCCGAGATCAACGCGGTGGCCAGCCTGATCCTGCTGTCGGTATCGCTCTTTACCTTTGGCAGCTGGTATCTGATGGCCAGGGCGGAGAAGCGCCGTCGCGCCGAGATCGCCATGACCACCCAGATGCAGGCCGTCGTCTGACGCCATGATAAGATCCGCCTACTCTCGTCAACCAGGAGGATGAGTATGCGGATCTCCCTTTTTAGCGGTCGTGGCACCGAGCTGGTGCCCGGCCTCACCAGCGCCATTCACAAGCAACCGATCTCTGCACCAGTTCGCTGTACTTTTGCCGGTCTGGAAGGAGATGAACAGTGTGACCAGCGCCACCACGGTGGCCCGGATCGGGCGCTCCACTACTATCCTGCCGATCACTATCTCTGGTGGCAGACCTGGCAAACCGCGCTGGGCTTGCCTGCGCCACGCACACCCTGGCAACCTGCCGCCTTTGGCGAGAACCTCTCCGGTATCGGGCTGACCGAGGTGCAAGCCTGCATTGGCGATGTCTATCGACTCGGCGAGGCGCTGATCCAGATCAGCCAGCCGAGATCCCCCTGCTTCAAGCTCAACCAGCGTTTTGGCTATGGCCAGATGTCCCAGGTGATGCAGCTGAATGGCCGTTGTGGCTGGCTGCTGCGGGTGCTGGAGGAGGGCATGATCGCGCCTGACACGGCCATGGAGCTGGTAGACAGACCCTATCCCGAACTGACGGTGAAGCGCACGGCGGATATCCTGTTCAATCAGGTGCGCAACGAGACTGACCTGCTGCTGTTGCTGGAGAATCCGGCCCTCTCGCCCAACTGGCGCCAGCATGCAGCCGACTGGCTGGAGCATGGCACTGTGGCTGACTGGCAGCGCCGTCTGCTGGGACCGGCATCCCTGCGCCTGGCCTGACAGCCGGTTACCGGAATGTCACCAGCTGGCTGCAGCCCGGTAAATGGGTGAAAAGAGTGCTGAATAGTTGAGCGAACGGCGTTTTTTTTCCTGTTAAATGCAAAAAAGGCTTGTGTCAGGTCTGGGCTTTCGGTAAATTCCCGTCCCGCAGACATCGGTGTGTAGCGCAGCTTGGTAGCGCACTTCGTTCGGGACGAAGGGGTCGGAGGTTCGAATCCTCTCACACCGACCAAATTCAATAAGGGCTTAGCTTCGGCTAGGCCCTTGTGCATTTCCGGCCCTCCAGTTCTGTGGGGCATTTTGATTTTCTGTCCTGTTTACCACATCTGCAATCGATACCTATTGACTCCTCATCCGTTGTTTCCCCCTTCTTGGAAACGTGTTAACTATTTCCTTCCATACAGATTGTCCGACTCGTTGCGGGCCTCAAATGAGCGGCTGATTTCAATCTCTTTGAATATCAAGGTTCGACGGCAGGAAAAGGATGACCAGATATGCAAGGCCAGGAACGGCAATGCCAGGAGTTTTACCAGACTCGTTTTGCTGGATATGCACAGCAGCTTGCCCCATTCGCCGCACTTGATGAGTGCCTTCACGACTTTCTGGATCAACGTCCGAGCGGCAAATACACAACTCGCAATCGTGCTGCCGGACTGGCTGCCGCATCCTTTTGGTGGGAGCCAGTCAATCTTGAAAGTGCTCAACTGGCAAGCTTGGCACTGGGACGTATTTTGCATTTTGAGGATGCTATTAGCACTGCGCTGCTGGATCATCTGTCCGCTCGTCATCCAGATGTATTGCGTTGGGCGATTCGTTACTCGAAGCTGTTTACACGCAGCGATTCACCGCTCTGGCAGCATCTTCGGGACAATCTCGTCAGCAAGGATTGGTGCGTATTTTTCGGCGTCTGTGATCGCTTGCTTGAGCAACTCGAACCATTCGATAAAGCCATCGCACTGGCTGAGTCCCACCTGAAGTCGCTTACGCTATTAGAGCTACTTTCCTATTTGAGCGTGACAGCTTATGGGCACTTGGTGCCGCTAAGGATAGAGACAGCAGGGCGGAAGATTGGGATGTCTATGATCGGATTATCGCGCGCAAACTGTTGAATTGTTCCGAGCGTGATTTTCAACTGACAGAGGAGGTTCTCGGCCGATCTCTCAAGCGTCATTTGTCGCCACTCCTTTTTCCACAGTCAGGTGTGGGGCGAGAGTGTGTTGCCTACCTCGAATCGGTTGCCCTGCTTATTGCCGCTATGCGCGAGCGAATCGATTACGAGAATTCCATCAATTGGTTCTGTTTTGACAGCGATTGCGGTTACCAGCTCAAGCCGGGACAACCGGTCATCTTCAATAAAACTGATTTGGGCTCACAGCGCTGGCAGCGTACTGAGAGAAAAAGCAGGTTGCTTTGGCACTACTGGATGTACCGCGCGATTGAGCAATTCGCAGCGTCCGATATGGCTGGCGCAATCATAGGGAGGCCGGAAAACCACGAAGCGAATCAGCTTGCTTACATAAAAGCCATTCGCAGTCAGCTCTACCTGCAGACCATTTTCGGGTTGGGTGAGCGGGTCAGACTGAACGATGGAGCTGAGGTAGCCCTGCACCACGCGATATTAGCCAGTGAGCTGACAACCGTGTTCTTCGAGCAGGCATTTCTCCAGCCTTTTCTGCGCTATATGGATGACTCAGGTGTAGCAGTGAAGGCTCTGGGTCAATTGGCTTTTGAAGGACTTGTGCATGGTGAGAACCGCTTTCCCATCACCTGGTCGGAACCGAAAGATAAGATCCGTCGTATTTGTGGTTGGACCGTCAGCCCTGAGCATCCCAAGGGCGACCCCGAGGCGGCCGAAGCCATCCTGAAGTTCTGGACCAGTGATCTGCAGGCTCTATCCGCGCAGATAAGGCAAGCGCCAAGCATACCGTCACCACGACTGTACGAGCGGCCGTTCTACAAGATTGGCCGCTACAGTTTTCAGTTCCCCTGGGTTGCCGGTCAACAGAACAATCTGACCGCTGCGGTGAATAACCTGCGTCGTGTTGAACAACGCAGGCCAGCTTTGCGCAGCGAAACGGAGCGTATTGAACATACCCTTGCCGAAGCGCTAAGGCAGAGGGGATTCCACGTCGTGGTGGGCTACCAACCGCCACTGAGTGATGAGCGCGATGCTGGCGAAGTGGACCTGATCTGTCACTTGGATGGGGTTGCGTTGCTGCTGGAGGTCAAGTCTGGCTTCATTCGTTCAACTCGCCATGAAGTCTGGCTGCATCGAACCAATACCCTGCGCAAGGCGGCGAGGCAGTTAAAGCGCAAGCAACCGGTTGTGCTTCAAGCACTGCAAAATGACCAAGGGTTGCGTTCAGCTCTATTGCTGAGTGATGTTAATCCTCTGCCAGCCCTGCATGCCTGGGTTGTGGATACGTCGATTGAATTTGATGGTGAGGTTGTCGATGGGTTCCACGTCGTCTCCCGCGAGATCATGGAGATCGCTTTGCGCGATGAACCGCATTATCTGCGGGAGTTTGAAGAGATGGATGAGGCTGAGGCTGGGAATGAGGTAGAGACTCTGTATGCCGACGGATTCAGTGCGCAAGCTCTTGTTAGGTTGATCGAGTCCGATGGGGTCTGGAGTGATGTGCTGTAGAACGTGACAAGTAGGTTTGCGGAATTCATGAGGTGTGGGGCGCCACATTTTGGCTATCTGCTTGGCAATAAAGCAGTAGCCGTGTGCATTAAAAGGGCCACCGCTCGGTGGCCCATCGGTGGAGTCTGATCCTGACTCCGGCACTCTAGATTGTGGCAATCTCGCTATGGGTCTTGTCTATGGTGCCCTCCTTGCGCGCCAGGCGCTGACTCAGATATGCCAGTGCTGATGCCGCAAAGCCTTGAAACTGTGTTGAGGCAGCAAGGCCGCGTGCTTGGGGTACTCACTAATGAAATGTTCTATTCCCTCCATCAGTTGTGCACGTAATGAAATCACGGGCTCATGCCAGGCTTGCAGGCATAAATGGCCGGGGATCAACTGCTCCTGATAATCTTCCAGCAGCTGTTCTGGCCAGGGTTCAATACCGGAATTGCGTTGCAGCAAATAGTGGGCGGCGGGTTCACGGGCATAAATGAACTGAATTTGGGCCAGATCGCGTTGGCATAGCGTTTGACTGTTGATATGACAGGTCAAATATTTTCCCGTTTTCAGATCCAGAAAGTGACCGCGTTGCCGACAGGGAACGATGCGATACCAAGGCAGGGGTGAGGAGAGAGAATACCCCTCAAGCTCCTGTTCCAACCAGTGGCGACACTCGGGTGTCTGCACCTCGTCGAGCATGGACTCGAGCTGTGTCAACAAGGCTCTGGATGGTTTGATGGCCAGTTTCGCACTCATCGCCTGCAATCCTCCCTCTGCACACAATCCCGACTATCAGTATGGACCTTGTTCGGCCAGAGGGGGTAAGGAATCTAATGATTAAAATTGGATTAGCCGCGTGGTTTTTATGCACTAATTTGGTTCAACCCACCAGATAGGTACCAGTGCCGAAGGCGATGTGGGTGCCCTCTTCGTTGTGCAGCTCCATCCGGGCTACCGCGACCTTGCTGCCGGCCCGGATGATGTGGGCGGTGGCGATAAACTCGTTGCCGCGCCCCGGGCGCAGGTAATCTACCCGCAGATCTATGGTGCCGAGGCGAGCGAAGCGCTCCTTGAGATAACTGGGGGAGAACTCCTCCAGCTCGTCGATGCAGGATGCGGCGACGATCATGCCGCCCGCTACATCGAGCAGCGTGGCGGTGACGCCGCCGTGCAGGATGTTGTGGAAAGGGTTGCCGATCAGCTTCTCGTCCATCTTGATACGCAGCTCCACCTTGTCGAAGTCGTAGTGGGTCACCTGCATGCCGATCAGCTTGTTGAAGGGCATCTTCTCGGCAAACAGGTTGGCAATGCCACTGAGCGCCATCTTCTTGAGCATCTGTTTCATTCTCTGATCTCAATCCTTGTCATCAAAGCCGAGTAAAAACTCCAGCCAGTCTGCAACAGTTCCTTAACAGTCGCAATGGCAGGTTTATTGTGGGCGGCGGCTGCTTTAGAATGGCGACCCCAAAGGAGAGCCCATGACCGCGATTGCCGAAACCCTGCCAGATCCTCAGCCAGAGAGTCCGCTTGCCCTGCTGCAGGCGGTCTTCGGCTATCAGCAGTTTCGGCCGGGTCAGCTCGAGATCATCGAGCAGATCGTCGCGGGGCGCGATGCGTTGGTGCTCAAGCCTACTGGCGGCGGCAAGTCGCTCTGCTACCAGATCCCGGCACTGCTGCGGCCCGGGCTCGGGGTGGTGGTCTCTCCACTGATCTCCCTGATGAAGGATCAGGTCGACAGCCTGCGCGCCAACGGTGTGGCGGCGGTCTACATCAACTCGGCCCTGAGCCGGGAGGAGATGATCCAGAACTTTGCCGCCATGCGCCGCGGCGAGATCAAGCTGGTCTATGTCTCCCCCGAGCGACTGTTGCAGCACGAGTTTATGGATCGGCTGGCCGAGCTGCCGCTCGGGCTGTTCGCCATCGATGAGGCGCACTGTGTCTCCCAGTGGGGCCACGATTTCCGGCCTGAGTATGCGGCGCTGGGGCGGCTCAAACAGTGGTTCCCGCAGGTGCCTGTGGTGGCGCTGACCGCCACCGCCGACGAGGCGACCCGCAGCGACATGCTGCACCGCCTCGAGCTGAACGATCCCTTCATCCACACTGCAAGCTTCGATCGCCCCAATATCCGCTACAGCTTGGTGGAGAAGTTCAAGGCGGCCGAGCAGCTGCTGCGTTACGTGCAGAGCCAGAAGGGCAACTGCGGCATCGTCTACTGCTCCAGTCGCAACCGGGTGGAGGAGGTGGCCGAACGGTTATCCCGCCACGGCTGCAAGGCCGCGCCCTATCATGCGGGGCTACCGCTCGAGCAGCGCCAGCAGACCCAGGATGCCTTCCTCAAGGATGATGTCGAGATCGTGGTGGCAACGGTGGCGTTTGGTATGGGCATCGACAAGCCCAATGTGCGCTTCGTGGTGCACTACGACATCCCGAAGAACATCGAATCCTACTATCAGGAGACCGGCCGCGCCGGGCGCGATGGCACCCCCGCCGAGGCGCTGCTGCTCTACGATCCCGCCGATATCGGCCGAGTGCGCCGCCTGCTCGACAACATCGAGAATCCCCAGCAGCTGCAGGTGGAGCAGTACAAGCTCAACGTGATGACGGCGTTTGCCGAGGCGCAGACCTGCCGCCGTCAGGTGCTGCTCAACTACTTTGGCGAGTACAACGACAAGCCGTGCGGCAACTGCGATATCTGTCTCGATCCGCCCAAGAGCTATGACGGCACTGAAGATGCCCAGAAGGCGCTCTCCTGCGTCTGGCGGGTGGGGCAGAATTTCGGGGTAGGTTATGTGGTGGAGGTGCTGCGCGGGTCGCTGAACCAGCGCATCAAGGATCACGGCCACGACAAGCTCTCGACCTACGGCATCGGCAAGGATCAGAGCCACGAATACTGGATGAGCGTGATCCGCCAGCTGATCCACAAGGGGCTGCTGACCCAGAACATTACTCGCAATCTGGTGCTGCAGCTGACCGAAGCGGCCCGCCCCGTGCTGCGTGGCGAGGTGAAGCTGGAACTGGCGGTACCCCGCCTGCAGCCTATCTCCAGCCGCAAGGAGAAGCGCAATGGCCTGCTCGACAACGCCAACTACGACAAGCGACTGTTCAAGGAGCTGCGCGGCCTGCGCAAGCAGATTGCCGAGGATGAAGAGGTGCCGCCCTACGTGGTGTTCAACGATGCGACCCTGGTGGAGATGGCTCAGCTGATGCCGATGACCGAAGACGAGATGCTGGCCATCAACGGCGTCGGTCACCGCAAGCTGGAGCGCTTCGGCGAAGCCTTTATGGATCTGATCATCGACTACTGCCGGCGGTAGGGTCGATTAGGCAGCCTAATCGACCACGGTAAGCGCGGCTCGGAAGAACCAAGGGTTAGACGCGAGGTTATTTCAGGCTGGCGTAGAAGGCGGCCAGATTGTCGATATCCGCATCGGTCAGCGGCGCCATGAAGGGGTCCATCAAGGGCTCTTTGCGAGTGCCATCCTTGAACGCTTTCAACTGTTTCACCAGATAGGCGGCATTCTGACCCGCCAGATGGGGATAGTTGGGGATCATCGCCTTGCCTTCCACGCCGTGACAGGCGGCACAGACCGCCGCCTTGGCTTTGCCGGCTTCAATATCGGCAGCCTTGGCCTGATGACCCCACGCCAGTGCCAGCAAGGGCAGGGCATATACCCATTTTTGCATCTTCTTCTCCTTGAATTGAAAAATGATGGTTGCCAGTGAGCACAAGCATGGCTGACGGCAGTATAAAGAGTGACACGAGCATACGCAGGGACGAATGGCACAACCATGAAGTTGATCAACACTTTTGCTACCGAGTTGCCCTGGGCCTGTGAACCCGTGGTTCCCCAGCCGCTGCAGCAGCCCCGGTTGCTTCATCTCAACCGGGCTTTGCTGGATGAGTTGGGGCTGGGAGGCATCAGCGAGGCTGACTGGATCGCCTGTTGTGGTGAGGGAAAAATGCTGCCTGGTATGCAACCGGTAGCTCAGGTCTATGCCGGCCATCAGTTCGGGGGTTATAGCCCCCGGCTTGGAGATGGTCGCGCGCTGCTGCTGGGTGAGCAGCTGGCGCCGGATGGCCAGCGCTGGGATCTGCACCTGAAGGGGGCGGGTAAAACCCCGTTCTCCCGTTTTGGTGACGGCCGCGCCGTGCTGCGCTCCAGCATTCGCGAATATCTTGCCTCCGAGGCGCTCCATGCTCTCGGCATCCCGACCACCCGTGCGCTGGTATTAGTGGGGAGTCAGGAGCCCGTTTATCGCGAGCAGGTTGAGACAGGGGCGACTGTGCTGCGCACCGCCCCCAGCCATCTGCGCTTCGGTCATATCGAGTATTTCGCCTGGAGCGGGCAGGGGGAGAAGATCCCGCCGCTCATCGACTATCTGCTGCGCCACCACTTCCCCGAGCTGGAGAGTGGCGCCGAACTGTTTGCCGAAGTGGTGCGCCGCACCGCGCGCCTGATTGCCAAATGGCAGGCGGCGGGCTTCTGTCACGGGGTGATGAACACCGACAACATGTCGCTGCTCGGCCTGACGCTGGATTACGGCCCCTACGGCTTTATCGATGCCTATGTGCCGGACTTTGTCTGCAACCACTCGGATCCGGCGGGCCGCTACGCGCTGGATCAGCAGCCTGCGGTCGGTTACTGGAATCTGCAAAAACTGGCGCAGGCGCTGGCTGGCTATGTAGACGGTGATGCGCTGGCTGCAGCGTTGGCCCAGTACGAGCAGCAGCTGATGCTGCACTACTCCGAGCTGATGCGGGCCAAACTCGGGCTGGCGGTGTGGGAGGAGGATGACCCGGCGCTGTTCCGCGAGTTGTTCCGGTTGCTGGCGGCTAACAAAGTGGATTACCACCTGTTCCTGCGCCGTCTCGGTGAGGTGACGCAAGAGGGGGCGTGGCCTGCGTCTCTGCTGGCCCTGTTGTCTGAACCTGGTGTTTGGCAGGCGTGGCTGGAACGCTATCGGGCGCGGATAATGCGCGAAGGCAGCGAGGATGTCGTGCGCAAGGCGCAGATGGATGCCATCAATCCCAAGTATGTGCTGCGCAATGCGCTGGCCCAGCAGGTGATAGACGCCGCCGACGCAGGGGATATGCAGCCGTTCGAGCGGCTGTTCGCCGCCTTGCAGCGCCCCTTTGATGAACAACCCGAATGTGAGGATCTCGCCACCCCGACTCCGGCATGGTATTGCGGTGGTGAGCTCTCCTGCAGTAGCTGAGAGACAGGGAATGAGTTGGCAAATCAAACAGGTAGATAGCGAAGTTGGCGTGGTGACGCTGGATTGTCCGGCGCTCGAGTGGGACTCGTTTCCGCTGTTGGCGCAGGCCTTGCTGCGAGAGTGGGAGCTGCAGCCGCTCGAGCAGGATACGGGGGCCGACCGCCATAGTTGGTTGCTGGGGTTTGAAGGGAGCCAGTTTCGGCTTGAGTATGAACACTACAGCGGCTGCTGGCTGGAGGCGGTGCGCCCGGCGGATCGGGAGGCGCTGCTCTGGCTCGCCAGACAGCACAAGGCGTGACTATCGCCTGCAAGGCTAGCTCTGCGGCTGGCCAACCTGGATGAGCCTAATCGCATAAAGATTGAACTATCGGTTTTGGGGCGTATAATCTCGCCCCTCGATTATCGCCAATGGTGGTGATATGGGTTCCCTAACCCCATTAACCAAAAAGGTCACAAGATGAATCTGACCCCTGCGCAGTACCAAACGGCGCTCGTTCGCCTGTCGTTGTTCCACATCCTGATCATTGCCAGCAGCAACTATCTGGTGCAGCTGCCGATCACCGTGTTTGGCTTCCACACCACCTGGGGCGCGTTCAGCTTCCCGTTTATCTTCCTGGCCACTGACCTGACGGTGCGGATCTTCGGTGCCGGTCTGGCACGCAAGATTATCCAGACCGTGATGCTGCCTGCGCTGGCGGTCTCCTATGCGCTCTCTGTGCTCTTCTTCGAAGGGAGCTTTCAGGGCGTTGGTCATCTGGCTGAATTCAACCTGTTCGTGGCGCGTATCGCGCTGGCCAGCTTTATGGCCTATCTGGTAGGGCAGTTCATGGATGTGGTGGTGTTCAACCGCCTGCGTCTGCTCAAGCAGTGGTGGATTGCGCCAGCGGCCTCCACCCTGTTCGGTAATCTGGTTGATACCATCGCTTTCTTCAGTGTGGCCTTCTGGCGCACCACAGATCCTTTCATGGCAGAGCACTGGGTCGAGATCGCAACCGTCGATTACGTATTCAAGTTGCTGATAAGCCTTGGTTTGTTCGTGCCGCTCTACGGTGTCTTGCTGCGCTACCTCAGCCGCAAGCTGGTGGGCGAGGCCGGATTATCCAGCCTGCAAACGGCCACCCGGCAAGCCTGACCAGATTGACCACCCTTCGCGGTGGTCAATTTTTTGCACTTTCTGCAAATAGCGCTTGCCTAGTTAAATGAGAATGATTATTGTTAACTTGTTTTCCGGGAAAGACTTCATTCGTTCCAACGTGATGGACTTCTTGTGAAGGCACGACATTGCTCACATTGCTTCCAGTTAAGGGCCAGTTTATCTGGCCCTCTTTTTTGTCATTTTTCAGCAAGTTGCAGGCATAAAAAACGGGAGCCAAGGCTCCCGTCGTCACGCTGTCTGTGGCTTACTCGATATCGAGTGCCTCGGGGGAGAGGATCACCCCTGTGGTATCGGCGTAGAGGTGGTCGTCAGGCAGAAAGGTCACGCCACCGAAGTTGACCGGTAGATCGGTCTCCCCTACATCCTTGCTGTCGGCACCGACCGGAATGGCTGCCAGTGCCTGAATGCCGATATCCAGATCTTCCAGAATATCGACTTCGCGGACGCAGCCGTAGCAGACAATCCCTTCCCAATCGTTCTCGGCCGCCGTGGTGGCGATGTCGCTGTCGATCAGAGCTCGGCGCATGGAGCCACCGCCATCGATCAGCAAGACACGTCCCAGTCCGTTCTCTTTGACGAGTTCACGGATCAGGCCATTCGATTCGAAGCATTTGACGGTGGTGATGACGCCGCCGAAAGAGGCGCGGCCGCCGAAGGAGCAGAGCATGGGTTCAAGCACATCCACCATGTCCTGATAGATGTCGCACAGTTCAGAAGTATTGTATTCCATAGTGTCAAATCCACGGCTGGAAACAGGTGCAACCAGTATAAGGAGTGGGTGTGGCATTTCAATGAATATTCCTTGCACAGATCACCTGTCGCCGCTTTTCTGCATAAGCTCAATGCAGTTCACTGCCAGTTTGCGAGAGGTCCATCGTGCTTATCCGTCATAAGTTGATCCTGAATACCGTGCTGGTTGCCGTTGCCATGCTGGTACTGAGCGGCCTGTTTATCTACTCCAGCCAGGTGCACCGTCACCTGACCGAAGCCCAGCGCAATATCGACCAGCTGGAGATCGCCATGCTCAACCTGCGGCGGGCCGAGAAGGATTTTCTGATCCGCAAGGATATGACCTTCGTCGAGCGCTTCAATCAGGGGCTGTCTGACTTTCACCAGCACAATCGGGAGCTGGTGACCGATGACAATCTGGCGGCTGTCGAGGGGGAGCTGACCAGACTGGATCAGCAGATCAGCGGTTATGGCAAAGCCTTCAACGATCTGGTAGCCCAGCAGCAGAAGATTGGTCTGGGGCCGGAGGAGGGGCTCTATGGCAAGCTGAGGGCGGCGGTGCATGAGGTGGAGAATGGGCTCAAGCAGCTGGATCAGCAGGGGTTGCTCATCACCATGTTGCAGCTGAGGCGGGCGGAGAAAGATTTCATGCTGCGCTCCGATATCCAGTATCTGGAGCGTTTCGAGGCCTTGCACAAGAGTTTTCAGGATAGCCTTGCCACTTTGCCGGAGGCGGGTCGCGGCAAGCTGGAGCAGGCCAGCAAGCAGTACCGGCAGGACTTTGTGGCGCTGGTGCAGGGGATGCAGGTACTGGGGCTGAAAGAGGATGAGGGGCTGCGCAACCAGATGCGGGATTTGGTGCATCAGACCGAACAGGGGTTTGCCGCCGTCGATCAGCACATTGTCGCTGAGCTGGAGCGGCAGAGCGCTCGCCTCAACAGCCTGATGCTGGTCTGTGGCGGGGTGATTGTGGTGCTGATCGCCATCATGAGCGTGTTGCTGGGGCGCAGCATCGACCGTCCCATTACTCAGGTGAATGATACCGTCAACCGCATTCGCCAGGATAATGACCTGCGCCTGAAGATAGAGCTGCGCGGGGCAGATGAAATGTCCCAGCTGGCAGGCAATCTCGACGTGATGCTGGACGGGTTTCGCAACCTGATTGGCGAGGTGAAGCAGAGCGTGCACACCCTGACCGAAGCGGCGGATCACCTCTCGGCCAACGTCAAGCGCACCAGTGAAGGGGCGGCGCGCCAGCTGCAGGAGACCGACATGGTGGCGACCGCTTCCACCGAGATGGGCTCCACCATCGAAGAGATCGCCCGCAACACCGAGCAGGCGGCCAACAATGCGCAGGCGACCAACAACAAGGCGATGGAGGGGCGGGCTGCGGTCGAGAATACTGTCGAGCAGATCCGCTCACTGGCGGGCAATCTGGAGAGTTCATCCCGCGAGGTGAGCCAGCTGCAAAAAGAGAGCGAGACCATCGGCTCCGTGCTTGACGTGATCCGCGGCATTGCCGAGCAGACCAACCTGCTGGCTCTCAACGCGGCTATAGAAGCAGCCAGGGCAGGGGATCAGGGGCGCGGCTTTGCGGTGGTGGCCGATGAGGTGCGCAATCTGGCCATCCGTACCCAGAAATCGACCCAGGAGATTGCCGGCATCATCAGCTCGCTGCAGAAACAGACCGGCAGCATCGTCGATGTGATGGCGACCTGCCGCGAGCAGGGCAACCGCAGCTCGGATCAGGCCAGTACCGCAGGGGAGTTGCTGGGGCAGATCACTCAGGATGTTACCCACATCATGGATATGAGCACCCAGATTGCGGCAGCCATCGAACAGCAGAGTTTGGTGGCCAACGAGGTGAACCGCAACGTCAACAACATCCGCGACATCGCCCAGGAGTCGAGCATCATGGCGGAGGAAAATGCGAGATCCAGCGAGGGCCTCAACGAGCAGGCCCAGCTGCTCAACAAGGCGGTGGCAAAATATCGGGTTTAGTGAGCGGACTGGCATCCTTGTGAGGTTTTTGCACCAGAGTGGCAATGATTTGATCGTAATGGCTGTTATTGGGGAAATTCGCTCATATAATCGCCGCCACTATGATGATTCGGAAGGATTCGATGGCAAAGTTGCTGGTGGCCGTATTCGGGCTGCTCTGTTCCTGTCTGGTGTTGGCAGGTTCGGCGCCTCAGGCTACCCCACTCAAGCCCGGTATGGAACCGCTGCTCAGCTGGTTCAACGGGGCCTTTACGAGCCGGGAGCAGGCCAGTTACGACAGCCGCTTTACCAGTGCCGAGCTGCGCCTGATGGAGATCTGGCCCGGCTATCAGGGCTATCGCTGGGTCTATGCCGAGCAGTATCTGAGCATGCGCTCCATTCGCCCCTTTCGTCAGCGCATCTATCGCTTCTCACCCGCCCCTGACGGGCGGATCCTGATGGCCGAACTGACCATGCCCCGTGCCACCGATTTTGCCGGTGCCTGGCATGATCCCGCCCTGCTCGACAGCCTGACCCCACAGCAGCTCTCCTTGCGCCACGGTTGCGAGATCTGGCTGACACGCACTCCCTCCGGCGAATATGCCGGTCACACCCGGGTGGGCCACTGCTCCACCGATTTTGGTGGTGCAACGACGCTGGTGCAGCATATCTGGATTGGTCCCGACAGCGTCAGATTGCTGGATCGCGCCTATGACAACGCAGGGAGCCCGCGCTGGGGTAGCCCGGGTGAGGGGTATGTCTATTTGCGTCGTTCCAAAGGGTTTGGCCAGTAGGGGAGAGTGCGTCTGGCTGCGGGAACATGAAGGATGAAAAACAGGGATCGTAAAAAAGGCGCCCGATGGGCGCCTTTTTCAGAATTCTTCAGAAGTAAAATTACTTCTTGGTGGTCATCGCACCGAAACGCTTGTTGAACTTGTCTACGCGGCCGCCGCTAGAAACTTCTTTCTGCTTGCCGGTGTAGAACGGGTGGCACTCGGAGCACACGTCCAGGTTCAGATCTTTACCGATGGTAGAGAAAGTGTTGATGACGTTACCGCAAGAGCACTTGGCGGTGATGGCTACGTAGTCAGGATGGATACCAGCTTTCATGGACAACCTCAATTAATAGGCCGTGTCGCCATCCGATCTCTTGTCGGACACCACACGATTGTTGAACACAGTTTCAAAGGCTGCGAATAATATAGGAAATGCCTGAGATCAGGCAAGTGGCTTCGCAGAAAAAATAGGCAACCCCTGGTGAATTCTTCCCAAACGCTGGATCTGGTTCGTGTCGCTGTCCCGGTACCGTTACGCCGTCACTTCGACTATCTCTCTCCCCTGCCATTACCTGCCCCCGGTTGCCGGGTCGAGATCCCTTTCGGTCCCCAGACCCTGGTCGGGCTGGTGGTGGATCATCCGGCCGACAGCCAGGTGCCCCGCAACAAGCTCAAGCCCATCAAACGGGTATTGGACACGGCACCAGTGCTAGGGCCGGATATTCTGGCGCTGATGAACTGGAGCGCCAGCTACTACCAGCATCCGCTGGGGGAAGTGCTGCCCCATGCCCTGCCGGTGTTGGTGCGCAAGGGGGAGCCAGCCGCCTATCGGGAGCTGGAGTTCTGGTTTGCCACCGAGGCTGGCATGGCCATCGACCTTAACGAGCTCAAGCGGGCGGCCAAGCAGCAGCAAGCGCTCGCCTTGCTGCGCAAGGGGCCGCAGACACCTTCCGCCCTCAAGCAGGAGGAGATCCAGAGCGCCGCTCTCACCGCGCTGGAGAAGAAGGGGCTGCTGGAGAAGCGCTCGCTGGAGCCAAGCCATGACGGCGACTGGGCCGCCCGTTTTGAACCGGGGGAGGGGCTGCGCCTCAACGGCGAGCAGGCGCTGGCCGTCTCTGCCGTTACCAGCCAGAGCGACAAGTTCGGTGCCTTCCTGCTGGACGGCATCACGGGCTCCGGCAAAACCGAGGTGTATTTAAGCATCCTCGAGCCCTTGCTCAAGGCGGGCAAGCAGGCGCTGGTGATGGTGCCGGAGATCGGCCTCACCCCGCAGACCATCAACCGCTTCCGCCGCCGCTTCAACGTGCCGGTGGTGGCGATGAACTCCGCCATGAACGATCGGGAGCGGCTCGACGCCTGGCTCGCCTGCCGCGACGGCGGCGCCGCCATCCTGATCGGCACCCGCTCCGCGGTGTTCACCCCGTTTCACAACCTCGGCATCATCATCATCGACGAAGAGCACGACGGCTCTTTCAAGCAGCAGGACGGTTTTCGCTACCACGCGCGGGATCTGGCGGTGATGCGGGCTCATCGTGCCGGTATCCCATCCTGCTTGGCTCGGCTACCCCGTCGCTGGAGACGCTGCACAACGCCCGCACCGGCAAGTATCACCACCTCGCCCTGACCCGCCGTGCCGGCAATGCCCAGACCGCCCGGCAGGTGATTCTGGATATCAAGAACGTGCGGCTGCAGGCTGGGCTCTCTCCCCAGCTGGAGCAGCTGATGGCAGAGCATCTGGCGGCGGGCAATCAGGTGATGCTGTTTCTCAACCGCCGTGGCTATGCCCCGGCTCTGATCTGTCACCAATGTGGCTGGAGCGCCGCCTGCGAGCGCTGTGACGCCTGGTACACCTGGCATCAGGCCGGGCGGCGGCTGCATTGCCACCACTGCGACAGCGTGCGTCCCTTGCCCCACCACTGCCCCGAGTGTGGCAGCAACGAGCTGATTGGATCGGGAGTGGGCACCGAGCAGTTGGAACAGCTGCTTACCACTGTGTTCCCGCAATATCCGGTAGTGCGCATCGATCGGGACAACACCCGCCGCAAGGGGGAGCTGGAGACCCATCTCGGCGACATCAAGGCGGGCAAGTACAAGATCCTGATCGGCACCCAGATGCTCGCCAAGGGCCACCACTTTCCGGATGTGACGCTGGTGGGTCTGCTGGATGTGGATGGTGCCCTGTTCAGCGCCGATTTTCGCGCCGCCGAGAAGCTGGCCCAGCTTTACACCCAGGTGGCGGGTCGCGCCGGTCGTGCCAGCAAACCCGGGTTGGTGGTGCTACAGAGCCACCATCCGGAACATGCCCTGCTGCAGGATCTGACCCAGAACGGTTACGGCCACTTCGCCGATACGGCGTTGAAAGAGCGCCGCCTGCTGGGGCTGCCGCCCTTCAGCTATCAGGGGCTGTTTCGGGCCGAGGCCAACGGCCGCGACGAGGTGCAGCTGTTCCTCTCCCGCCTCGCCGATACCCTGCGCAGCGCCCGCTATCCCCACGTTCAGGTGCTGGGGCCCATCAGCGGCTTTATGGAGCGCAAGGCGGGCAAATTTCGCATGCAGTTGCTGGTGCAGGGGCCGAACCGGGCACCGCTGGCCCAACTGCTGGATTGGGCGGTGAAGGAGCTGGAAGGCTGGCCCGAGACCAAAAGGGTTCGCTGGAGTCTGGATATCGACCCCACCGAGCTGAGTTGATGGAGCGGAATTGGTCGCTGGCAGATCTCGTCAGCGACCGGGTTTGCCATGCGGGTGCGGGGTTCAGACCCGCAGATCGATCTGCTGCACCCAGCCTCCTTTACCCTGTTCGGTGAGATAGAGGCCGGATTGGCGCAGCACCCCCTGATTGCCGCTCTCCCCCAGATGGTTGAAGGGGGTGTCGAGGGGGCGTAGCAGGATGGCACCGATCCCCAGTTCGACCAGAGCTATAGGTGCGTGCTCCGGATGCCAGAACTGCAGGGCTGAAAACTGGCTATCCCCCTCATCCAGCACCCCGTTGCCATCCTCATCCAGGGTTGCCAGCTCGCCGAAGCCATTGCCGGAGCGGGCACCAAACAGCTCGCCGCCATCGTCTATGGTGCCGTTGCCATTGCGATCCAGCGCCACAAAGCCGCTGCCTTCACTCAAGCCCGGCAGGCTATCCTCTTTGCTATCCTGATCGATATCGAAGTTGACCCGTGCCTCGGTCAGATCGGCAATCTTGCCATCCAGACTGAGCACCAGCGGGTCTTTCAGGGCATTGAGGGTGGTGCGCCGCTGGCTCACCTCCAGCTGACGCCAGTCGAGCACAAAGCCGAGATCGAGCTGAATAGTCTGACCATCCCGAGTCGCTACGCTGGCCGATGCCACCACGTTGAGCTGCTCCTGTTGCAGCAGGGTGTCCGTCACCTCCACCAGTTGATCCGGCTCGGCGGCCTGAGCAGCGGCATCTCCTTGGGTCACTCCATCGCCCCCCTCTTCGGAGGGTTTGATCGGCTTGGGCAGCTCGATTTCGTGGCCCAGCATCGCCTCAATCATCAGCTTGATCAGCCGCTGGCGGTTATCCAGCCCATCGTCGGGAATGCCATCCTGCTCTTTGCCGACTTCCCCTGCGGGCGGGGAGGGCGGTGTTGCTGCTTGCTGACTGGCGGCTGATTGCCTTGCGGTTTGCAGCGTCAGGGCGCTGGTGAGGGTCAGGGTGCTGCTGCGTTCGCCGCTCACTGCCGCGTTGTTGCCTTCCGGTGGATTGACGACGGGTGGCACGGGCCCGAGGTTGCGCACCTTGCGGCTCTGGGCCTGTTGTTGCCGGTATTGCACCTCCCCCTGGAGGTCGTAGTGATCGATGCGCATATGATCGCCCTCGGCGCTATACATCTGGTCAGTTATCGACCACTTAATGCACAGGGCTTAACACCAAATCGGACTAATCAGGGAGGTGGTTAGTACTAGGTTGCAAGGTGGCGGCGTGGCAGGATGGCAAGAGACTGGATGGTGGCGCTGTAGTTGAACATTTTCAGGTAGCGCGGCGCACTCTGGCTGACAAGCGGCATCGGTGAAGATAGGGAGAATTACATGGGAAATTGTCTGGTGATGGACGTGGCGGGCTATGGTGGATTCCTGTCTGGCGCCCCTTGCATCAATGATGTTGAGGGCTTCACTCATGCGTAACTGTCTGGTGATGGGAGCGGCAGGATATATCGGTTCCTATCTGGTGCCCCACCTGCAGACCCTGGGCTACAGGGTGATTGCCGGGGCGCGCCGTCCCTGCCGCTTGCCTGAGGGGGTCGAGTTTCGCCTCGCCGACAGCCTCAAACCCATCACCCTGCTGCCTGCGCTGGCGGGCATAGATACCGTCTTCTATCTGGTGCATGCCATGGGGGCGGGGGCTGATTTTCACCGGCTAGAGCAGCAGGGGGTAAAGAATTTTGCCGCCGCTGCCCGCGCCGCCGGGGTACGTCGCATCATCTATCTCGGGGCGATCCAGCCCGAGCAGTGCAACAGCCGCCATCTCAACTCCCGCCGCCACTGTGGCGAGCTGTTTCGTGACTCCGGTGTACCGACGGTGGAGCTGCGCGCCGGCATCATCATCGGGCCCGGTTCGGCGGCGTTCGAGGTGATGCGGGATCTGGTGTTCAACCTGCCGATGATGGTGACGCCCAAATGGGTGCGCTCGCGCACGCCGCCGATTGCGCTGTCCAACCTGCTGCACTATCTGGGTGGGCTGGTGGAAGCCGACGAGGTGGATGGCTGCATTTTCAATGCGGTCGGCCCCGAGCTGCTCAGCTATCAGCAGCAGTTGCAGAAGTTCGCCGCCCATATCGGCAAGCGCTGCCCCATCATTCCCATCCCGTTTCTGAGCCCGCGCCTCTCTGCCTGGTGGCTGCAGTTCGTCACTTCTGTGCCGCAGCCGGTGGCCAAGGCGCTGGTAGGTGGCCTCAAGCACGATATCCCGGCCGACGATGGCCCGCTGCGGGCCCTGCTGCCCCAGACTCTGCTCAGCTTCGACGAGGCGCTGGCGGAGAGTCTGGCGCTGGAGCAGAAGCTGGGTGCCGAACAGCAGGGGCAGGAGACGCCCCTTGGCCTGCGCTGGCGCCATCCCGAATATGGCTTCTACGACCGTACCGCCAGCGGCGAGGCCATCTGCCTCGCCTCTCCCGAGGTGGTGTGGCAGGTGTTGCAGCAACTGGGGGGTGAGCAGCGCTACTTCTACATGAACCAGCTGTGGGTGGTGCGCGAATGGATGGATCACCTGATCGGCGGTCCGGCCCGCACCCGTGGCCGCACCAATCCGGATCGCTTCGTGAAGGGTGACATGCTCGACTCCTGGCAGATCCTCGGGGTGGATGAGGGGCGCAGGCTCGATCTCTTGTTCAACATGAAGGCCCCGGGCGTCGGGCGGCTGGAGTTCAACATCCTGCCGGAGGAGTCCGGGTTGACCCGCATCCGGGTCACCGCTCACTGGCACCCGCAGGGCGCCTGGGGGCTGGCCTACTGGCTCGCCATGCTGCCGTTCCACCTCTTTATCTTTCAGGGGATGACCGAAGCCATCGCCCGTCAGGCCGAAGCGAGGGCAGGTATCCCGGTGATGGATTAAACCCTCTTCACACCATTCCCGCTTATAGAGTGCCCCGTTCGGGGCATTTTTTATGCGGCGGCCATGCCCGGTTATGGCAGATAGTGGTAGGCGTCTTATGGCAAAGGCTGGCATCATGCCGCGGTCTTGTTTACCGCGGATAGATAATCAGTCAGAAAAAGAAGGGATTATGAAGAAAAAACCGTCAATTTTGGGGGGCGCCTGCATCATTGCCAGCGTCTGCGTGGGAGCCGGCATGCTCGGTCTGCCGAGTTCGGGGGCGGGGGCCTGGACCCTCTGGTCGGTGCTGGCGCTGACCGTCACCATGGTGATGATGACCCTCTCCGGCTGGATGTTGCTGGAATCCTTCCAGCACCACGATATGCGGGTCTCCTTCAATACCGTGACTCGCGAGCTGCTGGGGGAGAAGCTCAATCTCCTCAACAACCTCTCGGTCTACTTTGTTGGCGGCATACTGCTCTACGCCTATATCACCTCCTCCGGTGCCATCCTGCAGGGCATTCTGGGGATCGACAGCAAGCTTGCATCCGTGCTGTTCGTGGCGCTCTTCTCTGCGGTGGTGTGGCACTCGACTCGCGCCGTTGACCGTATTTCGGTGGTACTGATCGCCTTCATGATCCTCAGCTTCGCTCTCGGTGTGGCCGGTCTGCTCGGCAGTATCAAGCTGCCGACCCTGCTCGATCTGGCGGGCAGCGAGAGTCGCTACGCCCCCTATGCCATGGCGATGCTGCCGGTGGCGCTCACCTCGTTCGGCTATCACCACTCTGTTGCCTCCCTGCGTGCCTACTACCAGAACGAGCAGCAGGCCAGATGGGCCATTCTGGGGGGAACCCTGATCGCGCTGGCGCTCTACGTGCTCTGGCTGCTGGGGATCTTCGGCAACCTGCCCCGTCAGGATTTTGCCCCCGTGATTGCCAAGGGAGGGGACGTGAGCGTGCTGCTCTCCGCGCTTTCAGGGGTGATCGAATCGGAGAAGGTGGCCAGCGCAATCAACGGCTTCTCCATGGCGGCGATCCTCTCCTCCTTTATCGGAGTGGGGCTCGGGGTGTTCGACTATCTGGCTGATCTGTTCAAGTTCGACAACAGCCGCGCCGGTCGCTGCAAGACCTGGGCGGTCACCTTCCTGCCGCCGTTGGTGCTCTCCCTGCTCTTCCCGTTCGGCTTCCTGCTGGCCATCGGCTATGCCGGTGCCGCCGCAACCATCTGGACCTGCATCATCCCGGCATTGCTGGTGCTGCGCACCCGGGCGCGGGCCGAGCGGGGCGAAGTCACCCCCCATTTCGTCACCCCAGGCGGCAAGCTGATGGCCTGGCTGCTGATCCTGTTCGGATTGGCGACCGCGCTGTTCCACTTCCTGTCGATGGCAAATCTGTTGCCGGTCTATCTGGGCAACTGAGTCAGGTCTACAGCACTGACAGAAAGGGCGGCAAGGCCAATTTGCCGCCCTTTTTGCGCCATTTTTATCCCACGCAGCAGAATCTATAACTAAAGTGGTAGGTTTGGGTGGGGTAAGTTGCTGAAATAACTGGTCTGATCTGGCTAGCGGCAGCATGATCTGCTGGGCATGCCCACCGCTTTCTTTTATGATCCCCGCCCTTCTGTGTGCCCCCTGTCGGCACCTCATTTGCACCAACCACATCGGGGTCCCCCATGTCCGATCTGCGTCAAGAAGCACTCGATTACCACGCCCTGCCCGTACCGGGCAAAATTGCCATCGCCCTGACCAAGCCTGCCGAAACCGCCCGCGATCTGGCGCTGGCCTACAGCCCGGGTGTTGCCGAGCCGGTGCGCGAGATCGCCGCCAACCCGGCCGATGCCTACCGCTATACCGGCAAGGGCAATCTGGTGGCCGTCATCTCCAACGGCACCGCCATTCTGGGGCTGGGCAATCTGGGGCCGCTCGCCTCCAAGCCGGTGATGGAGGGCAAGGCCCTGCTGTTCAAGCGCTTCGCCGGTATCGACGCCATCGACATCGAGGTGAAGCACGAAACCAGCCAGCAGTTTATCGACACGGTGGCGGCTATCGCCGATACCTTCGGTGGCATCAATCTGGAAGATATCAAGGCGCCGGAGTGTTTCGAGATTGAAGAGGCGCTGATCGCGCGCTGCGATATTCCGGTGTTCCACGATGATCAGCATGGTACCGCCATCGTCACCGCCGCCGGTCTGCTCAACGCGCTGGAAGTGCAGGGCAAGCAGATCAGTGACAGCCGCATCGTCTGCATGGGGGCGGGGGCTGCCGCCACCGCCTGCATGGATCTGCTGATCAAGTGCGGCGCCAGAGCGCACAACATCTTCATGCTGGATCGTCAGGGAGTGATTCACACCGGCCGCAGCGATCTCAACAAGTACAAGCAGCGCTTCGCCAACGAGACCCCGCTGCGCACCCTGATGGATGTCATCGAAGGGGCGGATGTGTTTGTCGGTGTTTCAGGCCCCGACGTGTTGCCCGCCGAAGCGGTCGCCCTGATGGCGCCCAACCCGGTGATCTTCGCCTGCTCCAACCCGGACCCAGAGATCAAACCGGCGCTGGCCCACGCGGTGCGTAGCGACATCATCATGGGTACCGGCCGCTCCGACTACCCGAACCAGATCAACAACGTGCTCTGCTTCCCCTTCATCTTCCGCGGTGCGCTCGACGCCCGTGCCAGCCGCATCAACGATGCCATGAAGATTGCTGCGGTCGAGGCGATCCGCGCGCTGGCCAAGGAGCCGGTGCCGGCCGAGGTGCTGACCGCAGCCGGGGTGAGCGAGCTCGCCTTCGGCAAGGATTACGTCATTCCCAAGCCGATGGATGCCCGTCTGCTGCCGCGCGTAGCCCGCGCCGTGGCGCTGGCGGCGGTTGCCTCCGGCGTCGCCCGCATCGAGCTGCCCGCGGACTACATGCTGTAATCCGGCGTTGCAAACGGCCCCATAGCGGGGCCGTTTTGATTTCTGCTTCTGGCGACAGCCAGAGACGCCAGTCGGGTGACAGGTTGGGGCTGATGGAGGCAAATCGGGTTCAAAGGTGGTCAAACAGCGCTCTCCTCTGACACAATATTGCCACTATGACGCTAACGAGAATCAAGATGCAGCAGCCTGTCAGCGGCCGTTTGGCCCACGCCCTCTCCTTCTTGCGCCATGATGGTCGCCACTTTGCCCAGTTTGTCTGGGGCCGTTTCCAGCAGGACAGATTGACGGTTACCGCCGGTTATCTGGCCTATGTCACCCTGCTTTCGCTGGTGCCGATGATCGCCGTGGTCTTTGGCATGATGTCCGCCTTCCCGGTGTTCCAGAGCCTCAAGCAGGCGATGGAGCAGTTCGTCTACCACAACTTTGTGCCGACTGCGGGCGACATGCTCAAGGAGTACATCGACGGCTTCGTCGCCAATGCAACCAACACCACGGCTGTGGGGATAGGGGCGCTGGTGGTGGTGGCGCTGATGCTGATCTCCGCCATCGACAAGAACCTCAACTACATCTGGCGTTCGACCCAGGGCCGCCCGCTGGCGCAGGCCTTTGCCATGTACTGGATGATCCTGACCCTGGGGCCTGTGCTTATCGGGGCCAGTATCGCCATCTCCTCCTACATCTTCTCGTTGCGGCTGTTTGGCGCCGAAAGCCTGTTCGGTATCGGTTATCTGCTGCTGCGCGGTTTGCCGTTCCTCTTCTCGGTGCTCACCTTCCTGCTGGTCTATACCGTGGTGCCGAACTGCAAGGTGCGGCTGATCCACGCCTTTATCGGTGCGCTGGTAGCGGCGACCCTGTTCGAGCTGGCCAAGCGCGGCTTTGCCATCTACATCACCAACTTCCCCTCCTATCAGGCCATCTACGGCGCGCTGGCCACCATCCCGATCCTGTTTGTCTGGGTCTATCTCAGCTGGCTGGTGGTGCTACTGGGGGCTGAAACCACGGCCTGCCTCGGTGAATACGAGAAGCCAGCCAGTGAAGAGCTTGGCTAAGCCATCGCCCTGCCCACCAGTTTATTGGTAGCATCGACGACCGCCCCTGTGAGGGGGCGGTCGTTCTGTTTTCAAAGGAGAGGGATGTGATTGCATTGATTCAGCGGGTCAGCGAGGCCAGCGTGACTGTCGAGGGGGAGGTGACCGGCGCCATCGGTCAGGGATTGCTGGTGCTGCTCGGGGTGGAGCAGGGGGATGATGAGGCCAAGGCCGACAAGTTGCTGCATCGGGTCAGTGGTTATCGCATCTTTCCGGATCAGGAGGGCAAGATGAACCTCAATGTCAGCCAGATCGGCGGCAGTCTGTTGGTTGTCTCCCAATTCACGCTGGCGGCGGATACCAAGCGAGGGATGCGTCCCAGCTTCTCCTGCGGTGCTCACCCGAGCGAGGCCGAGCGGCTCTATGACTACTTCGTGGCTAAGGCCGCCGCCAGCGGCATCCCGACCGAAACCGGCCGTTTTGCCGCCGACATGAAGGTGGCGCTGGTCAACGAGGGGCCAACGACCTTCTGGCTACAGGTCTGAAGATGTTTCGTCCCGCGGTGTGACGTGGACGATCACGTTGATAAGCCCCGCAACCGGATAGGGGGTGGCGGGGCCAATCCACTGCTCGATCAGTGTCAGGGCGTGGGTTAGCTCCAGCGCGGTGCGCGGCAGCAGGTTGATCACCAGGGTGCCGCAGAGGCGGGGAGCCAGCGCCCGGTAGAGCCGCTCCTGAAACAGCAGCAGCGGGTTGCCATCCAGACTGAAGAGATCGAGCAGGATGAGGTCGTACTGCTGCTCGCTCTGCTCGAGAAAGGCGAGGGCATCGGCCTGATGGAGTGCCGGCGCGGCGCGTTCATCGCTCTCCTGATGCTGGAAAAACTGCTGATAAACGGTCAGCACCTCTTCGTCGAGGTCGACGCACTCGTGGCGAGCATCTGGCCAGCGTTGGCAGAGATGGCGGGTGAGATCGCCGCCACCCAGACCCAGTTCTAGGATCCGGGTGGCCTGCTCCGGCAGCAGGCAGGCGATGACCCGTTGATGGGGCAGACAGAGGGCGGCGGGGTTGGCGAGCGACATGGCGGATTGTACCACGCCGTCTATCTCCAGCCAGCGGTGCTGGTCATTTTCCTGTACCGTGAGGCGGCGCTGGGGTTTGACGCTGAGGTGCAACAAGTGATCGGCTTGGTACGCTTGCAGATTGAAGTCCATGAATTTGCACGGCAAGATGGTTTCCGACCAGTGTAACTCAAGGATGAAACTATGTACCGGGTAGTCACCCCTCAGACAGTCGCCGAGCTGGATGCCTACTACCAGTTGCGCTGGGAACTTCTGCGTAAGCCCTTCAATCTGCCCGTCGGTTCCGAGCGGGACGAGTACGACACCGTCGCCATTCACCGGTTGATGCTGGCACCCGATGGCACTCCCATCGCGGTAGGCCGCCTCTTTATCGGCGGCGACGAGGCACAGATCCGCTTTATGGCGCTGCGGCCCGAATATCGCGGCCAGGGGCTGGGTGCCCAAATGGTGGAAGATCTCGAGCAGTTGGCCCGCAGCGAGAAGGTGAAACGGCTGGTGATGAACGCCCGTCAGGAAGCGGTGGAGTTCTATCGCAAGTGCGGCTTTCTCGAAGTGGGGGGCGGCCCCGTCTCCTTCGGCCGGATTCCCCATCGCCAGATGATCAAATCCCTGAGCCCGTTGCAGACTATCCAGTACCGGCCGGAGTGGTGTCAGGATCTCACCACCCGCTGGTCGCGCGGGGTACCCATCAGCGAGAAGATGGGGATGCACATCAGCCACTACGATGGCCAGACCTTCCATCTCAAGGCCAATCTGGCGGCCAATTTCAACGTGCATGGCAGCATGTTCGCCGGCAGTGTCTACAGCCAGTGCGTGCTGGCGGGCTGGGGGCTGATCTGGCTGCAGCTTAAAGAGGAGGGGCTGGTGGGCGAGCCGGTGCTTGCCGAGAGCACCATCAAATATCATGGCCCGGTCGATGAGGAGCCTGAGGCGCGAGTGGCCCGCGAGGGGATGCCCGCCGTGCTGCAGCCGCTCAAACGGGGGGAGCCTGCGACTTTCAGCCTCAAGATCCAGCTGTTCAGCGGCGGCAAGCTGGCTGCGGAGTTTTGCGGTCAATACGTGGTGCAGCCGCCCCGCCGCCCGGGCCAGTAACCGCGTCGTTTCCCCATCAAACAACAAGGCCTCATCATGAGGCCTTGTCTGTTTTTACCCTTGCTGGCTGTCGCTTGTCTGCCCGGCTTGGGTCTGCACTTGGGCCTGGTTTTGGGCTCTCGTTGCGGGAGCCGGTCGCCAGAGCGGGGCGCTGTTGCCTTGCGGCGGATAGCGTACTCCCACTTCCCAGCCGCAGGCGTCCTGCTTCTGCGGGAAGCTCCAGGCCAGTGTGGGTTCCGTCAGCGGCCCGCGCCACTGGCCGAGCAGCTCGGCGCAGCGGTTACCATTGAGCACCCCCAGATCGAGCTGCCACTGTTCGTTGACCAGATCGATCCCCCCTTGCAGCGCCAGCAGATGGGTGATGGTGGAGGCGCCAGCCTGCTCGATCTGCAGTTGCCCCTTGTCGATCTTGCCCTGCACCCTGATGCGGTAGAAGGGGGTGTCACCCTCCTGCATCGCCTGCCACAGCTGATCCGGCGTCAGGGTGGGCGGGGTCGTCCCTTTGAACCACTCATCCAGCAGCGGATCTATCTTCACCTTGTCCCAGAACGGCTCGTCGGCATCGAGGGCAAAGCTGCCTTGCAGGGTCTGGCGCCACTCGCCCGCCGTTTTGCCGTGTTCGGCTTGCAGGTCGGCGCTCACGTCCGCTTTGCCAGCGAACGAGACAGGGGAGTGGAATATCTTGCCCCATTGCTGCAGATCCAGCTTGGTCGCCTGCAGTTGGAGGCGGCTGCTCTGGCCCGGTTCGCGGCCCCACTGGCCACTCAGGCTGAGAGTGCCCTCATCCGGCAGCGAGCTGGTGAGTTTGCCCAGTTGCCAGGAGCTGGGGGTCAGCTCCCCATCCAGCTCGCCGCTGCGGGCGCTGAGGCCATCCCACACCAGCTCGAACCATTTGCTCTCGATGCGGGCTCGGCCGAGCAACGGGCCGGGCTGGTTATCGCGCAGGGCGAGATCGCTCAGATAGAGCTGCCAGCCGGTCAGCGACAGGGGCAGGGTATCGTCGAAGGAGAGCACCTTGAGCTTGTCGAACGCCAGCTTGCGGATATCCACCTGCTGCGGGCGCCAGCCCTGCCAATCCTGCCACCACCCCTGTGGCAGGCTGATATCCATGCCGCTCAGCGCCACGTCTTTCAGGGTCAGCTTCTGCTGCTGGCTATCGAGGGAGAGCTCGACATTGAACTCCCCTTCATAGGCTTTGCCCCGCAGTTCCCCGTCGATCTGTTGGGGCGAAAAGGCGAGCTTGCCCTTGATCTCCTCCAGCTGGAACAGGCCACGCCCCATGTCGCCCAGGGTGCCGCTCAGATAGCCGGTGGGCTGGTTGCCCGCCTGCCAGTTGAAGGCGGTGAGCTGGCCGCTGAAGTTGTTGAAGGAGAGCTCCTGATTGATGTCGTTGAGGCTGACGCCGTCCAGCTGGCCGCGATCCAGCGACACGCTTTGCAACGGGAAGCGCTGCGGGAAGCCTTGTTGTGTCAGATCCCCCAGCTCCACCCGCATGCCGCGCGCCTTGAGGTCATGCAGTTGCAGGGCGCGGGCGGGCCAGTCCAGCACCATGCCGGTCTCCAGCAGACCGTCGAACAGGTTGGTCACCAGCTTGTCGGTGCGCAGCACTTCTCCTTCCAGCCGCCCTTGCAGGTTGAGACGGGCGAAGGTGAATTGTGGAGTCTCCAGCTGGCCGATATTGAGGCTCAGGTTGGCCTGTGGCTGGCGTTTCGGATCGATCAGCTCCCAGTCACTCAGGGTGGCATTGAGGCCGCGCAGGGTCAGCTCGGGGCTCTCCAGACTGAGCCGATCTATGGTGCTGTCACTGATGGTGAGGGAGTGCACCGGCAGGTTCGGCAACTGGTTGGGCAGCGGCAGCTTGATGGCGGGGCGAATGAGATCGAGATGGGCGATGCGCACGTCGCGGCTCAGCCAGTCGATGCTCTCGATCTCCAGATAGATCTTGTCGAGTGAGACTGCATCGCCGTAACGTACCTGCTCAGCCAGCAGGGTGTAAGGGTGCAGCGGGTTGAACACCAGTCGCCCTATGGTGACCGGTACGCCGGTCTGCTGGCTGATCCAGCTGGCGATGGGGCCTTTGGCGCGCTCGGCGTCGAACAGGCCGAGGGCAACCCAGACAAACAGCAGCAGGAAGGCGAAGGTGTAGAGCAGGCCGCGTAGCCAGGAATTCATGGTTGCTTTCCTCCTGTTTTGGGATTGGTTGTCAGGCGTTTGAGTAGTGGTCTCGCAGACCGAGCCAACGGCGAATCAAGGGTTCGACATGACTAGGATGCCTATCCATAAGGAAGCGCGCCATTTTTTGCACCTGCGGAATAAGCGGCTGATCCCGCACCAGATCGGCGATCTTGAGATCGGCCAGACCGGTCTGGCGGGTGCCGAGCAGTTCCCCGGGCCGCGCAGTTCCAGATCGCGCTGGGCGATCAGGAAGCCGTCGTTGCTCTCCCGCAGCACCCCGAGCCGGCTCTGGGCCGTCTTGGACAAGGGGGCATGATAGAGCAGCACGCAGTGAGAGGCTACCGCGCCCCGGCCAACCCGGCCGCGCAGTTGGTGCAGCTGCGCCAGCCCGAGCCGTTCCGGGTTTTCGATGATCATCAGGCTGGCGTTGGGCACGTCCACCCCCACCTCGATGACGGTGGTGGCGACCAGCAGTTGCAGTATGCCTGCCTTGAACTCCTCCATCACCCGCTGTTTCTCGACCGGGCGCATCCGGCCGTGCACCAGCCCGATATGCAGACCGGGCAACAGGTTCTGCAGCTCGGCAGCGGTATCCTCGGCGGCCTGACACTCCAGCACCTCCGACTCCTCGATCAGGGTGCAGACCCAGTAGGCCTGCTTGCCCTCGGTGCAGGCGAGTTTGACCCGCTCGATTACATCGCCGCGACGGCTGTCGGGCAGCGCCACCGTGGTGATGGGGGTACGGCCCGGCGGCAGTTCGTCGATGACCGAGGTGTCGAGGTCGGCATAGGCGGTCATCGCTAGGGTGCGGGGGATGGGAGTGGCGGTCATGATGAGTTGATGGGGATGCACCCCCTCACGTTCCCCTTTCTCGCGCAGGGCGAGGCGCTGATGTACCCCGAATCTGTGCTGTTCATCGATGATGACCAAGGCGAGGCGCTGGAACACCACCTGCTCCTGAAAGATGGCGTGGGTGCCCACCACCATCTTGACGCTGCCATCTTTGATCGCGGCCAGCGCCTCTTCCCGCGCCTTGCCTTTCTGTTTGCCCGCCAGCCAGCCGACTCCGATGCCGAGCGGCTCCAGCCACTTGGCGAAGTTGATGGCGTGCTGTTCCGCCAGCAGCTCGGTCGGTGCCATCAAGCCTACCTGACAGCCGTTGCCAATAGCCTGCAGGGCGGCCAGCGCTGCAACCAGAGTCTTGCCGGAGCCCACGTCGCCCTGCACCAGCCGCATCATGGGGTGGCTCTGTTGCAGATCCTTGCTTATCTCGGCCACCACCCGGCTCTGGGCGCCGGTGGGCTTGAACGGCAGGGCGCCGAGCAGCTGTTCGACCAGCGCAGGCGCAGGTTTGAGGGCGCGGGCCAGCTGGGTTTGCGCCTGAGCACGCACCTTGAGTACCGAGAGGTTGTGAGCCAGCAGCTCCTCCAGTACCAGTCGCTGTTGGGCCGGATGCTGGCCGCTTTCCAGCAGCGGCAGCGCTACCGAGGGGGGCGGGCGATGCAGCAGCTTCAGGGCGGCGGCCAGTTCAATCTGGTGGGGATAGAGGCCGGCGGGCAGCAGCTCCTCCACACCATAGAGGTCGAGCTGGGCCAGCGCCTGATCGGTGAGGTTGCGCAGGGTGAGCTGGCGCAGCCCTTCGGTGGTCGGGTAGACGGGGGTGAGCGCCTCTTCGGTCTGGCCTGCCTGCTCCTCGCCGAGCAGCTTGTACTCGGGGTGGGCCATCTCCAGCCCGTATTTGCCGGGGCGCACCTCGCCAAAGCAGCGGATCAGACGACCCGCCGCCAGACTGTTTTTCTGGGCGGCGGTGAAGTTGAAGAAGCGCAGGGTGAGGGTGCCGGTGCCATCGCTGATGCGACAGACCATCATGCGGCGGCGCCCCATCACCAGCTGAGTGTCCTGGATTTCGCCCTCGACAGCGCCGTGCAGGCCGGGCGGCAGATCGCCGATGGGCCACACCTGGGTGCGGTCCTCGTAGCGCAGGGGGAGGTGGAACAGCAGATCCTGTACCGTGGCCAGCCCCAGCCGCTCGAGCTTCTCCAGCATCTTGCTGCCGACACCCTTGAGGCTATCGAGAGGAATTTTATCCAATTTCATCAATTAGATGCCCGAAAACACTGTAAATATGTCCAGATGATAGGGGTTGTTGAGGGGCCGATGCAAGCCGAGTTGCTGCTGGCAGGGCCGCCAAGGCGGGGGAAACGGCGGATATAACAAAGGCCTGCCGAAAACGGGAGGCCTTTGTGCGGCTGCCAACAGGCAAGGTGCGGGCGCATGGCGCCCAAGGTCAGATGATGCGTTTAAGCAGCAGATGGGCCTTGACCCGGTGGATCCGTCCCAGCAGCTTGCGCACCTGTTCCGGGTAGTCCTGGATCTGTTCCACCTGATCGAAGTGGCTGATCCGCTTGGTGTTGGTCAGGATGTTCTCCCGCTCCGCATTGAACTGGGGACGCAGCAGGTGGCGACGATCGTGCACCAGCAGGCCGTTCTCCAGATCCAGCGCCCAGGCGCGGGGGTTGAGGTTGTTGCCGGTGAGCAGGGCCCACTCGTCATCCACGAAGATCCCCTTGAGATGGTAGGAGTTGCGCTCGCAACACCAGAGCATCAGGTTGAGGCGACCGTCGTCGATGTGGCGCTGGTTACGCTCGGCAAACTTGCGCAGGTTGGTTTCGTAGAGATAGGGCAGGCCACCGATGGTCGAGAACTTCTCTTCCGGTGGAATGAAGAAGTCGTTGGCGGTCTTGTCGCCCACTACGATGGTGACTTTGCAACCGCGCTGCAGCAGATCCTCGATATCCTTGCTCAACTCTTTGGGGGGGTTGAAGTAAGGGGTGCAGATGAAGATCTCCCGCTCGGTGGCGCGTACCAGATTGCGGATCATCAGGTTGAGCTGATTGTTGCGCTTGCCCAGACCCACCATGGGGGTGACGGCCACTTCCTGAGTATTGACTGGCATGGTGCTGAAGCGGTACTGGCTCTGGCGCAGGTTCTGCTTGAAGCGGCGGATCGGCCCCTTCAGCTGTTTGGCGCTGGGGATATCGCTGTGATCCAGTCGCTGCACCGCGTCGCTCTTCACGAACAGGTCATCCACATAGTTGACCATGCTGCGGGCCAGCTCCGGGCTGGTGATCTGGTGATAGCGATCGAAGCGGTAGCGATCCTGCTGATGCAGGTAGATGTCGTTGAGGCTGGCGCCGGAGTAGAGCACCACATCATCGAAGATGAAGCCCTTGAGGTGGAGCACGCCGAGCAGCTCGCGCCCCTTGACCGGCACGCCGTAGATTTCGATCCGGTGCTCGTGTTCGGCAGCCATGGCCTGATACATCAGGTGGTTGCCGCCCTGCTTGCCTCTGCCGATCAGGCCGCGCTGGGCACGGTGGAAGTCGACGAACAGCTTGATGTCGAGGGCCGGATTGCGCTGCTTGGCGGCGTAGAGGGCGGAGAGGATCTCCCGGCCAGCTTCGTCATCCTGCAGATAGAGCGCGACCAGATAGATGCGCCGGGTGGCACTGGCGATAAGCGCAAGAATGCGGCGTTTGAAATCCTGGGCGCTGTAGAGCACTTCAAACTGATCCGCTGCGACGGCGATCTGGGGCAGGCGCGCCAGCAGTTGTCGATAATGGGCCGATGAATGCATAGATAAACCTGAAATCACGGGGTTAAGCGTTCCACTCGGAGCGATGAATAGGCGATTCTAGCAATCTCGCCCTCTCAGCCAAAGAAAGAATCATCAGAAAGATGAAAAAGGCCTCACGAGTGAGGCCTTTTTGTCAGCATTTCGCCCTTGTCAGAGGAAGCTGTAGATGATCATCGCCATCACGCCGCCAGTGGTGCCGATGATGGTTTCCATCACGGTCCAGGTCTGCAGGGTCTGCTTCTCGGTCAGGCCGAGGTAGCGGTTCGCCAGCCAGAAACCGGAGTCGTTGACGTGGGAGAGCACGATGGCACCGCCGCCGATGGCGATGGTGACGGCAGCCAGCTGGGCGCCATTCAGGCCGAGCGGCTCCAGCATCGGCAGCACCAGACCGCAGGCGGTCAGCATGGCGACGGTGGCGGAACCCTGAATCACCCGCACCGCAGCGGCCAGAATGAAAGCCAGTGCGACGATGGGCAGACCGGAGTCGGCCAGCATGTTGCCCAGCGCGGCACCCACGCCGGAGTCAACCAGCACCTGCTTGAACACGCCGCCGGCACCGGTCACCAGGATGATGACACCGGCGGGCTGGATGGCGCTGTTGCAGACGCTCATCACCTCGTCACGGGACATGCCGCGGCGAATACCCAGCAGATAGAAGGCGGCCAGACAGGCGACCATGATGGCAGTGAAGGGGTGACCGATGAACTCCAGCCAGTTGTGCAGGGTGGAGCCCGCCTCGACGAAACGACCGACGATGGTCTTGAGGCCGATCAGCAGCAGCGGCAGACCGATGAGGCCCATGGCCAGCCCGAAGGAGGGCAGGGATTTGCTGTCATCGTGGACGCTGTTCTGGGCATCGGCAGGCAGCGGTACATCGACGATCTTGCTGATGAAGTCACCGAACAGCGGGCCAGCCAGGATCAGCGCCGGTACGGCGGCGATCAGGCCGAACAGGATCATGTAGCCGAAGTCGGCACCCAGTTGGGAAGCGACCAGGATCGGGCCCGGCGCCGGGATAAGGAAGGCCTGGCAAGTGGCGATACCGGCCAGCAGGGCGATACCGATCTTCACCACGCTGCCGCCGCCACGACGGACGATGGCGAAGGCGACGCCGATCAGCAGCACCACGGCCACGTCAAAGAAGAGCGGCAGGGCGCAGACAAAGCCGGTCAGGGCCATGGCCCAGTTGGCGCGCTTGACGCCAAACTTGCCGAGCAGAGTGTGGGCTACCCGGTCGAGAGCACCAGTCACTTCCATCACCTTGCCGAACATGGCGCCCAGCGCCACCACTACCGCGACGAAACCGAGGGTGCCACCCATTCCTTTCTGGATGGTGTTGGCGATATCGGCCGGGTTCATGCCGGCGGCGAGACCCGCCACCATGGAGACCAGGATCAGGGCTACCACGGCGTGGAGCCGGGCCTTCATCACTAGGAAGAGCAGCAGCACAATCGAGCCGGCGGCTGTCATGATCAGGGAGAGGTCAGACATTGTTATGCGTTCCTTTTTCCAAGTTCAGTCGTGACACCTTGCCGATCCGTCGGCAAACCATATCTTTATGATTTATTTAGATTTATGGCAAGGGCTCAACATCATATGCCCAGGTGACTATGGGTTTGCTCAGTCTGTGGCAGACTTCACATTTTCAATCGTTACCGGTAACATGTTACCGGTAACGTGTTAGATTAGAACCCATCAACAGCTGGTTTTTTGAAAAGTGGGACAGAGGTCAAATTATGGCGGGTAAGTGCATTATCGTGATGGGTGTGTGTGGTAGCGGCAAATCCAGCGTGGGTCTGAAAGTGGCCGAAGCGCTGGGCGCCAAGTTCATCGATGGTGATGACCTGCACCCCAAGGCCAACATCCAGAAGATGGCTGGCGGCAACCCCCTCAACGATGAGGATCGTGCCCCCTGGCTGGAGCGGATCCGCGACGCCGCCTACAGTCTCGAGCGGAAGAACGAGACCGGCATCATTGTCTGTTCCGCCCTCAAAAAGAAGTACCGCGACCAGATCCGCGAAGGCAACGAGTCGGTCAGCTTCATCTTCCTCGATGGCAGCCAGCCGCTGATCCTCGAGCGGATGCGTGCCCGCAAGGGCCATTTCATGCGTGAAAGCATGGTACAAAGTCAGTTCGATACGCTGGAGCGCCCGGATGGCGAAGCCGGTGTATTCCACATTGATATAGACGGCACCTTCGAACAGGTGGTTGACCGCGCCGTCACAGCATTGGAGCAAGCCCAATGATTCATCAGGTAATTTCCGACGTCACTGCCCGCATCCGCGAGCGCAGTGCCGCCCGTCGTCAGGCCTTTATGGCCCGCATCCAGCGTCAGGCCGAGCAGGGCAAGACCCGCGCCGCACTGGCCTGTGGCAACCTGGCCCACGCCGTGGCCGCCTGCAGCAGTGACGAGAAGGGTCGTATCCTCGACATGACCCGCGCCAACGTCGGCATCGTCACCGCCTACAACGACATGCTGAGCGCCCATCAGCCCTATCAGGGCTATCCGGATATCATCAAGGGGGCGCTGGCCGAGCTGGGTCACAGTGCTCAGGTTGCCGGTGGCGTTCCCGCCATGTGCGACGGCGTGACTCAGGGTCAGCCGGGGATGGACATGTCCCTCTTCTCCCGCGACCTGATCGCTCAGGCAACCGCGCTGTCGCTCTCTCACAACACTTTCGATGCCACCCTGCTGCTCGGTATCTGCGACAAGATCGCCCCGGGCCAGATCATGGGGGCGCTCTCCCACGCCCACCTGCCGACGGCGTTTGTTCCTGCTGGCCCGATGGCGAGCGGTATCAGCAATGACGAGAAGGTGAAGGTGCGTCAGAAGTACGCCGCCGGTGAAGTGGGCCGCGACGCCCTGCTGCAGATGGAGTGCGGCGCCTACCACGCGGCGGGCACCTGCACCTTCTACGGTACTGCCAATACCAACCAGTTGGTGTTTGAGGCCATGGGCCTGATGCTGCCGGGCTCTGCCTTCGTCCACCCGCACAGCGAGCTGCGCCATGCCCTGACCGTTGAGGCGGCCCGCCGCATCAGCGCTATGATCCCGGGTTCCCCGGCCTATCGCCCGCTGAGCGAGGTGCTGGACGAGCGTTCGCTGGTCAACGGTCTGGTGGCCCTGCTCGCCTCCGGCGGCAGCACCAACCACAGCATCCATATGGTGGCGCTGGCCCGCGCCGCCGGTCTGGTGCTGACCTGGGATGATATCAGCGATCTCTCCGACGTGGTGCCGCTGCTGGTTCGCATGTACCCGAACGGCCCGGCCGACGTCAACGCCTTCGAACAGGCAGGCGGCGTGCCCGGCCTGATGCGCCGTCTGGCGCAAGAGGGGCTGATCCACATGGACGCTACTCCGGTCTTTGGCGAGATGCAGGATTACCTCAGCCGTCCGGCACTGGTCGATGGCCAGCTGGTATGGCAGCCGGTCGGCGAAAGCGGCGATGCGAGCGTGCTTTCACCTTCCGGCAGCGTATTCCAGGCCACTGGCGGCACCAAGCTGCTGGCGGGCAATCTGGGCCGCGCCGTGGTCAAGGTCTCCGCCGTGGCTCCCGAGTATCGGGTGATTGAAGCGCCGGCGCGGGTCTTCTCCTCCCAGCATGCGGTGGAAGCAGCCTACAAGGCGGGCGATCTCAATCAGGACGCCGTGATCGTGGTGCGCCACAATGGCCCGGCCGCCAACGGCATGCCAGAGCTGCACAAGCTGATGCCGGTGCTCGGCAATCTGCAAAAAGCCGGTTACAAGGTGGCGCTGGTCACCGATGGCCGTCTCTCCGGTGCCTCCGGCAAGATCCCGGCCGCCATCCACGTCACCCCGGAAGCGCTGCACGGCGGGGCCATCGGCCTGCTTGCTGACGGTGACCTACTGCGGGTTGATGCGGTAAACGGCAGCCTCGACTGCCTGACCGATTTGAGTGGCCGTACCCAGGCCGAGATTGACCTCACTCTGGAACAAGAGGGGTGGGGCCGTGAACTGTTCAGCGTGATGCGTCGCGCGGTATCGAGCGCCGAGTGCGGCGCTACCATCTTTGACTAAGGAAGAGCTATGCAGAACTGGAAAGTGACCCCGGCCGAGGTGTTTGCCGCCTCCCCGCTGGTACCCGTGATGGTTATCAACGAGCTGGATCAGGCCCTGCCGATGGCCAAGGCGCTGCTCGACGGCGGCATCTCTGTCTTCGAAATCACCTTGCGCACCCCGGTGGCGCTCGATGCCATCGCCCTCATCGCCAAGGCGATGCCGGATGCCATGGTCGGTGCCGGTACCGTGCTCAACTGCGAGCAGTTTGACGCCGCCGTCGCTGCCGGTGCCCGTTTCGTCATCTCCCCGGGGATGACCCCGGTCCTGCTGGCCCACGCGGCCAAGAGCACTGCGCCGCTGATCCCGGGCGTGGCTACCCCGTCTGAAGTGATGCAGGCGCTGGAAGCGGGCTACGACCACCTGAAGTTCTTCCCGGCCGAAGCGAACGGCGGTACCAAGGCGCTCTCCGCCATCGCGGCGCCGCTGCCCCAGGTGAAGTTCTGCCCGACCGGCGGTATCGGCCCGAAAAACGTGGCCGACTATCTGGCACTCAAGTGCGTGGCCACCGTCGGCGGCTCCTGGATGCTGCCGGCCGATGCGGTCAAGAGCGGCAACTGGGAAGAGGTGACCCGCCTCTCCCGCGAAGCGGTTGAGCTGGTAAAACGCTAAGCATCAGTTGTGCCGAAAACCAAACAGGCCACCCTCGGGTGGCCTGTTTGCTATCAGCGTGACTTAAGTGGGTGAGGGAAGGGATTACCCCAGACTCTCCCCGACATAGAGGGAGAAGCCGATATCCTTGCGGGTGTCGGGTTGGGATTGGCCGCTGAGACGAGCCAGCAGCATGGTGGCCGCCTCCCGACCGATCGCTTCCCGCGGGGTGGCGATACTGGCCAGTTTGGGGGTCATGGCGTGGCCGATGTCGAGAGCGTTGCAACCGGCGATGGCGATCTGCTGGGGCACCGGGATCCACTTGGCCTGACACTGCAGCAGAGCACCCACCGCCAGGTCATCGTTGGTGCAGAACAGGCCGTCGAGGTCGGGATAGCGTACCAGCGCCTGATCCAGCAGCTCGCCCCCCAGAGTGAAGCTGGAGGATTGTTCGGTCAGCAGATGCTGGCCGGTGAGGCCGAAGTCGGTCATCGCCTGATAGTAACCCTCCATCCGCAGCTGGGTGCGCACGTCGAGCCGCGCCCCCAGATAGACCACCTTGCGTCGGCCCCGGCGCAGCATCTCTGTTACCATGGCCCGGGCCGCGGCTCTATGGTCCATGCCGACCACCATATCGATGGGGGTTTGCGGCAGATCCATGGTCTCCACCACCGGAATGCCGGCGGTGGCGATCATCTTGCGAGTGCGCTCTGTGTGCTGGCTGTCGGAGAGGATGAGGCCATCCACATGGTAGGAGAGTAGGGACGCGACCTGCTCCTCCTCCCGCTCCGGACTGTAGCCGTAGTGGGCCAGCAGGGTCTGGTAGCCGGCCGGTCGGGTCACCGACTCGATGCCGTGGATCACCGCCGAGAATACTTGGTTGGAAAGTGAGGGGATCAGGATGCCGATCGCCTTGCTGGTCGCGTTGGAGAGAATATCCGGCGCCCGATTGGGGATATAACCCAGCTCTTCCACTACAGCTGCGATCCGCTCGCGGGTCCCCTCCGCCACGGTCTGCGGGTCGCGCAGATAGCGGCTGACAGTCATCTTGGTCACGCCGGTCTGGTCGGCGATATCTTGCAGGGTGGGGCGGCGCTTGCGGGTGGGGCTCATAGGGGTGTCCAGCGTGGATGTTACATGTAACATTACCGTTTTTGGCGGATAAAGTCAGCATATGAAGCCGTTTTGGCAGGAGTTTTCCGATGATCAGAGGCAAGCAGTTTGTGGATGTCCGGTTCGAGCAACAGGATGTGGAGGGGGAGCAGTTCTCGGAGTGCCGCTTTATCGGCTGCAACTTCTCCTGGCTGGATCTGAGCGATAGCCGCTTCATCGACTGCAGCTTCTACGATCGGGAGAGTGAACGGGGCTGCCTGTTGCAGGGTTGCGATCTGCGCGAGGCCAGCTTCCTGCGCTGCGATCTCACCATGGCCGATTGCAGCCGCAGCCAGTGTCTGGGGTTGGAGATGCGCGACTGTCAGGCGGTCGGTATTAACTTCGGCCACGCCAGCTTCGCCAACCAGATCACCGCCAAAAGCTACTTCTGCGAGGCCCATCTGACCGGCAACAACTTCAGCTATGCCAGCTTTGAGGGCTGCCTGCTGGAGAAGTGCGAGCTGACCGGCAACCGCTGGCAGGGGGTCAACCTGTTTGGTGCCTCGCTGGCGGGATCCGATCTCAGCGGCTCCGAGTTTGGCCAGATCGACTGGACCAGCTTCAAGCTGCAGGGCTGCGATCTGCGCCAGTGCGATCTGCCGGGGCTGGATCTGCGTCGGGTCGACCTGCAGGGAGTACAGATCAACGAGGATCAGCAGCAGACATTGCTGGAGCAGATCGGTCTGGTTGTCTTCCCCTGAGCCGAGCGAAAAATTAGGTAATTTTTCATCAAATGGGGCCGACGGTGGGGAGGGCGCTCCTGAAATGACAAAAGCCTGCGTGAGGCAGGCTTTTGCTAGTGAGCGTATGACGCGTTTGTCGGCCGGGTTGACTCAACCCTTGGCCAGCCATTTGGTCGGGTTGATCGCCTCGCCCTGATAGCGAATTTCGAAGTAGAGGCCCGGTCTGTCCTGACCGCCACTGTCACCGACCAGCGCTACCGGTTCACCCTGTTCCACATTCTGGCCAACCTGACGCAGCAGCGACTGATTGTGACCGTAGAGGCTCATATAGCCTTTACCGTGGTCGATCACCAGCAGCATACCGAAGCCGTCGAGCCAGTCGGCGTAGACCACTTGTCCCGGTGCAACCGCCTTGACCTGGGTTCCTTCGCTGGCGCCGATCAGGGTGCCTTTCCACTTGAGCTGGGCGGTACGGGGCGAGCCATAGGAGATGAGGATCGGTCCCTGCACCGGCCAGCGCAGGCTGCCATTGGTCTTGAGGCCGCTATAGTGGCCAGCACTGCTGATGCCCGAGCCGCGCTCCGGTTTGCTGCTGGCCACCTCTTCGGCAGGTTCTGCCGGTTTGACGGTTTTGTTCTGCTGGGCAGCGAGTCGTTGTTGCTCGGCGCGGCGCTGTTCAGCCAGCTTGCGCTGACGCTCCTGCTCCGCTTTCAGCTTGGCCAGCCGTTCCCGCTCGGCCCGTTCACGGCGCTCTTGCTCTTCACGCTGGCGGCGCAGCTCTTCCAGCCGGGCTTTCAGCGCCTTCTCCGCCTTGACCAGCTTGGTGAGCTTCTGCTCGTCATCCTGTACTGATTGCTGCAACTGGTTGCGCACCTTGGCCCGGCTCTGCTGGCTGGCCAGCAGGGTCTGGTGATGTTCCTGCTGTTCGGCAAGCAGGGTCTGCAGTCTGGTTTCGGTCTCTTTGGTGGCCTGCTGGTTTTTCGCCAGCTTGTCGCGGGTGGCGCGCAGGGCGTCGATGGCCTCGATGCGGGCCTTGTTGAGGTAGTCGTAGTAGTCGAGGGAGCGGCTCAGTTTGGCCGGATCCTGCTGATTTAGCAGCAGTTTGAGGTAGTCGTGGTTGCCCGCCTGAAAAGCGCTCTCCGCCTGTTTGGCCAGCAACTGCTTCTGATGTTTGGCTTGAACTTCCAGCGCCAGCTTGTCTTTTTGCAGGGTCGCCAGCGTCTGCTGGTTCTGCTTCAACTGCTGCCTGGTCTGGTTGAGTTTGGCGGCGGCGGCCGAGATGGCCTGCTCGTCAGCCTTGAGCTGGGTATTGAGCTTGGCAAGCTCCTGCTTGCTGAGCTTGATGGTCTTCTGTTGCTCTTTGATCTGGGACTGCATGGTGCCCAGCTGCTGATTGGCGGCCAAAGCCGGTGTGCTGGCGCCAAACGACAGGCAAAAAAACAGCGCGCCGGCCAACAGGCCGACGCGACTGGTTTTCTGTGAAATAACTTCGCATCCCCGCATGGGGAAGGATTATTTCAGAATCATCAGGGGCTTGCCAGTCATTTCCGGCGGCACCGGCAGACCCATCAGGGTCAGCATGGTGGGGGCCAGATCGGACAGTTTGCCACCTTCAACTACCTCGGCTTTGCGACCGAAATAGATGAGAGGAACCGGCAGATTGGTGTGGGCGGTGTGGGCCTGACCAGTCTCTTCGTCCAGCATCTTCTCGGCGTTACCGTGGTCGGCAGTGATCAGGCACTCGCCACCCACTTCGGCCAGGGCGTCGGTGACGCGACCGATGCAGTGGTCAACGGCTTCACAAGCTTTGACTGCGGCATCGAATACACCGGTGTGACCAACCATGTCGCCATTCGGGTAGTTACAGATGATGACGTCGTACTTGCCGCTCTTGATGGCCGCAACCAGCTTGTCGGTCAGCTCTTCGGAGCTCATCTCAGGCTGCAGGTCATAGGTCGCCACTTTCGGGCTGGCCACGATCTCGCGATCTTCGCCGGTGAAGCAGGACTCCTCGCCACCGTTGAAGAAGAAGGTGACGTGAGCATACTTCTCGGTTTCGGAGATGCGCAGCTGGGTCTTGCCCTGCTTGGCCAGCCACTCACCCAGGGTGTTGACCAGAGCGGTCGGCGGGTAGGCACAGGCAGTTTTGATGTCGGCCGCGTATTCGGTCAGCATCACGAAGTTCAGTTTCGGCTCGACTGCACGGGCGAAGCCGGTGAAGTCGGTGTCAACGAAGGCGCGGGTGATTTCACGGGCACGGTCGGCACGGAAGTTCATGAAAATCAGCGCATCGCCATCTTCCATCGGGGCAGCTTCGCCGATGCGGGTCGCTTTGACGAACTCGTCGTTCTCGTCGCGGGCATAGGCGGCAGCCAGCGCTTCGGTGGCGCTCTCGGCGGTGAACTCGCCCTTGCCCTGGGTCATCAGGTCATAGGCTTGCTGCACGCGATCCCAGCGGTTGTCACGGTCCATGGCAAAGTAACGACCGATCATGGAGGCGAAACGACCTTTGCCCAGCTTGGCGAACAGGGCGTCGAACAGCTCGATGGAGGACTGGGCGGAGCGCGGCGGAACGTCGCGGCCATCCAGGAAGGCGTGCAGGTAGATCTTCTCGGCGCCACGCTTGGCTGCCATTTCGATCATGCCCATGATGTGCTCTTCGTGGCTGTGTACACCACCCGGAGACATCAGGCCCATGATGTGAACGGCTTTGCCGTTGGTGACGGCAGCGTCAACAGCCTTGGCCAGCTCGACGTTCTGGAAGAATTCGCCGTCCTGGATGTCTTTGGAGATGCGGGTCAGCTCCTGATAGACGATGCGACCGGCACCGATGTTGACGTGGCCCACTTCGGAGTTGCCCATCTGGCCATCCGGCAGACCGACATCCAGACCGGAGCCGGAGATCAGGGTGCTGGTGTAGTCACGGGCCAGACGATCGAGGTTGGGAGTCTTGGCGGCAGCGACGGCGTTGTGCTCTTGCTTGGTGCTGTAGCCCCAACCGTCCATGATGACCAGAACCAAAGGTTTCTTAGCTGTTGACATAAGACTATGTCCTCTCGGATTGGAAAAAATGCGGGAAATGAAACTAGCGTAATATTACTACATCTGCCGAAATAGTCACCTGATAGCCAAGGGGCGCTCCCGCGGCCCCGCAAGCCACGCCTTTCCTGCCATGCTCGCTGCCCAATGATGATGGGAGCCTGCTCGCGCTTTGCCGCCAAGATGGCTGATCTTATCAATACCCCCATGTATACTCGGGCCCTTGTCTTGGTCCCTGGATAGTAGAAGATGCAAGAGTATTTGGATTTTGCGGCCCGTAACCCGCTGCTGACCGCAGCCTGGTTGGGTCTGGCTGGCACCCTGGTTTACACCACTGTGCGTGCCCGTTTGTCCCCGGTAAAAACCGTCAACAACCACACCGCGACCCTGCTGATCAACCGTGAAAACGCCACCGTGGTGGATATTCGCAGTCAGGAAGAGTATGCCAAGGGCCATCTGGCCGGTGCCCAGCACCTGCCGCTGACCCAGATCCAGAGCAATAATCTGGGCCCGGTTGAAAAGCATAAAGATGCCCCCATCATAGTGGTGTGCGAGTCGGGAATGACTGCGGGCGGCGCGGGCCGTCAGCTGAGCAAAGCTGGCTTCAAGCAGGTTTATGTGCTCGGCGGTGGCATGGCCCAATGGCGTGCAGAAAATCTGCCGGTAACCAAGAAACGCTGATTTAAGCAGGGCCTGAGCCCACTTATCCATATAACAAGGAATCAAACGAAATGGCTGACGAGATCAACAACCAGGAAGTACAACCGGAATTCCACATCCAGCGTGTTTACACCAAGGATGTCTCTTTCGAAGCGCCGAACACCCCGCACATCTTCCAGAAAGAGTGGCAGCCGGACGTCAAGCTGGATATGGATACCAAGACCAACATCCTGGCTGAGAACGTCTACGAGGTTGTCCTGACCCTGACCGTGACTTGCAAACTGGAAACCGAAACTGCCTTCCTGTGCGAAGTACAGCAAGCCGGTATCTTCACCATCGGTAACCTGCCTGAGCCGCAACTGGCTCACTGCCTGGCTGCCTTCTGCCCGAACATCCTGTTCCCGTATGCCCGCGAAGCCGTGGCCAACATGGTGAGCAAGGGTTCCTTCCCGCAGCTGAACCTGGCACCGGTCAACTTCGATGCCCTGTTTGCCCAGCACATGGCGCAAGCACAGGCCCAGCAGGCGACTGCGGAAGCCTGATAATGGCTGACCAGATCGCTATCTCGGTCTTGGGGGCGGGGTCTTATGGCTCCGCCCTTGCCATTTCTCTGGCGCGCAACGGTCATCCGACCCTGCTGTGGGGTCACGACCCCGTTCATGTCGCCGAGCTGGAACAAGACCGCTGCAACAAGGCATTTTTGCCTGATGTCCCTTTTCCTGCTGATTTGCAACTGACTGCGGATCTGCAATGTGCGGTACAGGCTGCCCCCGTGCTGCTGCTGGTCGTGCCAAGCCATGTCTTTGGCGATGTGCTGACCCGGATCAAACCCTTCCTGCGCCCCGATACCCGTATCGCCTGGGCCACCAAGGGTCTGGAGCCGGACAGTGGGCGTCTGCTGCAGGATGTGGCCCGTGAAGTGCTGGGTGACGAGATACCGCTGGCGGTGATCTCCGGCCCCACCTTCGCCAAAGAGCTGGCTGCCGGTCTGCCGACCGCCATCTCGGTCGCTTCGACCCACGACGAGTTCGCCGACGATCTCTCCCATCTGCTGCACTGTGGCCGCTCCTTCCGGGTCTATACCAATCCGGACTTCGTCGGTCTGCAGCTGGGTGGGGCGGTGAAGAACGTCATCGCCATCGGTGCCGGTCTCTCCGACGGGCTCGGGTTTGGCGCCAATGCCAGAACCGCGCTCATCACCCGGGGTCTGGTGGAGATGCAGCGTCTGGGTGCGGCACTGGGTGCCGATGCCAAAACCTTTATGGGGATGGCGGGGCTCGGGGATCTGGTGCTCACCTGTACCGACAACCAGTCGCGCAACCGTCGCTTCGGGCTGGCCCTCGGGGCTGGCAAGGATGTGAACACCGCCATGACCGAGATCGGTCAGGTGGTGGAGGGGTATCGCAACACCAAAGAGGTGCATCTGCTGGCGGCCCGCTGCGGCGTCGAGATGCCCATCTGCGAGCAGATCTTCAAGGTGCTCTACGAGGGTAAGAACCCGAAAGAGGCGGCCATCGCTCTGCTGTCGCGAGACAAGAAGGACGAGTAATCTGCCGATTGCCCATGCAAAAGGCCCCGCCAGATGGCGGGGCCTTTTCTTTGCTGCAAGGGCTGCAAATCAGTAGTAGGAGTGGTCGCCGCGCTGGTGCTCGGTGGCGTCTTTCACGCCGTTGAGCTCACCCGGGAACTTCTCCAGCAGCTGCTTCTCGATCCCCTCTTTAAGGGTGTAATCGACCATGGAGCAACCGTTGCAACCACCCCCAAACTGCAGGATGGCCAGTTTGTCTTCAGTCAGCTCGACCAGGGTGACCTTGCCACCGTGACCGGCCAGCATGGGGTTCACTTCGGACATCAACACGTACTCGATGCGCTCGATTAGCGGCGCGTCATCGGCCACTTTACGCATCTTGGCGTTCGGTGCTTTCAGGGTGAGCTGGGAGCCCATCTGATCGGTCACGAAGTCGATGGTGGCATCCACCAGGAAGGGGGCGCTCAGGGGATCGACCATGCAGTCGAAGCCGCTGAAGGGCAGGTGTTGATCTTCCGGGTCCACGGCATCGGGCGGGCAATACGATACGCCACACTCGGCATTCTGGGTTCCCGGATTGACCACAAACACCCGGATATTGGTGCCATCAGGCTGTTTTTCCAGCAGTTTACGGAAATGGGCCTGGGCGGCGTCGGAAATGCTGATCATCACTATCCTCATAAACCTGAGTGTACGACTAGGGTATTCATGATAACGCGGTTATTAATGCTTGGGTAGCATGCCGATGGCTACTTGCTGTGCCGCAGGGTACGACAGATTGCCCACACTTCTACGTTTGTGATGCCGCTCTCATGGAGCAGGCGGCTGAGCTGACCGGCGGTGGCGCCTGTGGTCACAACGTCATCGAGCAGGGCGACATGATGGTATTGGTGGGAGCGGATCCGGAATGCCCCGCGCAGATTGCGGCGCCGTTGCCCGGCGCTCAGGGTTGTTTGCTGCGGTGTTGCCTTGATGCGCTGCAACAGGGTGTTGTCGCAGGGAATGTCGGTGAACTCGCCAAGGGCTTGCGCGATCTCCTCCGCCTGATTGAACCCGCGCCGCCACTGCCGCCACCAGTGCAGGGGAACTGGAATGATCGCCTCCGGCGGCTCGCAGCCATCCAGATGATCGGCCAAGAGGCGTGCCAGTAGCGGTGCCAGCAGGATCTGACCGGAATATTTGAGCCGGGGGATCAGCACGGGGTAGGGGGCCCGGTAGTCGCCAATCACCTGCAACCGCTCCCAGGGAGGAGGTCTGCGCTGGCAGCGACCACAGACCGGTATGCTCTCTTCTATATAGTCAGCCAGCGGTGCGGCGCAGAGGCGGCATCTTGGCTCTGATTGTGCAACGCCTGCCGACACCAACTGCAGAGCAGGGGCTCGTTGTCGCAAGGCTGATGGCAGAGCAGGCAGCTCCCTTGCCAGTCGCCGTGGCTGCCGAGCAGCGGGCTTGCTTTAGCGAGCAGTCGCTTTAACATGCTGACCCCAAGAGCATGAACAGGGATCTTGAGTCTAGATGAGCATATCGGTAGAGCAGTTTGGCCAGGGGCCCGATCTGGTGCTGTTGCACGGTTGGGGGATGAATGGTGCGGTCTGGCATGGTATTGCCCAGCAATTGGCGCTCCACTACAGGGTTCATCTGGTGGATTTGCCCGGCTTTGGCAACAGCCCGCTGGCAGACGAGGTGGATTACAGCCTGCCCTGGCTTGCCGAGCAGGTGGCCGCCATCTTGCCGCAGAAGTGCCATCTGCTTGGTTGGTCGCTCGGCGGTCTGGTGGCAAGCCAGTTGGCGCAGACTCATCCCGATCGGTTGCACTCCCTGATCACGGTAGCCAGCTCCCCCTGTTTTATGGCCCGTGATGAGTGGCCGGGGATCGCCCCCAAGGTACTGACCGGCTTCAACCAGATGCTGGCGGGGGATTTTCGCCAGACCATAGAGCGCTTTCTGGCGATCCAGGCAATGGGCAGCGAACATGCCCGGGACGATATCCGTCAGTTGCGCCACTGGCTGGCCGAGCGCCCGACACCCCAGTTTGCCGCACTCGAGGCCGGGCTGACGCTGTTGGCCGACATTGACCTGCGCGAACCGCTGCGGAAGCTGGATCTGCCTTGGTTGCGGATCTATGGCCGACTGGATTCATTGGTGCCCAAGGCGGCCATTCCCCTGCTGGATGATCTCTACCCTGCCAGCCGCAGCGTGACCCTTAATAAGGCCTCACACGCACCTTTTATCTCCCATCCTGACGAATTCATTGAAATCGTTCGAGATTTTGTTGGCTAAAAAACAGCCTGCAAGCTTCATTAATCCTCTGGTCTGGCGGATAATTAAGCTGTGACCAGAGGAGTAACACCATGCGTATTGATTCTGCTTTCAACAGCGGGGTTCAGGGGTTTCAGCGAGCCGAGCAGATTGCCGACAAGGCATCCAGTCAGATCGCCCGCCTTAACACCCCCAGCGGGGATCAGGTGCAAGTGACCGATGAGCTCGTCAATCTCAAGGTGGCCGAGCAGCAGGCTGGCGCTTCTGCCAAGGTAGTGCAGACGGCCAGCGAGATGATGGGAACCCTGATCGACATCCGGGTGTGAGATGAACATCAATGTCAGTCTGCCTCCCCTTATCCCGACACAGCTGCAACCCCAAGTGGAAGCGGCGAGGACGGATAATCGCCGGGCAGAACTGATCCCGCAGGCCCGAGCGGGCCAAGCCTCCGTTGCCGAATCCGAAGTCGGCTCCCAGAAAGAGAAATCCAAAGCCGCTCAGGCCTCCAGCAATCAGACCTCCCAGAACAGCCGTGAAACCGGGCAATTAGCCCCGACGACACTGCCAGACAATCGCTTTGTTGAGGCAACTGCTGAGGATGGGCAGCGCAAGCAGCAAGATCCCAAACAGCAGGAGCAGCAACAGCGGCAAGAGCAGCAGGTTCAGGATCTTGTCGAGCGTGACAAGGAGGTGCGCACTCACGAGCAGGCGCACCAGTCTGCGGGTGGAGAGTACGCCAGCTCGCCCACCTATCAGTTTACGCAAGGGCCGGATGGCAAGCGTTATGCGACGGGTGGCGAAGTCCAGATCGATACCAGTGTCGTACCCGGTGACCCTGCCGCCACCATCGCCAAGATGCAGCAGATCCGCGCTGCAGCGCTGGCGCCTGCCGAGCCTTCCGCGCAGGATCTGGCCGTCGCGCGCAGCGCCGCCGCGAGTGAGGCCAAGGCACGCAAAGAGCTGATGGCCGAGCAGAGCGCAAAATCGGGCGGCGTGCTGAGTGCCTATATGGACAAGCGCAACAGCGTCATCGCGGGCCACTATCAACAGGCTGTCAGCCCGGCCTCGACCCAGTCCCTCAGTCTGCATATCTGAATCACTCTCGCCAAACTTTCAGCTGCTTTGCCTGTTTTGCAACTAACCTGAAGATCAGGCCCATTCCAATTTCACAGGAGCTGTCATGCATTTCGATGAAGTCAAAGCGGAAGATTTCACCACCTTCTCCCGTGTACCGCCTCCCCACCTGCAGATGGAGCAGTTTCTGATGCAGCTCGGGGGAGGGGGAACTGAAGGAACCAGTTTCAAGAAGAAAGTGATGCTGGCGGCTGGCTGGAGCCACACCGGTGTCGTCTCTTACGGCAAGTATCCGCAAGAGGCCTGCAAGGCATTCAACCGACTGCGGGAGGTGCTGGCCCAGCATGGAGAGCCCGAGAGTATTCTTGCTGCCCTGATGCAGTGATCCTGAGCTTCGCGTGTAAAAAAGCCCCTTGCGGGGCTTTTTGCATTCAGAGGTGTTCTGGAAGGTGTCGTTACTTTTTCGCTTTGGAGAGCGCTGCCGCGAAGGCGTTGCCCATGGCACCACCCATAGGGGGGCTTTGCCGCGGCTCATTTCTTGGCTTGGTGTTGCCGGCACTGCTATTGCGCGCTTCAGCCGGCTTGCGGGAAGCTTGCCCGGCTTTCTCGTCGAGGCGCATGGTGAGGCTGATCCGCTTGCGCGGGGCGTCCACTTCCAGCACCTTGACCCGCACAATGTCGCCCGCCTTGACCACCTCGCGGGGATCCTTGACGAAACGGTCGGTCAGGGAGGATATGTGCACCAGCCCGTCCTGATGAACACCGATATCGACGAAGGCGCCGAAGTTGGTGACGTTGGTGACCACCCCTTCCAGTACCAACTCTGGCACCAGGTCGCTGATCTGCTCCACCCCTTCCTTGAAGGTCGCGGTTTTGAACTCGGGGCGCGGGTCGCGGCCCGGTTTGTCCAGCTCGCCGATGATGTCGGTGACGGTGGGCACACCGAATTGCTCATCGGTGTAATCGTCCGGTTTCAGGCTGCGCAGCAGGCTGCTGTTGCCGAGCAGGCTCTCCACGGTCTGCTCCAGCTTGGCGAGGATCCGCTCCACCACCGGATAGGACTCCGGGTGTACCGCCGAGCTGTCGAGGGGATTGCTGCCGCCGCGAATGCGCAGGAAGCCGGCGCACTGTTCGAAGGCTTTGGGGCCGAGTCGGCTCACTTTCAGCAACTGCTGACGGCTCTTGAATGCGCCGTGCTCATCCCGGTAGGCGACGATGTTCTGGGCCAGCGTCTGGGATAGGCCGGAAACCCGGTTGAGCAGGGCGACCGAGGCGGTGTTCACATCCACCCCGACCGCGTTTACGCAATCCTCGACCACGGCATCCAGCCGGCGGGCCAGCTGGCTCTGGCCAACATCGTGCTGATACTGGCCCACCCCGATACTCTTGGGGTCGATCTTGACCAACTCGGCCAGCGGGTCTTGCAGGCGGCGGGCGATGGAGACGGCGCCACGGATCGAGACATCGAGATCCGGGAATTCCTGGGAGGCAAGCTCGGAGGCGGAATAGACCGAGGCTCCCGCTTCGCTTACCACGATTTTCTGGGCCTTGGCGGCCGGATAGCGTTCGAACAGATCGCTCACCAGCCGGTCGGTCTCCCGCGAGGCGGTACCGTTGCCGATGCTGATGAGCTCGACCTTGTGCTTCTGGCAGAGCTCGCTCAGGGTCTTGAGGCTCTGATCAATCTGGCGTTTTGGTTCGAACGGATAGATGGTGGCGTGATCGACCAGCTTGCCGGTGGCATCCACCACGGCAACCTTGACCCCGGTGCGGATGCCTGGATCCAGCCCCATGGTGCAGCGCATGCCGGCCGGGGCCGCCATCAGCAGATCCTTGAGGTTCATGGCGAACACCTTGATTGCCTCCTCCTCTGCCGACTCGCGGATACGGCCGATCAGCTCGGTCTCCATCTGAAGCGACAACTTGATCTTCCAGGTCCAGCTCACCACCCCTTGCAGCCATTTGTCAGCCGGGCGGTTCTGCAGATTGAGCTTGAGGTGGTGGGCAATGATCCCTTCGCAGGGGCTGGCACTCTCATCGTCACCGGTTACCAGCGCCAGATTGAGGATCCCTTCATTACGGCCGCGCAACATGGCCAGCACCCGGTGGGAGGGGGCCTTGTGCAGGGGTTCGTCGTGTTCGAAATAGTCCTTGAACTTGGCCCCTTCCTGCTCCTTGCCTGCCACCACGCGGGCGCGCAGGGTGGCATTCTGCCACAGGTAGTCGCGCAACTTCTCAAGCAGGTCGGCCTGCTCGGCGAAGCGCTCCATCAGGATATAGCGGGCGCCGTCGAGGGCAGCCTTGCTGTCGGCAATGCCCTGTTCGGGATTGAGGAAGGTGGCTGCAGCTTGCTCGGGATCCTGCATCGGGTCGCTGAGCAGCAGGTTGGCAAGCGGCTCCAACCCGGCTTCGATCGCCATCTGCCCCTTGGTGCGGCGCTTGGGCTTGTAGGGGAGGTAGAGGTCTTCCAGTCGGGTCTTGCTGTCGGCGTCATTCAATTCGCGCATCAGCTCGGGGGTCAGTTTGCCCTGCTCTTCGATGGAGCGAATGATCACCTGACGGCGATCTTCCAGTTCACGCAGATAGCCGAGGCGGCTCTCCAGAGTACGCAGCTGGCTGTCGTCCAGACCGCCAGTCACCTCTTTACGGTAACGGGCGATAAAGGGCACGGTCGAGCCTTCATCCAGCAGGCGCACAGCGGCCTGCACCTGCTCCGGGCGAGCATTGAGCTCACCGGCAATCTGTCTCTCTATGGTTTGCATCATGATGTTGTTGAGGGCCTCTGTGGTCGAGTCCGCGCCATCAGGCGCCAAGTGTGAGCACTATATGGGGTCGTGTTGCGGGATGCCACCCTGCGCCGGGGTCTGCACCAGTCAGACTGATAAGTCGCAGGGGAGAGCGCATATCTTGCCATTGCACCTGTGACTCAGGATGTGCCTGTGGCAAGCAGCTCACCAGCAGCCCGGCTATTTGGGGTAGCTGATCTCGTTGATATACCAGCAGACGTCACCAACTGGCGTACGGACGATGGCCTCATCACCGACCTCTTTCTTGAGCAGGGCGCGGGCCATGGGGGAGTCGATGGAGATGTAATCCTTGCGCTCGAAGATCTCGTCATAGCCGACGATGCGAAAGCGCTTGGTCTCGCCCTCTTCGTTTTCCACCTCGACCCAGGCGCCGAAGAAGACCTTGCCCTCCTGCGCGGGGGCATAATCGACGATCCCCAGCTCTTCGAGGCACTTGCGCAGGTAACGCACCCGCCGATCGATCTCCCGCAGCCGCTTCTTGTTGTACTGGTAGTCGGCATTTTCGCTGCGATCCCCCAGACTGGCGGCCCATGCCACCTTCCTGGTGACCTCGGGGCGCTCCTGGCGCCAGAGGAAATCGAGCTCTTCTTTCAGCTTGTTGTAGCCTTCGCGGGTGATCAGCTTTGTCTTCATGGTGATGCGGACCTGGTCAAAGGGGGGTATTCATCGCTAACTGCTCGGGAATATTAGCTTTTGTCCTCTTGCTGTCGAGGGAAATCGTGATGGCTCGGCTGGCGCCATTCAGGGAGTCGCTGGCCAGCGCAGTGACTTGATGGCCGTCACGCTCTCGGGACGGGTAATAACCGGTAACATATTTGTGCTTTGCTCCCGCTATATCCCCCCCTAGTATTGGGGGCAGCTAAAGAATGAAGAGGCAAAGCAATGAGTCAGCAGCAATACAAGGTCCTGGTCGTGGACGATGACCTGAAATTACGTTCCCTGTTGGAGCGCTATCTCACCGAGCAGGGATTCGTAGTGCGCGGCGTGGCCAATGGCGAGCAGGCCGATCGCTTGCTGACTCGTGAAAATTTCAGCCTGATGGTGCTCGACCTGATGTTGCCGGGGGAGGATGGGCTCTCCATCTGCCGTCGTCTGCGGGAAGCGGGCAACCAGATCCCGGTGCTGATGCTCACCGCCAAGGGGGATGAAGTGGATCGCATCGTCGGGCTCGAGATGGGGGCCGATGACTATCTGCCCAAGCCGTTCAACCCCCGCGAACTGTTGGCGCGGATCCGTGCCGTGCTGCGCCGCCATACCGTCGAGCTGCCGGGGGCTCCCTCTGCTGCAGAAAAGGTGGTCAACTTCGGAGCTTTTCAACTCAATCTCGCGACCCGCGAGCTGAGTCGGGATGGCGAGCCGATGGCGCTCACCAGCGGTGAATTTGCGGTGCTCAAGGTGCTGGTCAGCCATCCGCGCGAGCCGCTCTCCCGCGACAAGCTGATGAATCTGGCCCGTGGCCGTGAATACACCGCCACCGAGCGCAGCATCGACGTGCAGGTCTCTCGCCTGCGCCGCCTGCTGGAACAGGATCCGGCCCAGCCCCGCTATCTGCAGACCGTCTGGGGTCTGGGGTATGTGTTCGTGCCAGATGGTGACGGTGCATGAAAAAGGTCGGCAGCATGTTCTCGCGCATGCTCTGGTTTCTGGCTGCCGTTCTGGTGGTCTATCAAGCGGTTTCCTATGTCACCTTCTACAACTATCTGCTGGCGCCAACCGTCAAGCAGATCAGTCACTTGCTGGCCAATCAGGTCAAGCTGATCTTTCCGGTCAACACGGAACAACTGGCGCTGAGCGAAGATGCCGAGGCGCTGGTCTATGTGACGACCGGTACCGATATCTATACCCAGAGCGAGGCGGTGCAACATGGCTTCAACGAGGCCAAGCCATACCCCTATCTGGAGGAGAACATCAGTCGCGAGCTGGGTGGCCCGGCCAAGGTGCGGGTCGAGATCCAGGATCACTACATCATCTGGATCCAGCCGCCGCAGGCCAGCAAAATCTGGGTGCGGATCCCGCTGACCGAGATTGAAGATGACGATATCGAACCCCTCATCATCTATCTGAGCGTGCTGCTGGTGATCACCCTGTTTGCGGCCTGGCGCTTTGCACGGCAGCTGGTGCGCCCGCTCGAGGATCTCGAGGCTGGTGCAGTTGCGGTGGCCAGAGGCCATTTCCCCGAGGCGCTGGGGGAGCTGGGATCACGGGAAGTAAGGCGACTGACCCGCACCTTCAACCACATGTCGCACTCCATCAAGAGCCTGATCGAGGAGCGTAACCTGATGATGGCGGGGGTTTCCCACGATCTGCGCACTCCGCTGACCCGCATCCGGCTGGCGACCGAGATGATGTCCTCCGGTGACGAGTACCTCAAGGAGAGCATCAACGCCGACATCGATGAGTCCAATGCCATCATCGATCAGTTCATCGATTACATCCGCCCGGATGAGGGCCAGGATCTGGAGCCGATCGATCTGACCCAGCTGGTGCACGATACCTTGCTGATCTACTCGGAGCAGGGGCTGGAGGTTGATCTGGCGCTGCCGCAAGAGGCGGTGCGGGTGGCCTGCAATCCGGTCAGTATCCGGCGGGTGTTGAACAACCTCTCAAGCAACTCGCAGCGTTATGGGGCGAGCCGCTTGTATGCCGAGTTGAAGGACGATGGACACTGGGTGCGCCTGCGCCTCTCCGATGATGGCCCCGGCATTCCGGAGCAGGACTATTCCCGGGTGCTCAAGCCGTTTACTCAGGGGAATGTGGCGCGTACCGTTGGCGGCAGTGGCTTGGGGTTGGCCATCGTGGCCAAGATAGTCGCCCAGCACCACGGCACTATCCGGTTGGGAAGCTCGGATCTCGGCGGCTTGTTGGTCGAGATGCGGCTGCCGAAACATCAGCCACAGGAGTGGATGGATTGAGAGAAGGGCGTATCCGTGGATACGCCCTTCTGCATGGTCAGCTCTTTGTTTCGACTGATGCACGATAACGTTTGCCGTACTTGAGTTGCTGGATCAGCAGGGCGGCAACGATGAGCGCCAACCCGATGGGAGTGGCTGGATGGATGGCTTCGCCGATCAACAGGTTGAGCAGCACCAGTGAGGCAAACGGCGAGATAAAGATGAGGTTGCTGATGGGGGCCGTGTTGGTGGCATGGCGCAGCGCCATCAGCCAGAGCACAAAACCGAAGCCCATTTCGAACAGTCCCACATAGATGGCACCAGCCCATCCCTGCCAGGCGGTCATGGCAAAATCGGAGAGCAACCAGGTCGCCACGACGATAAAAGGCAGGCTGATCATAAAGCCGAGCAACAGGCTGACGATGGGATCTCCCTGATTGCGGGTGTTGAGGATCCAGTAGCTGGCCCAGATGAGGGTCGAGACCAGCGCCAGCGTCACGCCGAGGGGGCTGTCGAACTGGAGGCCGAATACATCCCCTCTGGTGGCGATCACCAGCGCGCCAAAATACCCCAGCACGATAGCGACGCCATCACGCCGACGCAGCTTCTGGCCGAGGAAGGGGACGGCCAGCAGACTGAGGGTAATGGCCCAGGTGTAGTTGAGGGTCTGTGCCTGCTGGGCAGGCAGCAGATCATAGGCTTTGAACAGCAACAGGTAATAGAGAAAGGGATTCAGCACGCCCAGAGTCAGGTAGTAGAAAGGGCGGGCTTTGATGTAGCTCCTCAGCAGCGGCAGTTTGCCCTGTTTGGCGACGACGGCTGTCAGCGTGAGAGTCGAGGTGAAGGCGGCCACAAGCAACAGTTGCACAGGTTCGAAATAGGCGAGGGAGATCTTGAAGGCTGTGGCGACCGTCGACCAGAGGGCAACGGCGCAAAGGCCATACTGATAGGCTTTCTTTTGATCTTTGAGCATGGGATGTCGTTCCACTGACAGAGGCAAGCGCACAGTCTACCAGTCTGCTTGTAACATTGTCGTTACCTGGGTGTTGGCAGCAGAGTGCGCTGCCGCAGGCGAGATCCATCTGTCACATAAAACTGCGCATAATCTGTTCGCTTTCCCTTGCGCAAATTTGAAAAATCCGTATAATCCCCTCCGCTTACCCATGAGGTAAGCCAGACGATATGTCTGCTGCTGAGTTTCCTGTTTACAGGAGCCAGCCATACAGTCCTCCCGATATGGGGGGAAACGTGAAAAATCACACCTCTGGCGGGAGAAATCTCGGTCGGGCGGTGTTGATTTATGTTCTTTTATCTATTGGAGCTCTGTCAATGCAGAACCAAAGAATCCGTATCCGCCTGAAGGCTTTTGATCATCGCCTGATTGATCAATCCACTGCGGAAATCGTTGAAACTGCTAAGCGCACTGGCGCGCAGGTTCGCGGTCCTATTCCGCTGCCGACTCGCAAAGAGCGCTTCACCGTCCTGATCTCCCCGCACGTCAACAAAGATGCGCGTGATCAGTACGAGATCCGCACTCACAAGCGTCTGGTAGACATCGTTGAGCCGACTGACAAGACCGTAGACGCCCTGATGCGTCTGGATCTGGCAGCTGGTGTAGACGTCCAGATCAGCCTGGGTTAATTACGGAAAGAGGTTGATAACAATGACAATCGGTCTTGTAGGTCGCAAAGTGGGTATGACTCGCATCTTCACTGAAGATGGCGTTTCTATCCCGGTGACTGTTATCGAAGTTGAAGCTAACCGTGTAACTCAGGTCAAATCTGTAGAAACCGACGGCTACAACGCTATTCAGGTTACCACTGGCGCCAAAAAAGCCAGCCGTGTGACCAAGCCGGAAGCTGGCCACTTCGCCAAAGCTGGTGTAGAAGCCGGTCGCGGTCTGTGGGAATTCCGCCTGAACAACGGTGAAACTTTCACTGTTGGTAGCGAGCTGAAAGTAGATCTTCTCGCTGACGTTAAGCTGGTAGACGTTACCGGCACATCCAAAGGTAAGGGCTTTGCTGGTACTGTTAAGCGCCACAACTTCCGCACCCAGGATATGACCCACGGTAACTCCTTGTCTCACCGCGTTCCGGGTTCTATCGGTCAGAACCAGACTCCGGGTCGTGTATTCAAGGGCAAAAAGATGGCTGGTCACATGGGTGCTGAGCGTGTAACGACTCAGAACCTGGAACTGGTTCGTGTTGACGCTGAACGCAACCTGCTGCTCATCAAAGGTGCAGTACCGGGTGCAACCAACGGCAACGTGATCGTCAAACCTGCCGTCAAAGCGTAACGTCTGAGGAGATAGTAATGGAATTGGTAATGAAAGACGCCAAGAGCGCTCTTGAAGTTTCCGAGACTACCTTCGGGCGCGAATTCAACGAAGCTCTGGTTCACCAGGTCGTCGTTGCATATGCCGCTGGTGCCCGTCAGGGTACTCGTGCGCAGCTGACTCGCTCTGAAGTGTCTGGTGGCGGCAAAAAGCCGTGGCGTCAGAAGGGTACTGGTCGTGCCCGTGCTGGCTCCATCCGTTCGCCCATCTGGCGTTCCGGTGGTGTGACTTTTGCTGCTAAGCCGCAAGATCACAGCCAGAAAGTAAACAAGAAGATGTACCGCGGCGCTATCCGTAGCATTCTGTCCGAGCTGGTACGTCAAGAGCGCCTGATCGTTGTTGAGAAGTTCGGCATCGAAGCTCCGAAGACCAAAGAACTGATCGCCAAGCTGAAAGAAATGGAACTGACTGACGTTCTGATCGTGACTGCTGAAGTCGATGAGAACCTGTTCCTGGCTGCTCGCAACCTGTACAAAGTTGACGTGCGTGACGTTGCCGGTATCGACCCGGTCAGCCTGATCGCTTTCGACAAGGTTCTGATGACTGCTGATGCAGTTAAGCAAATCGAGGAGATGCTGGCATGATCCGTGAAGAGCGTCTGCTGAAAGTTCTGAAGGCTCCGCACATCTCTGAAAAGAGCACCATGGTTGCAGAAAAGCAGAACACTATCGTGTTCAAAGTTGCTGTTGATGCTACCAAGGCGGAAGTCAAAGCTGCAGTTGCGAAACTGTTCGAGGTCGAAGTTGAGACCGTCCGTACCCTGAACATGAAGGGTAAGACCAAGCGCGCAGGTGCACGCGTAGGCCGTCGTTCCGATTGGAAAAAGGCTTATGTGACCCTGAAAGCTGGTCAGGACATCGACTTCATGGGCGCAGCCGAGTAAGAGGAGTTCTCAAAAATGGCAATCGTTAAGTGCAAGCCTACTTCTCCGGGCCGCCGCCACGTCGTCAAGATCGTCAATCAAGAGCTGTACAAGGGCAAGCCCTTCGCCGCTCTGCTGGACAGCAAAAGCAAGTCCGGTGGTCGTAACAACAACGGCCGTATCACTACCCGTCATATCGGTGGTGGTCACAAGCAGCACTACCGTATCGTCGACTTCAAGCGCGACAAAGACGGTATCCCGGCTAAAGTAGAGCGCCTGGAATACGATCCGAACCGTACCGCTAACATCGCTCTGGTGTTGTATGCAGACGGTGAGCGTCGTTACATCCTGGCTCCGAAAGGCCTGAAAGCTGGTGACGCGATCGCTTCTGGTGCTGATGCAGCCATCAAGGTAGGTAACGCCCTGCCGATGCGCAACATCCCGGTTGGTTCTACCGTTCACGCTGTAGAGATGAAGCCTGGTAAAGGTGCCCAGCTGGCTCGTTCCGCTGGTACTTTCATCCAGATCCTGGCTCGTGAAGGTAACTATGTAACTCTGCGTCTGCGTTCCGGCGAAGTACGTAAAGTTCTGGCCGAGTGCCGCGCTACCATCGGTGAAGTCGGTAACTCCGAGCACATGTTGCGTCAACTGGGTAAAGCCGGTGCAAACCGCTGGCGTGGTATTCGTCCGACCGTTCGCGGTATGGCGATGAACCCGGTTGACCACCCGCACGGTGGTGGTGAGGGTCGTAACAAGGGCATGCAGCCTGTGTCCCCATGGGGCCAGAAGGCTAAAGGCTTCAAGACCCGTAAGAACAAGCGTACCGACAAGTACATCGTACGTCGTCGTAACAAGTAATTGTTAACATAGAGGAATCACCATGCCACGTTCTCTCAAGAAGGGTCCATTTATTGACCTGCACTTGCTGAAGAAGGTAGAGAAAGCGGTGGAAAGCGGGGATAAAAAGCCGGTTAAAACCTGGTCCCGTCGTTCAATGATCATCCCGAACATGATCGGTTTGACCATCGCTGTCCATAATGGTCGTCAGCACGTTCCGGTTTTCGTTACCGAAGAAATGATCGGTCACAAACTGGGTGAATTCGCACCGACTCGTACTTATCGCGGCCATGCTGCTGATAAGAAGGCTAAGAAGCGCTAAGGGATAAATGATGGAAGCTATCGCTAAACACCGTTATGCCCGTACTTCTGCCCAGAAAGCTCGTCTGGTAGCCGATCAAGTACGTGGTCTGTCCGTAGACAAGGCTCTGAATATCCTGACCTTCAGCCCGAAAAAGGCTGCAGTGCTGGTTAAGAAAGTGCTGGAATCTGCCATTGCAAACGCTGAGCACAACGAAGGCGCCGATATCGACGCGCTGCGTGTTGCTACTATCATGGTCGACGAAGGTCCCTCCATGAAGCGCATCCGTCCGCGTGCCAAAGGTCGTGCGGATCGTATCCTCAAGCGTACCGCTCACATCACTGTAGTGGTATCCGACGCTAAGGCTGGGAGATAAGCAATGGGTCAGAAAGTACATCCTAATGGCATTCGCCTGGGTATTACCAAGCCTTGGAATTCTACCTGGTTCGCGAACACCAAAGACTTCGCTGACAACCTGTACAGCGATTTTCAAGTACGCCAGTTCCTGACCAAGGAACTGAAAAACGCGTCCTTGTCCAAGATCACCATTGAGCGTCCGGCCAAGAGCATCCGTGTGACCATTCACACCGCTCGTCCGGGTGTTGTAATCGGTAAGAAAGGCGAAGACGTTGAGAAGCTGCGCAAAGCTGTAGCCACTATTGCTGGCGTGCCTGCTCAGATCAACATTTCCGAAGTCCGCAAGCCGGAGCTGGATGGCAAACTCGTTGCCGACAGCATCACTTCCCAGCTGGAGCGTCGTGTAATGTTCCGTCGTGCTATGAAGCGCGCCGTACAGAACGCAATGCGCCTGGGTGCCAAGGGCATCAAAGTGGAAGTTTCCGGTCGTCTGGGCGGCGCTGAAATCGCGCGTACCGAATGGTACCGTGAAGGTCGTGTGCCGTTGCACACCCTGCGTGCCGACATCGACTACGCAACTTCTGAAGCCCACACCACTTACGGTGTGATCGGCGTTAAAGTTTGGATCTTCAAGGGCGAAGTTCTGGGCGGTCTGGCTGCTGTTAACGCTGCCGCTGCTCAAGAGCAAGCTCCTGCAAAGCCCAAGCGTGACAACAAGCGCCGCGCTGCTAAGTAAGGAGATTCGGTAAATGTTGCAACCTAAGCGTACTAAATTCCGCAAGACCCACAAGGGTCGTAACCGCGGTCTGGCCACCTCTGGTAACGAAGTATCCTTCGGTACCTTTGGCCTGAAGGCGACATCCCGTGGTCAACTGACTGCTCGTCAAATCGAAGCAGCCCGTCGTGCCATGACCCGTCACGTTAAGCGTCAAGGTAAGATCTGGATCCGTGTGTTCCCGGACAAGCCCATCACCGAAAAGCCCCTCGAAGTTCGTATGGGTAAAGGTAAGGGTAACGTGGAATACTGGGTTTGCCCGATCCAGCCTGGCAAGGTTCTGTACGAGATGGACGGTGTACCTGAGGCTCTGGCGCGTGAAGCGTTTGCCCTGGCCGCAGCTAAGCTGTCTGTTCAGACCACTTTCGTAATTAAGACGGTGATGTGATGAAAGCCCAAGATCTGCGTCAAAAGAGCGTCGAAGAACTGAACCAGGAGCTGCTGGGCCTGCTGCGTGAGCAATTCAACATGCGCATGCAAGCGTCCACCGGCCAGCTGGCTCAGACTCACACTCTGAAACAAGTGCGTCGTGACGTCGCACGTATCAAGACTGTACTGACTGAGAAGGCAGGTGCGTAATGACTGACAAGATCCGTACTCTGCAAGGTCGTGTAATCAGCGACAAGATGGACAAGTCCATCACTGTTGCTATCGAGCGCAAGGTAAAGCACCCGATCTACGGTAAGATCATCAAGCGCACTACCAAGCTGCACGTGCATGACGAAAACAACGAGTGCAAAGCTGGCGACCTCGTGGAAATCCGCGAATGCCGCCCGCTGTCCAAGACCAAGTCCTGGACCCTGGTTGCCGTTGTAGAAAAGGCCTAATCGGTACTTTGTAGTCCAGCGGCCCCTTTCAGGGGCCGTTTGTTTTTTAGGCTACCTTTTCTGAAAATCCTGTGTTATAGTTTCGCGCCTTTTGAAGGCAGCCAGATCCCATTAGGGATAAGAAGTAAACAAAGCGGAGCACTAAGATGATCCAGATGCAAAGTATGCTGGGTGTTGCCGACAACTCCGGCGCTCGCAGTGTAATGTGTATTAAGGTTCTGGGTGGCTCGCACCGCCGTTACGCCGGCATCGGCGACATCATCAAGGTTTCCATCAAGGAAGCCATTCCTCGCGGTAAAGTGAAGAAAGGTGATGTGTATAACGCGGTGGTCGTACGCACCCGTAAAGGCGTTCGTCGTCCGGACGGCTCTGTCATCCGTTTCGACAACAATGCGGCTGTGTTGCTTAACAACAACCAACAGCCAATCGGTACTCGTATTTTTGGCCCGGTGACCCGTGAACTGCGTAATGAGAAGTTCATGAAGATTGTGTCCCTGGCACCCGAAGTACTGTAAGGAGTCGAACGATGGCAGCTAAAATCCGTCGCGAAGACGAAGTGATTGTTCTTACCGGTAAAGACAAGGGCAAGCGTGGCAAAGTCACTCAAGTCCTGATTGCAAAAGGTAAGGTAATCGTGGAAGGCATCAATCAGGTGAAGAAACACCAGAAGCCGGTACCCGCACTGGGTCAGGCTGGCGGTATCGTCACCAAAGAAGCCCCCATCGATGTATCAAACGTAGCGCTGTTCAACTCTGCCACTGGCAAAGCTGACCGCGTTGGTTTCCGGATTGAAGACGGCAAAAAAGTCCGTTTCTTCAAATCCACCGGCGAACTTGTGAAGTAATTGGAGTTTAACGATGGCGAAACTGCATGATTACTACAAATCCGATGTAGTAAATGAACTGTCCAAGCAGTTCGGTTACAAGACTATCATGCAAGTCCCTCGGATCGAGAAAATCACCCTGAACATGGGTGTTGGTGAAGCGATCTCTGACAAGAAATTGCTGGAAAATGCTGCTGCCGATATGGCTGCCATTTCCGGTCAGAAGCCGCTGATCACCAAAGCTCGCAAATCTGTTGCGGGCTTCAAGATTCGTGAAGGCTACCCGATAGGTTGTAAAGTAACCCTGCGTGGCGAGCGTATGTGGGAGTTCCTGGAACGGCTGATCTGCATCTCCGTACCGCGTATCCGTGACTTCCGTGGCCTGAACGCTAAAGCGTTCGACGGTCGTGGTAACTACTCCATGGGCGTGCGTGAGCAGATCATCTTCCCGGAAATCGACTATGACAAAGTCGATCGCGTCCGTGGTCTGGATATCACCATCACCACTTCCGCGAATACCGATGAAGAAGGCCGTGCTCTGCTGGCTGCCTTTAACTTCCCATTCCGCAAGTAAGGTTAGGGTTATGGCTAAAACATCCATGAAAGCGCGCGAAGCAAAGCGTGCCAAGCTGGTAGCCAAGTACGCGACCAAGCGTGCCGAGCTGAAAGCTATCATCGTTGACATGAACGCTTCTGAAGAAGCGCGTTGGGATGCTGTACTGCAACTGCAACAGCTGCCCCGTGATTCCAGTCCGTCCCGCCAGCGTAACCGTTGCAATATTACTGGTCGTCCGCACGGTTTCCTGCGCAAGTTTGGCCTGTCTCGCATCAAAGTGCGTGAGCATGCCATGAAGGGCGAAATTCCGGGCCTGAAGAAGGCTTCTTGGTAACGAATCTCGGGAGTTAGACTTATGAGCATGCAAGATCCGATCGCGGATATGCTGACCCGCATCCGTAACGGTCAGGCGGCGAGCAAAGTTGCGGTTTCCATGCCTTCTTCCAAGCTGAAAGTGGCTATCGCCAAAGTGCTGAAAGAAGAAGGTTACATCGCTGGCTACTCCGTAGCTGGTGACGTGAAGCCGGAACTGGAAATTGAACTGAAATATTTCCAGGGCAAGCCAGTTGTAGAACTGATCCAACGCGTAAGCCGTCCAGGCCTGCGTATTTACAAGCGCACTACTGATCTGCCGAAAGTTATGGGCGGTCTCGGTGTTGCTATCGTGTCCACGTCTAAAGGTGTGATGACTGACCGTGCTGCTCGCAAAGCAAGCATGGGCGGTGAGATCATCTGCTACGTCGCTTAATAGGAGGTAGGAAATGTCTCGTGTTGCTAAGGCACCCGTCACTATTCCTGCTGGCGTAGAGGTGACTCTGAACGGCCAGGAACTGACCATCAAAGGTGGTAAAGGTTCTCTGGTTCGCTCTATTCACGCCGGTGTAGAAGTGACCAAAGAAGACAATGTACTGAAGTTCGCCCCGCGCGGCAGCATCGCTGGTGCTGACGCTCAGGCCGGTACTGCCCGTGCATTGGTCAACAACATGGTAATCGGTGTTACCCAAGGCTTCGAGCGCAAGCTGCAGCTGGTTGGTGTAGGTTATAAAGCCTCCATCAAGGGCAATGCTGTTGCGCTGGCTCTGGGCTTCTCTCACCCGGTAGAGCATGCGCTGCCGGCTGGTGTGACCGCTGAGTGCCCGACTGCTACAGAAATCGTTCTGCGTGGCGTCGACAAGCAGCTGGTTGGCCAAGTCGCCGCCGATATCCGTGCTTACCGCGCTCCGGAGCCCTACAAGGGCAAGGGTGTACGCTATGCCAACGAGCAAGTGCGTACTAAAGAAGCTAAGAAGAAGTAAGGTAACACTATGGACAAGAAAGCAGCTCGTCTCCGTCGTGCTACTCGTGCTCGGAAAAAGATGCAGGAACTGGGAGCTACCCGTCTGGTTGTTCACCGTACCCCGCGTCATATCTATGCGCAGGTTATTGCAGCCAACGGTTCCGAAGTTCTGGCCTCTGCTTCCACAGTAGAGAAAGCCATCAGTGAAGCTCTGAAATACACCGGTAACGCAGATGCTGCTACCGCTGTAGGTAAGGCTATCGCTGAGCGTGCTATTGCCAAAGGCGTTCAGAACGTATCTTTCGATCGTTCCGGTTTCAAGTATCACGGTCGCATTGCTGCCTTGGCAGCTGCCGCACGTGACGCTGGTCTTCAGTTCTAAGCTAGGAGTCGAAGATGGCTAAAGTCGAATCTCAAGCCGGCGAACTGCAAGAAAAGCTCATTGCAGTAAACCGTGTTTCGAAAACTGTTAAAGGTGGTCGTATCATGTCCTTCACCGCGTTGACCGTGGTGGGTGATGGTAACGGCCGTGTAGGTTACGGTTACGGTAAAGCCCGTGAAGTTCCGGCTGCTATTCAAAAAGCAATGGAACAGGCTAAGCGTAACCTGAACAAGGTTGAGCTGAACAACGGCACTCTGCACCACCCGGTGCGTGGTGTTCACTCTGGCTCCACCGTGTTCATGAAGCCGGCCTCCCAAGGTACTGGTATCATTGCAGGCGGCGCCATGCGCGCTGTTCTGGAAGTTGCCGGTATCCACAACGTGCTGGCCAAGACCTACGGTTCCACCAACCCAATCAACGTTGTTCGCGCTACTGTAGACGCTCTGGTTCACGGTCAATCACCGGAACAGATCGCTGCCAAGCGTGGTCTGCGCGTTGAAGAAATTCTGGGGTAATGCGACATGGCTAACACTGTAAAAGTAACTCAAACTCGCAGCTCTATCGGCCGTCTGCCAAAGCACAAGGCGACTCTGCGTGGTCTGGGTCTGCGTCGCATTGGTCACACCGTTGAGCTGGAAGATACTCCTTGCGTACGCGGCATGATCAACCAGGTTTATTACATGGTTAAGGTGGAGGGCTAAGCATGCGTCTGAACACTCTGTCTCCGGCCGCTGGTTCCAAGCCTGAAAAACAACGTCGTGGTCGTGGTATCGGCTCCGGCCTGGGCAAGACTGGTGGTCGTGGTGTTAAAGGCCAAACCTCTCGTTCCGGTGGCGGCAAAGTTCGCAACGGTTTCGAAGGTGGCCAGATGCCTTTGAAAATCCGTCTGCCGAAGTTCGGTTTCTTCTCTCGCAAATCTTTGGTTTCTGCCGAAGTGCGTCTGAACGAAATCGCCCTGGTAGAAGGTGATGTGGTCGACCTGAGCACTCTGAAGCAAGCCGGTGTTGTTACTAAGAACATCGTGTTCGCTAAAGTTGTTCTGTCAGGCAACATTGACCGTGCTGTGACCGTTCGTGGTCTGTCCGTCACCAAAGGTGCACGCGCAGCCATCGAGGCCGCTGGCGGTAAAATCGAGGAATAATCAGTACAATGGCTAAGAAACCAGGATTGGATGTTAAAGCACAGGGTGGTCTGAGTGAACTGAAGAGCCGTCTGCTCTTCGTTCTCGGGGCGATTATCGTTTTCCGTGCAGGCTCTTATGTGCCGATTCCTGGTATTGACGCCGCCGTACTGGCCGAGTTGTTCCAGCAACAGAAGGGCACCATCATTGAGATGTTCAACATGTTCAGTGGTGGTGCACTCTCGCGTGCTTCTATTCTTGCGTTGGGGATCATGCCGTACATTTCGGCGTCGATCATTATCCAGCTGCTGACAGTGGTTCACCCCACTCTTGCTGAACTCAAGAAAGAAGGTGAATCCGGCCGTCGCAAGATTAGCCAATATACCCGTTGGGGCACGCTGGTTTTGGGAACTTTCCAGGCCATTGGTATTGCAACCGGTCTGCCGAATATGATGCATGGACTCGTGACTAATCCGGGTCTAGGATTCTATTTCACAGCGGTTGTGAGTCTGGTCACCGGTACCATGTTTTTGATGTGGTTGGGTGAACAGATTACCGAGCGTGGGATTGGTAATGGTATCTCGTTGATTATTTTCACAGGTATCGTTGCTGGTCTGCCGCATGCCATTGGCGCTACGGCCGAACAGGCACGTCAAGGGGAATTGCACATCCTGCTGTTGTTGTTGCTGGGCTTGATTGTTTTCGCAGTGACTTACTTTGTGGTGTTCGTGGAGCGTGGTCAGCGTCGTATCGTCGTTAACTATGCCAAGCGTCAACAAGGCCGCCAGGTATTTGCCGCGCAAAGCACACACCTGCCGTTGAAAGTGAATATGGCTGGTGTGATTCCTGCGATTTTCGCATCCAGTATCATCCTCTTCCCGGGGACCATTACCTCCTGGTTTGGTCAGGGTGAGGGTAAAGTAGCTGATATCCTGCAACAGGTCTCTATGGTCCTGCAGCCGGGTCAACCGCTTTACGAGATGCTGTATGCAGCAGCCATTATCTTCTTCTGCTTCTTCTATACCGCGCTGGTGTTCAACCCCCGCGAGACAGCAGATAATCTGAAGAAGAGTGGAGCCTTTATCCCGGGGATTCGCCCGGGCGAGCAGACAGCACGTTACATCGATAAGGTTATGACTCGCCTGACATTGGCAGGTGCGCTCTATATAACCTTTATCTGTCTGGTACCCCAGTTCTTGATGACTGCCTGGAACGTACAGTTCTACTTCGGTGGCACTTCGCTGCTGATTATCGTGGTAGTTATCATGGACTTCATGGCTCAGGTACAAACCCATATGATGTCTCATCAATATGGCGACGTCCTGAGGAAGGCCAACCTGAAGGGCTACGGCCGCTAAAGGTCGGCGTAGTTACGGAGTTAAGCAATGAAAGTTCGTGCTTCCGTTAAGGCAATCTGCCGTAACTGCAAAATCATCAAGCGTCACGGTGTGGTGCGTGTGATTTGCAGCGAGCCAAAGCATAAACAGCGCCAAGGCTAATTTTTTACGGTTAGTACTTGCAACAAATAGTTGTGCTGGCTAATATAGCCAGCCAACTTTTGTTGTGTATTGGTTGACCGCCACGTATCCGCTCACGGGCTTTGTGGTGGTCGTAATCTACTATATGTAGGAGTGAATAGTGGCCCGTATCGCTGGCATTAACATTCCTGACCATAAGCATGCAGTCATCGCTTTGACTGCGATTTATGGCGTCGGTCGTACCCGCTCCAAGGCCATCTGTGCCGCAGCCGGTATCGCTGAGAATGTGAAAATTAAAGACCTGGACGAAGCTCAGATCGAGAGTCTGCGTGAACAAGTAGGTAAATTCACCGTTGAAGGTGACCTGCGTCGTCAGATTTCCATGAACATCAAGCGATTGATGGATCTGGGTTGCTACCGTGGTTTGCGTCACCGTCGTAGCCTGCCTGTTCGTGGTCAACGTACCAAGACCAACGCTCGTACCCGTAAGGGTCCGCGCAAGGCTATCAAGAAGTAACGGGAAGGTAGAAAATGGCTAAAACTCCGACTCGTGCTCGCAAGCGCGTTAAAAAGCAAGTGAGCGACGGTATTGCGCACGTTCATGCATCTTTCAACAACACAATCGTGACCATTACTGACCGTCAGGGCAATGCTCTGTCTTGGGCTACTTCTGGTGGTTCCGGTTTCCGTGGTTCTCGTAAGTCCACCCCGTTCGCTGCTCAGGTAGCTGCCGAGCGCGCTGGTGAGATGGCCAAAGAATATGGCGTCAAGAACCTGGAAGTCATGGTCAAAGGTCCGGGTCCCGGTCGTGAGTCTTCCATCCGCGCCCTGAACGCGGCTGGTTTCCGCATCACTAACATTACTGATGTGACTCCGATCCCGCACAACGGTTGTCGTCCTCCCAAGAAGCGCCGCGTATAACGCTGTAGCTACTTGGTCTAGGATTGTTGGAGAAAGAAGATGGCAAGATATATCGGTCCTAAGCTTAAGCTTAGCCGTCGTGAGGGCACCGACCTCTTCCTGAAGTCAGGTGTTCGTGCGATTGATTCTAAGTGCAAGATTGACACCGCCCCTGGTCAGCACGGTGCGCGTAAAGCGCGTCTGTCGGACTACGGTGTTCAGCTGCGCGAGAAACAAAAAGTTCGTCGTATCTACGGCGTATTGGAAAAACAGTTCCGCAACTACTACCGCGACGCTGCCCGTCAAAAGGGTAACACCGGTGAAAACC
>NZ_JBQBEA010000001.1:4207500-4537500 GCF_051919805.1 Aeromonas sp. 30P | reverse complement strand
TCCTGACTGACCGATAGTGAACCAGTACCGTGAGGGAAAGGCGAAAAGAACCCCTGTGAGGGGAGTGAAATAGAACCTGAAACCGTGTACGTACAAGCAGTGGGAGCCCTTCGGGGTGACTGCGTACCTTTTGTATAATGGGTCAGCGACTTACATTTTGTAGCGAGGTTAACCGTATAGGGGAGCCGTAGGGAAACCGAGTCTTAACTGGGCGTCTAGTTGCAAGGTGTAGACCCGAAACCGGGTGATCTAGCCATGGGCAGGTTGAAGGTTGAGTAACATCAACTGGAGGACCGAACCCACTAACGTTGCAAAGTTAGGGGATGACCTGTGGCTGGGGGTGAAAGGCCAATCAAACTCGGAGATAGCTGGTTCTCCCCGAAAGCTATTTAGGTAGCGCCTCGGACGAATACTACTGGGGGTAGAGCACTGTTTGGGCTAGGGGGTCATCCCGACTTACCAACCCCATGCAAACTCCGAATACCAGTAAGTAATATCCGGGAGACACACGGCGGGTGCTAACGTCCGTCGTGAAGAGGGAAACAACCCAGACCGCCGGCTAAGGTCCCAAAGTTCTGGTTAAGTGGGAAACGATGTGGGAAGGCTCAGACAGCTAGGATGTTGGCTTAGAAGCAGCCATCATTTAAAGAAAGCGTAATAGCTCACTAGTCGAGTCGGCCTGCGCGGAAGATGTAACGGGGCTCAAACCAGGCACCGAAGCCGCGGATTCATACTTATGTATGAGTGGTAGGGGAGCGTTCTGTAAGTCTGCGAAGGTGTATCGAGAGGTATGCTGGAGATATCAGAAGTGCGAATGCTGACGTAAGTAACGATAAAGGGGGTGAAAAGCCTCCTCGCCGGAAGACCAAGGGTTCCTGTCCAACGTTAATCGGGGCAGGGTGAGTCGACCCCTAAGGCGAGGCCGAAAGGCGTAGTCGATGGGAAGCAGGTTAATATTCCTGCACGACTTGTAATTGCGATGGGGGGACGGAGAAGGCTAGGTGGGCCAGGCGACGGTTGTCCTGGTGAAAGTGCGTAGGTGGTGTTTCTAGGCAAATCCGGAGACACAACACTGAGACACGAGACGAACACACTACGGTGTGGAAGCCATTGATGCCCTGCTTCCAGGAAAAGCCTCTAAGCTTCAGATTACAAGTCATCGTACCCCAAACCGACACAGGTGGTCGGGTAGAGAATACCAAGGCGCTTGAGAGAACTCGGGTGAAGGAACTAGGCAAAATAGAACCGTAACTTCGGGAGAAGGTTCGCTCTTGACAGTGAAGTCCCTCGCGGATGGAGCAGTTGGGAGTCGCAGTGACCAGATGGCTGGGACTGTTTATCAAAAACACAGCACTCTGCAAACACGAAAGTGGACGTATAGGGTGTGACACCTGCCCGGTGCCGGAAGGTTAATTGATGGGGTTAGCGCAAGCGAAGCTCTTGATCGAAGCCCCGGTAAACGGCGGCCGTAACTATAACGGTCCTAAGGTAGCGAAATTCCTTGTCGGGTAAGTTCCGACCTGCACGAATGGTGTAACCATGGCCATGCTGTCTCCACCCGAGACTCAGTGAAATCGAATTCGCCGTGAAGATGCGGTGTACCCGCGGCTAGACGGAAAGACCCCGTGAACCTTTACTACAGCTTGGCACTGAACATTGAACCTACATGTGTAGGATAGGTGGGAGGCTTTGAAGGCGTGACGCCAGTTGCGCTGGAGCCGTCCTTGAAATACCACCCTTGTATGTTTGATGTTCTAACGCAGGGCCCTGAATCGGGCTCGCGGACAGTGCCTGGTGGGTAGTTTGACTGGGGCGGTCTCCTCCCAAAGAGTAACGGAGGAGCACGAAGGTTGGCTAATCCTGGTCGGACATCAGGAGGTTAGTGCAATGGCATAAGCCAGCTTAACTGCGAGACGGACAGGTCGAGCAGGTACGAAAGTAGGTCATAGTGATCCGGTGGTTCTGAATGGAAGGGCCATCGCTCAACGGATAAAAGGTACTCCGGGGATAACAGGCTGATACCGCCCAAGAGTTCATATCGACGGCGGTGTTTGGCACCTCGATGTCGGCTCATCACATCCTGGGGCTGAAGTCGGTCCCAAGGGTATGGCTGTTCGCCATTTAAAGTGGTACGCGAGCTGGGTTCAGAACGTCGTGAGACAGTTCGGTCCCTATCTGCCGTGGGCGTTGGATGATTGAAGGGAGTTGCTCCTAGTACGAGAGGACCGGAGTGAACGAACCTCTGGTGTTCGGGTTGTCACGCCAGTGGCACTGCCCGGTAGCTAAGTTCGGAATCGATAACCGCTGAAAGCATCTAAGCGGGAAGCGAGCCCTGAGATGAGTCATCCCTGACCCCTTGAGGGTCCTAAAGGGCCGTTGGAGACCACAACGTTGATAGGTGGGGTGTGTAAGCGCAGTGACGTGTTGAGCTAACCCATACTAATTACCCGTGAGGCTTAACCATACAACACCCAAGAAGTGTTCTAAGGCTTGTAGCAAATACGAACGAATTACTTACGTCAGCTTTCTCAGATTGAAGAATTTGCCTGGCGGCCATAGCGCCGTGGAACCACCTGATCCCATGCCGAACTCAGAAGTGAAACGCGGTAGCGCCGATGGTAGTGTGGCATTCGCCATGCGAGAGTAGGACACTGCCAGGCACCCAATTTAAGAACCCCGCTCATCGAGCGGGGTTTTTTATTGCCTGAAATCCTGGCGTCTGGTTTGCTGTTATCAGCACTGGTTTGCAGCCTGCTCCTACCAATCTCTTCTATAAGTAAACTTATCATTATAAATCATGATGTTATATAGCATCTGCCTCATGCTTCGCGTTCAAGCGGATTTAACTATAATTGCTTAAATGATAATGATTATTGTTTGATTGATCTTGCCCTGGTCGTTACAATCCCGACCGATTAATAATTTGCGTTTCAAATAAGCATTTATTAATCACCGTTCCCGGCAGGAAGCCGGGTCTTGTAACGAGTGAAGTAAGGGAATACGCCACTTTCCTACTTGAAACGTTCAGGCCAAATCATGACAACAATACAACCAAGCAAGCTTGCCTTGCTGATCTGCTCCCTTCTTGCGACCCAGGCCTATGCTGCCGAACAAGAGGTGATGGTCGTCACCGCTTCTGGCTTCCAGCAGAAGATTGAAGACTCTGCCGCCTCCATCTCCGTGATTACCCGTGAGCAGCTGGAAAAACGGGCATATCGCGATGTGACCGATGCCCTGAAGGATGTGCCCGGTGTTGTGGTGACCGGCGGTGGCAGCAGCAGTGATATCAGCATTCGTGGTATGGGGTCGAAATACACCCTGATGCTGGTTGATGGAAAGAAGGTGGATAGCCGTGGCACTCGCCCGAACAGCGATGGTCCGGGTATCGAGCAGGGCTGGCTGCCGCCACTGCAGGCGATTGAGCGCATTGAGGTCGTCCGTGGCCCCATGTCATCACGTTATGGTTCCGATGCCATGGGGGGCGTGATTAACGTGATTACCCGCAAGACCACCGGCCTGGCCTGGCAGGGCTCGGTTCATGCTGATTCTACCTTCCAGGAGAACAAGGATGCCGGCAATAGCTTCCAGACCGATGCCTATACCGCAGGTTCACTGATCGATGGCGTGTTGGGGTTGCGTTTCAATGGTCAGCTTGCCCATCGTGGTGAAGACAAATTTACCCAGGGTTTTGCCGAGCAGGAGACTCGCAGTGGCACGGCCGTGCTCAGCTTCAAGCCTGATGACCATAACCGCTTCGATCTGGAAGCCAGTCGCAGCCTACAGGATCGGAATCGCACGGCCGGCAATTCGCTGGCTGCCAAGGCGAAAGATAACCTTTATCGCTACGAGCGCACCAACTATGCGCTGACCCATGATGGCCAGTATGATTTCGGCTCTTCCAGCAGCTATCTGCAGCAGGAGACCAACAGCAACCCCGCTCGCAAGATGGAGCTTACCAACACCATCGCCGATACCCATACCCAGTTTATTCTGGGGGATCACTACCTGAGTGTCGGTGGTCAGTATCGCTATGAGGATCTGCACGACCAGGGCAATAACCTGAAAGTAGCCAACCCTGCCGAGCAGCTGACCCGCTGGAGTTGGGCGATGTTTGTCGAGGATGAGTGGTCACTTACTGACAGCTTTGCCCTGACCGGGGGCGCACGCATGGATCGGGACCAGAACTACGGTTCTCACTGGAGCCCGCGTCTCTACGGCGTCTGGCATCTGGATGATAGCTGGACCTTGAAAGGGGGCGTATCAACCGGTTACCGCTCTCCTGACTTGCGGATGTCAGCGGCCAACTGGGGTCAGGTCACCGGTGGTGGTAGCCTGGATGGCATGCTGGTCGGTAATCCTGATCTCAAACCCGAGACCAGCGTGAGTGAAGAGATCGGCCTGCTGTGGAATGGCCATCAGGGCTTCAACGCCGGAGTGACCCTGTTCAACACCGACTTCAAGAACAAGATCTCCGAAGTGCGTCGCTGCACCAGCAAGAGTGATCCCGCCTGTACCCTCAATGGGTACAGTTATGACTTCATCAGTGATAGGGTCAACGTCGACAAGGCGAACATGCGCGGTGTCGAGGGGATGATGGATTGGGCCATCAATGAGGATTGGTCGGTCAGCTCCAGCTACACCTTTACCCAGTCCGAGCAGAAAAGTGGTCCACTGGCGGGTCATGCCCTCAACCAGATGCCCCGCCATATGTTCAACGGCAGCGTAGACTGGCAGACCACCGAGGATCTCAGCCTCTGGTCACGGGTCAACTTCCGTGGCGAGACCTCCGAGTACCTGAGCCGGGTCAAGATGGCGGAGGGGACCCCTTCCTATACCTTCTTTGACATGGGCTTGGTCTACAAGGCCAACAAGCATCTGGATCTGACTGCCGGGGTCTACAACCTGTTCGACAAGACGGTGGATTACAGCAGCTATGGCACTGTGCTGGATGGTCGCCGCTACAACCTGGGCGTGACCTACAACTTCTGATAGGGAACCTCTCATGCGGCCGCCATCTTCCGATGGCGGCCGTTTTTATTGCGCCTCCGTCAGGGGGCTATGCCTGATAGGGGGCGGCTTGCCAGGTATTGCGCCCCAGTCCCTTGGCCTGATACATGAGGGCGTCAGCCTGCCGTAGTAGCTGGTCGGCATCAGCCTCTCTCTCTGCGGCGACCCAGACTGCCCCGGTGCTGATGGAGAGGGTCACCTCGCCGCTGCTGGTGTGCAGGGTTTGCCGGTTGCTCTCCAGGCAAATACGCTCGGCCCATTGCTCTGTCTCAGCCAATGTAGCCAGCGGCAGCAGCAGGCAAAACTCCTCGCCGCCGATGCGGGCCAGCAGAGCCTCTTCGGGCAACAGGTTCGTCACAGTCGTGGCCAGCTTTTCCAGCAACAGATCCCCGATGCCATGACCAAAGCGGTCATTGGTCTCCTTGAAGTGATCCACATCGAACAGCAACAGGGCACAGGGCATGCCGCTTGCCAGCCGCTGCTCCATGGCAGGCATGAATGCCCGTCGGTTGAGCAGGCCGGTCAGGGGATCTGTACTGGCTTGTTGCTCCAGTCTGGCGTTGGCGCGGCTCAACTCGGTGGTGCGGCTGGCAACAGCGCGGCGCAGTTGCACTATGTAGGCCACCATGATCAGCACTCCGGCCAACAGCAACCAGGGACCGAGATGGATGGGGTAGACGGTTTCGACATGCATCCACTTGCGGATGATCCGCTCGCGATCGCTCTCTTTGATCTTGGCGAATCCCTCTTCCAGCCGGTGTAACAGGGCAAGGTCGCCTTTTTTCACCGCAAAGCGGATCTGGTCGGTATAGAGGTGGCGAACCGGAATAAAGCGGGTGGGATCGTCCGAGGTATAGATGTAGAAGTTGGCGACCTGCAGATCGGCGATAAAGGCTTTTATGTCGCCCCGAAAGGCCGCCGCCAGCAGGGTGTCATTGTCATTGAAGGTTTGCAGTCTGGTGCCGGGGAAGTAGCGTCTGGCGTAATACTCCTCGTAGCCACCGGCTACCACACCCACCGTTTCATGGAGCAGGTAGTAATGTACATCGGTGCCGCGCAATTCGCTCGAGAAGAAGAGCTGGGAGTCGAGCTGGGCGAGAGGCCGGCCATAGTCGAACAGTTTGTCCCGCTCCGGTGACCAGAGCAGTCCGGCGTGAACGTCCGCGTTCCCCTCATGGAGCAGGTCGAGGGAGCCTTGCCAGTCGACCAGCCTGAACTCGATCTTCTGGCCGGTCACCCGGGCATATTCACGCCACAAATCGATCAGCAGGCCATCCGGCTGGCCCGACTCATTGATATAGGAGAAGGGCTGCCAGGCTTTGGAGTTGGTAATGATGATCGGCTCTTCCGGGGCTTTGGCCCATGCAGGCAGGGCAAGGGCGAGCAGCAGGAGCCCCCACCCGATACTGACTATGACTCCTGTCCTGGAAGAGGCCATCCTTGCTCCAATCCGTTGCCGTATACCGTCCAGTGGTCATCGATTATCACCGCCTTTCTCATCGAAGAACAAGCGCCCAAATGATGAAGTTTGCATGATGCAAATGGTGCCATGACAAGGCTGGCGGATAGAGTAACTACTTACAGCGGCAGGCTGATCCGCGCCTCAAGTCCCCCCTGTGGCCGATTGAGCAGGGTCAGCTCGCCGCCGTGCTGATGGACCAGGGTGCGGGCGATGGAGAGGCCCAACCCCACACTGCCGGACTCGGTGTTGCGCGCTTCATCGAGTCGCACGAACGGCTTGAACACATCCTCCAGCCGCGCCGGATCGATCCCCGGCCCGTTATCGCAGACCCGGATCAACAGCTCCTCCTTGCGCCGCTCCAGCGACACTTCGGCGCTGCCGGCATATTTGATGGCGTTGCCGATCAGATTTTGCAGCACCCGGCGCAGGGTGTTGGCCCGACAGGCGTAGACCTCTTTGCCCTCCGCCAGACAGGTGACCGGCTGGCCGGTATCGGCATAGTCATCGCACAGGCTGACCAGCAGGCTGACCAGATCCAGCTCGCGGGTGGCCTCCTGCTGCCCCTCCTCGCGAGCAAAGCTGAGGGTGGCCGCCAGCATCTGCTCCATCTGTTGCAGGGTCTGCTGGATGCGCTCCTTGTCCTCGCCATCGGCCAGAAACTCGGTGCGCAGCCGCAGGCTGGTGATGGGGGTGCGCAGATCGTGGGAGATGGCCGCCAGCATCCGGGTTCTGTCCTGCACGAAGCGGTCGAGCCGGGTGTGCATCCGGTTGAATGCCTGAATTGATTCGCGGATCTCGGTCGGCCCCTCCTCTTTCAAGGGCTCGATATCCTCGCCCCGTCCGAGCCGCTCCGCATTGCCTGCCAGCTGCTTGAGCGGGCGGGTGGCGCGGCGAAACAGCAGCACCATCAGCCCGATCACCAGACTGGCGACCAGCATCAGGTTGAGGGTGGTCTGCCACGACCAGCTGCCCGCCTCCTTGTCGACCAGCGAACTGAACTGCAGCCAGCCCCCCTGCGGCAGTTCGATGGAGCCATAGAGCCGCATATCCCGCGGTGGGGGCGGCCCCTTGCGATCCCGCATCATGCGGGCATGATGTTCCCACGCCTTGCTGCGCTGAGTATCCTCTTTCAGCTCGGCGCTGATCTCGACCGTGAGGCCGGGGGGATAGTTGAGGCGCGAGCGCACCAGCTGCTCGAAGCGGGGGCTGCGGTTATCCGGTTGCAGCGGCTCGTCGGAGAGGCGCAGCAGCAGGGTCTCGCTGCGGCTCGCCTTGAGGATCTCGTCATAGAGGGACGGGGGGAGAGGGAGAGCAGTCTGACCACAGAGATGATCCGCTGCATGGCGTTGCGGCTGTTGACGAAGCCGAGCGCCTCCTCCCGATCCGTGCGGTAGATCTGGATACTGAGCAGCTGGATCAGGATCAACCCCGCCAGCGCCACCAGAATGATCTGGCCGGTCAGCCCCTTGGGCCACATCCGTGCCCACAGTCGTCGCAAGGTGCCCACTGCTTAAACCTGCGTCACGTCGGCTGAGAACATATAGCCGCCACCCCAGATGGTTTTGATCAGTTCCGGATTCTTGGGATCCCGCTCCAGCTTGCGGCGCAGGCGGCTCACCAGGGTATCGATGGCGCGATCAAAGGCTACCGCCTCGCGGCCACGGGCCAGGTCCAGCAGTTGATCCCGGCTCAATACCCGCTGCGGGCGTTCGAGAAACACCTTGAGCAGATCAAACTCGGCGGTGGAGAGGCTGAGGCCCACCCCATCCTCATCCACCAGCTCCCGGCGATTGACGTCGAGTAGCCAGCGATCGAAGCGCAGATCCCGGGTCAGGGTTTCGGCGGCAGGCTGGGTTTCGGCCTGGGTGCGGCGCATCACCGCCTTGATCCGCGCCAGTAACTCGCGCGGATTGAAAGGCTTGGCCAGATAGTCGTCGGCCCCCATCTCCAATCCGATGATGCGGTCGGTCTCTTCTCCCATGGCAGTCAGCATGATGATAGGTAGGTTCGATTTGACCCGCAGCTCGCGGCAGAGGGTCAGGCCATCTTCACCCGGCATCATCAGATCCAGCACCAGCAGGTCGAACTCCCGCTCCTCCAGCAGCCGCTTCATCTCCTTGCCATCCCGGGCACAGCTGACTCGCAGGCCGTGCTGTTCCAGAAAGCGCTTCAACAGATCGCGGATCTCGCTGTGATCGTCGACCACCAGAATGTGGGTGTTGCCCTGGTTCATGAATACCTCCCCTGCTTGGCGTTGGCACGAGTATACGAAAATCCGCCCGGCGGTTTGTGTCAAAGTGTGCCAGATCCGCACGATGCCACACTCTGCTACAAAAAAGGGCGATGCTGGCAAAGTTCAGACACCGATAGGGTGTTTACTTGAGGGCAAGGCAAGAGCGCCGAACCAGAATCATCCCTACAGGAGATAGACCATGAAAAAGCTGACCAAAACCCTGCTGACCGCCACCCTGATCCTTGGTCTGCCGCTGGGCGCCTATGCAGCCAGTGAAGCAGCCCCCACCGGCCAGCCCGGTGCCATGGTGGATTGCCCGATGGACGGCGGCATGATGGGTGGCAAACACCACGGTGGTCGCCACGACAAGATGGCCCGCATGCAGAACATGACCCCGGAGCAGATCCAGGCCAACCTGCAGCAACGTTATGACCGCATTGAAGATCCTGCCAAGAAGGCGGAATTCATCAAGAAGCTCAACGAGCGTGCCGCCGGCATGACCAAGCACGCCGAAGCGATGAAGCAGTTTGCCGAAGCGAACCAGTAAGCCATACGTGACAAGGTGTGCCGAAGATGAGAGAGGGGGAGCACGTTGCTCCCCCTCTCTTTGTTATGGCGAATGGCGCTGGCAAAGCAGTGTTGATTCACCGCCACTTTTTTAAAACAGTTTGGGTATCTCCCGCACCAGCCAGCTTTTGGCCTTGCCCATGGTGTCTCGCCGCCAGGCCAGCACGACCTGGATCTGATGGCGATATTCGGGGCTGATCACCTTGAGTCGTCCGGCCCGGATGTCCTCCTCAATCCAGCTCTGTGGCATGGTGCCGACCCCGATCCCTGCCAGCAGGGCATCCCGTTTCTCCGTCATGGTGCTGACGGTGAGGCGCGGCTGCTTGTCCAGCAGGCGGTAGGTGAGCACCGGCTTGCGCAGCGCGGTATCGGCGACGGCGATGGCGCGGTAGCGGCGCAGGGTCTCGTCGGCCAGAGGCTCCGGCTCCTGATGTAGCGGATGATCGGGATGGGCGACATAGAGCATCACCTCCTCTTTCAGCACCTGATGCTTGATGCCGGTCATCATGATGTCCGGGTTGATGGAGGAGATCAGCAGGTCGGCGCGGCCATCTTCCAGACACTCCCAGCTACCCGCCAGCACCTCGGCCCGCAGCCGCAGTCGGGTATCGGTCTGCTCGGCCAGCTTCTCCACCAAGGGGTAGAGGGCCTGCACCGGGACCAGCGCATCGACGGCGACTGTGATGTCGGTCTCCCAGCCTCGGGCCAATGCCCGGGTCTCGCCTACCAGATGTTCGGCTGCCTCCAGCAGTACCCGGCCGCGCTCCAGCAGCATGCGTCCGGCCGGGGTGAACTTGGTGCGGTGGCCGCTGCGGTCAAACAGCATAGCATCCAGTTCGTCTTCCAGCTTCTGCACCGTATAGCTCAATGCCGAGGGCACCTTGCCCAGCTCGTCGGCCGCCGCCGCAAAGCTGCCGCGGCGGTCGATGGCGTCCAGCACCCGGATTGCCTCCAGGGTCAGCGCCCGCTCCTTGTTCGATTCCTTGGCCATTCCTCACCTTCAATTTTTTTGAATATGTTTGCCAGTTTATCTCGCTAACAAGTTAGGTCATGTCACTTTAATATTCAATCAACGCTTAGGCAGGAACGTCGAGCGGCCAAATATGCGGGTAGTTCCGCACTGTGACACACCAAATCGGTCTGTCTGATGTCGGTGAAAGAACAACACACTATTTGAATAACCTCTTGCATGGATGCATTGATTCTGGCCGAAAAGGCCTTGGCAATGACATATAAAATAAGAGAGTGAATGAACATGAAAAACGTAATCAAGATGCTGGCCGTTGCAGGCCTGATGACCACTGGTTTCGCCCAAGCTTCCGTACCGGCTGACTTCAATGCCATGCCCGGCGTGCTGTTTGTGAACTGGAACGCCACTGCCGCAATGGATGGCAAAGCCAATCCGATGCTGGAAGTGCGTGACGAGTCTGGCGATCTGCTGGCATCAGTCCACGCCAATCTGACAGGCACCCAGCAGGTGCGGATCCCGAGCCGTACCCAGGGCAACCTGACCGTCAGCCTGGCTGACCAGAGCAGCGAATACCGTATTCCGTTCGGTATCGGTAGCGGCAAACAGCGTTAATCAACCGTCCCGGTAGGTGAGGAGCAGACCATGATGCAATTGAGAGCCGCAGAAGCGCGGGGCAAGGCCAACTTTGGCTGGCTGGACGCACGCCACAGTTTCTCCTTCGGTCACTACTATGACCCGGAGTGGATGGGGCACTCGGTACTGCGGGTGATCAATCAGGATTTGGTTGCGCCGGGTGGCGGATTCGCCACCCACCCTCACGCCAATATGGAGATCCTCACCTGCGTGCTGCAAGGCACCATAGAGCACAAGGACAGCCTCGGCCATGCCGAGCAGATCCCGGCAGGGGATTTCCAGCTGATGAGTGCAGGCAGCGGGATCCGCCACAGCGAGTACAACCCCTCGCAGACGGATCCTCTCTCCCTGTTGCAGATCTGGATCGAGCCGAACGAGTTCGGCACGCCACCCGGGTATCAGCAGAAGAAGATCGAGTCCAGACCGGGCATGACGCTGGTGGCGTCACCGGATGGCGAGGCGGGATCGCTGCGGATCCGCCAACAGGCCCGCGTATGGCGGCTGGAACTGGCCCCGGGCGAGACGCTCGAATGGGCACTGGCTGGCCGACACGGTTACCTGCAGATGATTTCAGGGGAGTTGACCGCCAACGGTCTGGCTGCCCGACCCGGCGACGGGGTACTCAGTCGTGATGAATACCGGTGGGAGCTGGTTGCGACCAGTGCCAGCCAAGCTCTGTTATTTGACCTACCCTGAAGCAGTCAGCGGTGATGTGACACAAACGAGGAATATGAAATGGACAAGATGAAAGATGTAGCGCTGCTGGCGGGTCGTGTACTGCTGGCGCTGATGTTCGTAATGGCGGGCTGGAGCAAGATCGGCGGCTATGCCGGTACTCAGGGCTATATGGAAGCGATGGGCGTACCGGGTTTTATGTTGCCGCTGGTAATCCTGCTTGAGCTGGGTGGTGGCCTTGCCGTCGTGCTCGGTCTCTTTACCCGCAGCCTCTCCGTGCTGCTGGCCGGTTTCACCCTGATGGCTGCCTTTATTTTCCACTATCAGCCTGCCGAACAGATGCAGATGCTGATGTTTATGAAGAACGTCTCAGTGGCCGGTGGTTTCCTGGCGCTGGCGGCGGCCGGAGCAGGGGCTTTCAGTGTGGATGCCCGTCTCGGCAAAAACTGGTAATGCCCTGAAGAGTCAAGTTTTCCAATGCCTTTTGGCCGGTGCAACTGCACCGGCTTTTTTCTGTCTGCGTTTTCCGAGGCTGTGAGGCAGCTGCACAAATCTGCGGCCCCCCTCATGGTTCAGCGGTTTGCCCGCCTGCTGGCCACAAGAGCCTTTTGCATCTTCCCCCTCGATCCCCGACAATTCTCACTCTTGTGAAGTGACGGAAATGGCTCGCCTTTTCCCTCGCCCCCTCTCATCCACAGGCGGGAATTGCTCATGTTTACCCTCTACCACTCCAATCAGCTGGATCTGCTCAAAGAGCTGCTGGTGAGCCGCATCCGGCAGGCCCCTCTCTCTCACCCCTTCGATCGGGAGCAGATCCTGGTGCAGAGTCCGGGCATGGCCCAGTGGCTCAAGCTGGAGCTGGCCAAAGCCTTCGGCATCGCTGCCAATATCGACTTTCCGCTGCCCGCCAGCTTTATCTGGGAGATGTTCACCCGGGTGCTGGCGGATGTGCCGCGCCAGAGCCCCTACAACAAGGGATCCATGAGCTGGCAGCTGATGACCATTCTGCCTGCCTTGCTGGAGCGGCCCGCCTTTGCCCCGCTCGCCGCCTATCTGGGCGGTGGAGATGAGGAGGATCCCGCCCAGGATCCCGAGCAGGTGCGGCTGTGGCAGCTCTGCCAGAAGGTAGCGGATCTCTTTGACCAGTATCTGGTCTACCGGCCGGACTGGATCGCCCGTTGGGAAGAGGGGGAAGGATTGAGTCAGGAGCTGGCCGGGGTGAGCGGTCAGGATTGGCAGCCGGAGCTGTGGCGTGAGCTGGTGGCCCGCACGTTGGCGCTCTCTCCGAGCGGTTACCACCGCGCCAACCTCTACGAGGAGTTTATCCACGAGCTGGCACGCACCGCCGATCTGCCGGGCAAGCTGCCGCAGCGGGTCTTTGTGTTCGGCATCTCGGCGCTGCCGCCGCGCTATGTGGAGGCGCTGCGGGCCCTCGGCAGCCGGCCTGAGGTGGAGGTACACCTGTTCGTCACCAACCCCTGTCGCTACTACTGGGGGGATCTGCTGGATCGCAAGACGTTGGCGCGGCTGGAGAACAAGCTCAAACCCGGTACCGACATCGAGACATTGCAAGGCCCCGCCAACCCGCTGCTCGCCTCCATGGGCAAGCTGGGGCGCGACTACCTGCATCAGCTGATGGAGCTGGAGGTGCCGCAAATCGAGGCATTCGTCGATATCGACGAGGTGGATGGCAAGGGCAATGTCAGCCTGCTGCGCGCCATCCAGAAGGATGTGCTGGAGCTGGCCGAGCGAGGCGCCGGTCAGTTCGATCTCGACAGCAGCCATCACAAGAGCCCGATCGATCCGGCGGATGGATCCTTGCAGATCCACGCCTGCCACGGCCCGATGCGGGAACTTGAAGTGCTGCACGACCGGCTGCTGGCGCTGTTCGAACAGGATCCCACCCTCACCCCGAAAGATGTGGTGGTGATGATGCCGGATGTGAACAGCTACGGCCCCTACATTCAGGCGGTGTTTGGCGCGCGGGGTCAGATCCCGTTTGCGGTCTCGGATCGGGCGGCGAGTCAGGAGAGTCCGCTGCTGCAAAGCTTCCTCGCCCTGCTCAGACTGCCCAACGCCCGCTTCGGGGCAGGGGAGCTGCTCGCCATTCTCGAGGTGCCCGCCGTGCTGCGCCGCTTCGAGCTGGATGACGACGAATTCAACCAGCTGCGGGTCTGGGTGCAGGAGACCGGCATCCGCTGGGGGCTGGATGACGGTTACCCAGTCCGCTTCGATCTGCCGCCCATGTCCGGCAACAGCTGGCTGTTCGGCCTGCGCCGCATGCTGCTCGGCTTCGCCATGGGGGATGGCGAGCCGGTGGCGGGCATTCTGCCCTACGCCGATATCGAGGGTCAGCAGGGGCTGGCACTCGGCAAGCTCGCCTGGTTCGTCGATTCGTTGGCCGAATTTTTGCCCCGCCTGCAACAGGCGCAGCCGCTGGTCGAGTGGAACGCCTGCCTGCTGGCGCTGCTGGAGCGCTTCTATCTGGCCGACGAGGATGAAGAGCGTCAGCTTCAGCTCATTCGCAGTCAGCTGGCCGAGTGGCAGACCCAGCTTGGCGAGGCCCGCTTCGAGCAGCCCATCACCGCCGATCTGCTGCAGGATTACCTCGGCAGCGTGCTGGGGGAGTCCCGCTCCAGTCAGCGCTTCCTCGCCGGTCAGGTCAACTTCTGTACCCTGATGCCGATGCGCTCCATCCCCTTCAAGCAGGTCTGCCTGCTCGGCATGAACGACGGCGTCTACCCGCGCACCCTGGCCCCCATGGGGTTCGACTTGATGGCGGTGGCGTCGCGGCGGGGGGATCGCTCCCGACGCGATGACGACCGTTACCTCTTCCTCGAGGCGCTGCTCAGCGCCCAGCAGGGACTCTATATCAGCTATCAGGGTTTCAGCGCCCAGGACAACAGCGACAAGGTGCCCTCGGTGCTGCTGGCGGAGCTGATCGACTATGTGCGGCAGGGCTTTGTGCTGGCGGGGGATGAGGATCTCGATGACGAAACCTCCGGCAAGCGGCTGCTCAACCACCTGATGGTGGCGCATCCGCTCACCCCCTACAGCCGCAACTACTTCTATCCGGAGGCGGGTTCGCGCCTCTTTACCTATGCCGCCGACTGGTTGCCCGCCCTCAATCCGGTGCGTGGCGCGGCCAACTTCCAGAGCGGCGAGCTGCCTTTACCTCCCGAATGGGGCAAGGAGCAGGGGCTGGAGCTGGCGGAGCTGCTGCGCTTCTATCGCCAGCCCACCAAATATTTCCTCAACCGCCGTCTCAAAGTGTGGTTTGAGTTGAACGAAGCCAACATCGAGGACAGCGAGCCGTTCGAGCTGGATGGCCTGCAACATTATCAGCTGAAAGATCTGCTGCTCGATGCCCATCTGGCGGAAGGTGAAAGTACCGAGCGTCGCGAGCGGTTGCAGCTCACCGGCCTGCTGCCGCAAGGGTGGTTCGGCAGCCTGCTGCTGGACGATCTGGATGCCGAGATGGGCAAGCTGGCGGATCGGCTGCGGCCATGGGTTGCGGCCAATGAGTCAGAAAAACAGGCGGTGGAGATCGATATCGCCCTCACTCAGGGCCAGCTGCAAGGGTGGATCGACACTCAGAAGGGGCGCTTGCTGGTGGTCAAACCCGGCAGCTTCAACGGCAAGGATCTGCTGCTGGGCTGGATCCAGCACCTCTGCCTCTCATTGAGTGGCACCCCCGGCGACACCCTGTTGTTCGATGCCAAACAGAGTCTGCGACTGCCTGCTCTTGCTGCCGACGAGGCGCGCCCCAAGCTGGCGGCGCTGGTGGCGTGCTGGGCGCAGGGGATGAAGCGGCCGCTGCCGTTCTTCCCCAACACCGCATGGGATTGGCTCAAGGCGATCGAGAAGGATCCCGACAAGCCGGAGGCGGCCGACAAGGCGGCCCTCACCCGTTTCAACGGCGGCTGGATGATCAACGGGGAGGGGCAAGATCCTTACGTCGCCCGCTGCTTCCCCGAACTCGATGATGAGGTGCTTGGTCAGTTGCAGGCGCTGGCCCGCGAACACCTGACCCCGCTGCTCAAGACCCTGGAGGAGCTGAAATAATGGCTAACCCGCTCAATACCCTGCGTTTTCCCCTCCATGGTGAACGACTGATCGAAGCCTCCGCCGGTACCGGCAAGACCTACACCATCGCCGGTCTCTACCTGCGCCTGCTGCTGGGCCACGGCCCGCTCATCGAAGAGGGCGCCGATGTGGGTCAGCCGAGCGCCCATGAACGGCCGCTCTCGGTGACCGAAATTCTGGTGGTGACCTTTACCGAAGCGGCCACCGCCGAGCTGCGCGGGCGGATCCGCGGTCGCATCCACGAGGCGCGGCTCGCCTTTATGCGCGGCCATAGCAATGATGCCCTGCTGGCCCAATTGCTGGCAGAGGTGGCGGATCACGAGCTGGCTGCCCGCCGCCTGCTGGCCGCCGAGCGGCAGATGGACGAGGCGGCGGTCTTTACCATCCACGGCTTCTGCCAGCGGATGCTGAAACAGAACGCCTTCGAATCGGGTGCTCTCTTTGAAACCGAATTTCTTACCGACGACAGCCAGCTCAGGCTGCAGGCGGTGAGCGACTACTGGCGCGCCGAGTTCTATCCGGTGGATAAAGCCCTCGCCAGCGCGGTGCGCGCGCTCTGGCCGAGCCCCGCCGCCCTGCTGCGGGAGATGGGTAGCTGGCTCGACAACAGCGAGCTGGAGATCCACCCCGCGCTGGGGGATGAGACCCTTGCTGCCCGCCATCAGGCGGCCATGAGCCGCATCGCGGCGGTGAAGAGCGAATGGCTGGCGCAGACGGACGAGATCCGCCGCCAGACCGACGGCCAGATCAGCCGCTACACCGGCAAGAACTACGAAGGGTGGCTTGCCAAGATAGCCGACTGGGCACAGGACGAGGCCAGTGGTTACGCCATTCCCAAGGAGCTGGAGCGCTTCGGCCAGACGGTGCTGGAGGAGAACCTCAAGAAGGGGGGCGCAGTGCCGACCCTGCCGCTGTTCAGTCAGATAGACGAGCTGCTGGCCAGCCGCCCCGGTATTCGGGATCTGATCCTGCAACGGGCCGCCAAGGTGGTGCGCAGCCGGATGCAGGCCAGCAAGCGGCAGGCTCATCAGCTCTCGTTCGATGACCTGCTCAAAGATCTCGACGGGGCGCTCGGCTCCAGCCTTGGCGAGCGGCTCTGCGAGCGCATTCGCGCCACCTATCGGGTGGTGATGATCGATGAATTTCAGGATACCGACCCCCAGCAGTACCGCATCTTCCATCGGCTTTACGGCGGCCACACAGACACGGCGCTGTTGATGATCGGTGACCCCAAGCAGGCCATCTACGGCTTTCGCGGCGCCGATATCTTTACCTACATTCAGGCGCGGCGAAATGTGAGCGCCCACTACACCCTCGGGCGCAACTGGCGCTCCAGCAGTGCGCTGGTGGGGGCGGTCAACGGCTTGTTCGAACGGGCCAAGGATCCCTTTATCTACGAGGCGGATATCCCCTTCCTGCCGGTGGAGGCGCAGGGCAAAAGCAAGGCGCTGCAGCTCGATGGCGTTACCGCCCCAGTGCTCCATTGCTGGCAGCTGACCGGCCAGCCCACCTTCAATCGGGGGGATTACCAGAGCAAGATGGCCCGCGCCACCGCCGCCGAGATCCACCGCCTGCTGACCCTGGCCCGCGAGGGTAAGGCGCTGATCGGTGACAAGGCGGTAAAGGCCGGGGATATCGCCGTGCTGGTGCGCACTGGCGCCGAGGGCAAGCTGGTGCAGCAGGAGCTGGCGCGCCTCGCCATCGCCTCCGTCTATCTGTCGAACCGCGAGAGCGTGCTGGAGCAGGTGGAGGCGCGGGAGATTTTGCTGATTTTGCACGCCTGCCAGAACCCGAGCGAAGAGCGTAGCCTGCGGGCGGCGCTCGCCACCGGGTTGTTTGATCTCGATGCCAAGGCGCTCGATGGGCTGGCCAGCGACGAGCGGGCGTGGGAGAGCGCGGTGCAGGAGTTTATGGAGTACCGCAAGGTCTGGCACCGCCGCGGCGTGCTGGCCATGCTGCGGGCCCTGCTGCACCGGCGCAATCTCGCCTCTTCGCTGTTGGCGAGCCCCTATGGCGAGCGGCGGCTGACCAACTTCCTCCATCTTGGCGAGCTGCTGCAACAGGTGAGCAGCGAGCTGGACGGGGAGTACGCCCTGCTGCGCTGGCTGGGGGAGGCGGTGAGTCGCCCCAACGGGCAGGATGCGGAGCAGGTACTGCGCCTCGAGTCCGAGCGGAAATTGGTGCAGATCGTCACCATCCACAAATCCAAGGGGCTGGAGTACCCGCTGGTGTTCCTGCCCTTTCTCTGCAGCCACAGAACCGCCGAGACCCCGCTCTATCACGAGGCGGACGAGGCGGGAAATCGCACCATTCTCGATCTGACCGGCGCCGACTCGTCGCTCGCCGAAGCGGACAGGGAGCGCCTTGCCGAAGATTTGCGGCTGCTCTATGTGGCGCTGACCCGGGGCGTCTACGCCACCTGGCTGGGGCTGGCGCCGGTGCGGGCGGGGGCGGGCAAGTCGGAGAAGACCGACCTGCACCACACCGCCATCGGCTACCTGTTGCAAAAGGGTGAAGAGGGGGATGCGCAGACGCTGGCGACCGCGCTGACCGAGCTGGCGCAGGCGCTGCCCGGGGTGGCCGTCGGTGAGCCCTCGCTCACCCGTCCGGCCCCGCTGCCGCCAGAGGAGGAGCAGCTGGGCGAGCCGCAGGTGCGCCATTTTAGCGGTTCCCTTGAGCGGGACTGGTGGATCAGCTCCTACTCCGGGCTGGCGGCGCAGGGCCACGGTCACAGCAAGGGCGTGCTTGCCAATCCCGGCTTCGATGACGAGGTGGTGACCGAGGCGGCCGCGCTGGTTTCCGAGCAACCGGAGGAGGCTCCCCAGCCCTCCATCTTCACCTTCCCGAAAGGCGCGCGCCCCGGCACCCTGCTGCACAGCCTGTTCGAGACCATCGACTTTCAGAGCGCCGCGGGCGAGCCGCTGGCCGAGCATATCGCCAGCTTGTTGACGCAGGATGGTTTCGACGAGAGCTGGGCCCAAGTGCTGCAACAGCAGGTGGAGGCGGTGCTGGATACCCCGCTGGAAACGGGCTTTGGTGAGCCGGTGCGGCTGCGGGATCTGGCGCCCGAGCGCAAGCAGGTGGAGCTGGAGTTCTTCCTGCCCATGGGGCGGGTGACGGCACCGGCGCTGACCGCCCTCTGCCAGCAGCACGACCCGCTGTCGCGGGGCAACAAGCCGCTCAGCTTTGCCACCGTGCAGGGGATGCTCAAGGGCTTTATCGATCTGGTGTTCGAGTGGCAGGGGCGCTGGTATCTGCTCGACTATAAATCGAATCACCTTGGCATGAGCCCCGCCGATTACAGCCGTCCGGCGCTGGAGCGGGCGATGGCCGAGCACCGCTATGACCTGCAATACCAGCTCTACTCGCTGGCGCTGCACCGGCTGCTCACCCTGCGCCTGCCGGGCTACGACTTCGAGCAGCATTTTGGCGGGGTTTTCTATCTGTTCCTGCGCGGCATGCCGCAAGGGGGCATTTTCCATACCCGCCCGAGCCGTGAACTGGTGCTGGGGCTGGATGAGTTGTTTAGAAATGGTGATCGCTCTGGCGGTGTTTCATCAACAGAATTAAACGAGGTAGAAGCATGAGCGGCACCATGATCAGCACCGCGACCAGCGCAATGATGGTTGAACGGCTCAAAACGCTGGCGCTGGCTGGCCGCATCCGCCAGCTGGATCTGCAATTTGCCCGGCTGGTGGCCGACCTTGGCGGTAGCCCCGAGCTGGTGCTGGGGGCGGCGCTCACCTGCTTCGAACTGGGGCGCGGCCATGTCTGTTTGCCGCTGGAGATGCTCGCTACCGGATCCCTGCGGCCGTTCGGGCTGGATCCCCAGCAGAGCCGGGATCTGTTGGCTGATCTGGCGGATCCTGCCCGCTGGCCCACCCTGTTTGCGGCCAGCCCCCTGGTGGGTACCGAGCAGGATGAGGGGCTCGCCCCGCGCTGGCCGCTGCGGCTGTGGCACGGGCGGCTCTACCTCACCCGCTACCACGATTTTGAACTGGGGGTGGCCCACCATCTGCGCGCTTTGAGCGAGCGCGCCGAATGGCCGGAGATTGCTCCGGCCCTGTCGCGGCTGTTTGCCCGCGACTACGGACTGGTGTTCGCGGCGCTGCTCAAGGCCCGCCTCGCCCCCGACTTCTCGGCCCGTCACTTTACCCTGAAGTATCTCGATCTGGTGTTCCCGAGCGAGGTGGATTGGCCCGCCATCGAAGGGCTGCTGGCCAGTGCCCAGGCGGCGAGCGACCTGAGCAAGCTGGATAAGCTGGTGCCCGAGGCGCTCTGCTGCAACGGCCAGAAGCTGGCGGCGGCCACCGCGGCAGCGCGCCCCTTTGCGGTCATCTCCGGCGGCCCCGGCACCGGCAAGACCACTACGGTCGCCAAACTGCTCGCCATTCTGGTGGAGACCGGCCTGCAAGCGGGCAAAGCCCCGGCGATCCGGCTGGTGGCCCCCACCGGCAAGGCGGCGGCGCGCCTCACCGAGAGTATCGGCTCTGCCCTGCAGGCCCTCGATCTGCCCCCAGAATGGGTGGAGGCCATCCCCACCGAAGCGGGCACCTTGCACCGGCTGCTCGGGGTCATTCCGGGGCGCAGCCAGTTCCGCCACCACGCGGGCAACCCGCTGCACCTCGACTTGCTGGTGGTGGATGAGGCCTCCATGGTCGACTTGCCGATGATGGCGCGCCTGCTCGATGCGTTGCCGAGCCACGCCCGCCTGATCCTGCTCGGTGACAAGGATCAGCTCGCCTCGGTGGAGGCGGGGGCCGTGCTCGGCGATATCTGCAGCTTTATCGAACAGGGCATCAGCCCGGCGCAGGCGGACTGGCTCTCCCGCCAGACCGGCTACCGCCTGCAGGGCACGCCCGCAGGGGCGCCGGTGCGCGACAGCCTCTGCTTGCTGGCCAAGAGCTGGCGCTTTGATCAGCACTCCGGCATCGGTCAGCTGGCGCGCGCCTGCAACAGCGGCGATGCCACTGCGGTGGAATCAGTCTGGGGCGCAGGATTCGCCGATATCAGCCTGCACCCCTGGGCCGGGGAGGCCTACGATGCCCTGATTGCCCAGGGGGTAGCCGGTTACGGCAGCTATCTGAAGGCGGCCCGCGCGGGGGAAGCGCCCGCCGCCGTATTCAAGGCATTCAACAGCTTCCAGATCCTCTGCGCCCTGCGCGACGGCCCGTTCGGGGTGCTGGGGCTTAACGAGCGGCTCGAACTGGCCCTGTCACGGGCCGGCCTTATCGCCCGCGATGGCGACTGGTATGCCGGTCGCCCGGTGATGGTGGTGCGCAACGACCACGGGGTCGGCCTCTACAACGGCGATATGGGGCTCTGCCTGCCCGACGGAACTGGCCGGTTAAAGGTATGGTTTGAGCAGCCGGACGGCACCCTGCGGGCGCTTTTGCCAAGCCGCTTGCCGCCCCACGAGACTGTCTACGCCATGACCATCCACAAATCCCAGGGGTCCGAGTTTGCCCATACCGTGCTGGTGCTGCCCGACTGCCCCAGCCCGCTGCTGACCCGCGAGCTGGTCTATACCGGCATCACCCGCGCCAAGGCCCGGCTCGATCTCTACGGCGATCGCGCTCTGCTGGCACAAGCGGTACGGAAAAAGACCGAGCGTTATTCCGGATTGGCACAGAGGTTGGGGGAGTGATTGATGGCGGCGGTAAAGGGATTTACCGGTGTTTGATTACGTTTCACTCATAAGAACTAAGACTATCTGGGGTTATTTTGGATGAAAATTAAAGAATTAAACTTTTTTGACGACTATCTGATGACAGTTCAGTTTGAATTGGATGGTGATGAATATGTTGGTTCATTAGTAATAGGTAAATCAAAGGCCCCGACGCTACAAATAAAGACAAATAACCCTGCCATTCTGTTTGATGAACGTAGGTTAATTTCTTCACCAATAACTTGTAAAGAGGTTGGAACAGGACAGGTTTATAGACTTCATGATTCATCATTGTGGAGAGGTGTCATATACTCAGAGTTCGTTGAGTCCATAATTATGGACGCAGAAAATCATGATTTTTATGATATCATTGAAGTATCTCTTACTGGAATATCTGAACAATGCGAAAGCTGGCGCACCTATGAGTTATCTCAAGATGAATTTAAAAGAGAGTTGGGGGTAGATAAGTTTTCAATTGAATTTTCCTTTAAAGGGAATTGGTATCGTATAAATAACACCAGAAATGTTTCAGCTGAGCAGATTAGTCTCGCAGAACAGGTAATAAAAATACAAGATGGATTCGTTATCAAGAAAATAAATGCTAGCTTTTCATTTAACGAAATAAAAGATCTTTCACAAGAGATTAGAAATTTATTTTCTCTCATTTTCGGCGGCGCCCTGTCAATCAGGTCAGTATATCTTTCGTCATCTTTAAGTAAGGTTTTTTATAGTTCTTTGATATTTCCTTGTATAACATACGAGCCAAATCCAATGGGTCGTGTTCGTCAAGCTATATGTGACTTTAGCAACATATTTAGGTGGCAGCTATGGGATACGATATTTAATAACTATTTCAGTAAAAAATCATTCAGAGAGATATGGTGTCGTATAGTGCCATCATTATCCGATAAACTTATTGGATATTGGGAGCACAACATATTGTCAGTGGTGGTTACACTAGAGATGTATTGTGAGTTGACATCTAAAGGGCATGGGCACAAGTTAAACACTGTGCAGTTCAAAGCATTGAAGGAGCAGCTCACTGAGGTACTAACTAATTTTGAAAAGACAGAAGAATTATCCGTTGATGATATAAGTCTCATTCATAATTTGGCGGGTGCCATTAAGCAGTTAAAAAATACATCACATGCAACGCTACAGAATAAGTATGACTTTTTAATGGGGCAAACATCACTACAAATTAGAGACGTTATTGGTTTTAGTGAGGTTGACTTCAATATAATTAAAAAGCTAAGAAATAGTGTGGCTCATGGAACGATATATAAGACGGTAGAGGAAGGTGAGATAACCAAAGAGCTTGAAATTAAGGATAAACTGTTAGTGTTGCTTATGTACTTTGTGTTTAATGAATTAGGGTTTAGTGACATACAAATCGCCCAGTTATTTGACAGAACTAGAAATGAAATAATTATGCGGGCTGGTTTGAATGAAAAAGCAAGGGATAGAATTACTGGGAATGCAAAATTTATAACATTAGCTGGCATGGCAAATATTGATGGATTGAAATATTATCAACCTATAGTTATTATCTATAATCAAGATGACGATGAATATCATCTTGACGATCGACTTACTCATAAGACTCAGAATGAGTGGCATAACAGTGGATTTAGTGATGTTCGTGATTTCGTGAAATCTTTAACATCAAAAGATCAATATTCAAAGTTAGAGTACTTGAACAAAATCTATCTTGTGCTTCAGGGGCATGAGCATCTTTTTATGGGCGCAATTTTGTTAACTAAGTAATTTTTATATCTTGTAGGTTGGATGTATCTCATATGCGGGGCTTCGCAGACTCAGCACCAATCTACCGATTGTGTAGGTTGTGGCTGAGCCTAGCGAAGCCCAACGTTTACCGTGAAATCTCTTTTTCTTTCCCCTTATCCCCGACCCCTCTCCTCCTTTTTAATAAATGGGAGAAGGGAACAATTCCGTTACCGCTGTCCGATTACGCTTCGCTAATCGAACCTACACGGCTGACGATCATATTTCCGGTGCTGCTTTATCCCCTCTCCCTTTGAGAGATGGTCAGGGTGAGGGGAGCGGGTTGGCACAATATGCTGCACTTGGTCACCCCTCTTGCTCAGCCCGATTATTCCATCCCCCAAATGACTGAATCGTGAGTTAAATCCGGTAAATGGGGTGCGCTTGAGCCACACTTATGACCACCCTGATTCAGCCTGTGCCGTGAGTGGCCGATAACCGGGGAAACGGTGGTGCGGTAGGGTTCTGGCTGACAGATCTGTTGCAATATGCCAAGGTAGCGCCTCACGACAACAGTGCGATTCCCCGTGGTGGCGCGGGGCGGAAGAACAAGGATAACTGCTATGGTGCAGGACAGTGACACGATCAGGATCTCGGATGTCAGCGAGGCCGTGGTGCATGGCATTCTGGAGGTGACCAGCGATGGCATCTGGGATTGGCATGCCAATACCGGTTTTGTCTATCGCAACCCCGGCTGGTACCGGATGCTGGGTTACGAGCCTCACTCCCTCGGCAATACCGTCTTCACCTGGGAGAACGTGATCCACCCCGACGATCTGGCGGCAGTGATGGCGAAGTTCGATCTCTGTCTAAGCGGCAGCGCCCACGAGTATCGCGCCGAGTACCGTTGCCGCTGCCGGGATGGCAGTTACCTCTGGATTGAGGATTGCGGCCGCATCATTGAGCGCAATCCCGATGGCTCTGTGGCGCGGATGATCGGCGCCCATCGCGATATCCACGCCAGCAAGCTGTTGCTGGAGCAGCTGGAGCGGCGCAATCAGTCGCTGGAGCAGCAGGTTGCCGAGCGTACCGCCGAGCTGGTGCGACTCAACGAGGCGCTGCAACAGAAAGCCGAGGAGAACCGTCTGCTGGCAGAGACCGATGCCCTGACTGGCGCCGCCAGCCGCTATCGGCTGGAGCGGGCATTGCAGCTGGAGTGCGAGCGGGCGCGCCGCTTCCATCAGCCGTTTACGGTGATCGCCATGGATGTGGACAACTTCAAGCAGATCAACGACAGCTATGGCCACAACGCCGGGGATCAGACCCTGATCAACATAGTGGCGCTGGTGCGCCGCCATATCCGCGAGATCGATCTGCTGGCCCGCTGGGGCGGTGACGAGTTTATGGTGTTGTTGCCCAACACCGGCCGCGAGGATGCGCTGGTGGTGGCGAGCAAGTTTCAGGCATTGATGGCGAGCGAGCCCATCTGCCCCCACGCGCCCGCTACCATGAGCTTCGGGTTGGCGGAGTATCAGCAGGATGAGCAGAAGGAGAGCCTGATGGTGCGTGCCGATCGGGCGCTCTATCAGGCCAAGCAGCTGGGTAAAGACCAGATCTGCTAACGCGGGTTACGGAAAGAAGAACAGTAGAAAGGGCCGCAGGTTTGAAACCTGCGGCCCTTTTGTATTGTTACTAACGCGGCGCGACTTAGAAGTGGTAGCGCAGACCCAGCTTGAAGGTATCCAGAGAGTAGTGCTCGTCACCCAGGCTCAGGGCGTCGAACTGGCGCTCGTAACCGATACCGGCAGAGAAGTGGTCGTTGAAGGCGTAGTCCAGACCTACTTCCAGATTGGGGTGTACCTTGCTCTTGGTTGCGCTCTTGCTTACCTGATCGCTGAAACCGAGGAAGGTGGCGTTGCCGACAACTTCCAATTCGGTGCGGGTGTAGGCGATACCCGGTTTGGCATAAGCGCTGAAGCCCCAGGCCAGCGGCTGGCTCAGCTTGGCGGCCAGGCTGATGCTGCGGGTTTCGATGGTGGTGTCGGCAAAGCCGCTTGCAATCGGGGAGGTTACCCAGGTCAGCTGATCCATCTGTTGGGCGTGCAAGCCACCTTCAACCGCCAGCCAGGGTTTGAAGCTGTAACCCACGATCAGGCTGCCGCCGTCGAGCTGGTCGTCGATCACTTTGGCGTCATAGGCGTCTTTGGCAGCACCATCGAGATCCATCTTGGAGGTGGTCAGATCCAGACCTACATACCAGCCTTCGGCATGGGCGCCGCCATTCATGGCCAGAGCAAGCAGGGAGAAAGCGGCAATTTTATTAAACTTGTTCATGGATAAATAACCTTGTGTTGCGTGAACTGCGTGTGATTTATATTGCTCAATCCATGAAGCTTTTTATATTTCCGTCATTGCTCTGCTTTCACAGAGGGGCCGCAGTATAGTCAGCGAATTTCTGAATAACAAGAGAGTGATTTTCCCATTCTTCTAAATATGACTGGCTGCAAGCAGGGGCATTTTGTTTAATAAATGGTGTTATTAGAGTTTTAGCTTTATTGAGGTTTAAATAATTAACTGGTGAGGCAAATGACAGGCTGCGAGTTCGATTTTGATTCTATGTGATTGATTTGTATCAGCATTAAATTTTCATTCGAGCGTAGCCGTGATGAGTTGTCTAAAAATTGGCATCTCAGATGTCACTCACAGGTGTCAGGCTCTTTTCGATGATTTTTTGAACGCCTCACAAGGTGAAACCGTGAGAAAAAAACCTATCTTTTTGCCTGTTTTTTGCTCTTTTCTAGGGTTGGGATTGTTCCCATTGCAGATTTTGGTGGTCTTTTGAGGCTGTTTTGCGAAGGCGATGCTACCCATCAGATACGCGAATGGGCTCTTTGGGTGGCTTTTCTCTTCACCCGGTAGCAGTTGTTGGGGTGGGAGCGGGGAGTGATAAGTAAATATTGGTAGTACTGGTTGATTAATTTTGTTGTCTTATATATACAAGCCATTTAAAAGATAGGTTTTTGGAGTTTTAAATAACTTTAATATATTCGTTTCTATATTTGGAGAAGCTTTCCAAGCAGGCCATTTAAATATATTGCATAGCAATACCACGGTATTGATGATCGTTTAGGATACCTTGCCAGAACGGTCGTGGTGGCTGGCGCATCAGTGGGCGGCGGGTGGCCGGTGACACTTCCCCTTGCCGGGGCCCTTGACCTGACCTGCGAATTCAGGGAAAAGAAAAGGGCGGTGCTATCAGCGCCGCCCAATGCCAGGAAAGAGAAAAAACCTTACGGTTTAAAAGATAAAAATTTGGAAGCAAACAATCGATTTCTCAACCAGGAAGGGTCTTGAATTCGATACGTTTCGATTATGCGCGATGTTCTATGCAGCACTAGCAAAATGTTTGCGGGTTGAAAGATATGCACTGTCTGGTGTCAGATTTTGCGACCTCATCGTTCAACTGGTCTGTCCTGATGGGCTTTACAGGAGATTTTTTCTCTAGGCTGTTTTTTCGGTGTCAATATCTGAGCCTTGAAGGTAAAAACAGGTCAGAAGCTGACTCGGCATAACCATGCAATGAAAGTGCGATAACAAGGAAGAGTGGCATGACCTACAGCCAGACCCTGGCCAACAATATTCTCGACACCCTGAAGAAGACCCTGACCGACAAGGGGATCCGCTATCAGACCCTGGCAGAAGCCATGGGTGTCTCCATCGCGACCGTGAAGAGGATGATGAACAAGCCCTCCCTGCCGTTCGATACCCTGCTGGAGATCTGCCATCTGGTGGGGCTCTCGTTCGAGGAGCTGCTGGATCGCACTCAGGACGCTCAGAGCCGCCGCGCCGTCTTTACCCAGGAGCAGGACGAGGCGTTTCACAACGAGCCGGGGCTCTACGCCTTTCTCGCCAATATCTTCTGGCGCGACAAGACGCTGATCGATCTCAAGCGGGAGTACGGCCTGACCGATGCCTCCTGCTACCTCTATCTGCGCAAGCTGGAGAAGCTCGGCATTTTGCAACTCGGTATCGACAACAGTTACCACTTCCTGATCAGCGAGCGGATCAGCTTCGAGCAGCACAGCCGCTTCGCCCGCCAGCAGGCACGGCAGGCGATGTCGGTGCTGGGGGAGTATCTGGTGGAGAACATGCACAAGTCGAACAACTATATGGCGCTCTGCCAGCTGCACCTCAACGAGGGAGAGGCGATGGCGCTGATCGACCGGATGAAGGAGTACTGGCATCAGGAGATCAAGCTCAACCGCCCCGCCATCGGCCAGCAGGAGCACGCCAAGACCTACACCATGTCGCTGCAACTGGCCGACTGCGGCTATCAGAGCTTTGACGACATGATCCCCAATATCGACAACTGATCCCGTCGGATCCTGCGGGATCCGCTCTGTTGGCTGGAGTCTAATCGGCGACCCGGGTTTGTTGCAGCTTGCCTGCGATCGGTTGCAGCGCTCGGGTATCCAGACAAATGCGGATGGCATCCGGTCGCCAGTGTTCGATATCGCAATCCACCAGACCGCCTCGCTCGTCATAGTTGACCCGCACCAGCCGCAGCACGGCGCTCCCCTCCGCCAGATTGAGGGCGCGGGCGATGGCGCCGCGCGCTGCCGAGGGGGTGATCTCGAGACTCGCCCCGCCCTGGCCTATGCCATAACGCTGCTGATAGAGCTCGGTGAGGGAGCTGGCCAGCGGCGCGCTGGCGATATCGGGAAAGCGGCTCGCCAGCAGGTGGTGGCTGACGTGGAGCACCGGGCGACCGTCGATCAGCCGTTGGCGGCGGATCTCGTAGAGCGGCGTGAAGGGTTCCAATCCCATCCAGCGGCACAGTTCGCTGCTGGCCAGCTCGCTGCCGTGGGCCAGCACCCGGGTTTCGGCGGTGCGCTGCTGTTCGCCGATCCACTGGTGAAAGTGGGTGTGGATGGCGGGATCGTAGGTGAGGCGGGGCGGGGCCACGAACCAGCCACGGCGCTCGGCCCGGTAGATAAGGCCATCCGCCTCGAGGCTGGAGAGCGCCTCCTTGATGGTGATGCGGGTGGTGGCGAAACGCTCGCTCAGGGCCCGTTCGGCGGGCAGCTGCTGCCCGGCCCCCAACTGGCCGCTGCCGATATAGCGGCGCAGAGTCTGGCAAATCTGTTCGCACTTGGAGGAGGAGCGGCCATCGGCAATGCTCTGTTCGTTCACTCTCTGCTCGCTCAATCTCGGCTCGGTCACACTCTTGTCCCTGTTGCTTATTCAGAAGGCGGGTGGCTGGCCAATCCCTTACTGGAATAGTCCAGCCTCACTCGGGTTCAGAGTTGTAACTGCTGTGGATGACAGCGCCATGACAGGGTGATTGTCATCAAACTGCCATTAAAGCGCCCCGCCACCGTCACAATTCCCCTCTAGCATCCCTCTCGAACCTTAACTGACCTAGTCCAGAGGGATGGGATGATGAAAAGCGTGATCGCAAGTGCACTGGCCATGGTGGCCATCAGCCAACCGTTGTTTGCCACAAATAGCTATGCAGCTGAAAATATCGCGGATCTCGAAAAGGCCGCCCGTGGCGAAGGCCAGCTCCACAGCATCGGCATGCCTGACAGCTGGGCCAACTGGAAGGATACCTGGCAGCAGCTGGGCAGCATCTACGGCATCAAGCATCAGGATACCGACATGAGCTCGGCGCAGGAGATCGCCAAGTTCGCCGCCGAGAAGGCCAATGCCACCGCCGATATCGGCGATGTGGGTGGTGCCTTCGGCCCGGTTGCGGTCAAGCAGGGGGTCACCCAGCCCTACAAACCCTCCACCTGGGCTGATATTCCCAACTGGGCCAAGGATGCGGACGGTCACTGGATGCTGGCCTATACCGGCACCATCGCCTTCCTGATCAACAAGGATCTGGTCAAGGCCGCTCCCACCAGCTGGCAATCCCTGCTGGGTGGCGACTACAAGGTGACCCTGGGTGACGTGGGCGTTGCCTCTCAGGCCAACAACGGCGTGCTGGCGGCAGCCTATGCCACCGGTGGTAGCGAGAAGAATCTCAAGCCCGCCCTGGAGTTGTTCGGCAAGCTGGCCCAGCAGGGTCGTCTCTCCCTGAACGATCCCACCATCGCCAACATCGAGAAGGGCGAGGTGGAAGTGGGTGTGCTGTGGGACTTCAACGCCCTCAACTACCGCGACCAGATCGACCCCAAGAAGTTTGATGTGGTGATCCCGAGTGACGGTTCAGTCATCGCCGGTTACACCACCATCATCAACAAGTGGGCCAAGAACCCCAACGCCGCCAAACTGGCCCGTGAATACATCCTCTCCGATGCCGGTCAAATCAACCTGGCCCGCGGCTACGCCCGCCCGATCCGCAGCAACGTGACCCTGCCGGATGACGTGAAGGCCAAGCTGCTGCCGGCCGAGCAGTACGCCAATGCCAAGCCGGTGCAGGATCACGCCGCCTGGGAGCAGAGCTCCAAGGCCCTGCCGCGCCAGTGGCAAGAAACCGTCATGATCAACATGCAGTAAGGGAATCCAGTGCAACACAAGGTGATAGTGGTACTTGTGGATGGTCTGGCAGCCGAGGTAGCCCACACCATGGGCTACCTCGGTGGCATGGTGGAGGCGGGGCGGGGCCTGCATACGACCCTGAATGCTGCCCTGCCGTCTCTCTCCCGACCCCTCTACGAGTGCATCCTGACCGGCGTGCCGCCGGTGGTGAGCGGCATCACCCACAACGGGGTGAGTCGCCTCAGTCTGCATGACTCCATCTTCCATCTGGCCCGCGCCGCGGGCAAACGCACCGCAGCGGCGGCTTATCATTGGGTGAGCGAACTCTACAACCGCAGCCCCTGGCTGGCTGCCCGTGATCGCTTTACTCACGACGAGCTGCTGCCGATCCAACACGGTTGCTTCTACTGGGATGACAACTATCCCGACAGCCATCTGCTGATGGATGGGGAATGGCTCAGAACCCAATATGACCCCGATTTTCTGCTGATCCACCCGATGGGGGTGGACGATGTGGGCCACAAGTTTGGCCTCGATTCCCGCCAGTACCGCAATCAGGCGCGCCGCATGGACAGCCTGCTGGCCGATCTGCTGCCCCAGTGGCTGGCTGAGGGGTATCAGGTGGTGATCACCTCGGATCACGGCATGAACAATGACCTGAGCCACGGCGGCACCCTGCCCGAAGAGCGCACCGTGCCACTCTGGCTGTTTGGCGATGCCTTTATCGAGCGCTGGCCGGATGGGGTGGCGATCGCCCAGACCCAGCTCTGCGCCCTGATGGCCGATCTGCTGGGGGTTTCCCACGACAAGCCGGCGGCGCCACCGCTGCTCAAGGCGGCCTTTATGCGCGAGGTGCACTGATGATGCCTGCCACCACCGAGATCCTCGCGGATCAACCCGTGGCCACCAAGCACAAGGTGCGCCGCCACTGGCTGCCTGCACTGGTATTGCTGCCCTTTATCCTCTTGATGATCCTGTTCCAGCTCGCCCCCATGGTGTGGGTGCTGGTGGGCAGTTTCCAGACCCCGGATGGCTGGGGCCTCGACTACTACCTGGAGATATTGAGCTCCCCCTTCTACCTGCAATCGTTCGGCAACTCGTTGCGCATTGCCGGTATCGCCAGTCTGGCGGGGCTTGCCATCGGTACTCTCGGGGCGGCGGCGCTGCGCCACAGCGGCGAGCGAGTCAAGCGGCTGCTGCTGGCCTTCGTCACCATGACCGGCAACTTCAGCGGGGTGCCGCTGGCATTCGCCTTTATCATCATTCTCGGCATCAATGGTGCGGTGACCCTGCTGCTGAAATCATGGGGATTGATCGACGGCTTCAACCTCTACTCGGGTAGCGGCCTTATCCTCATCTACACCTACTTCCAGGTCCCGCTCGCCCTGCTGCTGCTCTACCCGGCGTTTGATGCGCTGCAGGATGAGTGGCCGCAGGCTGCGGCGCTGCTGGGGGCGAGCAAGGGGCAGTATGTGTGGCACGTGGCACTGCCGGTGCTGACGCCTGCGCTGCTCGGCACCCTGATCATCCTGTTTGCCAACGCGGTGGGGGCCTATGCCTCTGCCTATGCCCTCACCACCGGCAACTTCAATCTGGTGACCATCCGGGTGGCCAGTCTGGTCTCCGGCGACATCTTCCTCGAGCCCAATATGGCGGCGGCGCTGGCAGTGATCCTGATGGTGCTGCTGGGGGTAGTGACGGCCGCCAACCAGTGGCTGCTGAAAAAGAGCTATGTGAACAAGGGGCAATCCCATGCATGATTTGACGCCGCGCTGGCCCAAGTGGGTGCTGGGTGGGCTGGTCGCCACCCTGCTGCTGCCGCTGCTGGCTACCTTTCTCTACTCCATCTCCACCCGCTGGGGGGCGACCCTGCTGCCGGATGGCTTCACCCTCGACTGGTATCTCAAGTTGTGGGGCGATCCGCGCTTTCTGGCGGCGTTTGGCCGCAGCCTCCTGGTCTGCTTCGCCACCCTGCTGCTGGGGACCTTGGTGCTGGTACCCACCGTGCTGGTGGTGGCCTACTACTTCCCAAAGCTGGATCCCTGGATGAACCTGTTGATCCTGCTCCCCTTCGCGGTGCCGCCGGTGGTCTCGTCAGTGGGGCTGCTGCAGATCTACGCCGACGGCGTTCTGCCGATTATCGGCACGCCGTGGATCCTGATCGGTACCTGGTTCACCGTGGTGCTCCCTTTTATGTATCGGGCGCTGGCCAACAGCCTGCAAGGGGTACCGCTCAGGGATTTGATGGATGCCGCCCATCTGCTGGGGGCCAGTAGTCGGCGCGCCTTTCTGTTGGTGGTGATCCCCTGCCTGCGCAAGGGGCTGCTGGCGGCGCTGTTTCTCTCCCTCTCCTTCCTGCTCGGCGAGTTCGTGTTTGCCAACATGCTGGTGGGCACCCGTTACGAGACCCTGCAGGTTTACCTCTACAACATGCGCGCCACTTCGGGCCACTTCACCAGTGCGCTGGTGATGAGCTACTTCCTGCTGACCCTGCTGCTCACCTGGGCGGCCAACAGATTTCATCGGTGAACAAAGATGTTTCATTTAGAAGTCAATCAGTTGCATAAATCCTACGGCGACACCAAGGTGTTCGAGGGGATTGAATTCGGTATCCGCAAGGGGGAGCTGGTGACCCTGCTCGGCCCCTCCGGCTGCGGCAAATCGACCCTGCTACGGGCGCTGGCCGGGCTCACTCCGGTGGATGGCGGTCAGGTGCGGGTGGCCGGTGAAGATATCACCTGGCAGGAGCCCCAGAAGCGCGGCATCGGCATGGTGTTCCAGAGCTATGCGCTGTTCCCCAACATGACGGTGTGGGACAACGTTGCCTTCGGCCTCAAGATGAAACCCCAGCCGGGGCGGGATCTCGCCGCCAGCGTGCAGGAGGCGCTTGAGCTGGTAGAGCTGACCGGCTTCGAGCGCCGCTATCCGGCCGAGCTCTCCGGTGGCCAGCGTCAGCGGGTAGCGCTGGCCCGGGCGCTGGTGGTGCAGCCGCGGATCCTGCTGCTGGACGAGCCGCTCTCGGCGCTGGATGCCCGCATCCGCCGCAGCCTGCGCCAGCAGATCCGCGAGATCCAGCAGCGCCTTGAGCTCACCACCCTCTTCGTGACCCACGATCAGGAGGAGGCGCTAACCATGTCGGACCGGATCTTCCTGATGAACAAGGGATCCATCGTCCAGAGCGGCACGCCGGAGCAGATCTATACCCGTCCCGCCAGCGAGTTTGTGGCGGGCTTTATCGGCAACTACAACCTGCTTGGCGCCGAGCAGGGCAAGTCGCTGTTCGGCCCCCGTTTTCAGGGCAAGCTGGCGCTGCGGCCGGAGTCCATTACCCTGCTGCCCGCCGGGGCGGCCAGCAGCGAACCCAGCCTGCCCGGCATCGTTCGTCAGCAACAGCTGCTCGGCAACGTGATCCGCTATCAGGTGGAGTGCGAGGCGGGGCTGTTGACAGTGGATTGCCTCAACCGTTCGGCTGGCGATCTGCTGGCCATCGGCAGTGCCGTGACCCTGGCGGTGGCCCGGGATCAACTCTGTGAGGTAGCATGAGGCCGCATTTCATTTCCATTTTCACTGCGAGGAGCGCCCATGGCACTGGCACTGTTTGATCTGGACGAGACCCTGATTGCGGGGGATTCCGCCAGCCTCTGGCTCGAGTACATGGTGGCCGAGGAGCTGGCTCCGGCCAGCATGATCGCGGAGGAGCAGGCCATGATGTCCCTCTACCATCAGGGCAAGATGGATATGCACCAGTACATGGCCTTCACTCTGCAACCGCTGGCGGGCAAGACGCGCCAGTGGCTGGAGCAGCAGTGCCACCACTTCGCCGAGCAGGTGCTGCGCGAGCGCCTCTACCCGGAGGGGTTGGCGCGCATCGAGTGGCACCGCCAGCGTGGTGACGAGCTGGTACTGATCTCCGCCTCCGGCGAGCATCTGGTGGCCCCCATGGCGAAGATGCTGGGGATGGATCACTGCGTCGCCATCCTGCTCGATGAGGAGGAGGGGATGCTGACCGGCCAGACCCGCGGCACCCTCAGCTTTCGCGAAGGCAAGGTGGCCCGCATCAACCAGCTCTTTGCAGGCAGGGACCATCTCTGGCAGGGGAGCTTTGGCTACAGCGATTCCCACAACGATCTGCCCATGCTGCGGGCAGTGAGCCATCCTCATGCGGTCAATCCGGCCCCCGCGCTCCGTCAGTGCGCCTCGGAGCTGGGCTGGCCGGTGTGGGAGTGGCAGCGCTGAGTCGTGCGCCACACAGGCTTAACGTGCGGCAAGGAGCACGATAAACAAAGAGAGAGGCAGGAGCCTCTCTCTTTGTTTTTGCTGACAGCGTTGTGGTTGATGTTGGCGGTGGTGGCTACCCCTCGTTGGTTTGTTGCCGGGGCTCGCCAAAGGCGGGAATGTCCTCCTCGGCACTCTGGTGAGGGGTGTGGCGCAGCGGGAAGCAGATACGGTTTTTCCCCTCCCGCTTGGCCTGATAGACCCCCTTGTCGGCCAGCTCCACCAGCTCTTTGGCCGAGAGCCCGGAGCGGCTGAAGGCCACCCCGCCGCTGATAGTGATAGTGAGATCGGGTTCGCGCCACTCCAGCTGCTCCACCCCGAGCCGGAACGCTTCCAGCAGGGAGGGGAGCATCGGCTGCTCTTCGCCGTAACGGAAGATCAGCACCAGCTCCTCGCCGCCATAGCGGCAGAACCAGCCCCACTCGTGGAACAGATTCATGCCCAGCTTGCTCACCCGCTTGAGCACCACATCCCCCGCCTGATGGCCGTGGGTATCGTTGACTCGCTTGAAATCATCCAGATCGAACATCACCACCCCGAAGGGAGCGCCACTGTTGAGCTGCTTCTGCAGGCACTCGTCGAAGAAGCGACGATTGTAGAGCCCGGTGAGCTTGTCCTGATTGGCTTGCAGCCGGATCTGGGCAAAGTCCTGGCTGGCGGCCTCCATCTCTTCATAGACCTTGGCCAGCTCCAGCATGCGGCGGCCGTTGTAGGCGATACCGCCGGAGCGGCTGGCGCGGATCAGCAGGGTGATCTCCCCCAGCATGCGGCGGAAGTAACGGGACCAGAGCAGGGCCAGCAGCAGATAGAGAATGCAGGCGACGGCAATCATCAGCTGCACGTTGATGGAGACGCTGTCGATCACCTGTTGCATGCTGGCAGTCGGCTCGACGCTGAGCAGGATCCAGCGCTGCTCGGGGATGCGGTAGTAGGAGACCATCAGGCCGCTGGCATCATCGAGGAAAAAGCCCTGCGGCTGTTGCATCCGGGCCAGCCAGTCGGGGTGGGCGAGGGGTTTGAATACCCGTTCGCGATCTGGATGGGCCAGCACCAGCCCGTCATGGTTGAGCAGGAGCTGATAGCCATTACCCAGATGGTGACTCTGAGCATGCCGACTGTTTAGCCAGCTGGCGAGGGGGGTGAGCTGGGTATCCAGCGAGAGTACGCCAACCCGCTTGCCGTCAGGATCTTTAATTACCCGAGCCAGCGCCATGGTGAGAGTGCCCAAGGTGTAGTCGTAATAAGGATCAGTCCAGACAATCTGTCCGGGATGGCTGGCGGCCAGCAGATACCAGGGGCGGGTTCTGGGATCGAACTTCTCGTCGGCCTGCCAGGATGGGTGGATCAGCATCTTGCGATGCTCGGTGCCCACGTAGACGTAATCGAGCTCCATCACCTTGTGATAGGCCTGCCACTGTTGCAGGTAGCGCTCGCCGTTGCGGATCTCCGGACCGCTGAAATCCCGATAATTTACCTGCTGATAAATGAGCGTAAACTGGCGTTTGAGGGTCGCCAGATAGGGTTCTATCAGGGTATGGAAATACTGGGTGTTGCGAGCAATCAGATATTGTTGCTGCTCGTGGCGCAGGGTGCGCTCCATATGCAGGTAGTAGATGCTGCCGAGCAGCAACACAGGGATAAAGAGCAAGAGGAAGCCCAGCCGCATGCGGGTGATCAAAGACCAAGTGTTCTTGGGCTTGGCGGGGGACATGAACAGATCCTTTTCGTCTCGGGTGACACCAGCATATATGATGCTGTGCGGCTCGTCTAAAGGCAGAAAATGAGATGTTTCCGATGCTGAACCACACTCTGCTCTCAATGATTCATTATGGCAGCATAGCGGTGCTGATCCTTGCCCTCTGTGTCGAGTATCTGATCTTTCGGCGCGGCCTGAACATGCTGCGAGTGCGCCGCCTGCTGCTGGCAGATGGGGTGGCGGCGCTGGCGCTCTTCTCCATCTTTGCGACCGGGTGTCTGCTGGCCCTCGAGCATGCCAGCTCGGTGGCAGAGATCTTTGCCCATCCTTCCCACGGCCTCAAGATGGGGCTGTTTCTGCTGATTGTCGGCTCCCTCGTTTATCCCAGCCGCCTCTTCTATCGCTGGCGTCGCGCCCTGCGTCTGGGCAAGGCGCCGATGATCTCCATCCAGCAGCACTTCCGGGTGGTGTGGATCCTGCGGGGCAATCTGCTACTGATTGCCCTGTTGGCCGTGTTCACCAAGCCCTCGCTGCTGTAACACTCGCTGTGCTCAAAAGCAGTGCGATGCAGCGCGTTGAGAGCGAGAGCGAAGACAAAGAGTGGAGACAAGAGGATAGGGAGGCGGGTATCTTGGATCGGATAACCCGTCACGCGCCGATTTAAGGAAGAATCGCCATGCGCTCCAATCTGATGTTGCTGATGGCTGCCACCATCTGGGGTATGGGCTTTGTCGCCCAGCGCCTCGGGATGGATCACATGGGGCCCTATACCTTCAATGGCCTGCGCTTTCTGCTCGGCGCCCTCTCCCTGTTGCCGCTGCTCTGGTGGCTCAAATCCCGACAACCTGTTGCCGTCGCGGGCGACCATCGCCAACTGCTGATCGGTGGTGTGCTGGCCGGGCTGGTGCTGTTCTGTGCCGCCTCCCTGCAGCAGGTGGGGCTGCTCTACACCACGGCCGCCAAGGCCGGTTTCATCACCGGGCTCTACATCATTCTGGTGCCGGTACTGGGGCTGCTGCTGCGCCACAAGAGCGGGCTCAATACCTGGATCGGCGCCATCATAGCGCTGGCCGGTCTCTATGTGTTGAGCGTCACCGACGAGTTCACCATCGGCTTTGGCGATCTGTTGCAGGTAGTTGGTGCCCTGTTCTGGGCTGTGCATCTGCTGCTGGTGGATCACTACTCCAACCGGGTTGCCCCCATCAAGCTGGCTGGAGTGCAGTTCGTGGTCTGCGGCCTGCTCAGCCTCGCCACCGCCTTTGTCATCGAAACCCCGACTGTTAGCGGCGCCGTGGCCGGTTGGCAGGCGCTGCTCTACGCCGGGCTGGTGTCGGTCGGGGTGGGTTATACCCTGCAGGTGGTGGGGCAGCGGGGCGCCCATCCGGCCCATGCCGCCATCATCCTCAGTCTGGAGACCGTCTTTGCCGCCGTGGGTGGCGTGTTGCTGTTGGGTGAGACGCTGGATGAGCGCGCCATTGCCGGTTGCGCCCTGATGCTGGCGGGGATGCTCATCTCCCAGATCCGCTTGAGGTGGTGGTGGAAGTCGCGCCGGGACAAGGTGCCCGCGACCAAGTAGACCGCGCTTGCTGCATAACAAAACGCCCCGACAGTCGGGGCGTTTTGCATGATGGCGACTCGGGTCAGGGGCGCTGATCCAGCTCGCGCTCCAGCTTACCGCCTTCTGACGGGCCGGATGGGTATTGAGCCGCTGCCAGTAGGCTTGCAGATGCGGGAAGTGGGCCAGCTGGCCGCTTTGCGCCAGCAGATCCACCAGAAAGGAGTTCATGATGTCGGCGCCGGAGAGGCGATCCCCCACCAGATAGTGGCGATTCGCCAGTACCTCATTGAGGTAGCCCAGCACCTTGGCACACTCCGCCTTGGCGTAGTCCGGCAGGAAGCGCATCGGGCTGCCATCCTTGCGCACGAACATGTCGAGCAGCAGCGGCAGGATGCCGGAGCTCTCGGCAAAGTGGAGCCACTGCAGATATTCGGGATACTCCGGGCTATCTGGTGCCGGTGCCAGCCGCTCGGCGGCGTAGCGGGCGATCAGGTACTCGGTGATGGCGCCCGATTCCGCCAGCACCCGGCCGTCGAACTCGATGACCGGCGACTTGCCGAGGGGGTGGATGGCTTTGAGCTCGGGCGGTGCCAGAAAGGTGGTGGCATCGCGCTGATACGCCTTGATCTCATAGGGCTGGCCCAGCTCTTCGAGCAGCCAGATAATGCGCTGGGAGCGGGATTTGTTCAGGTGGTGCAGGACTATCATAACGACCTCGATTCGGTGGCAGGATGGGGTATACGAGCAGGCGAGGATGGCGGTTCACCGATGGCTAAAAAAGAGCGGGCTGATGCCCGCTCCCTTGCTGACTGACTCAGGCCTCCAGCGCCTGATCCAGGTCCGCCAGTATGTCCTCGATCGCCTCGATCCCGACCGACAGCCGGATCATCTCCGGTTTCACCCCGGCCTTGGCCTGCTCCTCCTCGCTCAACTGGCGATGGGTGGTGGAGGCGGGGTGGCAGGCCAGCGACTTGGCATCGCCGATGTTGACCAGCCGCTTGAAGATCTTGAGCGCATCGTAGAAGCGCACGCCCGCCTCGTAACCATCCTTCAGACCGAACGAGAGGATGGCCGAGGGGCGACCGGCCATGTACTTCTCTGCCAGCAGATAGTGCGGGTGGCCCGGCAGACCGGCATAGCTGACCCAGGCCACCTTGGGGTGATGCTTGAGGTGATGGGCGACCCGCAGGGCGTTGTCCACGTGGCGCTCCATGCGCAGGCTCAGGGTCTCCAACCCCTGCAGCAGCAGGAAGGCGTTCATCGGCGCCAGCGCTGCGCCGGTATTGCGCAGCGGCACGGTGCGTACCCGCCCGATAAAGGCAGCCGGACCAAAGGCCTCGGTATAGACCACCCCGTGGTAGGAGGGCTCTGGTTTGGTCAGCTGGGGGAAGCGCTCGGCGTGATCCGCCCAGGGGAACTTGCCCGAGTCGACCACCACGCCGCCCAGCGAGTTGCCGTGGCCGCCGACATATTTGGTCAGGCTGTGGACGACGATGTCAGCACCATGTTCGATGGGTTTGCAGAGCACCGGAGTGGCGACCGTGTTGTCGACGATTAGCGGCACGCCGCGGGCGTGGGCGGCCTTGGCCAGCGCGGCCAGATCGACGATGTTGCCCGCCGGGTTGCCGATGCTCTCGCAGTAGACCGCCTTGGTCTTGTCGTCGATAAGGGCGGCGATGGCTTCGGCGCTGTCATCCTTGGCGAAGCGCACCTCGACCCCGAAACTCGGCAGCATGTGGGCGAACAAGGTGTAGGTGCCGCCATAGAGCTGGGGCGTGGAGACTATGTTGTCACCGGCGGCGGTCAGCGCCTGAATGGCGTAGGTGATGGCGGCGGAACCTGCCGAGACCACCAGCGCGGCGATCCCCCCTTCCAGCGCAGCCATCCGCTGCTCCAGCACATCGTTGGTGGGGTTCATGATGCGGGTGTAGATGTTGCCCGGCACCGCCAGATTGAACAGATCCGCCCCGTGCTGGGCGCTCTCGAACTCGTAGGCCACCGTCTGGTAGATGGGCACGGCGACCGCCTTGGTGGTGGGGTCGTTGGAAAAGCCGTGGTGCAGGGCCAGGGTCGCATCTTTCATCACACACTCCTTGTTGGATGTTGCTTATGGCAGTTATAGATGGATAGACGTCCAATCTATCAGGCCCGTGGCCGATGTAAACAGCAAGATCCGGCAAAGCAATGTCGCCCGCAGGGGATGCGTGTCCCGAGTGGTTGGTATGGCCCGCACTCAGAGACGACGGCGATACTCCTTGTCATCGATCTGGTTCATATCCCACTGCATCAGGCGGTTGAGCTGCTGCATGGGATCTTCGATAAGTGGCAGCGGGCGCGGCAGGATCCGCTTGAAGTAACGGCGCAAGGTCTGCTGGATCCGGTTCGGTTTGAGGGGATTGGCGTGGCTCATGATGGTGCTCCTCTGCTGTGGTTCTCACGTTCATCAGCAGTATTGAGCTAAAATGCGGAAGTAAAAACTGATGACTTATAGCAACAGGATTTCCTCTTTTATGCCGACCGGTCGCCTCTACCAGCAATTTCAACGACTCGCCCAGCTGCTTGGCAGCGACGAGCGGGAGATCAGCCTCGCCGAGGTGGCGGATCTGCTCTGCTGCACCCCGCGCAACGCTCGCCTGCTGCTGCGGCGGATGCAGGATCAGGGCTGGCTCAGCTGGTCGGCGGAAGCGGGGCGGGGGCGGCGCTCCCGACTCACCTTGCTCGATAGTCAGGAGAGCCTCACCCGGCGCCGCTTGCGGGATCTGCTCAGTCAGGGCCAGCTGGCGCAGGCGGTGCGGCTGGCCGAGGATCGCCTCGATTTGCTCACTCCGTTGCTGATCGAACAGCTCGGTCAGGCCACCCGCGAGGGGCGCCAGATCCTGCGGGTGCCCTACTATCGGCCGCTGCCGCAATTGCTGCCCACCGGCCCGATGCGCCGCTCCGAAATTCACCTGAGCCGCCAGATCTTCAACGGCCTCACCCGGCGAAATGAGGAAAATGGGGAAATTGAAGGGGATCTCGCCCACCACTGGGAGTGTCTGGGCCCCTGTCACTGGCGTTTCTACCTGCGCCCGGCGGTGCGCTTTCACCACGGTCGCGAGCTGGTGGTGGAAGATGTGATGGAGAGCCTGCTGGCCCTGCGGGATCGCCCGCTGTTTGCACATCTGGCTCGGCTGGAGAGCCCCTGGCCGCGCACCCTGGATCTCTATCTCGACAGCCCGGACCCCTGGCTGCCCCACCTGCTGGCAGAGCCGGTGGCGACCATTTTGCCACGGGAGCTCAAGGGGGAGGCGGGATTTGCCCTGCAACCGGTGGGCACCGGCCCTTACCGGGTGGCCGCCAACGATCCACTGCATCTTTGCCTTGCGGCGTTTGACGACTACTTCGGCCTGCGCGCCCTGCTCGACGAGATCGATATCTGGATGCTGCCGGAGCTGGCGGAGCGGCTGGAGACCCACCTGCAGCTGGGACGCGACAGCCCTGAGCTCGGCACCATGCGCGGCGAATCGGAGCTGGAGTCGGGCTGCTACTTCCTGTTGCAGGACGATCGTTCCGGATCCTTGCAGGATCCCGCCCTGCGCCAGTGGCTCGGCCAACTGCTCAATCCGGTGGTTCTGATGGGGCGGGTCGCCCCCGAGTTGCAACGGGGCTGGACCACCGCCCTCGGCCTGCTGCCCCACTGGCGCGAAGCGCTACCCGCGCCCTTGCCCACACCGGCGCAGTTGCCGACGACCTTGGTGCTTGCCTGCTTCAACCAGCATCTGGAGTTCAACGAGTGCGCCAACGCCATGAGCAGCCTGCTGGCCGAACAGGGGATCAGGCTCGAGGTGCGCACCCTCGATTACGGTCGTTGGGTGAGTGGCGAGGATGAAGACGTGGATCTCTGGCTCGGCACCCTCAACCTCGAACATGCCGGCCCCTTTGCCCCCTACGCCTGGTTGCAGGGCACCCCGTTGCTGCGCAAGGTGTGGAGCAGCCAGTACGAGCTGTGGCAAGGGTTGATGCAGTGGCGCGCCAGCGGTGAGGAGCCTGGCCCCCGCGCCCTGCTGGCAACTGTGCAGCAGCAGAGCTGGTTTGTGCCGCTGTTTCACCACTGGCTGGAGCTGGAGAGCCGGGTCGGCGTGCACGGGGTGCGGATGACAGCGCTCGGCTGGTTCGATTTTCGCAGCGCCTGGTTGCGGCCGGAACCGCCCCATCAGCCCGCAGAGGCGCCATAGTTCGTCCAATTTCTGTCGCGGCCGACGAGTGCTCCGTGGCCGCTTGCGTGAAAGATCCGTAAATCGGCCGCTGCTGCACAGTTTGTGTCACGCCTCTGTGCCATGCTGTTTCAGGTTATGGACAGCAGAGCAAATGAGGAAAACGATGAGCAACAATTCAGACAGTTCCGCAGGAAAATGCCCGGTCATGCACGGGGGAACCACCTCCGTCGAGACGTCCAGAATGGAGTGGTGGCCGAAGAGCCTCAACCTCGACATTCTTCACCAACACGATACCAAGACCAATCCGCTGGGGGCCGGTTTCAACTATCGGGAAGCCTTGAAGGGGCTCGATATGGCGGCCCTCAAGCAGGATGTGACAGCCCTGATGACCGACAGTCAGGAGTGGTGGCCCGCCGACTGGGGCCACTACGGCGGCCTGATGATCCGCATGGCCTGGCACTCGGCCGGGACTTACCGCATCGCCGATGGCCGCGGCGGCGGTGGCAGCGGCAACCAGCGTTTCGCCCCTCTCAACTCCTGGCCGGATAACGCCAACCTCGACAAGGCCCGTCGCCTGCTGTGGCCCATCAAGAAGAAGTACGGCAACAAGATCAGCTGGGCCGATCTGATCATTCTGGCGGGCACCGTGGCCTATGAGTCCATGGGGCTCAAGACCTTCGGCTTCGCCTTTGGCCGCGAGGATATCTGGCACCCGGAGAAGGATATCTACTGGGGATCGGAGAAGGAATGGCTGGCGCCCAGCGGCAAGCCGGGCGGTCGTTACTCCGGCGAGCGGGATCTGGAAAACCCGCTGGCGGCGGTGATGATGGGGCTTATCTACGTCAACCCGGAAGGGGTGGATGGCCAGCCCGATCCCCTGAAAACCGCGCAGGATATGCGGGTCACCTTCGCCCGCATGGCGATGGATGACGAAGAGACGGTGGCACTGACCGCCGGTGGCCACACAGTCGGCAAGGCTCACGGCAACGGCGACGCCAAACAGCTTGGGCCCGAGCCGGAAGGGGCCAGCCTCGAGGAGCAGGGACTGGGCTGGATCAATCACCACAGCCGCGGCATCGGCCGCAACACTGTGACCAGCGGCATCGAAGGGGCCTGGACCACCCACCCGACCCAATGGGACAACGGCTACTTCGATCTGCTGTTCAAGTACGACTGGTGGTTGCAAAAATCTCCGGCGGGGGCCCATCAGTGGGAACCGATCAATATCGCCGAAGAGGATATGCCGGTGGATGTGGAGGACCCGTCGATCCGCTGCAAACCCATGATGACGGATGCCGACATGGCGCTCAAATTCGATCCCGAGTATCGCAAGATTGCCGAGCGCTTCCGCGATGACCCGGCGGCCTTCTCCGACGCCTTCGCCCGCGCCTGGTTCAAGCTGACCCACAGGGATATGGGGCCGAAGAGCCGCTATGTCGGCCCCTATGTGCCGACAGAAGATCTGATCTGGCAGGATCCGGTGCCTGCCGGACGTGCCGATTATGACGTGGCGGCGGTGAAGGCCAGGATTGCCGCCAGCGGCCTCTCCATCAGCGAGCGGGTGAGTACCGCCTGGGATAGTGCCCGTACCTTCCGTGGCTCCGACAAGCGGGGTGGCGCCAACGGTGCCCGCATCCGGCTGGCGCCGCAGAAGGATTGGCCGGGCAACGAACCGGCGAGGCTGGCGAAGGTGCTGGCGGTCTATGACAAGCTCGCGGCCGAGTGTGGCGTCAGCGTCGCGGATCTCATCGTGCTGGGGGGCAACCTCGCCATCGAGCAGGCTGCCCAGGCAGCCGGGGTGACGGTGAGCGTGCCGTTTGCGCCTGGCCGGGGGGACGCCACTCAGGCTCAGACCGATGTGGCCTCGTTCGAGGTGCTGGAGCCGCTGGCCGACGGCTTCCGCAACTGGCTGAAGCAGGACTATGTGGTGACGGCGGAGGAGTTGCTGCTGGATCGCGCTCAGCTGATGGGGCTCACCGCCTGCGAGATGACGGCGCTGGTCGGCGGGATGCGGGTGCTCGGCACCAACCACGGCGGTACCGGGCACGGGGTCTTTACCGATCGGGTCGGGGTACTCAGCAACGACTTCTTCGTCAACCTGACCGACATGGGCTACCAGTGGCTGCCGAAAGCGAGCAATCTCTACGAGATCCGCGATCGCCGCAGCGGCGCCCTGAAATGGACGGCCACCCGGGTGGATCTGGTGTTCGGCTCCAATTCGGTGCTGCGCGCTTATGCTGAGGTCTATGCCCAGGATGACAACAAGGAGAAGTTTGTCTGTGACTTCATCACCGCCTGGAACAAGGTGATGAATGCGGATCGCTTCGATCTGCTCGGCTAGTCCCCAAGCCGTTTGGTTATCTGCACCAGCCCCGCACAGCCAAGATGTGCGGGGCTTTTTACTGCCCGCTTTTCTGTGCAGCCCTACCATCCGCCGCGCTGCGACACCTGCTGGCCGGTCGCGCAGGGCCGCTGGCATCCCTGTGCTTGGGCCAGCAGTATCATGTAACATGCTGATCCGCTGATGATGCCCGGCGGCCACCCATTGGCCACTGATGTCCCATGAACGGACAAGGACAGAAACAAAGAGACAAGGAGTCAACCCATGCTGGAAATGCAGATCCAACCCCGCTTTCAGGAGACGGATGCCCTCGGCCATATCAACAATACGGTGCCGGCGGTTTGGTTCGAATCGGCGCGAGATCCCCTGTTCCGGATCTTCTCCCCCGATCTGGATGTGCATAACTGGCACCTGATCATCGCGGGCTATACGGTGCAGTTCAAACGGGAGCTGTTCTACGGCCAGCCGGTCACCATCAAGACCGGCGTGCGCCGCATCGGCACCAGCTCCTTTACGGTCTGGCAGGAGGCCTGGCAGGGCGGCGAACTGGCCGTCACCGCCGAAACGACCCTGATCCATTTTGACTACCGGGCCCGCCAATCCCTGCCCCTGAGCGATGCTCACCGGGAAGGGCTGCGGGCCTGGCTGACAGAGAGTTAACCACGGGCCGGATGGCCCATCACAGGAGTGTTATGTACAACTCAATGCGCAACACAGCGATCGCGCTGACCTTGGGATTCTGCTCCCTCCCTTCTCTGGCCGCTTCTCTCGCCGAGCAGTTTACCCTGATGGAGAAGGGGGCCGAGAGCGCCCTCGATACCCGTCAATTCAGCCATGACGGCGTCGATATCAAGGCCTGGATCGATGGCGCCCCCGTCATCATCGCCGTGCCCATCATGAACGAGCTGGGCAAGCTGGAAGGGGAGAGCCGCTACTACTTCAAGGGCGGCAAGCTGTTCGGGGTCAAAGAGCCCGCCGCCCAGTTCGCCTTTGATGACAGCGGCAAGCTGACCCAGTGGCTGGACGAGAAGGGGCAGCCCGCCGAGTTCGTCAGCAAGATGAGCATGCAGCAGCGTCAGGAGTGGCTCACCAAGCGGGCCGCCGAGCTGAGCAAGCTGTTTGTGGTGAGCGCGGCCGAACAGAAGGTGGCCAAGGGGGGCGTCAAGCTGAAGGGGGCGGATCTCGCTCACTGGCTCTGCAACGGTAAGCTGATGGATCTCGCCCACGGCGACAAGGTGATCTTCGAGCAGGATAAGCTGAAGATTGGCGAGCAGGGGATCGAAGGGGAGGTCTCCCTGCGTCAGGATAAGGGGTGGCAGGAGCTGAGCCTCAAGTGCGAGGTGCAGGGCACTCAGGTGACCCGCCTCACCTGGCAGCCGCTGCCGGGTGCCAACAAGCCGCAATAAGCGCAATAGCAAGGGGGCCCATCACGGGCCCCCTTCTCATTCGGTGTGTGGCTCCCCCAGATTGAGCCGGGTGAGTGCCTCGACCCGGCGCCACTGTCCGGGTTCGAACCAGCGGGCCAGCAGCTCCTGCTGCTGTTCGGCCCGGGCCTCGTTCGGCAGTTGTCTGAGATCGGCCAGAAAGCCGCTGAGCTGCTCCTCGAACCCTTGCCGGTTCTGCTCCAGCTGGCGCATCCGATCCACCGCTTCCGGCCCCCCCGTATCCAGCAGCAGAGTCTCCCGTTTGGCCGGGTCCATCTGCGCCAGCCCTTGCAACTCCTCAAGCAGACGGCTGTTGGCCTCCGCCTCGCGAAACCAGCCCGGTTGCTCCGCCAGCCAGAGATCCAGCTCGCTGGCCAGCTGCGACTTGTCGCTGTCTCTCGCCTCCGCCAGCGCCCTGCGCCGCAGGGTCAACTGCTCCATCAGCCGATCCTCGGCAAACAGCTGGGCCTGCTCGGCCGGGGTAAAGCTCTGCTGGCGCAGCTGCTCCCGCTCGTCAAACAGGATCTGCAAGCTGGCGAGGGAGATCTCGGTGGGCACCGTCAGGCTGCTTTGGGCGGAGACAAAGGTGCGATAGCGCGCCTGCAGGGCATCGGCGGCCTCCTGCTCGGGATCGTGCGGGTGGCTCTGTGCATGCTGGCTGGCTTGAGCAGGGGATGAGTCTGTCGTCGGTGCCGTGGGCCAGAGCAACACCCCGCCAAGCAGCAGGGTGATGGCGCAGGGCACGACGAGCAGGGTGGCTATCTTCATAGTCCCAGCTCCTTGAGACGGTTGGCATGCTGGCGATAGAGGGTGACCGGATCGGTCTCGAACAGATGGTGGATGCCGAAGGACTGGTTCACCTCATCCAGATGGTTCATCCGGTAGCCGGTGCCGATCACCTTGCCGAGGTGACTGCTGCAGACTCCGACCAGTCCGTCATTGGGCTCCTTGAAGAAGGCGCCGGTCAGCGCCAGAGCAGGATCCACCGGATCCAGCAGATTGGTCAGGTTGCCGCGCCCGCTCCAGGAGAAGTAGTAGACGCCGTTGCTGGCCTGCATCGGCCCCTCGCCGCAATAGCGGCTGGGCAGCCCCTCCGGGTAGCGCTGGTTGAACTGGCTGGCCCCCTTGCTGGTGAGGGCATCGAGGGCTGCGACCGGATCTTGCGGCAGCTGGCTCCCGCCCGAGAGCAGTGAAATCATGCCGGAGAGGGCGTGGGCTGCGGCGGCAGCCAGCTTCTCGGCGGCCGAGCCGGGGGCGGCATTGGCCCGCACCAGATCGGCAATCTCGGATCCGTAGTTGACCCCGCCGACGCTGGTGGCGGAGGCGACCAGCTCGGGGGCGACCGAGGCGACATAGCGGATGGTAGGGCCGCCGTGGGAGTGGCCGATCAGGTTGACCTTCTCGGCGCCGGTGGCCGCCAGCAGCAGCTCAACCTGGGCGAGCAGTTGCTCCCCCCGTTGTTCCGAACTGGCGGTGGCCGATACCTGAGCCACGTAGACTTTGGCACCATCCCGGCTCAGGGCCTGGGGAATGCCGTAGAAGTAATCGACCCCGAGCAGCTTGTCGAAGCCGAACAGGCCGTGCACCAGCACTATGGGGTAGCGGGTCTGGGTGTATCCGCTGGCGTGTGCCAGCATGGGCAGGGTGCAGAGCAGCACCAGAAGCCATCTCTTCATCATCAGCATCCTTGTTGATTCGTGAGGAACAGATTGTGTGGCGTACTCCATGTTCGCCGGTGCCAGTATGGTGGCTGCTGACGGGAGAGGCTGTGAGGGGGATCGCAACTCGGGATTCAAAAGGGATTCAGGGTGCGGGCGGGGAAGCTGAGCTCCCCGCCCTGCGGCTTATTGCCACTCCACCAGGTGATACTGCTTCTTGCCCCGGCGCAGCAGCAGGTAGCGACCAAACAGCCGATCATTGGTACTCAGCTGTTCATCCTGCTTGATCACACCATTGAGGCTGATGGCCCCCGCCGCCAGCAGCTCGCGGGCGATGCGTTTGGAGTTCGCCAGACCGCAGCTGACCAGCAGGCTGACCAGATCCGTCTCGCCGCTGACGGTGCTGCATGGCATGCCATCCTGCGCCAGCTGGGCCAGATCGCTCTCGCCGAGGCGGGCCACATCGCCGCTAAACAGCAACTCGCTGATGCGCTGCACCGCCGCCAGCGCCGCCTTGCCGTGTACCAGCTCGGTCAGCTCGTCGGCCAGCACCTGCTGGGCCTGCTTGCGCCCCTGCCGCTTTGCGTCTTCCGCCTCCAGTGCATCAATCTCGCTCAGCGACATAAAGCTGTAGTAGCGCAGGAAGCGGTAGACATCCTCATCCGCGGTGCCGAGCCAGAACTGGTAGAAGGCGTAAGGGGAGGTGAGCGCCGGATCGAGCCAGACCGCGCCCCCCTCGGTCTTGCCGAACTTGGTGCCGTCTGCCTTGGTGATGAGGGGCAGGGTCATGCCGTGCACCTGAGCCTGATGGAGGCGACGGGTGAGATCCATGCCGCTGGTGATATTGCCCCACTGGTCGTTGCCGCCAATCTGCAGGGTGCAGCCGAGCCGCTGGTGCAGCACCGCAAAGTCGTAGGATTGCAGCAGAGCGTAGGAGAACTCGGTGAACGAGATGCCCTGATCCGGACGGGCCAGCCGCTGGCGCACCGATTCCCGCGCCAGCATGGCGTTGACCGAGAAGTGCTTGCCGATATCCCGCAGAAAATCGAGGGCGGACATCTGCCCCATCCAGTCGCCATTGTTGACCAGTTGCGGGGCCGACAGGCCATCATCGGCGGGCAGCAGCGCCCTGATTTGGGCCGACAGGCTGGCGACCCAAGCCTGCACGGTATCGGCACTGTTGAGGCTGCGCTCGGTCGCCTTGAAGCTGGGATCGCCGATAAGACCTGTCGCCCCGCCCACCAGTGCCACCGGGGTGTGCCCAGCCAGCTGGAAGCGGCGCAGCATCAAGAGCGGCACCAGATGACCGATATGCAGGCTGCCAGCGGTGGGATCGAACCCGCAATAGACGGTGCGCGGGGTGGCAAGATGATCGGCCAGGGCCGCCGGGTCGGAATTCTGGGCCACAAGGCCGCGCTCGGTCAGCTCATCGAGCAGGTGGGGGTTGATCATGGGTTCTCCAACAGCAGGGGGAAAAACCGTCATCCTCGCCGTTCTGGCCGGTGGTGGATATGTCCCCTGAGGGACAGTTTTGCCACTCTCGTGCTAGCATTCAGCCATAGCGGGGAATCGCTCCCCGTCACCGGAAACGTGCCACCATGACCCAGCCATTCACTACAGATGCCTTGACCCGCAGCATGACCGAGGTGGTCGATGCCCTGCACAGCAGCGCCTTTCCGGCGGCGCTGGTGCGGCTGATCCAGCAACAGGTGGCGTTTGATTGCGCGCTGCTGCTCGGTGTGGGACAGCGCCCCGTCTACCTCTACGACAACCTCAACCATCAGCGGGCTCTGCTGTTTGATCGCTACCTCACCAGCCACTTCAGTCAGGATCCCTTTATGCAGGCGCTGGAGCAGGGCTTGCCTGCCGGCGTCTGGACCCTGGCGCAGGTCTCCCAAGGGCGGCTCGATCCCGAATATCGCCACCACTTCTATCAGGCCACCGGCTGGCAGGAAGAGGTGGGACTGATCCTGCCGGTGCGGGACGGACTGACGCTGATGCTGTTTCTGGGGCGACTCGACAAGCGCAGCACCCTCAGCCGTGACGAGCTGGCAAGGCTGGAGCAGCTGTTCCCGCTGGTACATTCGCTCTGTCGTCAGCAGTGGCGGCAGAGCCAGCCGCTGCTGGCCCAGAGCACTGTGCTGCCAGACAGCGCCAGCCTCCGGAGTGCAGTGGAGCAGGCTATGTCGACTGTCGGGGGGGATCTGCTCACCCGGCGCGAGCGGCAGGTGGCGGAGTTGCTGCTGCAGGGGCTGGATACCGAGGCGATTGCCGCAGCGCTCGGGATTGGCAGCGGCACGGTGAAGAATCACCGCAAGCATCTCTATGGCAAACTGCGGCTCGGCTCGCGGGCCGAGCTGTTCAATCTCTTTCTGAACCACCTCATTACGGCGCCGGTAGAGGCATCGCAGGCGTCATCGGCGGGAGATACAACGAGCCCGCCATAGGGCGGGCCGGGGTTACTCGAGGCGCGGGATGGTGGGAGTGGTTTCGGGCAGGATACTGAGCAACTGGTAGCGCTTCATCAGCTGCTTGTATTCATCCCCCTGTTTGACCTTGTCCAGCGCCTGTTGCAGGCGGGCAACCTGTTGCTTGTCTGCCCTCAGGTTGAAGGCGAAGCAGTTGTCCTGCTCTTCAATGATCGCGACGGTGACAAAATCCTCGCTGGGAAAACCCAACTCCTTGGCCTGATGGCGCAACATCACCTCGTTGCCCGCTACCAGGTCGGTGCGCGCCATGATGAGCTGGCGCACCACCTGATCCATGCGCTCCACCGACATCATATTGCTCGGGCTGATCCCGCGGTTGAGTAGCAACTGTTCCCCGACATCCGCCTGCATCACGCCGATCTGCAGCTTGGCGAGATCCGCTTTGCTGGCCACTTTGGGGGCATCCTGCTTGCGGCCGACCAGCGCGACCCTGGAGTGGCTGATGGGGCAGACCCAGAGGAAGTGGGGATCCCGCTCCTTGGTATGCGCCGTGGTAAAGAGCACGGCCTCTTGCTGTTGGGTCAGCAGATACCAGCCGCGGGCCCAGGGCAGAAAGTGGATGGGTTGCTCCGGCTCTCCCATTTCGCGCCATATCAGGCGCAGCAACTCGACCGCCAACCCCACAGGCTGACCATTTTTATCCTGGCCATTGAGTGGCATGTTCTGCTCCGAATAGTAGATAAGTGCCGGAGCCGGGAGCGCGATAAACAGAGCGAGAAAAGCGAGAGCAGGGAGCAGACGACGCATGATGCACTCCTTGTGCGGGTAGTTACCTAACAGTCTATGTGGCCTTTTCCATAACGTCATGATCCGGTAGCGGGATAAAAAACAGGCCACCTTGCGGTGGCCTGTTGGTTTATTTGAGCAGGGCTTCCATCTCTGCTTCTGCCTTGGCGCGAGCCTTGGCTTCCGCCGCTCTGGCGGCATCGGCGACGCTCTCTCCGGCCGTATGAGAGGCTGCACTGACAGCCTGTTTGGCTGGATCGGCAACGGCCTTGGTTGCCTCTTGCTTCACGGTAGCGGCGGCACTGCTGACTGACTGTTTGGCCGGAGCGACAACAGCTTTGGTGGCTTCCTGTGTCACGGTCGCCGCGGCACTGCTGACGGTCTGTTTGGCTGGAGCGGCAACAGCCTTGGTGGCCTCTTGCGTCGCGGTCGCAGCGGCGCTACTGACGGCTTGCTTGGCAGGAGTGGTAACGGCTTTGGCCGCTTCTTGCGTCACGGTGGCGGCAGTGCTGCTGACGGCCTGTTTGGCGGGGGCGGCCACAGCCTTGGTGGCTTCCTGCGTCACGGTGGCAGCTGCGCTGCTAGCTGCCTGTTTGGCCGGCGCGGTGACTGCGGTGGTCGCACTGCGAGTCAGGTCGGTCGCGCTCTGGCTCACCGCTTGGGTGGCCTGTCCGGTGGCCTGTCTGGTGGCGTGGGAGGCTGCGCCGCTGATAGCCTGACTTGCGCTGTTGGTCAGCGAGCCGGTGACGCCGCGAGTCACTGTGCCCAGCGCGCTGCCAAGGAGAAGGGGGAGGCGCCACTCTGACTGGTCGCCGCGCCGGTCAGGGCATTGGTAGTCGGGGTGAGCTGGCTGGTGGGGGTCTGCCAGCCCTGCATGGCGGTTGGCCAGGTCGGTGCCGTGCCCGCCAGATTTTCGCCGAAGGTCAGGGTGGTGCCATCCCCTTTTTGCAACAACACAGACATCTGGTTGGTTTGCGAGTTCCACACCATCCCCGCCTGCTTGGCTATATCGGGTACAGGTGCGTAACGGGATACGACGTAAAACAGCGGACCCTCCTGCTGCAATTCATTGGCGGTCTTGAGCAATTGCATGGTGCTGTCGTAGTTGGGGCCAAGGATAGCGGTCATCCGATCCTTGATCAGGGGTTGTTCGAACAGATTGACCTCGTTCGGGTCAAAGCCGACCAGCGGCTTGAGCAGGGCCCACATCAGCTGGCTGGTGGGTCCCATCATCAGCAATGGGGCAACGCAGGCGGACAACATCAGGCTCAGGCAGGCCGCTTGAAATAATGGCATGATACGCATTGGGATAATATCCAAATAACGACTTGATAAATAAGGTTATGTTTTGTCAGAACGTGACAAATTCACCGGAAGTTTGCGCGTGGCAGCGAGAGACTGCCCGCAGGCGCTGGCAGGCTACCATATTGGTTCCACAATGCCAGCAGGCAGTATGATTGTCAGTCAAGTAAACTCCGGGGCTGGTCGACTCTTCGAGAATGCCTCCCATCGAAACAGGATCCCCCTCATGAAAAATGTACTGCTCTGCCTGCTGGCTTCCCTCTGGCTTATCCCCGCTCTGGCCGCGTCCAAAACCACTGTGGTGGGTGAGTCTGCCAGTCCCGAGCTGGTGTTGCCGCTGGGCTCATTGCCCGAGCGGGTCTGCTGGTTTGCGGATCAGAAATATTCCGAAGGGGCCCGCATTCTGCAGGGAGATATCTGGCTGGAGTGCGGCCCGCAGAACGACCTCGAGAGCAATGGCCCACTGGCCTGGCGCTCTCCTGCGGTGGTGTTGCCTGCCACCCGGGGAGCAAAAGATCAGAAGACGATTTCCGTGGGTCAGTGAGGCTTTTCTTGATCCAGCTAAAGACATGGACGTGATCCCTGTCGCATAATGCAGCTCCTTTCTTCTCTTGGCTGGAACCTAAGAAATGGCTCGTCGCTCTTCCAATGCACAACGTCGTCGCAGTAGCTGGTGGTACAAACGCCTGTTGGCAAGGGAGCGGGAAGAGCGTGAAGCGCGTTCCGTCCGGGATTGATACAGCAGTGAAAACAGAGCCTTGGGCTCTGTTTTTTTATTTATCAAATACCGTCATGACGAGAACGGGGGCCATCAGGCCCCCGTTTTGTTTTTGTAGAGTTTTCCTGCTTGCGGCTTAGCGCTGCAAGGCGGCCAGTGCCAGTTCGACCCGTTTGGCGTACTCGGGGTCGGCCTGCTCGAAGTGTTTGAGCTGGGCCGCGACGATGGCGTCATCCTCCACATTGATAAGGGAGCGGGCCAGGTTGGCGGCGAGCCGTGAACGCTGCCCCTCGTCCATGATGCGGAACAGGTTACCCGGCTGGCTGTAGTAGTCGCTGTCGTAGTCACGGAAGTCGTAGTGCAGGGCGGCCCCTTCCAGACTCAGCGCCGGTTCGTGCTGTTCGCTCGGCTGCTGGGTACCGAAACGGTTCGGCTGATAGTTGGGGCTGGCGCCGCCATTGCTGTCCGCCCGCATGGCACCGTCACGATGGGCACCGTGATGGAACGGGCAGCGCGGGGCGTTGACCGGCAGCAGACCGTGGTTGACGCCAAGGCGATAGCGCTGGGTGTCACCGTAGGAGAAGAGTCGCCCTTGCAACATGCGATCCGGCGAGAAGCCGATACCGGGCACCACGTTGGCCGGGGTAAAGGCGGCCTGCTCCACATGGGCGAAGTAGTTGTCCGGGTTCTGGTTGAGCTCCAGCATGCCCACCGGGATCCGCGGGTAGTCGCTGTGCGGCCACACCTTGGTCAGGTCGAACGGGTGGATGTTGTAAGTCTGGGCTTCGGCCTCCGGCATCACCTGCACATAGACCTTCCAGCGCGGGAAGTCGCCCCGCTCGATGGCATTGAACAGATCCGCCTGACTGGTCTCCCTATCCTGCCCGACGGCGGTGGCGGCCTCTTCATCGGTGTAGAAGCTGTGGCCCTGCTCGGTCTTGAAGTGGAACTTGACCCAGAAGCGCTCGTTGGCGTCGTTGATAAAGCTGAAGGTGTGGCTGCCGTAGCCGTTCATCTCCCGCAGGCTCTTGGGGATGCCGCGATCGCTGAACAGTATGGTGACCTGATGCAGGGATTCCGGATGGCGTGACCAGAAGTCCCAGGCGGCAGTGGCGCTGCGCAGGTTGGTGCGCGGATCCCGCTTCTGGGTGTGGATGAAGTCAGGGAATTTCAGCGGATCGCGGATGAAAAAGACCGGGGTGTTGTTGCCCACCAGATCCCAGTTGCCCTGCTCGGTATAGAACTTGAGGGCGAAGCCGCGCACATCGCGTTCGGCATCGGCGGCGCCCTTCTCACCAGCTACGGTGGAGAAACGCAGGAACACCGGTGTTTGCTTGCCGATGGCGCTGAACAGATCGGCCTTGCTGAACTGGCTGATGTCGTGGGTCACGGTAAAGGTGCCGTAGGCGCCCGAGCCCTTAGCGTGAACCACCCGCTCGGGAATGCGCTCGCGGTCGAAGTGGGCGAGTTTCTCCATCAACCAGATATCTTGCATCAGGATGGGGCCGCGCGGGCCGGCGGTGAGGCTGTTGTTGTTGTCGACGACGGGGGCGCCGTTGGCGCTGTGCAGGGTCTTGTCAGTCATGGCTTCTCTCCTTGTTGATATGGGGCCAGCCTACGGATCTGCGCAGTGATGGGCCAATGGGCCTTTCCTCACCCTTTGATAGGCAAGACAAATGGGTGCAGGTGGGGGATGTGTAACCGTGCTGGATATTGCATGATGGAGGTTTCGAGAAGGAGCCTCATATGCAGATTACTATCCGTCATGCCGAACCCGCCGATGCCCCCGCCTTGCGGGATCTTTACGCCATGCCCAATGCCCAGGCGGGCACTTTGCACTTGCCTATGCCACCCCTTAGCCAGTGGCAAAAACGGTTGGAGAACGGTGACGTGGTCGCCTTAGTGGCGGAGGCCGATGGGAGGCTGGTGGGTCAGATCTCCTTGCATGTGGAGCCCAATCCCAGACGCAAGCATGTGGCCGGGATTGGCATGGGAGTGCGGGATGACTGGGCTGGCAAGGGGGTTGGCTCTGCCCTGATGGCCGCGGCGCTGGATCTGGCCGATAACTGGCTCAACCTGCACCGGATTGAACTGACGGTTTTTGTCGATAACGAAGCGGCGCTGGCGCTCTATCGCAAGTTTGGCTTTGTGGAGGAGGGGCGGGCTCGCGACTATGCCTTCCGCCAGGGGCGCTATGTGGATGTGTTCTATATGGGCAGAGTCGCGGGGGGCGCCAGTCGCTAACGGTATGGTCGATTATCAGGCCAGATTGCGCCCGGTGCTCCGGGCGCTGGAGCAGAATCCCGATCTCTCCATCGGAACGCTGGCAAGCAGTGCCTGCTTGTCTTTCTACCATTTTCACCGGGTGTTTACGGCTGTGGCGGGGGAGACGCCCGGGGAGATGTGTCGTCGTCTGCGCATCCAGCGGGCTGCTTGGCAGCTCTGCTATACCGATGCCAGTGTCACGGCCATTGCGTTGGGGGCGGGGCTCGCCAGTTCTCAGGCGTTTGCCAAGGTATTTCGCCGTTACTATGGTTGCACGCCGGGAGAGTTTCGCCGCGACAAGAGCAAGAATGGACACTTGATGAGCAAGGATGGACACGCACTTGTGCAGCCGAATCCTTATGCTGAGGGTCACTCATCAGCAAGGAGCAATACCATGAAAACCATCGAGATGGACGCCCGCACTCTGGCCTATATGCGTGTCACCGGCCCCTATGGCGAGGGGTATGACCCCGTCTGCCGCCAGCTGCATCAGTGGGCCAGCGCCCGCGGTCTGGAAGGTGGGGAGTGGATCTTCATCTATCACAATAACCCCGAGGTGACTCCGCCAGCCCAGTGTCGCACTGACATCGGGGTGACGGTGCCTGCGGGGACGGTGGGTATGGGAGCGGTCGAGATCCAGATTATTCCCGCCGGTCGTTACGCCCAGTCCCGTTATCTTATTACCGACCGCAGTCAGTATGGCCCTCGTTGGCAGGAGCATATCGGCGACATCGTTGCTGCCGGGCTGGAGTTTGGCAATGGTCCCTGCTTCGAGCTTTATCACAGCATGAGCGATGATCCTGTGCAGGACGATGTCAGCTTTTGCTCCAGCCTAAAGGGGTAGGACGCAGCAAGACGCAAGGGATGGTACAGAACGTCGCGCAGAAACGAGAGAGCCGGACAGTGTCCGGCTCTTTTGCATCTGGCGGTTGGGGGCGTTTAGCGCTGGAACCCCTTCTGGGCGAACTTGGGACGGGCGTTCATGATCTGCTCCACCTGCTCGTCGCTCATCTTGCCGCGCGACAGCCCCAGCACCTTGTAGGTGAGCAGCGGCCGGGCGGGCAGGGCGATCATCAGGGCGCGGATCTGGTTCTCGTCATCCTTCTCCCGGGTCGGCTTGCCGTAGGCGTAGGTGAGGACGCCGGCATCCATCAGGTTTTTGACGGCGGGCTCGGTGATCGGCAAGTTTATGACGCTTTTACGCTGCAGCACGAACTCGCGCAGCACCGCCTTCTCGTTGAAGTCGAGGAAGCCGATCATCTGGGCCAGCTGGTCCTGCTGACGGCGCGCCTGCCACTCTTCGCACGCCCACTCCCAAGCGATCAGGAAGCCCTGACTGCAGAAGTAGGAGATGGCGATCAGCATGCCGACCCCCAGCCAGGCCGCATGATCCGCAGCCCACTGGCTGACGGCCCCTTTCATCAGCCCGGCCGGAAACAGCAGAATGATGCTGCAGCAGAGCAACAACCAGACCATCAGCCAGTTGAGGCGGTTCAGTTGATAGAAATGTTGGATCCACCGTTTCATTGTTCATCCTTCCCAAACTGTTGTGGATAGTGAACTATCTACAGCAATCGGTGTGCCAACAGCGCAATAGCGGCGGGGAGGAGGGGCTGGCGAGGTTACATTCCCTTACAACTTATTGAATGAGTTGTCATTAATTTGCCTTGTGAGGCGGCGGTCGAGTTGCTAAAACGTCTCCTCAGTCATTGGGGAGTAGCAACCCGCCCGCATTCCGGGCCGGGCCCATGTCAACACTCTTGGATCCTCGCATCCATGGCATGGGCGGCGATAGGCACTATCGCTCTGCAAGACCTTTGGCCTCGATATGCACGCCAGCCGGGCGAGCCATATCGGGTCCATCGGTTATTCTGCTCGCCTGGCGGTATCTATTATGTTGATTACCCTGCTGTTATTTCTCGTCTCTGCGGTCACCATCTACCTTGCCTGCGAATACTTCGTCAACGGCATCGAGTGGACCGGCCACCACTTCAAACTCTCCCAAAGCGCCACCGGTTCCCTGCTGGCGGCATTGGGTACGGCCCTGCCCGAATGCATCGTCACCCTCACCGCCCTGCTGATGGGCAACACGACCGCCCAGCAGGAGATCGGCATTGGCGCCGCCCTCGGCGGACCGCTGGTGCTGGCGACCATCGGCTATGCAGCAGTCGGCCTCACCCTGCTGCTTTGCATGGGGCGTACCGAACGGGCCATCGACGGCGAGGTGCAGCGCGAGATTGGCCGGGATCAGCGCTGGTTTATGGGGATCTTTCTGGTGGCCACTGTACTGGGTCTGGTCGCCTTTACCGGCAAGAGCTGGCTGGCCCCGCTCTTTGTGCTGGTTTACCTCGTCTATGTAAGGCGCGAGTTGAAACAGAGTGACAGCCACGAAGTCGAATTGCCGGAGCCCCTCAAGCTGGCCCCAGATGCGGTGATCGCGCCCCTTGGCAAGGTGCTGTTGCAGACGCTGGCTGCGCTGGTAGTGGTGGCGCTGGCGGCCCATCTGTTTGTTCATCAGCTGGAGAGCATGGGCGAGCTGTTTGGCCTCTCGCCGGTGCTGGCGGCCCTGCTGCTGAGTCCGGTGGCGACCGAGATGCCGGAGCTGATGAACGTGCTGATCTGGGTGCGGCAGGGCAAGAACCGGTTGGCGCTGGCCAATATCTCCGGGGCCATGATGATCCAGGGCACTATCCCCAAAGCGTTCTGTCTGCTCTTCACCCCCTGGCTGCTGGATGGCGCCATGATGGCCTCCTCGCTGGTGACGCTGCTGGCGGTCGGGTTGCTCTGGTGGGGGTTCAGAAAGGGGGTGATGACCGCCGAACGGTTGGCACTGGTCGGCCTGCTCTATCTCGGTTTTTGCGGCTGGTTGCTGGTGAGCTGAAGCGGGAAGCGCGGATATGAAAAAGCCCCCTTGGCAGGGGGCTTTGTTGTATCGGTAGGGGCGGTGCTTACAGCGCAGCGATCTCGGCCTGCTGGGCTTCCAGCTTGGTCAGCTGGAGACGGTAATCTTCCAGCTTCTCGCGCTCTTTGGCTATGACCGCTTCCGGCGCCTTGGCGACGAAGGCTTCGTTGCCAAGCTTGCCTTCGATACGGCCGCACTCGCCCACCAGACGGGCAACCTCTTTGGCCAGACGGGCCAGCTCGGCATCCTTGTCGATGAGACCGGCCATCGGGATCATCAGCTCGGTGGCACCGATCAGCTTCTTCACTGACAGCGGGGCGGTTTCACCGTCCGCCAGTACGCGGATGGATTCCAGACGGGCCAGAGACTTGAGGAAGGCCTCGTTGTCAGCGGCGCGCTGGGCATCCTTGGCATCGCACTGGAGCAGCACGTTGAGGGGCACGCTCGGTGCCACGTTCATCTCGGCGCGGATGTTGCGGATGCTGACGATGAACTCCTTCACCCACTCCTGATCCGCCATCGCGGCTTCGTCTACCTTGGCGGCATCGAACTCCGGGAAGGCCTGAATCATGATGGTATCGGCGTGTACGCCAGCCAGCGGGGCGACCGATTTCCAGATGGTCTCGGTGATGAACGGGATGATCGGGTGTGCCAGACGCAGCAGGGTCTCGAGGACGCTGACGAGGGTGTGGCGGGCAGCGCGCTGCTCGGCCTCGGAACCCTTGGTCAGTACCGGTTTGGTCAGCTCCAGATACCAGTCACAGAACTGGTTCCAGATAAACTCGTACAGCACGCCAGCGGCGATGTCGAAGCGGTAGGTATCGAGGGCGGTACGGAAGTCACGGATGGCCACTTGCAGCTGGGACTGGATCCAGCGATCCGCTAGGCTGAACTGCATTTCGCCACCGGCAAAACCGCAATCCTGATCTTCGGTGTTCATCAGCACATAGCGGGAGGCGTTCCACAGCTTGTTGCAGAAGTTGTTGTAGCCGTCCAGGCGCTTCATGTCCCAGTTGATGTCACGACCGGTAGAGGCCAGCGCGGCCAGAGTGAAGCGCAGGGCATCGGTGCCGTGGGCATCGATCCCTTCCGGGAACTGCTTGGCGGTACGTTTGGCGATCTTCTCGGCCATCTGCGGCTGCATCATGTTGCCGGTGCGCTTCTCCAGCAGATCTTCCAGCGAGATACCGTCGATCATGTCGAGCGGGTCCAGCACGTTGCCCTTGGACTTGGACATCTTCTGGCCCTCTTCGTCACGGATAAGACCGGTGATGTAGACGGTCTTGAACGGGACTTGCGGCTGGCCGTTTTCGTCCTTGATGAAGTGCATGGTCATCATGATCATCCGGGCAATCCAGAAGAAGATGATGTCGAAGCCGCTCATCAGCACGTCGGTCGGGTGGAAGGTCTTGAGTGCCTCGGTGTTGTTCGGCCAGCCCAGAGTGGAGAAGGTCCACAGAGCGGAGCTGAACCAGGTGTCGAGCACGTCTTCGTCCTGACGCAGGGTGGTCACGGACGGGATGCTGTGCTTGGCGCGCACTTCGTCTTCGCTGCGGCCAACGTAGACGTTGCCGGCATCGTCATACCATGCCGGGATGCGGTGACCCCACCACAGCTGACGGGAAACGCACCAGTCCTGAATGTCGCGCATCCAGGAGAAGTACATGTTTTCGTACTGCTTGGGCACGAACTGGATGCGGCCATCTTCCACCGCTTCGATGGCGGTCTTGGCCATCGGTGCCACACGCACGTACCACTGGTCGGTCAGCATCGGCTCGATGGGCACGCCACCGCGATCGCCGTACGGCTGTTGCAGCACGTGATCCTTGATCTCGTCCAGCAGACCCAGCTCTTCGAGCTTGGCCAGAATCGCCTTGCGGGCGGCGAAGCGCTCCAGACCGGCGAACTCGGCCGGCAGGGCCGCGTCGTAGGCGGTGCTCGGGTTGCCGTTGGTGTCGACCACTTCAGCCTCGGCACGCACGTGGGCGTCCAGAGTGAAGATGTTGATCATCGGCAGGCTGTGGCGCTTGCCCACTTCGTTATCGTTGAAGTCGTGGGCCGGGGTGATCTTCACGCAACCGGTGCCCTTCTCCATGTCGGCGTGTTCGTCGGCAACGATGGGGATCAGACGGTTCACCAGCGGCAGCAGAATGTGCTGGCCGATCAGTGCCTTGTAGCGCGGGTCTTCCGGGTTCACGGCCACGGCGGTATCGCCCAGCATGGTCTCTGGACGGGTGGTGGCGACGATCAGGTAATCCTTGCCTTCGGCGGTCTTGGCGCCGTTGGCCAGCGGATAGCGCAGGTGCCACATGTGGCCCTTGATCTCGCGGTTCTCCACTTCCAGATCGGAGATGGCGGTGTTGAGTTTCGGATCCCAGTTCACCAGACGCTTGCCGCGGTACATCAGGCCATCTTCGTAGAGACGAACAAACACTTCCTGCACGGCGGCGGAGAGACCCTCATCCATGGTGAAGCGCTCGCGCTCCCAATCCACGGAGTCGCCCAGACGGCGCATCTGGCGGGTGATGGTGCCACCGGACTCTTCCTTCCACTGCCAAATCTTGTCGATGAAAGCATCACGGCCGTAATCGTGGCGAGTCTTGCCCTCTTCTGCCGCAATCTTGCGCTCAACCACCATCTGGGTGGCGATACCGGCGTGGTCGGTACCTGCCTGCCACAGGGTGTTTTTGCCCTGCATGCGGTTGTAGCGGATCAGGGTATCCATCAGGGTTTGCTGGAAGGCGTGACCCATGTGCAGGCTGCCGGTGACGTTCGGCGGCGGGATCATGATGCAGAAGGAGTCTTTGCTGGTGTCGCCGTGGGGCTTGAAGTAACCCTGGGCTTCCCAGTGCTGATAGAGCGCCTGTTCGATGGCGTTGTGATTAAAAGTCTTTTCCATGGTCTCGCCGTAATCTGGATGGATGGAGTCTGGTGTTGATTCTTTATGGATCAATTGGTTGCAGTCAGGGCTGCGCCGGATCCGGTGCGGCAAGGACGGGCTGATCCCTCATTTCGAGGGCATGGCCTGCCTGGCGATAGTGCTTGTAGCGCTCGCGGGCTTGCTGCTTTTGTGTTTCGTCAGTGGGGACAAAATCTACCACTTGAGCGAAGTGTCCTGCAAACAAAGGTGTCGCAGTGGCCAGATTGATGAGGCGGGCGTAGCGTCGTTTCGGTGGCTGATAGCCGATCTCCACCGGAGCCATGCCGCTTTCGCCCTGCAGCTGGTGCGGCACAAAGCGCCCCGGCGGCAGCTGCCACAACAGCTCGTCCAGACGCAGGGCCTGGGCCTCATCGTCGCAGAACAGGTAGATATGGCCCGCGCCCCACGACTCGGCCGCAAGAGTGCAGGCCAGTCGCTCGACCGCAGAGGCCTGCGCGTCATCCTGTTCGCTCATCAGGTAAAAGGTCACTTGGCTCATCAGGTTGATCCCGTTTTGCGGTGACGGACTGTTGACCGCCTAATGAGGCTGACGGGGCGTTTCCCGTCCGCAGCTCACTGATTCAAGAATGAAACAAGGAAGAGGCGGGCCTCTTCCTTGTGGTTCAGGGTAACGCCAACCCTTCCGATGCAGCCATCGGCAGGGGCCGGAGAGTTACTCTTTCTCTTCGATATCCACGCCAGCCCGGTTCAGCAGGAACTGGGTCAGCAGGGGCACCGGACGACCGGTGGAGCCTTTGTCCTTGCCACTCTTCCAGGCTGTCCCTGCGATATCCAGGTGGGCCCAGTTGTACTTCTTGGTGAAGCGTGACAGGAAGGCGGCGGCGGTGATGGTACCGGCCGGACGACCGCCGATGTTGGCCATGTCGGCGAACGGGCTGTCGATCTGCTCCTGATACTCGTCAAACAGCGGCAGACGCCAGGCGCGATCACCCGCCTGCTCGGAGGCGTTGAGCAGCTCGTGGGCCAGCGGGTTGTGGTTGGCCAGCAAACCCGAGGTGTGGTGACCCAGCGCGATGACGCAGGCACCGGTCAGGGTCGCCACGTCGATCACGGTTTCCGGATCGAAGCGGTCCACATAGGTCAGTGCATCACACAGCACCAGACGACCTTCCGCATCGGTGTTGAGCACTTCGATGGTCTGGCCTGACATGGAGGTGAGGATGTCACCCGGGCGATAGGCATTGCCACCCGGCATGTTCTCGCAGCCTGCCAGCACGCCGATGACGTTGATCGGCAGTTGCAGCTGGGCCAGCGCATGCATGGTACCGAGCACGGAGGCGGCGCCACCCATGTCGTACTTCATCTCGTCCATGCCATCGGCCGGTTTGATGGAGATGCCGCCGGAGTCAAATGTCAGACCCTTGCCGACCAGCACGATAGGCTTGGCATCCGGATGACCCTTGTATTCGATGATGGCCATCATGGCTTCGTTGTCGGAGCCGCGGGCCACCGCCAGATAGGAGTTCATGCCGAGCTCGGCCATCTCCTGCTCGCCCACCACCTTGGTGGTGATGTTGTCGTAGGCATCGGCCAGACGACGGGCCTGGGAGGCCAGATAGGCCGGGTTGCAGACGTTGGGCGGCATGTTCGCCACGTCGCGGCAGACCCGCACACCCTTGGCCACGGCCAGACCGTGAGCGATGGCTTTTTCACCAATGGTCAGTTCCCGACGCGTCGGCACGTTGAATACCAGCTTGCGCAGCGGGCGACGTGGCTCGGCCTTGTTGGTCTTGAACTGATCGAAGCTGTAGAGGCCCGCCTTGGTGGTTTCTACCGCCTGGCGCACCTTCCAATAGGTATCCCGACCCTTGACGTGCAGCTCGGTGAGGAAGCAGACCGCTTCCATGGAGCCGGTTTCGTTCAGGGTGGTGATGGTCTTGTTGATGATCTGCTTGTACTGGCGTTCGTCGAGTTCCCGCTCCTTGCCGCATCCGACCAGCAGTACGCGCTCGCTGAGCACGCCAGGTACTTGATGCAGCAGCAGCATCTGGCCTGGTTTCCCTTCCAGGTCGCCACGGCGCAGCAGCGAACTGATATAGCCATCGCTGATCTTGTCCAGTTGTTCGGCAACCGGAGAGAGGCGACGAGGCTCAAATACGCCGACTACGACGCAGGCGCTCCGTTGCTTCTCTGGACTGCCACTCTTTACACTGAACTCCATGGAATCTCCTACATCCTAAAGACAAAAGGCACCTTTTATTGAATAATGCGGTGCTTGTTGGGGTATCAGAGGCGGAGCGAACAGCCACAGGCTCCGCAGTTCAAACTGGTAAAAATCCAATATACGGCCCTATTTTTCAGGCATTCGACTAAAAACACAAGTTTACTTGGGAATGACTGTGATCGTTTTCCGATATTTGTTCAGGGAAACCCTGAAAACCCAGCTGGCAGTGTTATTCGTATTGCTGCTTATCTTTGTCAGCCAACAATTTATCAAGATCATCGGTGACGCCGCCGATGGCGAGGTGCCGACACGTCTGGTCTCCACCCTGCTGCTGCTCAACTTGCCCAATATGGCGCTGTTGATGCTGCCTATCAGTCTCTTTTTAGCCATTTTGTTTGCCCATGGTCGCCTCTACGCCGAAAGCGAGATGACGGTGATGCATGCGGTCGGCTTCAGCCACCGTTTCGTGATGCGCAGCGCCATGTTGCTGGCCTTGCTGACGGCGGTGGTCGCGGCGTTCAACACCGGCTGGATCGCGCCGCAAGCCAAGGAGCGCGAGTATCAGGTGATCGACGAGTTCAAGGCGGACCCGGGTATCTCCTTCCTGCAGGCGGGCCGCTTTATGGATCTCGATAAGGGGCGCCTGGTTGCCTATATCCAGGATTTGAACGACAACGGCTCAAAACTGCAAAAGATCTTCGTGCTGCAGCGGGCGGAGGGGAACAATCCTCCCTCGGTGGTGGTGGCGACCGAAGGGGTGGTGACGGTCGATGAGAACGGTCTGCAGTGGCTGACCCTGATGGATGGCTCCCGCTACGAAGGGAACTTCTCCGGCAAGCAGTTCCAGATCTCCGATTTTCGCGAATATGGTCTGGTGATCCGTCAGCAAGAGATGGAGCGTTCCAACCGCAAGGCGGCGGCCAAGCCAACCATGGAACTGTTCGGTACCCAGGACAACGCCATGATGGCGGAATTGCAGTGGCGTATCTCGCTGCCTCTCTCCATTCCGGTGCTCACCCTGCTGGTGGTACCGCTGGCGCGGGTCAATCCCCGTCAGGGGCGCTACGCCAAGCTGTTGCCGGCCATCATGCTCTATCTCTCCTACTTCCTGCTGCTCAGTGCCGCCCGTTCGGCCATCGACAGCGGTCGGCTGCCCTACTGGCCGGGGATGTTTCTGGTGCCGCTCGGTTACCTGCTGTTTATCGGCCTGCCCCTCAATCTGCAGGGCACCAGCTGGTGGAACGGGGTGAAAGGGCGCTATTTCAACAGAAAATCAGCATGATGCTGCAACATAGGAACTTCTGCTGATGTTTGGCATTCTCGATAGATATATCGGTCGGGTCATTTTCATGTCGATCCTGCTGTGTGAAATCACGCTGGTTGGTCTGGCGGGGCTCATCAAATATGTGGAGCAGCTCAAGTCGGTCGGTGACGGCAACTACGACATGATCAACGCCCTCTACTATGTGCTGCTCTCCATGCCCAAGGAGGCGGTGCTCTTCTTCCCGCTGGCCGCGCTGCTGGGTGGCCTGATTGGTCTGGGTCAGCTGGCGACCAGCTCCGAGCTGGTGGTGATGCAGGCGGCGGGTCGCTCCAAGATCAGTATTGTAATGGCGGCGCTCAAGACGGCGATCCCGCTGATGATCATGGTGGGGTTGATGGGGGAATATGTGGCCCCCATCGCCAAGCGGATGGCCGATGACATCAAGGCGGGCGCGCTCTCCGAAGGTCGTCTGACGGTTTCCGCCTACGGGGTGTGGGCTCGCGATGGCAACAACTTTGTCAATATTAACGGGGTGCGTAATGATGGCGCCCTCACCGGCATCACCCTCTATCGCTTCACCCCCGAGCGCAAGCTGATCGACGTGGTGCAGGCGCAGGAGGGGGTGTTCGAGCGTCACCACTGGCTGCTCAAGCAGACCCAGGTTACCCGCTTCGACGATCCCGCGCAGATCCGCAGCGAGCAGCATGACAAGATGGAGTGGAGCTGGGAGCTGACGCCCAAGCAGCTGGGGGTGGTGAGTATCGACCCCGAGAACCTATCGGTCTCCGGTCTGCTCGACTACATCGGCTATCTCGATGCCAACAAACAGGATGCCGGTCGCTACAAGCTGGAGATGTGGCGCAAACTGCTGTCACCGCTCTCGGTGGTGGCGATGATCCTGCTGGCCTCCTCCTTCATCTTCGGCCCGCTACGCTCGGTGAGCATGGGGGCACGGATGCTGATGGGGATCATGACCGGCTTTGCCGTCTATGTGAGTGATCGGGTGTTTGGCCCCATCAGTCTGGTCTATGCGGTACCGCCTATTCTGGCGGCTATTGCGCCCAGCCTGCTGTTTGGCGGCATCTCCTTCTACATCCTCAGCCGCAAGCAGTAATCCGCACGAGGTTATGAGGAAATGCAAAGAGGGCACCTGTTGGTGCCCTCTTTCGTTGCTGCATTGCTCCGGTATTACTTGTTAAGCAATTCCAGATTTTCCTGCTTGCTCAGCACGATCACTTCGCACTCGGCCCAGATATCCTGAAACGCCCGTGGGCGCTGGCGGTTGAACAGGCACATCAGGTTGCCCAGACCAAAGGCGGCGGTAGCGAGACGGATCAGCGCCTGGGTAATACGGATATGGCTGCCATCTTCGTTCTGAATGCGCAGCCGCCAGGCGCGCATGCCGACGGTCTGGCCAGCGCGGGTCCAGAACCAGGTGTAGAAACCACAGATGACGAAGGCGAGCCACAGGGTGTAGATCAGGCTCAGGTGGTGGCGGGTCAGCAACCAGACGGTATCTTCACCCGCCGGTACGCTGGCCATGCCGGTGACCAGCAGCAGCTTGGCGACACCCATGCCGATAAAGCCGGCGATGATCAGCAGCGAAGTCACCACCAGCGCATCATAGATCAGGGCGCCGAGGCGACGTAGCAGACCCGCTGACGGGTATGGCTGAGTGGCGGGAGAGGGGGATTTTTGTTGGACTTTTTTAGGCTTGGCCATCGTTTTTATTCCATTAAGATGATGGCGGCATTCTATGTAACTGGCCCCGCATCGGCAAGGCGTTGAATAAATGAACAAACGGGAGTGTTCAATCGAAAAACACCTTGCATGGCATCGCGCCATTCGTATAATCCCTCGCAGTTGCCCGGGTGGCGAAATCGGTAGACGCAGCGGATTCAAAATCCGCCGGTGAATAACCGTGTCGGTTCGAGTCCGACCCCGGGCACCATTAGAATTCAATGACTTAAGGCCATTCAATCGGATGGCCTTACGTTTTTATGGCCCCAAGTGGCGGCAAAATGGCGGCAGGGAAATCTGATGATCGGAAAAGGCGGCAGAGCGTTGGCTCTGCCGCCTTTTTGTTTTGGGCTTGGTTACTCCTCAACTTCCGGCAGGTCGTCGATGGCGACTTCGAGGTTGATGGTGTTGGTGTAGCCGCTGTTGCTCAGGCTGTGGCTGACTTTGGTCAGCACCCAGCTGGCCTCGTCGATCTGCGGTTTGAACCCCTGACGGCGGTAGGTTGTTCCGGGTATAGCTCTGGCCGACCTGTGGCGAGGGTGATCTCGAACTCGGCAACGCCACGTTGCAGCCGTTCCCACTCGGCGCGGGCGTAGCGCAGGGCGTTTGTTTTATTGGCGTAGATGTGGCGCAGCACTTTGACGTTCTCGCTGTCGCCAATCAGCAGTTCGCGCCCCTCTTTGTCGACTGTGGTATCACTCGGCAGTGCCTGCTCCGGCTTTGGCTTCTTCTTGCGTTTGCGCTTGAGGGTCGTGCCCTCGGTAGTGGCCTTCTTCGGGTCGTGCCAGTTGGCCACGACGCCGGTGTAAGCCTCACGGTCTGCGACTGAGAAGCGGTGCTGATCGCCGTCCTGGCGGGTGATGGTGACGGAGGGGAGCGGTTTGCCGCTGGCGGTGAGCCCCTTGCCCTGGCCGATAAAGAGCAGTCGCCACGATTTGACGGTAGTGATGGCGCCGCATTGACCGGCCAAGCGGGTGAGGAAGGCGGGATCGCTTTCGTTCTGCTGGTCGATGTGGTCAATCTGCATGCCCTTGAAGCGTTCGGCGCAGGCGGGGATCAGGCTGTGGCGCTGGGCGATGGCATCGACAATGCTGCCGACGGTCTGCTGGTGATAGCTGGTCTGGCGCAGCTTGTTGAGGTTGCCGCGCAGATCGGCAGATTTGCCCCGGATGGTGAGCTTGTCCGGTGTGCCGGTGTGCTCCACCTCGTCGATGGTGTATTCCCCCTTATCAACCAGCGGTTGGCCCTGCCAGCCGATCATGACGCGCATTCTGGCGCCACGGCGCGGCATCGCCAGTTTGCCGTCGCTGTCGTCGAGTTCGATGTCGATGGTGTCGGCTTCAAACCCGCGATTGTCGGTGATGTTGAGACTTATCAGGCGGGGCCGGATGGTGGCGGATACGTCCTTTCCGTCGATCAGCAGCTGGTAAGCCGGGGCCGGATGATCGGCCCCGGTGATGCTGAATTGCCCCAGCTGGCTGGTCAGGGTGCTGGTGACAGCCGTCACCACGTTATCTGTCAGGCTCACAGCAGGCCCCCGATCTTGTTGCCGATGGTGCCGACGATGTTGCTGATGCCCAGCCGACTGGCGATGCCACCGATGGCGCGGCCCATCAGCTTGTTGCCCAGGGTGTTTTCGTCGTCGTCCACCCGCTTGAGGTTCATGGTGAAATCCAGCTTGCGGGCGGCGCCGTCCGAGAAGAATTCGGAGCGGGTGACGCTGGTGCGCTCGATGACGAAATAGCCCCGCATCACGCCATCCCCCTGGATCAGGGGGAAGGCTTTGCCGGTGGCGGCCATTTCATGGAGCAGATCGAGGGTAACCGGCCCGCCCGTCAGTTCAGGGTAGAGGGTGCCGGATAGCACGGTGGTTTCATCATCCGGCCCTGTGTACTGGTAGGCCGGACGGGCTCCCACCCGAGGGTTGCCCGGGTGGCGCCATGCGCGGTCATCCTGTTGTGACTGGGGGGCGAAGGTGGAGCGCTGGAACACGAACCAGCCCAAGGTCATCATCATGGTCAACTCCCGTCTCTGAAGCTGGCGCGGCCTGCTCGTTGGTTGGCTCGCTCGTTCTCTTTGATTTTCTCAACCATCATCTGGGCCATTCTTTCTTCGTTCATCCCCGGCGCGGCATTGACAGTCAACTGGTAGAACGGTTGGTTATTCACCGTGCTGCTGGCCTTCGGTTTTATTTTTGGCGTCTCGACAATGCGCGGGCCACTGCCATAGCTGTAAGCCGATGAGTAAGCCGGAGTGCCGTAATTGCCGTTCAGGTAACCCGGGGTGCTGGCTGTCGGAATATCGAACTTCGGGATCTTCTTGGTTTCGAGGATGCCGAGCGATTCGAGCAGCCACTCGATGCCCTTCAAGAAGGCTTTGAGCGGGGTGAGGGCCAGATTGAAGGCTTCGCCCAGGATGCGACCGACGATCTGGCCGGCACTGCCGAACCCTTCCAGCGTCTCTTTCGAGAACTTGATCGGCTCAAGCAGGTCGCCAAACCAGCCCGATAGGGTCTTGACGCCTGAGCTGATGCCATCAAGCAGCGGGGCGAACGGCTTGAAGGCTTCAAAGACGGGGGCAAGCCCTGTCATGATGCCCTGCCATAGCCCACTGAAAAATGCGCTTATGGGTTCCCATAGTTTGATGATGGTGACCCCCAAGACGGCCAATGCTGCCAGCGGGGCCAGTATTGCGGCCACCGCCCCCAAGAGGCTGCCGAAGGTGACCCCCAGCACCCCGAAGGTCAGTTTCATGATTGCCATCGGGCCGAGCAGGGCTGCTACGGCCAGCGACAGACCGCCGAAAGCAATGGCGATAACGGATGTTACTGCGGCCACCTTCACCAAGGTGTTTGCCAGTGCAGGGTTTGCCTCTACCCATTTTCTTACGGCTCCGACAGTTTTCTGGATGTAACCGATGATGTCCATCAGTGAGCCGCGCAACAGTTGGCCCAGTGATGACTTGACGTTGGCGAGTCCAGCTTGCAGTAGTAACCATTGAGATGAAATAGAGTCTTTGTCTATGTCTGACTCGCGTTGCATTGACCCCTTTGATTTTTCTGCATTTACCAGTTTCAACTGGCGATAGAGCTCTTCCAGATTGTTGGCGAGTTTTGCCGCGTCATCGCCGTACTCCTTGCCAAATAGCTGGGTGGTGACCGTCATCTGGTCTTCCGCTTTTAACTTCTTTATTTTTTCCAGCACATTGGTGATGGTGCCCATGGCATCTTTGCTCATGGCTTTCTGCAGGGCCTTATCATCCAGCCCCAGCATCTCTAGACCAGCTTCAAATCTGTCACCTTGCATGGTTGCAATCGATAGCTCTCGCACCATTGCATTGGCAGCGCTTGCGGCTACTTCAGGCGCAGCACCTAGGCTTAAGAATGTTGACCCGAGCGCGGCGGCTTTCTTGAAGTCAAGTTTGTCTGCTACCCCACCCATTCTTTGCAACACGTTGATGATGTCAGCCCCCTTGGATTGGGCATTATCGTCAAGGAAGTTGATGGCATCACCGAGTTGCTCGATGTTGCTGATGGGTATCTTGTAGAGGTTGGCTATTTTCCCCATGTCTTCGGCTAGCTGATCGGCTGGTAGTTCAAATGCGGTGGCCGCCTTGGCTGCTGTCTTGGCAAAGTTGAGCAAGTTGTCTTTACCCTGTACGCCCATGCGGGCCGCCCCTTCGACCAATCGAGCAATATCTATCGCACCGTTCACTTGTGGCAGGTCTTCTGATATGGCTTTTATCTGCTTGGCCATGTCGTAGTAGACCGCAGTCAGTTCTCCTGAATCGGCTCTGGCCCCATCAACCTGCTTTGCAACCCCCTTCATTGCATCTTCAAAGCTGGTGTACTCCTTGATTGCGCTCAACACCGGCAACCCCATTGCTGTGCCTGCTGCAATAGCTCCGGCACCATGACCGGCGAGCTGGCCGCGCAGTTCTTGGGTCTGGCGGTAGTTAGCTTTGACCTGATTCATGCGCTTTTGCTGGTCGGCTAACTGGCCCAGCTTGGTGCGCTGCGCGTCGAGGGTGGTATTGGCGGCGGCCAGATCGGTTTTGAGGCGGCGCTGTGCTTCGCTCAGGTTGCCCGTCTTGATGCCGGTCTTGCGCATCTCTTCGCCCAGCTGGCCGTGGCGGGTGATCATTTCCCCCTGTTTGGTCTTGAGCTGGTTGAAGGCGCGTTCGGCCTTGTTGAGCTCGTTGATCATCAGGCGGGTTGGTTTGGGGGTGTCGGCAATCTTGCGTTGCAGGTCGTTGAAGGTGCCTTCGGCCTGTTTGAGCTGGGTTTTGGTGACGCCAATCTGGGCTCCCAATTTTTTATAGCCGTCAAGCTTGGCGCTCTGGCGTTCCAGATCGCGGACTTTGGTCTTGGCGTCGGCAAGGTCTTTGGCGGTGATGCGGCTTTGGCCGGTGACGGCCTTGAGGGGGGCGGTGAGTTTGTCCACCGCCCCGAGCAGGATTTGTAACTTGAGGGTGCTCATGATTCGTCTGCCCCGTTGATGTGGTTGTATCGCTCAACAAGGCGTTGGTGCCAGCCCATCAGCTCGTCGAGCTCCATGGCCGCCATTTCAGACGGCGGCCAGTGGGCGATGATGGCCAAGTCGGCCATCAGGTCGTCTATGCAGTGAGGTAGGCCATTTTCTTGGGTACCAAAAAAGCGGCGACCTCCTGCCCCAGTTGCATCAGGTCAGCCGGGTCCATGCCGCTGATGTCCACTTCGGTCAGTGCCGGACTGGTGATGCGCGGCAGCAGTTTGGAGAGGGCGTTGATATCCATCTGCAGGATGTCGGTCATGTTGAGGCCGCGCAGCTGGCCCGCCATGGGTTTGCGAACGGTCACATCGCTGATGGTGGTTTCGCCGCGTTGGATGGGGTAATCGAGGGTGACGGTTTTCTGAGTCATGGTGTGTTCCTTATTCGGTATGTAGTAACGGGCGGCCATGCCGCCCGGATGTGGCTGGGTGGATTAGAGGCCGATGGCCTTGCGGTGTTCTTCCATCATGTCGACGCCGCCTACTTTCCAGATCATGTTGATGAGGTCGATCTCGACCAGTTCTTCACCGTCGACGGTCACCTTGTAGTAGGTGTTGGCCATGCTGGCCTTTTGCTGGGTGTTGTCGCCGGTTTTGAGGGTGCCGCCATCCAGCTCTTTGATGCGGCCACGCTGGACGATTTCGACCGAAGAGACCTGGGCGGTGTCGTCACGCTGGAAGGAGCCCGCAAAGCGGAGCATGACGCCGTCAATCTTGGCCTGATGCTGCTTTTTGAACAGGGCTGCTTCGTAGCCGCCAAAGGTGAATTCGGTATCGAGGGCGCCATCATCGAGGCCCATGTTGATATGGGCCGCCCCCGGCATACCGCCGCCACGGTAGGCTTCGAGTTTCAGCGTCAGTTTGGCCGGGGTGTACTCTTCTCCGACGCCGATCCAGTTGTCGCCATCGAGGAACATGTTGAGGTGTTTGAGTTTGCGAGGCAGTGCCATTGTTGATGCTCCTTATGCTGCGGCCACGCGGGCGGCGAAGTCGACCAGATAGCGGTCGGTGATGCGCTGCTGGAACATGAGGTTTTCAAGCGGCGGCACGGGGGTGTAGTCGTAATCGATGTAGAGCTTGCCCGCCTTGAGGGTGTCTTTGTCGTTGACCTCTTCGTTGTACCAGCAGTCGAAACCGATGAGGTAACCGAGGCTGACCAGCTCGCGGCCCTTGGCCTTGATGCCTTCGATGATGTCTTTGACCAGGGTGGGGGTCATCGGCTTGTCTACTGCCCACATGTGGGCCTCGGCGATGGTGTCGGCGAGGATTTGGGCGGTGCGGGTGTAGTTCTCGAACTGGAACAGGGGATCATCAGAGCAGGTGCGGGAGCCCCAGAAGCGGAACCCTTCGGACTGGATCAGGCAGGTGATGTCTTTTTCGTTGAGCAGGCCCGCGTCGGTATCGGGGTCTTGCAGACTCCAGAACACTTGCTTGGTCAGCCCTTCTACGCCAGTGACGGCGACGTTGGACAGGGTTTTATGCCAGCCAACCTCTTTGTCGATTTTGGCGCGCATGGCCATGGCCTTGGCGGTGGCCCAGATGGTGGCCTCGGCGTTGGCGGTGGTATCCCACTTTTTGAAGTCGCCATGCACCAGCATGACTTCACGCTGGCCGAAGTTCTGGCGGTAGGCCAGCGCCTCGGTCGGGGTGTTGCAGCCGTGGGTTGAGACGTAGGTGAAGGCGCGCAGCTTGACCGCCACGGCGGCCAGTTCAGTGGCGACCGGCAGGGTGTCGAGCCCCGGCGCGCCGATGATGCGCGGGGTGATGCCGGTGGCAGAGCTTGCCCGTTGCAGGGCCTTGAGGCCGGTATAGCTGCCATCCGGCTTGGCGGCGCCGATGACGTTGGAGGTGGTCTCTTCGTCGGTGGCGCCTTTGGGAACGCGCACGACGATGGTGATGGTGTTGACGGTGTCGGCGATCGCTTGCAGTGCTTTGGCCAGAGTGCCCTGGGTGCCAGCTTTGCCAACGGCTTTTTGCACGTCGGTAATGATGACCGGGGTGTTGAGCGGGAAGGTGGTGGCGTCGGCATCTTCCGCATGACCAAGCAGGCCGATCACTGCGGTGGCAATGGTGCGGATGGTGCGGGTGCCTTCGTTGACTTCGACGACGCGCACGCCGTGGTGGTAACTGTCGAGTGCCATGGTGGCGGTTCTCCTGTGTCCGGACGGAGGTGATCAATATGAGCACGGTCAGGATGCAGGGGCGGCGCAGGTTGGGCGAGTTGGCGCGGGTGTGTGGTGGCGCTACACACCCGCAGACGGTGGCGGCATAAAGAAAACACCCCGCACAGGGCGGGGTGGTTGGTTTAGTCAGATGACCTTGTCCGGTTCGGTTGGCCATTGCGGCGACTCAGGCCATCCGGTTTGTTCTGGCACCAGCGTCAGCTCGTAGCGGTAGCGTTGCCAGTCGGCCAGCAGCTGGGTGTGCTCCGGCTTGGCGTAGCCGCCATCGACGGCGGGCTTGAGGATTGCGATTTGCTGGTTTGCAATACTTACTCTGCTCTCAAGCTCTGCAAGCGCTTTTTCAGCGGCTGGTTGTTCTGGTGGCAATATCAGGATTGGATAACCATCGTCATCCGATGAAATGATCTTGCCATCACTGGCCCCTGCCATGAGTTCGTCATACCTGGCTTGGTCGATCTCCTTTGCGTCATCAGGAATGGCTGTTCCGTGGATGGATTTGGTATAAAAACCGCAAGTCAGTTTCGAGAAAAATTTTCCAGCCATATTAATTCCCTATTGCAATGTATTTGCATGATGCTGCTGGCTGATTCGCCCCAGTTGTTGATGACTGGAATGAAAATGTTGTGCCAGTTGTTTGCAGCTCGTCATATGTAATCGTGGTTGCGCTACTTTTTGACAGAGCCGCTGCGGTGATACATCGTGTCGGGAATGCGATCGGCCAGGTTGTTCTTGACTGACTCGGTGCAGAGTCCCCCATCTGGATAATCCATCCTCCCAGCCATGACGGAAAACAGACATACGGCTGGCTGGTGAGAGAAATTGAAAATCCTGCCTTCAGTTTTTTAGGTGTTACCGCGACATCGTCTGCTGTTCCTGCATCTGTCTGCTGCTGGCTTGCCACCTTAATCAGTCCCAATACGTTCTCACCGGCCTGTTTTACCCATCCCCACAAGGTTTTAACCGTTACCACCGCATCGGCTTTCCGATCTGCGGCTGTGGTTTCATTCACTTCATTCTGGGTGGCGTAGCGGGTGAATCCCTTGGCTGTTTCACTGGCGTCCGGGTGATCGCGGCTTTCCCTATGCGCCTTCATTACGTCATCGACATATTTGCGGGTTGCCAGCACAACGGATGGGTCAATCTTGAGTTCGACGGCGCTGGTGTCGCTGACGATCAGCACAACGTTGATGCCTTGTGTTCGGCCAGAGCCTTCTGACATTTGCGGCTTGTAGGTCGGTGGCGCATTAGCAATGGCGATCAGGGTGCCTGATTCATCAAACAGGCCTACTTCATGGATCCACCATCCCCCCTCATTCTCCGGGATGATTTGTTGGGCCACCAGTTGCGCCGGGTTGAGCGGGTCTTGAAACAGGGCGTTGAGGGGCGCGCGGCGTTGTTCCCGCACCAGTTTTGTTTGAGCCGGATCAGGCGTCACTGGCTGGCCGTTACCATCACCCACGGCCATATGGGTGATTTTGAGTGGTACGCCCAGCGCTAGGGCGTTGGCGATCTTGGCCTGTCCCGCATTGGTGGGGATGGCAAAGTAGATGGCGCTCATTAACTGGCACCTCCTGTCTGTTGCGGGTTTATGGTCATGGTGTCGATTGTGTGCAAGATGCCGCCGAGCCACTGCTGGCCACGGATCTCGATGGTTTCAGGGGTGTATGGGTAGATAGTCATCTCATCTCCCAGATAGCAGGCGGCGCCAAGATAGGCCTTGCCTCTGGTTTCCAGACTGATGGCGAGGCCTGTCAGGTGGCGGGTCAGCGGTTTGGCGTCGTCAATGAGCCGTTCCAGTTCTGCGTACTTTTCTGCGGTGATGCCGGTGTCGAGCACGCCGACATCGAGCTTGAAGGTGCCCGGCTCGGCGTTCGGGGTTTCTTGGTACCAGTGCAGCACCCGGATCAGGTAGCCGAGGGGTTCGACGGCGCGGCGGATGGCGCCGACGGTGCCCTTGTGGCGATGAACGAACGGGGCGTTGGCAATGACCTTGCGCTTGGTGGCTTCCGGCCAGTTTTCATCCCAGCGATCGACCGACCGCTCGGCGGCCAGACTGGGCAGGCGCCAGACCGGGCAGGTGTGCGGGTTCCAGAGGGTGCGCAGCACATCGACCGGCAGGTCGCAGGCTTTGGCGTTGACGGTGGCCAGCTTGCGCTCGGTCGGCGTGGCAGAGGGTGGCAGCAGGTCGGTCATGGTGCGACCTCTACGGTGTAGCCGGTGCAGTAGGCTGCCTGGGTGTCGGTCGGGATGATGTCGGCCCAGCCGACCAGCTCAACCCAGACGACGCCCGGCACATGCAGCACGGCATCAATGCCTGAGCGCGCGATGCGCACGCCGATCCGTTTGCGCGGGTTGACCCATGCGGCCAAGGCGTCGCGGGCGGCAGTCAGCGCCAGTTCGGCCTCGGCACCGGTGAGATCCATGTGCAGTTTGGCGGTGATGGTGTAATGCAGGATCCCCGCACTCTGCACTGTGAGGCGGTCGGCAACCGGCAGGCGGTCTTCGTCACTGCACTCGGCGGTGGCTTTGGTGATCAGTTCCTGGCTGGCGGTGCCGTCGCCCTCGCTGCTGATGATGGTGACCACGGCGACGGCCCCGCTTGGGCTGATGGCTTTGGCGTCGATGATGCGGCCATCTGCCGAACGGGCAAAAAATTCGTAGGCTCCGCGCGGGCCAGCGGTGCTCATGGCATCCCACGCCATCAGAGAACGTTCGCGCAGAGCTTCGTCGCTTTCCATGATGGTGGGGACCGGCGGGGTGGCGGTGTCGTCACCCTGTTGCACGACCAGCCGTTCGACATCCCAGTTTGCTACCAGATTATCGAGGTCGGCCCCTTCTGCCCACGCCAGCATATTGGCCACGGCGGCATTGTTGATGCGGCCGCGCAGGATCAGCTCACGGTAGGCGTTCTCTTGCAGGTGCTTGGTGATGGGCTCCGATTCGAGCGCCAGCGTGGCGGTGATGGCTGCCTGCTGGTCTGCCGGATAGAGGGCGATCAGCGCCGCTTTACGCTCGGCAAGGATGGCCTCGTAGTCGAGCAGTTCTACGGCATCCGGGGCTGGCAGTTTGGATAGGTCGATGATGTTCATGAGGTTGCTCCGGTCGGTAGCTGGACGGTGCCGGATTCGAGCAGGCCGTTGTCGGCGCGGCGCCATGTGAGGGTGACGGCGCAGCTGCCGCCCAGTTCAGGGGCGCCAATCTCGACCTTGGTGATGCGGATACGCGGCTCCCAGAGGGTGAGCGCGTGAACGGTGGCGGCCATCAGGCGCAGGCGCGTCGCGCCGTGCTGGGGCTGGTCGATGAGGCTGAATATCTCGCTGCCGTAGTCGCGGCGCATGACGCGGGTGCCGATGGGGGTGGTGAGAATATCCCGCACCGATTGCAGGATGTGGGTGGTCTCGCTGATGGAGCGGCCATTGGCTGCGTTCATTCCCTGCCAGTTCATACTGGGCCCCCGCTGGTGCCGCTGCCCGGCATGGTGTCTTTGTGTTTGTGGGTGGCGACCTCGATGTTGCCCACTTTGGCGGTTTCGCTGACGACGCGCTTAGCCGTGAGCAGTTCTGAGCACTCAACCAGCGGGGTGATCAGCTTGACCGCCACGCTGGCTGTGATGGTGGCAGTTTTGATGCCGGATGCGGTGAGTTCACCGGTGGTCGGGTTGTATTTGATGACCGCACCATCTGGGTATTCGACGCCATCGAGATCGTCGTTGTCATTGTCGGCCAGCGGCTCTGGGTGTTCGTCCTGGTAGACGCCCGCCAAGACAAAGGCGTTGCGCAGGTCACCACCAAGGCTTAACAGGATCACCTGCTCGCCTACGCTGGGGCGCATGCGGCGACGGGTTTTACCTGCGCGCAGCACCAGATAGGGCCGCCAGTTGGTGTGGTTGCCCTTGGTTTCGACGCGGCATTCACCGGATCGCACTTCGGTCACGGTGCCGATGCGGATCAGGTCGTCGATTTTGCTGAGTAGCTCGATGATGTTCATGAGGGGGAGTGTGTAGCGGCGTCGTTTGCGCTGACCAGCGGCGGCGGGTGTGTGGCGGCGCTACACACCCGCCACGGCTATTACTTCAATTGCTCAGTGATTTGTTTCAACATCAGGTCTTCTATCTTGTCGATGTCTTGGTCGGTGATGCCCAGCAATTCCCGCTCAGGGTACTGCACTGGTTTGGCATGAGGGTTCGGCTTGTCCTTTTCTCCGAAGTGGTGAACAACTGCGACCTGATCAGCTACGCCAGCAAAGTAGATACTTGCTTCTTGCTTGGTCATTTTCGCTTTCAGCCATTTAGCCCTGATGAGTTGCTTGAACATCTTCTGATGGCTACGAGGTGCCGTGATTTTCCGCTTGTCCAGGCTGATTGTGCGAATAATTCGCCGCTTGAGAAATGACCGAATTGCGCCACGGTAGCGGTCAAACCCCGTATATTTATCCCCTTCATTGCGGTAGTTCTTCAGATTGCGGATGGCGCGGAACCCATCGGCTCGTTCATACAAGAACGAGATGTGGGCATTACCGAGTTGCGGTTCCTTCCGCTCCCTCATTTTTTTGCCGGATGGGGTGACGTTTCTCTGTATCCGGTCTTTGTTCAAATCCCGAAGCAGGTCATTAGCCGCCCTCAAGGTGCGTTGCATCGCACCAAGATTGCCAGCAGCTTCAAATTTGTCTGCCAGCTTCTTCAGCTGCTCGACGCCATCTAGTTCTCTACTCATTGGTCGGCGCACCTTCATCAAAACCCAAGCTGCACGACTGTTCTACGACAAATGCCCAGGTTTAGGTTGTTCTCGTTGGGCTGGTTGTTGATGAACAGTTCCCAGGTGATGCCGTCATATGGGTCTTCTGGCGGTTCCGGTACGTGCTGCCAGCTGATGCCCTGTTCTGTCTTGGTGACGATGACCCGCTCGGTGAGCTTGATGGTGATCAGCAGGTCGTAGAGGTCATTGGCCAGCACTTCGGCATCGACTTGAATGGCGTCGTTACGTTTTTCCGAGTTGGTGAACAGTTCAGGCTGGTGTTGGCGCAGCCATGCCAGCAGGGGGATCAGCAACATATCCGGGTGACCGGCAAAATCGAGCACGCCGATTTCGAGTGTGTACCGCCACTCGAACGAGAGCGAGTGCGCGCCTGTCGCCACTATCTGGCCTTTGCCTATGGTGAGGATAAGCCCCTCAGGGTTCTGGCCCAGTTGCGGCACCGACTGTTGCAGCAACTCACGGATCTGTTTTGGCTTTTCCATCCTCATTCCCTTTTTGTTGCAGTCGGTGCTGACAGCTGATGACGCTGTCGACCTTGGCCGCGCAGGTTGCCCAAGCGGCCTCTGTTTCGGTCAGCAGGTCGAGCAGATCGCCGTTATTGAGGGGATCCGCCGGCGGCAGCTGGCAGGGGGCCGGAGCGGGACAGGTGAGCCTGATAATCTGCGGCGCCGGTGATGGCGGGGCGCTGGAGCAGGCCGACAGCAGCAGCAGGCAGAGGGCGATCAGCCCAAGACTTAAGTTCAGCATTTTCACGTTTGAGCCTCGCGATGGTTTGTTCACGGGTGGCGGCGGTGGTGGCCAGCTGGTCGAGCTGGCCCTGCAACTGCTGGGCGGCTGTTGCCTGCGCTGCCAGCTCGATGGTGAGGGTGTTGATGGTGCTGTCTTTGGCGCTCTCCCGCAGGGCGGCCTCTTTGGCCTTGTCGTCGGCGGCCTTGAGATCGCTTTGCAGGGTGGAGACCTGCCCCTCTGCCTTGGCGGCAGAGCGGGCCGACCAGCCCCAGCCGCCCAGGGTGACGGCCAAGGCCAGCAGCAGCCAAGTGAGGGGGGATCGCAGGAGGTTAAGCCACATAATCGATCCCCCAGAAATCCATCCCCTCATCGCGCAGGACGTTGTTGCACGGCATTACCACCACCGTATCAACAAAGGTTTCTGCCTTGGCGAGCAGCTGGTTGATCACTCTGTCGCCCGAGGCGTTCATCAGGTCGAAACCCGGGCGCGGGGTGGTGTAGTAATACCCATTTGGGCGGATTTTGATAATGCTCTGGTTATCAAACCAGTCGAACTCGTCAAACATCCAAATCGCATCCTGGTCGTTATCGAGTTCTTCAAACCACTTGCTCTCCTTCATGGCTTTGTCACTGATGACTTTTGCCCCCGGACAGCACTTTTTAAAATCTGCCTGACGGGCGCCACATGGGTAGACAATCACTACTTTCTTGCCTTTGGCTATCAACTGGTTAGCTGTCGCGATAAGCCGTTCAGTTTTCCCAGTCATCCGGCCTGTGATTTCAATGTGCATCAGCCACCTCCTGCACCGGATAGACCTTGGCAAAGTGGGCGTGAGCCTCGGCCAGCTTGGTGTCGTAGCGGTTTTCTTTGTAGGCGGGGCCGTTGTAGCGGCGGGCCACGTCTGCCCACTTGCCCGCCTTGAGCGCCTTGTGCAGCACCGGATCCAGCTCGATAAAGCCGACCACGGCGCGCAGGTGCTCGCGCTCGCTTTGCTGCATGGCGGCCAGCCAGTCGTCTGCCGAGGCGCAGCCCAGCGCCTGCCAGTGGTAGCCCATCACCTGGAACATACCCCAGCTGGCCGACTCGATGGCGGCGGCGCGGTGCAGGGTCATGGCGGTTTGCAAGCGGGCCCATTCAGCCGGGCCGCCCTGATAGCCGCCGCGCTTGTGGTTGCAGAGGGCCGGATAGAGGCCCGCGAGGCGGCTTGCTTCGGCTTCGCCTTGTTGCTTGGCGATCTGCTTGAAGAACACATGACGCTCGAACAGCAGGCGCGGGCGTTGGCAGTCGTCGAACCCTTCGCCAGCGGCTTCGACCTGGGCGAAGGCGGCGAGTTTGGCCAGTTCGACGCCGAGGCGATCGGCGGATTGCTGCAGATCGGTGATGGTGAGCTGGTTGCCGATGGCGGCCCCGCGCAGGGCGGCCATGGTGCGCGGCCCCGCCTGCCCGATGGCGACGATGAGGTGATCGCGCTGGAAGGCGAGCACGGCTTGCTCGGTGGCGTCACCGAACCAGCCATCTGTGGCGACCTGGTAGCCTGCCCTGGTGAGCAGTTGTTGCAGTTCAGCCACCAGTGCGCCAATGGCGCCTTTTTTGAGGGTCATGGTTGAAACCTCCGGTAGATGTCAGTTGCATGGCTGGGGCGCGGGTGGCGGCGCGGCAGCAGGCGCATGACCGAGCCGCGCGAGCCGAGCAGGGCGGTGAGCACCACGGCGGCCAGCAGCACGGCGGCCGGATCCGGTGCGGGCATGACGCCGAGCAGGGCGCGCAGCGGGACGGAGCCCGCCGCCACTGTGATGACCCATGCCAGCAGGGCAGGGATGGGGCGATAGTCGCCCCCGTTGCGGTTGAAGGTAACCAGCCGGATGGCGATGGCGGCGCAGATCAGGGTGTAGAGGATGGTCAGCATGTCAGCCCCCTTTGCGAAGTTTCAGCAGGTCGTCAGGCGCTTTGCGCAAGACCCACTGCAACAGGTGGACGGCCAGCGCCGAGGCAAGCAGGGCGCCGACGGCCTTGGGCACTTCGACGCTTTGCGGCAGGACGCTGGCCAGCATGGCGGCAACCAGCGGGGCCGCCAGCGCACCGGCGACAAAGGCGGCGATGAACAGACCCGCCTTGCGCAGGTTGCCGAGTTCGGCGGTGGTTACGATGAAGATCAGCGCCCCGGCGAATGCGCCAAGGAGCACGCCGGGATCTACGCCGGGGAAGAGTGACAGCAGAGCCAGACCGGTGAGGGCGCTGGTTGCTGCACTGGATGAGATAGGTTCGGGCATCGTGCTCTCCTGGTGCTGTTGTTATCGTCTGCCGCCGAATTGGCGGTCGTGTTGAAATTCGTGGATGGTCTGGCAGTCGGTGCAGCGCTCGCAGCCCCGGATCGCCTCTCTGCGCTCCTGCGGGATCGGGTCGTCGCAGTCAATGCAGTAGTGGGGGCCGGTGCCGCTGATGCGGGCGGCGTGGATTTTTGCCGCGAGCTGTTGCTCGCTGATCTCTGCCAGTCGTTCAAGTTCGTCGTCGAGGCGGCTCATGGTTAGTCCCATAGCTGGATCAGGGGCGCTTCGGCTTGGGTCGGGGTATCCGGCAGGGTGATGAGGGTGCCCATCGGCAGGATGGGCCCCTTGTCTGCCAGCCCCGGATTGAGGGTCAGCACCTGTTCGGTGATGCCCGCGGTGTAGCCGTAGTGCCGGTTGATGATGAGGTCGAGGGTTTCCCCCTGTTGGGCGCGCAGTTGCATCAGATCAGCTCAACCGTGGTGTGGGTTTCGCCAAGGATGTCGCGGATGGCAAAACGGGCGTCGCGGTAGAGGTCGTTTGCGGTCTGGTCGCGGGCGTCGGTGTCTTTGGCGGCGTCGGCGGTGGCCGAGCTGTCGAGGTAACGCTCGTAGAGGTTGGCGCGGGCCATGCTGTAGACGGCGCGGCGATACCAGTGAACCAGCACGGATTCGGCGTTGACGGTCTGGGATGGCACATCGGCCAGCTGTTCGTATCCTTCTCCCTGGCGGTTGATGGCCCAGCCGCTCAGATCGCTGTTGACGGCGGAGACGGCGTCAATCACTGCATGGCGCAGCCGTTCGGTGGTGATGGTGCCGTCGGTGCGCATGATGTCGCGCAGGTCTTTGAGTTTGATGACCGGCCAGAACGGGGCGCTGGATACTTCGCCTTCGTCTTTGTTGGCCGGATTGGTGGGGAGAAATCCTGATGTCATGGCGGCTCCTTGCCCCTGCCCTGTTTGTTGGGCGGTGGTCGGGCCGTCTGGTATGCCGTTGGCATTCGTCAGGCCCGAGCCGCCCAGGGCGGGGTACGCTCGGTTAGCTGGTCTCGCCGTCGGCGTGGCCTTGCTGTTCTTCTCTAACTTCTTCATAGCTAGAGTTAAAAATGTGGGCAGGCGACCAAGTCTGATGCTCGTCGAGTGACCCCTTGTTGTGGATCACCAGATAACCTTGGTCTTGGCCGTTCTCATTTTCAGGTAATGGCCACCCTCGCATCGTGTTGTATTCGCCTCTGGTCATAGGTTTGGCCTGGACTGTTGCGCGGCAGGCGAAAAACTTAAGCCCCTTCATTGCTCACCTCCGACCTGTTCGGCTTCTTTATCCTTCTTGATTTCGCGCTCCAGCACTTCCAGCTCTTTTTTGATGCCCACCTTGTCGTGCAGTTCGAGGGCACGGCGGTAGTGCTCGGCTGCCGGTTCTTTGAACCCTTCGGCCAGTGCGGCACGGCCCACGGCCTTGTGCAGCTTGGCGTGGACTTGGTCGAACATGTCCGACTCTTTCAGCAGTTCGAGGTAGGCAGAGAGCAGGCCATAGCTGGGGCCGGTGCCCGCCTCTTGCAGTTTGATGGCGGTGTCGGCCACTTCTTCGGCAATGAGGGTGGGGGCGCTGCGGTCGTACTGATCCGGGGTGTTGAGGCCATGGCGGATCACGTAGTCGGCCATGTTGAAGGCCCCTTCCAGATCGCCGGTGTCGAGGTGCCAGAGCATGATGGTCACCAGTACGTCATCCTGACCGCCGCGATCGGCAGCCAGCAGGCCGTCAATCCACGGTTTGTAGGTGGCCAGCATGGTGCGCTTGGCGTCGATCTTGCGCTCGATGCTCTGGATGCCCTTGAGGGTGCGGCGGTGTTCTGCCAACTGCATCAGCTGGAGTTCGTAGGCGTTGGCGGCGGTGCGGTCCTGTTCAGGAGAAGCCGCCCCTTGCAGGGCGGCCAGCATGCGTTCGCGGTGAGCGCGGGCGGGTGATGTCATGTCATTCCCCTTACGCGGCCGGTTTCGGTGCGATGACGATGTTTTCAACCAGCGCCGCGCAGTCGTAATCCTCAACCACGTAGGCATCGTTGGAGCTTTCGTAGTTGACGATGCGGTTGCGCTTCGGCTCTTCTTCGATGTGGCGGCGGCGGGCGCCTTCCTGCCAGTAGATGGAGAGGTTTTCCAGCTTGGTGACAAGCAGGGCATCTTCCGGGAAGAAGGGGACGCGCACAGCCTTGAGGCCGCCGATCTGCTTCTGGCTCACCAGCACTTGGGCGGCCAGCTTGTTCTGGTTGTCGCCCGCGTCGTTGATGATGGGGAAATACTTGTCAGACAGCAGTTTGCGGCCGCAGATGACCACCAGATCGGTGTCGTCCTGATACCACGGCTTGATCATTTCGCTGACGACGTCGAACACCACTGCGTCGATGTTCTTGTAGTCGCCATTGGTCGGGTCGATGTAGATCTTGCCGCTGCCCGGCTTGACCTCTTTCATGACCTGGGCCGGTGCGTCCTGGCGGATATGTTCCAGCCAGCCGATGTTGACATCTTGCAGCAGCGGGTTGGCATTGCGATCGGTGTCTTTGGCTGCACTGGTGCCGTGCCAGCCGATCATGATGCGGTCAAGCCCCTGACGGGTGATGATGGCGTCGCGGATGCGGGTCTGGAAGTCTGGGAACTTGGCCCATGCATCCAGTTTGGCATAGCCGATCATGGTGTCGTAGTTGGTCTGGTCGCACTCATAACTGTGGTTATAGAGGGCGCTCGGATCGTTGGGCTGGCGGTCTTTGGTGGTGGTGTCTGTGCGACCGGCGATGGTGCTGCTGATACCCACGCCCACCTTTTCGCCTTTCATGTCGTTGACCGGGATGACGTTGATCATCTGCAGGAATTCGACCGACTCCTGCATTTTGGTTTCCAGCGTCTGCTGGACGCTCGGCTGCACGTTGAATTGCACCAGGGCGCTGGTAATGGCGTTGAGCTTGGCCAGCTGACCGGTGTATTCGTTGAACTTCACGCGGGTTTCGTTACGCATTGATGATGCTCCTTAGCAATCGGTGGATACGGTGGTGGTGCCATCGCCACCGGTGGCGGGATCGCGCTTGTGGCTGAAATCTTCCTGGCGTTCCAGCGAGGTTTTCAGCTCGTTGAAGGCTTTTTCCAGCTCGCTGTTTTTGGCGACGGCGCTTTTCAGCTCGTTGACGGTGTTGGCCAGCTCGTTGAACTTCCCTTTGGTCTTTTCTTCGAGGTTGGTCACTTCGGTGGCCACGGCTTCGACGGCTTGGTGCACGTCAGCGAATTGCTCGCCGCTGGCCTGATCGCGGCGGGTGAACATGCCTTTGACCTTTTCGAGCAGGGATGGGCCTTTGTCGCCCTCTTCGGTGAACTCGATTTCGGCTTCGATGGCGCTGGAAAAGAGGTTTGCTTGTTTCTGCTTGCGGGCAGCGAGCGGGCTGTTGGCGCCAGCGCCTGCGCAGAATTGCAGGTATTCGGTGCCAAGACTGGCCGGACTGTCGGTGACGGCGAGGCCGACCAGATAGGCTTCGCCAGTTCCGGCAAAGTCGAGGTCCAGCTCGATAGAGGTGTAGACCTTCTGACGGGCCTTGGTCAGCTTGATCAGGTCGTCGGTCGGGTCGATTTCGGCAAACAGGGCCATTTTCTTTTCGCCGTCGATTTCGACCTCTTCGGCATAGACGGATCGCACGTCGCCATAGGCGCGGAATGCGCTATCGGGGTAGATGCTGCGGAAGTGTTCGAGGTTGACGCGGGCGCCGTACTTCTCGTGGTTGTAGTTTTTGGCTGCCTGGGTGAGCCATTCCGGCGCGATGGTGCGGCCGTCGGTGGTCTGGCCCGCCACCGCCACCCGCTTGAATTTCGCTTTCTTTGCCATGAGCTGGGATCCCTTTGGTAATTGGGTTTCTGGTCGGGCTCATGGTCTGTCTGGTGCGCTAGATCCTTCAATCGGTTGCGGGTGTGTGGCGCGCCTACACACCCGCGCGGCCATCCTTTCGGCATTGACGGGCGGTAGGCTGTCGCCATGACTACAGCACCCTTACTTTTCCCCCATATCGAACCCAGACGGCAGGCCATGCACCTGTTCTTTCAGGGCTACTCGCTCCGCGCCATTGCTGAATTGCTGCAGACGCCGGAGGGGACAGTTTCGACCTGGAAGAAGCGCGACGGCTGGGATGACATCAAACCGATTGACCGGGTCGATTTCGCGCTTGAGGCGCGGTTGTGCCAGCTGATCGCCAAGGAGCAGAAGAGCGGCGGCGATTTCAAGGAGATTGACTTGCTTGGCCGCCAGTTGGAGCGGGTCGCCCGGGTCAACAGGTATAGCAACGGCGGCAATGAGGCCGATCTCAACCCGAAGGTGGCGAACCGCAATAAGGGGCCGAAGAAGGCACCCGAGCGGAATGTGGTGGAGCCCGAGCAGCAAGAGCGGCTGATCGAGCGGTTCGAGTCGACGATGTTCGATTATCAGCGGGTTTGGTATCAGGCTGGCCTTGAGTACCGGATCCGCGACCTGCTCAAGTCGCGCCAGATCGGGCAACCTACTTTTTCGCCTTCGAGGCGTTTATCGACGCGCTGGTGACTGGCCGAAATCAGATTTTCTTGTCTGCCAGCAAGGCGCAGGCCCATGTGTTCAAGCAGTACATCATCCAGTTTGCCAAGGAGGAGGGGGTCGAGCTGAAAGGTGACCCCATGGTGCTGCCGAACGGGGCGCACCTGTATTTTCTCGGCACCAACGCCCGCACGGCGCAGAGTTACCATGGAAACATCTACATGGATGAGTATTTTTGGATCCATGGCTTTCTGGAGTTCCGCAAGGTTGCCTCCGGCATGGCGATGCACAAGAAGTGGCGCCAGACCTACATTTCTACCCCTTCCAGCCTGTCACACCCCGCGTATTCGTTCTGGTCTGGTGCCAACTTCAACCGAGGCAAGGCGAAGGCCGATCGGGTCGAGATTGACCTTAGCCACGCCAATCTGGCCAGCGGCAAGCTGTGCCCGGATGGTCAGTGGCGGCAGATTGTGACGGTTGAGGATGCGGTGCGCGGTGGTTGTGACCTGTTCGACCTGGACCAGCTGCGCAGCGAGTATTCCGATGATGAATACCTCAACCTGCTGATGTGCGAGTTTATGGATGACACATCCAGCGTGTTCCCGCTCGCCATGCTGCAACGGTGCATGGTTGACAGCTGGGAGGTGTGGGAGGACTACAAACACTTTGCCATGCGGCCAATGGGTAACCGGCCGGTGTGGATCGGTTATGACCCGGCGAAGGGCGGGCAGGGTGACAGCGCAGGCTGTGCCGTGCTGGCGCCGCCTGCAGTGCCCGGTGGCAAGTTCCGGGTGCTGGAGCGACACCAGTGGAAAGGGATGGATTTTGCGGCGCAGGCTGAGGCCATCCGCCAGATGACGATTCGCTATAACGTGGCCTATATCGGCATCGACACGACAGGGATCGGGGAGGGTGTCTATCAGAATGTGAAGGTGTTCTATCCGGCGGTGACTGCCATCCAGTACAACCCGAGCTTGAAGATTCGCATGGTCATGAAGGCGCTCGACGTGATGAACAAGGGGCGACTTGAGTTTGATAGCGGGTGGAATGATTTGGCGGCCGCGTTTATGAGCATTCGCCGTGGGGTAACCGCCGGCAAGATGCCGACCTTTGAGTCGAGCCGTTCCGAAGAGGTCAGCCACGGCGATATTGCTTGGGCGACCATGCAAGCCCTGTTACATGAGCCGCTGGCAGGCGCCAACGGTACCAATACCAGCATGATGGAGTTCTACTGATGAAAAAGCGCCGCAATCCGCGCATTACCCCGCCGGTGACGGCGACCCAAGCGCCCGCCGCTGATGCGATCGAGGCGTTTTCCTTTGGCGAGCCGGTGCCGGTGCTGAGTCAGCGGGAGGTGTTCGATTACCTTGAGGCGATGCACAACGGCCGCTGGTATGAGCCGCCGCTGAGTTTGCAGGGGCTGGCGCGGGTTTATCGTGCCGGGGTGCATCATGCCTCGGCCATTCAGGTGAAGCGCAACATCTTGCGCTCTTGCTTTGTGCCCCATCCCAAATTGAGCCTGACGGCGTTCACCGGGCTGGTGAATGACTATCTGATCTTCGGCAATTGCTACCCCCTCGCGGTGCAGAACCGGCTGGGCGGTGTGCTGCGCTATGACCATCTGCGGGCCAAGTATGTGAGGCGCGGGCTGGATCTCGATGCTTATTGGTGGATAGCGCAGCCTGGGAAGGAGCAGCAGATGCCGATCGGGTCGGTGGGTCATGTGATGGAGAGCGATATCAATCAGGAGATTTACGGCATCCCCGATTATGTGGGCGGCCTGAACTCGACGCTGCTGAACGAGTCGGCCACGCTGTTCCGCCGCAAGTATTACGAGAACGGCAGCCATGCCGGGTTCATCATGCACATCACCGACGCGGTGCAGAACGAGGACGACATCAAGAAGCTGAAAGAGGCGCTGCGCCAGAGCAAGGGCCCCGGCAACTTCCGCAACCTGTTGCTCTACACCCCGAACGGCAGCAAGGATGGGGTAAAGTTGATCCCGGTGGCCGAGGTGGCGGCCAAGGACGATTTTCTATCCATCAAGAACGTGAGCCGCGACGACCAGCTGGCGACCCATCGGGTACCGCCCCAGTTGATGGGGGTGATGCCGAACAATACTGGCGGCTTTGGCGATGTGACCAAGGCCGCCCAGGTGTTCGATGTGAACGAGGTGGATAGCCTCAAGGCCAGCCTGCTGCAGATCAACGACTGGGCAGGGGAAGAGGTGATCCGGTTCAACCCCTACAAGCTGGCGGTCGGTGAGACGGCCAGCCATAGTGACCGGCTGATCTGACTTTGCCAGCCCGATGCGGCTGATGTAGTATCCCCATCTAACATACCCGCCATGCCTCTCAACGATGCACAAATTGGCGGGTTTTTTTATGCCCGCGTCATAGCTCCTGTGCGGCCCGTTGTTGAGGCGGCGGCGCTGTGCGTCCGCTAACCCTCGCGGATCCTCACGCGCGCACCCTGAGCGGCTGGCGCAGCCTGCCGACCCCCGCCAGCACCCAGCGCGCGCTATCGGAACCCCGCCCCTCCTGCCCGCTTTATGTGTCGATTTCCATGCAGGTGAATGACTGGTGGCGGCTATCTGCTCCCCGCGCCAGCACTGGCCGCGCGCAGCTTTCCAGATCCTTTTTGCGATCCTTCATTTTCCGTCAGATCCTTTCATTTTTGCGGCTCCCGCATTCTGGGCGCGCAAAACACGGCTTTAACCAGTTGTGTCCGGTCACGTTTGCTGTTTCGTGACCGGACACATTTCGCGTTTTCGCTCTTATAGCGCGATCGTTTTGTCGCCCTTGGTGTGCCAGCATTCGGCTTGGCCGGTGAATGCGCCGCCGCATCCCTTTGGCAGCGCACAGTCGCAGTGCTGGCAGGTCTGCTTTTGCAGCTCTGCCTCCTGCGCTTGCCACTTCTCCCAGTCGCGGCGGATCAGGGTGCTGATGTACTCGTCTGCGCTGTATGGGTCACCGGCGCCAGCACGTACCGCGCACAGGGTCTTCAACTGCTCGCGCTCGCGGATGGAGAGCCGAACCTCCACCCGCTCGATGCCGAGCACCTTGTCGCGCTTGCGCTGGGCCTCTTTGCGGGCCTTGGCATCCTTTGCCGCCGTCATCAGCTGCGCTCCTCATACTTGTTCCGCATCCGCTTGGCGATCAGCTCCAGCTTCTCGGCCATATACCACATGTCGTTATTGTCCTTGCGCGATACCACCTTGCAGCGCTGGACGTTCCGGCCGATCAGTATCTTGGCGGCCAGCAGTACCAGCCATGCCTCGAAATGGCGGCTAACCCAGTCTTTCAGTTTGTGGAACATGCGCCCTCCCTTACCACCATGGCATCCTCCTTGGCCCATGCTCGCCAACTAGAGATAGCGGTCTCCTTCGCTGGGTCGAGGTGAGACTGACCGGGATGTTCGTATATCACATGGGTCACCGTTCCTCGGTCGTTGCGCTTGATTGCGGTCACTTCCCTGGTGGTACCGAATCTGGTGATCACATCACCCGGTACCGGATTTTTGCGAGGGTCTCTCATGCCGCACCCCCAACCATGCCGCAGCCGTTGATCGCTGCCTGCAACCGCTGATAGATAGCGCTGACATAGCGGGCCTGATGCTTGGCATCATCCAGCGCTCGATGGGCTACGCCATCGAATGGCATGTCTTTTTTCGGGTCAAAGCCCAGCAGGTCACGCCCCATATCAACAACGGTGCGCACGTCCCGATCCTTAAATCCGTTCCAGTAGCCAACAAAGTGCCTTTTGTTCACGGCTGTATAGGCGTTGGCCATGATGGTGCAGTCAAATCCCGCGCCATTACCCCACACATAAGGGCGCTTGTCCCCTTGCCCGTTGGCCAGCAGCCATGCCTGAAACTTTTGCAGCGCCTGAATCAGCGCCATCCGTTTTTCGCCGTCCACGTTATAGGCAATGGCCTTGCGTGCCTCATCACTCTGCCCCAACCACCACAGCACTGTGTCTGGGTCGATCTCCCCGAACTGGGCGCTGTCGCGCAGGTCGATATGCGCCTCGAACTCGGTGCCCAGTTCACCGGTCATCGGGTCAAAGAACACGGCCCCGATGGTGACGATGGCCGCGCGGGGGCCTTTGCCCATAGTTTCCAGATCCAGCATTACGTGTTTCATCTTCATTCTCCTTACTCAACGCCCAGGCGCGCCCGCGCCTTGGCAATCTCTGCGCCGTGGCGCTGGTTGTCGGCTTGCAAGCTCGCGACGCGGGCCTGCTCCTGTTCTGTGGGCTGATAGCGCCCGCGATCCTCTTCGTCATCCACCAAGCGGGTGAGGGTGGCGATCGCCTCATCGGCCTGTTGCAGCGGCAGGCTGGCCAGCCAGTCTGTGACGCTGCCGCCGTTGTGCATCAGCTCGCGGGCCTGCTGTTTCAGCTCGCTGCTGCTGGCGGCGCGGCTGCGGGCCAGTTCGGCCTCGACCTCTGCGGTCAGCTGGTCGGCCACCGCATCGCCTGCCCCTGGCCAGTTGCGGGTCACAATCAGCCGATCGCCGACCAGTCGCACATATTGGCCGTCGGCGTTGATGATGCAGCCCCGCAACAGCAGGTCTTCGTTACTCACATCAAGACCCATGCGAATCAGCTCTTTAGCCAGAGCGGATCCTTTAACCCCTGATTTAGATCCTTCCGTACAGTTATTGACAGAACTCCGAGGGGCGCGGCTGCCGCCGCTTGAGTGCAACTCGCTGCGCTCGCCAACTGCAGGCTCGCGCTGCTCGCCCAAACCCGACACAGCGGCACCCTTGCGCACTATCTGCCAGCCTTCGGTGCGGGTGACGGCGGTGGTCTGGCCCACGTCGGAGATCACCCCCATCAGGCGCAGCACATCCTCGCCGTATTTGTTGGCGCCCTCGTCCAGACGCTTGGAGAGCTTGATCAGGTGGTCTTTGCGCGGGGTCTCGATGCCGCCCATGGCCTCGACAAAGCGGCCCCACATCTTGTTATCAGCGGCATAGCGGGCCGCCTCCAGCACGCAATCCCATTCGATCACCTCGTCGCCCAGGCGGCGCAGCTCGCGCCAGACCGATACAGACGGCCCGCCGATCTGCTGAAACTGTCGAATGCGCCAGCAGCTCGCCCAGGCGGCGACCGCGATGGTGGTGTGGTCAACCGGTGCCTCGGCTTCGTAGTCCATCCCGACCTTGTGGCCGTCGATGTTCTTGGCGATGTACTTGGCGATATAACCGGTGGCGCTGCCCTTGGTTGGGTCGATCTCCTTCCAGTTCACGCGCGGATTGATGGCCTTCACCACCGCCTTGTCGTTCACATCCAGCAACCACTTGATGCGCGGCATCTTGTTGCGGATTTTCATCTTGGCCAGTGCGTCGAGCTGGTCGCCGTTCGGCATCTTTAGCTCTGCCCGCTCGGCATCGGTGAAGTGGTAGGCCAGCAGGGTCAAAAAGGCGTCTTTGTGCTCCGGGTTGATAAACAGCAGGCAATGCCAGTGCGGGGTTCCGTCGTGGTGCGGCTCCGCCACCCGAAAGCCGAAGGCCATGATCCCCTCGCGGGCCAGTGCGGCACGAAAGCGGGCCCACTGTTTGCACAACAGGCGGTTGGTCTCGGTCGGGGTGCTGCCGTTGAAATCTTCGTTCTGGTAGGTCTTGCTCTTGTCTTGCTTGCCCTGGCGCCATGCGTGATAGCTGGATGGTGCGGTCAGGGTCAGGAACAGCCCCAGCTTGCTCTGCTCCTGCGCCAAATCCTCAAACCCGCGCATCCGCACCATCAGCTCATGGCGGCGGATCTCCGGGTTGGCCACTGACCCCATGATGGCGTCGGCCAGATCGATCTCCTGCCCCAGCTCCTCATTGACGGCGCTCATGCTCTCCATCCACGCCCGCTGGGCTGCCTTGCGCTGGGTGAACTCGCGCACCGCGTGGGCGCTGGCGTAGGGGCTAACCCCCTTGCGCACCTGACCGGTGAGGATGGCGATCAGCTCGCAATAGACTGCCCAGGCGCGGTTAATCTTGCGCAGCCACCACGATTCATCGAGCAGGCGCACCAGCAAGCTGGCGGCGGCCCCTTCGAACCGCTCAACGGCGGGATCGATGTCGGCCCGCTCTTCCTCTGTCAGCGGGCGGCCAAGCTGCTTTCTGGCGATGTGGCGCGGGTCAGTCGGCAGGGGCGGGCAGAAGTGCCACGCCTGCGCCTGCGACCCCAGATCGGCCAGCAGCTCGGCGGCGGTGCGCTCGTTCGCGCCCGTCGTCAGCAATTGCTGGCAGCGGCGGGCCCACTCGGCGGCGACCAGCTCGCGGCGAATGTCGTTGCGCAGGTGATGCACCGGGATCGGGAAGCGGGATTGCGCGGCGGCGCAGGCATCCACCATCCGGCGCAGCCAGACGTTTGCCGTCTTGTGGTTGGCTGGGTAGCGGCGCAGGTAGGTCTTGGCCAGCGGTTTGGCAACGTGCCACTCGACGCGGGCCAGCTGATTGGCCGCTTTGCCCATCTGGATGGCATCAAATCCGGTGCAGTATTTCGGCGGCAGCTGGATGCCGCACAGGTTGGTGAGGGATTCTTTCATGCCGCCTCCACCTGCGCATCTGCGCACATTTCTGGCAGGTTTGCGCGTACCAGTGCCGCAGCGAGCGGCGGGCACACTGCATTGCCGCAGCGGGCCACCTGCGCAGTTTTGGTGAACTTCTTGCCGTTGGCGTCGTGGTCGATCACGTAGTTAGCCCGGAATCCCTGTGCCGCGAACAGCTCATGGGGCTCCAGCATCCGCATGCCGATATCGACGATCTGGTAATCCACGCCGCACACGGTGACCAGACCAAACCGATCCCGAGTGGTCACGGTATGCAGTGGCTCAGAGCATGGGATGGTTGAGTCGTTGCCGTAATACTTGAGCAGGAAAGCCCGCACCTCTCCGACGTGCAGCCCGCCGGCAGTGACGGTCGGCATTGGTTCGGTCACTGGCTGGCCGTCTTGGCAGGTGCCGCGCAGCTTTACCAGGTGACTGGTTACCAGTGCGTTATGGTCAACGGTGGTAACCGTCGGCAGTGGCTTGGTCAGCTCCGCCCCTACGACGCCGGTGTAATGCTTGGCTAGAAAGGCGGTTACCAGCTGGCTCTTGTCTGCCTTTGCCATCACCGTCCCCAGTGGCTCCTCCACTGATTGGCCTACAGAGCGACCGAACTGGCGGGCGATAACCGGCGACACCAGCGCAAAATGCCCCCCTTTGACTTGGGCGCAGATGGTGCGCAGGGGTTCATCGGCCGGCATGTTGCGCTGATGGCTGGCGTTGGCGCATTCGGTGATGAATGGGGCAAAAGTCGGCTGGACAACAGCAAATCCCGGCGACTGGGTTATGGTCTGTAGGGGCTCGTTAATGCTTTGACCACGGAAGCAGTCATAGACTGTCTTGGTTGAGGTGTGGTTGCATTTCACGATAAACGGCTCTGCCGCATTAATAACGAACCGATCCAACCCCTTGGCGATACGACGCAGAGTATTCTCGGCCAGTGGGCGCTTGCGTTCGAAAATCGACGGGCAAGGGATCGACCAGTCGATGATATCGGCAGCGGTGAGCCACGGCAGCAACTTGCCAGCTTTCACCTCTGCGCTATCTGGTGCGCCATGGGTTGGCTTTGGCCAAACGATGGCAGCGCCATCGCGTCTGGCAATCAGAAACAGGCGCTTGCGGATGGTCGGGGTGCCGTAGTCACAGGCGCGCAGTTCTCGCCACTCCACCTTGTAGCCTTGGCGGCGCAGCGCGTTGACGAAGCTGTTGAAGGTGCGGCCCTTCTTGGCCGGATCTGGGCGTGAATTGCCCTCCTTATCGACAATAAGCGGCCCCCATGTCTGAAACTCCTCCACGTTCTCCAGCATGATCACGCGCGGCCGCACCTGGGCGGCCCAACGCAGGGCCACCCAAGCCAAGCCCCGGATCTTCTTGCTGACTGGGGTTGAGCCCTTAGCCTTGGAGAAGTGCTTGCAGTCAGGCGACAGCCAGACCAGCCCGACAGGGCGGCCAGCCACAACGTCGCGTGGCACGATATCCCACACGGATTCGCAGTAATGCTCTGTGCTCGGGTGGTTTACGGTGTGCATGGCGATCGCATCAGGGTCGTGATTGATGGCAATTTCAGGGCTACGCCCCAGCGCCATTTCAATCCCGGTAGAGGCGCCGCCGCCCCCTGCGAAGTTATCCACGACGATTTCGTCGAACAGGTTGAAGTTATGTTCTTTCACTTGCACACCCCGCACTTGCCGTTGGTGTATTCGTTCGGTTGCAGATAGCGGCCGCACTGGCCGCAGGTTGGGACTTGCTCCAGCGTGGCCAGACGGTCAGACCAGCAGGCGCGTTCGCAGAACACGAGGCTGGTCAGGCGATCGCCAGACAGGATCACCGGCCGCACATGGCCGAACTCGCCGCAGCAGCTGCAACGCATTAGCGGGCGGCTGGCGGGTTCAACCTTCACCACTGTTTCACTTGCTGCGCGGGCCAGCGGCCAGCAGGTTTCGACACAGTAGGGATAAGCGCGGCGACCGTGACGGCCAGCCACAGGCAGGCAAACAGCGGTCTGTTTGCACTTGGTGCAGGGCTCCAGCGTGACCTGACAGGTGGTGTCGATGCGGAATGCAGGGCGCACGACGCCCAAAGCCGGGGCATGCCCGGCTGTTTTTTGGTGAGTCATTAGATGGCGCCCCCGGTGTGGAGTGAGCGTACTTTGCTGGATGCCGCCTTAACCGAACTGCGGGCCAGACGGCACAGGGTTAGGTGGGTTTTTGCCGGAGTGCGCTGGCCGTGGGGGCCATCTTTGCGCAGGTCGAGCAAGTCACGTTGCAGGTCGCGCAGCTCGTTGCTGGCGTTCAGCATCCGGTTTACCCACACGTCGATCAGCTGTTGATGGCTCATTGGATGATCTCCTCCAGCGTGCGGACTGGGCTGCCAGCTCTAATCCGATATATTTCCTCAATGAGTTTCTCGTCTTGTTCGATTTGATTGATCGCAAAATCAATCCATTGCCGTTCATTACGGCAGGCAAACAGCAGGGCTGATATGGCAAAGCTATTGGTGGTCGGCTTTCGCGACTGGCGCAGGGAGACCAGTTGTTTTTGAAGCTGGTGAATAGCTCCTTGTCTTACCTGGATGATGGCCTTACTTGCATCCATGGACGCGATCAACGCCATTTCACTGGTGCTGCCTTCTTGTTCCAGCTTGCCCATATCGATCATTTGATGGCTCATGCTGCATCCTCCGCAATCAAATGGCTCAGGCCGTTCGGCAGGTTCACACGGCCGCCGTTATCCCAGACAAACCAGCTGTATTCGCAGGAGTCAGACCCGCCATTCACAAAGCGCGGGCGCGGTACCAGGATCGGGGTTTTGTTCGGAAAGCCGACCTCTGCCCAGAACGGGACCCGCTTCTTGCTGCCCAGGAAGTTCACCCGCTGCAAATAAATCAGGGTTCCATCAGGCGCGAGCTCAGACAGGCTCTTTCTCAAAAACTCCTCGGTCACTGAACGGTGGGTTGGTGATGATGACGTCGAACTTGCGACCAAAATCCCACGCCAAGTAGTCACGGCCATGGCGGATCTCGGCCCACTCTTTCTGTTCGGCAGGGAGCGGCACAGGGTCAAAGATGTTCCCTTCTGCGCGGCACGGTTCCATAAAGTGATCGCCAGCGCGAAAGCTGATGCAGTTCATCAGCGCAGCAACGGCGCTTGGCGGGGTAGGGTAGAGCTCGCGCTCGATGACATTGCCGGTTGTGCTGCTCATGCTGCTACTCCTTCCAGAACCCGAGCGCGGCCAGACGGCAACAGCTCGATGCGGGCGGCGTGACGCTGGCCACGCAGCCAGCTGTTTTTCACGTTGATGTAGCCGTGGCGCACCAGATAGGCGACGGCAGCGGCCGGTGATGGGGCGGTGTGTTTGGCGGTGATGGCGATCATTGGGCACCCCCTTGCAGCGCGTGGGCAAAGGGCGGATGGAACAGGCACTCCACGGTGACATCATGGCCAGGCGCGGCCATATCCACGCCGATGACGTGCGGGCCGTCCATAAACGGCAGTTCATAATCATCCAACTGCACGACAACCTCTGGGGGTAGGAATACCAGCCCTCGCTCATCGTCCTGCCATGTAAAGCAGCCTTTGGCATCGGTAAACAGCCACTCGTCAGCGGCGCGCGGGTTGGCGATGGCGAACTCGTTGAACAGCTTGAGGAAAGCGAAATCACCTGATGGCATGCTGCCAACCAGCACCGGCGGCCGCTGGCCACCCTGCAGGATCTCGAGGCGCTTGGTCAGCTCGGCGTAGATGCCGAGCAGGCTCAACTCGTCGGCCAGTTCTGCCAGCGCCTCAAGGCTCGCCTCGACGGCGGTGCTATGGCAGGCGCCCAGCTGGGGGCGGTGGGTATTTATCAGGGAATTGGCGACTTTGCGGATCGCCTGTTCTGCTGTAAGATTGTTCATGAGGTTCACCTCGTTGATTGATTGAAAGCCCCGCTGGTGCGTCAACACCGATAGCGGGGTTTTTTATTGGCCGTTTCCGGCCACCTTTCTCAATGCCGCCAAGCGGCTTTCCAATGTGCCGGCCTGAGCGTTCAGCTCTGCCCGGCGCTTATTCTCAAGCTCTGCCTGTTCCAGCTCGCTGCGGGTCGGCCCATCAATGTGGCGGGCGGTGCGGTGCCACTCGCGGCGGTGCAGCACCGAGCCATCAAACTCCCGCAGGGTGGCGAGCAGGTCGCCCAGTGCGAGCCGGATTGCTTCTTGTTGGTCAAACTCGAACTGGCCCAGCTCCTGCGCTGCTGCCGACGGCGAGATCCCCGCGGCATAACAGATGACGGCGCGGGCCCGAGTCGGCAGGCGTGACCAGCGGCTGGCCGCCCCATTGCGGCCGAAGCGGGCGCGCATTTCTGCCAGTGCTGCCTCTGCGGCGCTTGGCTGTTGAACGAGCGAAATTACCTTTGCTGTTGCGTTCATGGGGTGGCCCTCCGGTTATGCCTGCAACAGCTGGGTCAGCCAGTGCTGGCGCGGTGTTTTGCCTGGGTGGCGCGGCGCAAAGCGCAGGGTGCCGCGACGGCCTTGATGGTCTTCCAGATAGCTGCCATCAAAGCGGGTGGTGTTGCGCATCACCGGTTCGTCGCTATCGGTGACGACCGTGGCGCGGTTGAACAGCAAGAACGGCAGTGGGATCAGCCCCGGCTGCTCGGCGCGTAGTCTCATTGGGCAGTCTCCTTTGCCTTGCGTTGAAACTGGGGCAGCACCACGGACGGGTTAGGCATGGCGCTGGGTGAAAGGGTCTCGGTGATCTCAAACAACACCTTGAAGGTGTGGCCGCACTCGACATTGCTGCACTGATAGCGGGCCGAGCCGCTCAGTGACCCCATATCCCGGCTGGTACGGATGTTGGCGCGGGCGTTGCAGTGGGGGCATTTCAGTCTCATGGTGTTCTCCTATGCTCCCAGGCTGGCGCGCGCGATATCGGCGGCACAGGCGAGGGTGGGGACGGAATTGAATTTCTGTTCGATTTCGGTGGCGAGCAGCACCATGTGCTCGATGCCCGCCATTAATCCGGTCATCACGGCATTGCGATGGTGTTTGGTGACGCGGCCAGTGTTGAGCACCTGGGTAGCCTGCGCAGTCACCCCTAGGATGTTGGCGCCCGCGTTCAGCGCCTGCTGGGCGCGGGCCTCTGGCTGGATCACCGCATCGGAAGAAGGCAGGCGAACGGCGGTGAGCTGGCAATCAAACAGCAGACCATCAAACAAAATGTCGTCACCGGTGGCGTGGTAGAGGGCGATAAGATCGAGGGCGGTGATCTTGTGCTTTTCATTGGCCGGGTCGAACTTGTTGTGCAGCACCCCTTTCGACATACCAATCTCTCTAGCCAGCTGGCTGATGTTGTAGCGCCCAGTGAAGGCATCGCAGGCCGCTGCGAAGTGGCTGTGTGACAAGCAGGTCTGGTTTGACACTCTGATTTCCCTCCAAAGGTCGCTATGGTTAAAGCGCGCGTTTGAACTGGGGAGCCAACACGGAGCCAGCCATCTGTTTGGCGATAAACACATGCACCTTGACCATCACCAGCTCGCGGCCTCTGGTTTTTTCCATCACATCGAGGCTGCCGGCTTTGACCCATGAGCGAGCGGTATCAACAGACACGCCCACCCAATCGGCAAACTTGGCGATGGGCATCACCGGTGGGGTATCAGGGGAGATCACGAGGTTGATCGCACTGATGGCCGCCGCTGGGGCAGGTGAAACTGCAGGGTTGATATGACGAGGTGGCATGGTTGCTCCCCTTATTCTTCTGCGCGTGGTGGGATGGGATCGGCCTTCAACTTGCCGCCGGTCAGCACCTCAATCTGGTAGGCGCGGCCTTGGGGGATGGTTTCGCCCCATTGAGAGATGGCCTGTGGCTTACATCCCAAAGCCTTCGCTAGACCGACCACTCCGCCGAAATGGTCAAGTGCATCTTGTTTTTTCATCTTTCGCTCTACTTACATTGATAAGAGTTCTTTCGTTAACGGCAATGTAAGTGATCTTTCTTTGCGTGACAACAAAAAATTCAATAAAAGAAAGAAATCTGACGTAGGCGGCAATGTAACATTGCTTACATGGATATAAGTGACGTGATTAAGTCCAGGCGAAAAGCCTTGAAGATGACCCAAGATGACCTGGCTCTTTTAGTCGGAGTTAGCAGGGTCTCTGTTAGCCAGTGGGAACGTGGAGACACATCGCCGAAAGGTGGCAATTTCCTTAAGCTGGCAAGCGCATTGGGCCTAGCGCCTGAATCTCTAATGCAAGGTAGTGAGGCTGGCTCAGTAACTGAACCGAAGCTGGGTTACCACAACGCCGAACTGGCGGTGATCCCTCGTGGGTCACGGGTGCCGATCCTCAGTTATGTGCAAGCTGGCAATTGGCGGGAGATGTGCGAACAGGCCAGCACCTTCGATGGCAATGTCGAATATGTGACGGCGAGCGTGGATATCGGCCCTTGTGGTTTTGGCCTCTGGCTGCGCGGCAACTCGATGACCCCGCAATTCAATGAGGGGGATTTGGTGATCGTTGACCCTGACGAACAGCCCCGCCCTGGTGATTTCGTGGTGGCCAAGAACGGCAGTGATGAGGCTACTTTCAAAAAGTACCGGCCGCGCGGCATCGATGAGAACGGGCAAGAAGTGTTTGAACTGGTCCCGCTTAATGACGATTACCCGCCCATGCACTCCGACCGGCAGCATATCGAGATCATCGGCGTAATGGTCGAGCACCGCATTTTTAGAAAAAGATAAGGCGCTTGCGCGCCTTTTAACGTATACGCAGGCCGCATTGAATTCAGCGTCTGAAATCGCTCAGGAATAAAAATGAAACGGAAAGTCATCTTACTCACAGCATTACTGTTAAACCTGCCAATTCTCACTACCGCTCATGCGTCTGAACAGACCAAGCAACAAACAAAGCAACAGTCTGACAACGCCAAGCAGAGCAAGCAAAAATTCAGCTGCTCGACAGTTGCCCGTTACTGCAAAGACATGGGCAGTTGTGAAGAGGCTGAGTTTGCACTTGAACAATGCGGCATGTCTAAATTGGATAGAGACAAGGACGGTATACCTTGTGAAAACGTGTGCGGCTGATAACGGCCACCGCGCCGCTTCTCTGGGTCAGGTTTTTGTCGGCGACATGAGCAGCAACCTGGCCTGATCGAGCAGCAAGCACTGGATGGCGAAATGCTGGATCTGGTCGAAGGTGTACCAGCGCTGACCCGACAGGGCGAGAGGATACAACTTGCCGCCTACTTCAATGTCTGCGTGTCTGACATAAAGGGTGTTGATTGCAAAAAACATCATGCTCAAAAACTGGCTTAATCGCTGGAACAACCCACTCGGGGCGCAGTTCAGAACGACCGCATCGAAATGATCAGCAGATTCAAAGGTGGCCTCTCGGTAAGAGTGGCAGATAACGGTGAACATGGTGGGCACCTCCTAATAGACAGGGCGTTAAATGAGCAAAATTCGCTACCGAGAAGCCGGCAGCCTGTATCTGAATATACAGGGCCATGACGCAACCCCGCTCACCGCGCTGCTGGCAGAGCATGGGGTTGAAAATGGCGGGGCCATCGCAACCTACAGCGGCGGCGCTCAGTATTTTATCGAGGTATTTGACTGGATTGCACAACATCCTGAGCAGGTAAAAGCGATATGCGCGGTGCTCGTTGCGCTGGTCAGTCGCGTTAACCGCTGCAGTGTCAAAGCCATCGTCGAAGGCAAGCAGATTGAAATCAACAATCTGAGCGAGAAGAGCGCGACAGCCTTGGGCAAAGAATTAAGCAAGGGGCCAGTTCAGCAGATCACGGTTGATCTGAGAGCCGCCGATGATGAGCAGGATTGACCACCGTCAAAGCCTGTAGCTAATCGACCACCTGACAACGGAGTGCTGCAATGAAGATCACGTTACTACTTTTATCCATTTTCTCAGCCAGCTGCGCAGCGGCCAACAGCTACACCCCTGACATTGCAAGCAAAGTGAAAGGCTTTTGCTATGCCAAACAGGCAGGCCAGCTGTGTGACGGGCTAAAAATGCGCATCGATACGGAGGATGCGTTTTATCAATCCATTGGCTACACCCCACAAAAAGGCATTCAAGCGCCAGAGTTCAATGACTGCGCCGATGCCTTCGACGCGGCGATCGCAGATGAAAAGAAAGGGCTTTGCAAAAAGGCAGAAGCGCTTTATGGCTGCAACGGCTCCGACATCAAGGGGCTGCTGACTGGCTGGCCAACAGCTAACAACGCCAACCCCAAACAGTGCGCATTTGGCGAATAACGGTCAATGACCGTCCGCAAACTCGACGACGGCAAGCCCAAGCTCTGGCTGGTCGAAGTCTATCCCCAAGGTCGTGACGGCCCCCGCAAACGCAAGCGCTTCGCCACCAAGGGCGAAGCCTTGGCATGGGAAAAACACATGCTGGCCCAGCCCTGGCAACAACCAGAGGCGGGGAATGTGGATGAAAGGCGACTGAGTGATTTGGTGGCTCTCTGGTATGGCCGCCACGGCCAAACCCTGACCGATGGCGACCGACGCCGCGACAAGTTGAATTGGCTGGCAGATGCATTGGGCAACCCACTGGCGACCGAGTTCACGGCCCAGCAGTTTGCGGCCTATCGCGAACGACGATTGGCAGGCGAGCTTTATGTGCCCGGTCAGCGCAAACAGGTCTCCCCGACTACCATCAACCGCGAACTGCTCTACCTGCAGGCCGTGTTCAATGAACTTGGCCGCCTGGGTGAGTGGACTCATGGCAACCCGCTGGAGGTGTTGCGCCAGTACAAGGTGCAAGAGTCCGAACTGGCTTTCCTGAATCAGGATGAAATCGAGCAGCTGCTGGCTGCCTGTGCGGGGCTGAAAGACCTGTGGCTGATTGTGATGCTGTGCCTTTCGACCGGTGCCCGGTGGTCTGAGACTGAAAAGCTGACCCGCTCACAGGTTGGCATCGGGCGGCTTACTTTCACCCGAACCAAGGGCAAGAAGAACCGCACCGTGCCGGTGGCCGGCTGGCTGTTGGCATTGCTGCCCAAGCGCACCGGCAGGTTGTTCGGCGACTGCTATGCCGAGTTCGAGAAAGCGATACGGCGGGCCGAGATTGAATTGCCTGCCGGACAGAGCACCCACGTACTGCGCCACACCTTCGCCAGCCACTTCATGATGGCGGGTGGCAACATCCTGGTGTTGCAACGGATCCTCGGCCACACCGATATCAAGATGACCATGCGCTATGCCCACTTTGCCCCAGACCACCTCGAAGATGCGGTAAAACTCAACCCGATCACCGCGCTGAAAAATGGCGGCAAAATGGCGGCAGCACTCACCAGCGATACCCAATAAACCCCATTAAACCCCAAGCAAACCCGCGAAAACACGGCAAGTCATTGATTCAACATGGCTTGCGATGGTTTCAAAATCCGCCGGTGAATAACCGTGTCGGTTCGAGTCCGACCCCGGGCACCATCAAATTCATGACAAAAGGCCATCAGCAATGATGGCCTTTTGTTTTTTAGCGTTCCTGCGCATTGGGGCGTTACTGTTGAGCTGGCAGTACTTCCCGTTACCTCTTGGTATCCCTTCTCTTTTCCCGCTCTCCGTTATTTCCTTTTCTTGATGTGGCCGCCGGCATCACCGCCAGCGGCCTGTTCCTATTGCGGTTTTCTTTCCAAACCTTGCTGCATCAGATCATGGTTGCTGCGTTACCCCAGCAGGGCAAACAGCAGGGTGCCGAGGCTGCCAGCGAGTGTCAGCGCTATGATGGCTCTGGGTGTGCCGTGCAGCTTGGTCCACATAAACAGGCTGGTGAGGGCGAGCAGCAACAGGGCCAGGGCGGCGATATCGCCAAACAGCTGCCAGCCGAGGCCGGTACCCATGCCGCGGTGCAGCCGGTTGAGGCTGGCGGCAAAGTTGGCCAGTTGCAGATCGGTACGTACCAGCAAGGTACCCTCGACATAGCTGGCGGCTACGCTCTGGCTGAGGGTAACGCCGCGCATTTCCCACTTGGCGGGCAGGGTGAGCGGGCCGTTCGGGGTGGGCAGGGTCTGGGCCGGGGTGATCATGGTTCGCCCGTCGGCAAAGGTATCGGGATAGCGCTGTTGCAGCAGGCTTTTCAGCTGCTTCGGGCTGGCGAGCGGCGCCTCCAGCACTATCTGTTCACTCGATTTGTCGGTGTGGGGGCCGGGAATGGGCAACACGGCACGGTGTTGCAGCCAGAGGCCGGTGATGCCGTACATCAGCATCAGGGCGAGGGTAAAAAAACCGGCCCAGGCATGGAGGCGGCGTACCCATTTGTTGTTGTGAAGGGGAACTCTTCTACGTTTCATCGTGGTTGCTTCATAAAAAACTGGCCAGCAAGGGCTGGCCAGTCGGGGTGGTTGTCACAGAGATCAGAAACGGTAGGTACCGGTCAGGCTCAGCTGGCGGGGTGTGCCCGGCATGATCTGGGTGGCACTGGTGGCGCTGACGAAGTACTCGTGGTCAGTCAGGTTCTCGGCGCTCAGCTCGGCTTCCCACTGCTGCCAGCGATAACCGGCGCGCGCATCGAAGCGGGCGTAACCGGGCAGTGTGGTGGTGTTGGCGTTGTCGGCAAAGCGATCGCCCACCGCCGTTACGCCGGTCTCACCGAACCAGCCCTGCTCGCCACTCTTGTAGCCGAGATAGAGCTGGCCATTCTGACGGGAGACGTTCATCGGGCGCTTGCCCTGCAGATCCGCATCCGCCTTGACCTGCTCCGCATCCTGAATGGCGAAGCCGCCACGCAGGTAGATCTCGTCGGTCAGCTCGGCACGGGCGCTCAGCTCGATCCCTTCGGTACGTTGCAGGCCGGTAAGGATCACCTTGGTGGGATCCAGCGGATCCTTGGTGCGCTTGTTGTACATCTCCAGTCGATAGAGGGAGAGGGTGGTCGCCAGCTTGCCGTTCAGCCAGTCACTCTTCACACCACCTTCGTAGAGGCGGGTGTGCTGGGGTTCCAGCCCGTTGTTCTTGTCACCCGGGGTGATGCCGATCAGCTCGCCGCCCACCGGAGTGAAGGTCTTGCTGTAGGAGGTGTAGAAGGCGTGATCCTCGAGGGGATTCCACACCAGACCGAGGCGCGGGCTCAGGCTGTTGACCGAGACGCTCTCCTCCTTGTTGAGGTCGTAGCGGCGACTGGTGACGGTGAAGTCGTCACGGCGCAGCCCGCCAACCAGATGCCAGTCACCCAGGCTGAGCTGATCCTGCAGATAGAGGCCATTGCCGCGCACCTTGTGTTTGGCGTCGCTGGAGAGCTTCATGGCGCCATTGTAGGTAGGCAGTGAGCCCGGATCGTAGAGGTTGCCGGACGGGATGGCGGTGGCATTTTGGTAGAGCTTGGGTGTGCGCTCCTGCCAGTTCTGCTCGAAGCCGACCAGCAGGCGATGTTCCACCGGACCGGTCTGGAACAGACCTTCGGCCTCGGTGTTGCTGATCAGGTTCTTCGCTTTCAGATCCTGCTGCCAGCGGGAGCGGGTCACCTTATCCCCTTTGACGCTGGTGACATAGGTGTTGTCAAACTGGCTGTCGAGGGTGGAGTAACCTAGCTGTTGGCGCAGTTGCCATTGATCGTTGATATCCCAGGAGATGCGTGAACGGGTGGATTGCGCCACGTCATCGATGAAGTCGCGGCTGGTATCGCTGTAAACATACTCCCGCGGCACATCGGCTGGACGGCCATTGACACCGGGGATGCCGCGATCCGGGGTGCGGTCATGTTCGTTGCGCTCGTACTGCACCAGCCAGTTGAGGTTGTCGCTGATCTCCCAGTTGGCGGAAGGGGCCAGCAGAGTGCGCTTGCTCTTCACGCCGTTGCGGAAGCTATCTTTGTCCTCTTGCGCCATGTTGAGGCGCAGTTGCACCTGCTCACTCGCCTCACCATTGAGGTCGGCGGCCAGTCGCTGACTGTCAAAGCTGCCGACCCGGGCGGTGACGCTGGACTCCTGCCCTTTTTGCGGCTTTTTGCTGACCCGGTTGACGATGCCCCCCGTGCTACCGCGGCCGTAGAGCACGGCAGCCGGGCCCTTGAGCACTTCCACCCGCTCGATGTTGCCGAGATCCCGGGTGTACTGCATGTCGTCGCGGAACCCATCGAGATAGAAGTCGTTGCTGGCGCTGAAGCCGCGGATATTGACCCCGTCGAAGCGGGTATCACCGCTGGCATTGACCCCGGGAATGCCGCTCAGGGCTTCACTCAGCGTCGGTTGGCCGAAGGCGGTCAGCTCGCTGACCTTGACGCTGTCGATGGTCTGGGGAACCAGCTTGGCTGGCGTATTGGTACGGGTTGCGGTGGCAACTTCCTGATGCTGGGATCGTTTGCCAACCACTGTCATGGTTTCATCGGCGGCCTGGGCAGTGAAGCCGGTGCCCAGCAGTGCCAGCGAAACCAGCGTTCTGCGAAAGTGAGGGTGCTGCATATTCAATATTGACTCTTTGGATGTCGACCTGACGGCTCGAACATATTGATTTAATTATAATTAGCCTGACCCGCTTAAGCGGGATGCCAATGATATTGATTTTCATTTGTCTGGCAAGGTGAAAATGGAGAGGGGTATTGGAGGCGGGTTGTGCGGTCGGGGGAGCTCGGCTGAAAAGCAGAGCCATTGCAGCAAACCGCGAGAACGAAGAGAGGGAAAAAGGGCGTAGCGGAAGAGAAAGAGACGAAACGTGAAGAGGTATCCGGCCCGATAGGACGGGCCGGATATCGGACTCAGCGAGTACGCAGCAGTCGGCGGGCGAGGGGCAGGGCCGTCAGCAGGCGATAGGCCAGCAGAGACGCTCCCAGCAGCAGCGGCACTTTGGCGATCTCCCACAGGATGGATGCGCCCTGCGGGCCGAACACGAAGAGCCAGACCACCAGCATCATGTGCAGGCAGTAGATCCCGAGCACTTTGGGGGCCTGGCGCTCAAGCCAGCTGCCCTTGCCCCACTCGGGGTTGGCCAGCAGCAGGCCAAACAGACCGATAGCCCAGGGAAGAGAGCCGAGCAGGAAGTCGTGGCGGGTGAGCGGCACTGCGGCGAAGTGCTGCAGCGCCCAGGCTTCACAGCCATAGAGCGCCACGCCTGCCAGCAGAAATTGCCAGCCGGTGCGGGCATCTGGCTGCCACTGGCGCTGGCGCAGCAGGGCCCCGAGCGCCACAAACAGCAGGGAGAAGAAGGGGCCGTTACGGGTGAGCAGTGGCCACTCGGCGCCCAGCAGCGGCTTGGCATAGGAGCCCCCCAGCAGCGCCAGCAGGTAGAGGCCAAGACCCAGCCAGAGGGCGAGCGCTGGTCTGCCAAGCCGGTAGCAGAGTGCCAGCAGGGTCACCGCCATGATCAGGGCTGGCAGGAACCAGAGGTGGATCATGCCGCCCACCAGCCAGCCATTGAGGGGGTCGCCGAGCTGGAATTGCCACTGCCCGCTCAGGGAGGCCAGATAGCCTTGCTGCACGGCATCCAGCGGATTGAACGGCACCAGCAGGTAGACCAGACTCCACACCAGCCAGAGCATCAGCAAGGGGCGGCAGTAGCGCCAGGCCACGGTCAGCGGCGCTTCGCGGCTCAGTCTCGGCTGCAGAAAGTAACCGGCACAGAGGAAAAACAGCGGCACGGCAAAGCGGCATAACTGGTTGATGGTGCCGCTCAGCCAGAGCCAGGATCCACTTCCCCACAGGGCGGGATTGAAGGGATTGGCGAAGGGGGATACGTGAATGGTCATCACGGCCAGAATGGCCAGTACCCGCCCGCACTCGATACTGGAAATACGCATGGTGGCTCGTCGCTACAGGGGTTGTGATGGCACGCTAAAATTCTTGCCGAAAACTTACAACCAATTGATTCTATTAGTGTGAATCACGCTGTTGAGTAGTTACGTTTTGTAACGGGATGGCGGAAGGTGTTACCTGTAACGGGAGCAAGCTCCCGTTTTTGGGCGCGCTCATGTAGATAAAAAAGCGAGGCGGGCGCCTCGCTTGGTTGGGGATCTCGAGCTTACTGGTGAGTCAGCATGCTGCTCTGGTTGGCTGCCAGGGTGGTTCTGCCCGAGCTCTCCAGCCATGTTTTGATCCGCTTGGCATCGGCGACCCGATCGTTGGTGGTCTCGGCATTGAGCAGCACCATGATCACCGGCTCACGATTGACCTTGGTGCCCAGCACCAGACAGCGGCCCGCTTCGCGGATATAGCCGGTCTTGGAGAGGGTGAACTCCCATTGCCCTTCGCGGATCAGCCGGTTGGAGTTGAGGTAGTGCAGCTGACGCTTGTTGGTACGCACATAACTCTGCTCGTCGGTGGAGTACTGGCGGATCAGCGGATAGGAGGCCGCTGCGGCGGCGAGCTTGGCGAGATCCTGTGCGGTGGAGACATTGCGCGGGTTGAGCCCGGTGCTGTCGGCGTAGCGGGTATTCCACATCCCCAGCATGCGGGCCTTGGCATTCATCGCCTCGACGAAGGCACGCTGGCCGCCGGGATAGTGGCGGGCCAGCGCCGAGGCGGCGCGGTTTTCAGAGGACATCAGGGCGATATGGAGCATTTCGGCGCGGCTGAGCCTGGAGCCGATGGCCAGGCGCGAGCCGGTTCCCTTGATACGGTCGATGTCGGCATTGGTCACGGTGAGCATTTCGTTGAGGCGCAGGTTGGCATCCAGCACTACCAGCGCCGTCATCAGCTTGGTGAGTGAGGCGATGGGCATTACCCGGTTGCCGTTGCGCTCGGAGATCACCTCGCCGGTTCTGTGGTTGGCCACCACGAAGGCAGCCGAGCTGAGGTTGGGCACATCCCGTCGCTCGAGAAAGCCGCTGCTGCTCTTGCTGCTGGCGGAAAAGGGGTTGGCATGGGCACTGTCCATAGTGGCCGGCAGCATTACTGCGCCAAGCAACAGGGGAAGGAGGGAACGCATCATCATGATCAGCTCTACCGGACGAAATACAGGGATATCTCGCTAAGTTATATGTCGTGAACTGGCGCTTCACAATCATTCTCACCTTGATATTGATAATTTACGGCGTTGAGCGCGCTCTGACGGCGAGGAGAGCGTAAAAGAGGTCTCCATGGAGTCTTTTTTTGCATTGAAACTATGGGCTGGTCGTGATGGCGAGCGGAAGCCGGCGCTAAAAAAATCGGGACCAGAACGGTCCCGATTGGCATGGAGCATTGCCTGCCGTTTAGTGGGCATCTTCCTGCTTGATCTTGAAGCGCATGGCGATCACCACGAACAGCAGCGGGCCAATGATGGTCCAGACGCCGGTGGAGATATCGCCGGAGATAAAGGGGGCGACCACGGTAAAGACGTTGCCGAAGGCGACCAGGATCAGGCTGATGATGGTAGCCAGCAGCACCGAGCCCGCGCTCTTGAAGAAGATCAGGTCCTTGCCCAGCGCCGGGTTGTTGCGATAGCGATACCAGGCGTAGATGAGGAACATGTAGGGCAGGGTCATGCCGACGTTGGTCATGGTGATGATCAGCTCATAGAGGGCGGCGGCCCCTTCCGGGTTGATCAGGGTAAAGATGGACTTGGCGGCAATGAACAGACAGACCACCCAGGCTTGCACCTTGAGGGCTTCAATCCGCACGCCATTTTCGTTCTCGCGCTGGAAACGCTCCGGCCAGAAGTAGCTCGGGGTGCCGGTGATGAACTGGCGCAGCGGCGCGTAGGAGAGGGCGATAAAGGCACCCAGATAGCTCAGGAACATGCCCAATCCGGCAAAGCGCATGAACACCTGTCCCAGCCACTCGCCACCAAGATGGCGCCCCAGCTCCAGCATGATGATGAAGAGGGCGGAGAGAGAGGTGATCCCCTCGGCCGGGAAGTCGCTCCAGCGCATGATGGAGCCGACCGCCAGAAAGCCGATGATGTAGCAGAGCACGATGAAGGCGCCGGAGAGGAAGATGCCGCGCTTGAGGTCGCGCTCGGGATCTTCCAGCTCGTCAGCCACCCCGGCCATCGCCTCGACCCCGCCGTAGGCGAAGATGGCGAACACCATAAAGCCGAGGAAGGGGATGATGTCGTTGAAAGCGGCATTGGGAGAGGCTGCCAGTGATGCCTGGGTGAAGGGCTCCTGCAGAGTCATGCCGCTCACCGCGAAGGTGAAGACGCCGCCGACCAGCAGCAACACGTTGAGTGCCACCACTGAGAGACCGCCGATGGCCGCCACTTTGGTGAAGCGGGCGCTACCCAGGGTGATGAGCTTGGTGACGGTGGCAACCAGCGCGATGGCGACCACTCCCAGAATAAAGGGGCCGAAGTCGATACCGGTGCCCAGGGTGACCGGGATGACGGTGATGTCGCGGCCAAACAGCATGAAGGAGAGGGGCACCCACATGGAGAGCGCCTTGCCAAACATCCAGATGACGTAGGAAGCGAACCACATGGTCAGACCGATAAAGGCGAATCGGGTCGAGACCGAGTGGCGCATCCAGGTAAAGATACCGCCTGCCTCTTTGCGAAAACCGGTGCCGAATTCGATCATCATCAAAATGAACGGGATGAAGAAGAACAGTCCGCCGATCACGAACATCGGAATGGCGGCATATCCCATTCGGTAAAAACCGATCCCGATATTAGTGACGCCAAATACCGATGTTAATATCATCAATATAAAGGCGCCCAACTTCAGCTTTTTTGCCGACATATTAAAAACTCCCTGATGGTGCTGGATTTAAAATAATCAAAAATTAAACAGACGAAACCGGACCCATTAATAACGCGGTAGCACCATGCCATCCTGCTGTGACGGGCGCGATCGGGTCATCTCTGACCGGGCTGGCTTACCCGTCAGGCGGTCAATGAATGTATGGGCGGAGCGGCATGGTCTGTGCCATGCGCGGTATTGGTCAGCGTTGCCGAAAATTAACTGTGAACGATTTTATCATTAATGCTGCTTGGCAGGTAAGTTTCCCGAATGAAGCTGTGGTTGAAATAAACAGACCTGCCAGTTAATTGATACGTTGCGGATGTAAACATTTACGCTTGGGCCGACACTTATTTCCATTATTCTTATTCGGCATATTTGGCGTAGTGAATTACGCCATCCTGCCTGATAAATACGCACCAATGGCGACAGCGCTTATCCTCCCAGCCGAGTCAGCAGCACGCCGCCAGTGATAATGGCCGCCGCCGTCAGCCGCATGCGCCCGAGCGGCTCTTTCAGCAGCCAGACCGAGAGCAGCATGGCAAACAGCACACTGCTTTCGCGCAGAGCCGCGACCACGCCAATGGGGGCTTGGGTCATGGCCCAGATAACAATTCCGTAGGCGAGCAGTGACATGGCACCTCCGGTAGCGCCAACCAGTGCATATTGACGGATCTGGCGCCATGCGTTGCGTTTCTGGTGGACGATCAGCACCAGCAGCATCGCCAGCCCGGTGCAGGCAAAGAGCCAGAGGGTGTAGCGTACCGGTTCACCTCCTGCGCGGGCGCCGGCTCCATCCGAGAGGGTATAGGTCGCCGTGAACATGGCCGTGATCAGTGCCGCCCGAACCGCTTTGCTGTCAAGGCGTTGCTGCCCACCTCGCCAGGCCATCAGCAAGACACCCATGATCAGCACGCAGGCGCCGATGATGCCGCCGTAACCGGGGTAGTCCCCCAGCAGCAGGGCACTTAACGCCATGGCGAGCAGTGGGGCACTGCCACGGGCCAGCGGATAGATCTGGCCAAAATCGCCCTGATTGTAGGCATGGCTGAGAAACAGGCAGTAACCGATATGGAGCAGGACTGAGAGGCCGAGCCAGGGCAGCTCGGCAGCAGAGGGAAGCCCCATGGGCAGCAGCGCCACGGCGGCGATAAGCCCTGAGAAGATCGCCACCAGTGACACGCCCACCAGCCGCTCTTCGCCAATTTTGACCAGCGCATTCCAGCTGGCGTGAAGCAGGGCTGCCAGCAGAACGGCAAAAAAGACGGTGGTGCTCATGGGAAAGGGCTCTCGGGCGATGGGGGTCAACAGCATACCCGCCCGGAGCCTGATTGGCCGAGATCTTTATCAAGGCTTCGGCTTTTCGGGGCTCGCCTCCTGCGTGGTAGCGTTACCCAGCTGCCCCAGCACCAGTTTGGGATGGGGGTCGGTCTGCAGCGGTATATCCTGCAACTCTGTTCCCTGCTGATGGCGATGGATGATCCCGGCGGCCATCTTGCCCAGCGCCTCGTAGCTGCTGATGGTGCCAACGCTGCAGCCGTGTTCGACGAACAGCTCGGCACTGCAGATGGTAGGGATGGCGGCTGCGTTGAGTGCATTCAGCAGGCGGGGGGCGATGGAGAGCAGATAGCTGTCTGCGGCCAGAAAGACGATGTCGTTTTTGGCGTCCTGTTGCAGCCGCTTCAGTTCGTTGTCCAGCCGCCGTGGGTCAGGGGCCATTCGCCAAGTGACCATCTGCCACTGGTAGCGTTTCGCTTCATTGAGCAACATATCGGCCACCAGCAGGGTGTTCTGCTCACGGGGGTTGAAGGGCAGCAGCAGCCGTTTTCCGGTGGCCAGGTGCTCGCTGGCGTTGGCCAGTTGCAGCGCCATCGGCACCATGTTGCTTACCCCGGCCACCATGCTGTTCTGGGCTTTGTCTTCCGAGAGGATGTCTGCCCCGACAGGATCGGAAACCACATTGAAAATCAGTGGCTTGCGGTTGGCCACCAGACTCTTGGTCATGGTGGTGGCGGTGGTGCCAAAAGTGTAGATGTAGTCGTATTCGGCCAGTTTCGGCAGCATCTGCTGGCGCAGCATGGTTGCCAGCGCCGTACGATCCTGATCGGCGTTATAGGTGGTGATGGTGGCCTGATAGCCAAGGCGGGTCAGCTCTGCCCGAAAGCCCGCTTCGGCTGCGGTTTCACCGCGCCACAGCACCATGGCGATAGAGAGGGCGTGAGCGGGAAGAGCCAGCAACAACAGCAGGACGAAAGGCAGCCTGACCATGATCATCTCTCCGGCGATACATCTACTGTTGAGCCTAGGCCACTTTCTCCGGTCGTGAGCGACGCTCAGCAAAAAGCGCGATGGCAAGCCATCGCGCTTTTGGGATCCGCAAAACCTCGATTAGAAGTCGTAGCGGGCAGCCAGCTGGAAGTCATCCTTGACGTTGAGCTTGCCGCTCTCCTTGCTGTCCAGATTGTTGATGCGGTACTCGCCAATCACCCGCAGGTTCTTGTTGAATTTGTACTGGGCACCCAGGGTGTAGTAATCCACGTTGTCTTTCTTGATACCAGCCTTGTCCTGCTCCTGTTTGTTCCACAGGGCCATCAGACCGAAGCCGTTCTCGAAGTTGTAGCCCAGCGCGGCTTCCCAACCGGTGTGATCGGTGCCGGTCGCCAGGAAGTCGCTGCCATCGGCATAGCTCAGGGCGGCGTAGGCAGCCTTGTTGTCGAACTTGGCAGAGATCAGCCACAGCTTGGCATCTTCTTCACCGCTCTTGTCGCGGATACCGACGTTGTAAGCGGTACCCAGAGACAGGTTGAACGGGAAGGTGTAGGCCACGGCAGCACCGTAGGCGGCGTCGCTATCCTTGCTAGTGGTCTCTTCAGTGTCACCACCGTCGAACTTGTAGCTGGTGTCGAGCTGGAAGCCATTGAACAGGCCGGAGTATTTCAGCACGGAACCGGCGCGGTTGGTGGCGAAGGTGTCGGTCTTGGCGCCAAGCGCTTCATTGCCGTAGCCGTCGGAGAGGGAGACATCAGTCCAGTCGGCCAGGAAACCCGGGGCCCCTTTCTGGCGACCGAAGGTCACGGTGCCCCAGTCAGCGCCGACACCGGCAAACGCCAGACGGGTGCGCAGGTTGTCGGAGTTCTCGCTGATGGTCTTCTCGCTGTCATTGATATACATCTGTACTTCGTACTGAGCCAGAGCCTTCAGGCCGCTCTGGATCTGGGTCTCGGCCTTGGCGCCGAAACGGACAAACTGGTTGGCACCCTGTTTGTCGCTGTATTCGCTTTTCGGTTTGCCGCTGGCATCCAGTTCCTTCTTGTCACCAAAGAAGTGGCCAGCGTAGATACGGCCATAGAGATCCAGCATGGAGGTGTCATTTTTGTACACTTCAACGGCTTGAGCCTGGAAGGCTGCGGTGAGAGCCAGTGCCACTACAGTCAGCTTTTTCATCTTAATCCCTTGTGGTGTTGCAAGCTTTTGTTTTGAAAACGGGGTCATGCTAGGCAGCGGGGATGACAGCGGGGTGACAGTTGGATGAAGAGTCGATGGCAATTGGGTTGCAATTGGATGAATTGGCTACATTCTTGCTCGCAGTGGCTACTTTTGTGCGCAAAGGTTTGCCCTTGTGGTAGAATGCCGCCCGTTTTCGAGCTCCATAGGTTGGATATGCGATGAGACGTGAACTGGCAATCGAGTTTTCCCGAGTGACGGAAGCGGCTGCACTGGCTGGCTACAAGTGGCTCGGACGTGGTGACAAGAATATCGCTGATGGGGCGGCCGTAGCGGCCATGCGCCACATTCTCAACCAGATCGAGATCGATGGTGAGATTGTGATCGGCGAAGGTGAAATTGATGAAGCGCCGATGCTCTATATCGGCGAGAAGGTCGGTACCGGACACGGCGACGCGGTGGATATCGCGGTCGATCCCATCGAGGGTACCCGCATGACTGCCATGGGTCAGGCCAACGCGCTGGCCGTGCTGGCGGTGGGCGACAAGGGTTCTTTCCTGAAAGCGCCTGACATGTACATGGAAAAGCTGATCGTCGGGCCCAAGGCCAAAGGCGCTATCGACCTGGATCAGGCTCTCGAGCTGAACCTCAAGGCCGTGGCCAAGGCGCTGGGCAAGCCGCTCTCCCGTCTGACCGTCATTACCCTGGCCAAGCCGCGTCATGACAAGGCAATCAAGGAGATGCAGGGTCTGGGTGTGCGGGTGTTCGCCATTCCTGATGGTGACGTTGCCGCCTCCATCCTCACCTGTCTGCCGGACAGCGAAGTCGACATGCTGTATGGCATCGGCGGCGCACCGGAAGGGGTGATCTCCGCGGCGGTGATCCGCGCGCTGGATGGCGACATGCAGGCCCGTCTGGTGCCGCGTCACCGCGTCAAGGGCGACAGCCCGGAAGTGCGTGCGCTGGGCGAGCAGGAAATTGCCCGCTGCGAAGCGCTGGGTATCGATGTGAACAAGGTGCTTAAGCTGGAAGACATGGCGAAGAATGACAACGTCATCTTCTCCGCCACCGGCATCACCAAGGGTGATCTGCTGGATGGCATCACCAGTGATGGTGTGATGGCGACCACCGAGACTCTGTTGATCCGTGGTAAATCCCGTACCATTCGTCGTATCAAGTCGATCCATTACCTGGAACGCAAAGACAGCGTGGTACGCGATATCATCCTGTGATGATGGCTCGCTGAACCGGCAGTGTTGTCTGAAGCCCGATCGCCCGTGCGGTCGGGCTTTTTGTTGTGCGCCAGCTACGTTTGTGCCGCCGCTTCGGCTATGGTGGCTCAGACCGTCCCAAAGGAGTGGAGTCTATGGAGTGTCGTAGCGGCTGCGCTGCCTGTTGCATCGCCCCCAGTATCAGCAGTGCCATTCCCGGTATGCCAGATGGCAAACCGGCTGGCGTCCCCTGTATCCAGCTCGATAGCGCCCTCGGCTGCAAGATCTTCGGTCAACCGGAGCGGCCGGCGGTGTGCGGCGGTTTTCGCCCCATGATGGATGTGTGCGGCAGCCACCGTGCCGAGGCCATCTGGCTGATTGGCGAGCTGGAGCGGCTTACCACCTGACGAGGGCTGGGCAAAGAGATAAAAAAAGAGGCCGCATTGTGCGGCCTCTTATCTTTTTGCTGTTTGTAGTCTGAGGATCAGATCCCCGCCAGCTCCAGCGCCTGACGGTAGTACTCGTTGGCCTTGTTGGTAAGGCGACGCTTGTCCATCACCTGACCGAGGGCGTGGTAGGCGGCGGCGCTCGGCGCCCGCTCCACCTCCTGCTCCAGCAGCTTCTGGGCATCGTCCAGTTGACCTGCCAGCAGATAAAGCTGGGCCAGTGCGGTGTCCACATCCGGTTGCCCCTGCTGTTTTTGCAGCAGCGCCAGCAGCGGCTGGTAGCTGTCGAGTTTCAGCTTGGGCAGACGAGCCAGCAGCTGCGGCATCGGCTGTTTGCGCAGCGCCTCCTGCCACAGGATGGCGGCCTCGCCGTCGGCGCCCAGCTGGCGCAGCAGATCGCCGTAGCAGGCCAGCAGCTCTGGCTCAAGGCGCAGCTTGCGCGGCAGATCCTGCCACACCGCCTTGAGGGTTTCGAGGCTGCTGGCAGCCTGTTGCAGGCGACCAGACCAGGCCTGTTGCAGCAGCTCTTCTTCCTGTTTCGGGGTCAGCTTGCCTACCTTGTGCAGTGCCGGGATCAGGTCGCACAGAGCGCTCCAGTCCTGACGGGCCAGATGCACCTGGCGCAGCTGATCCAGCACCATGGGGTGGCGCGGGTTGAGGGCGTAGACCGACTCCAGCATCGCCAGCGCCGTGTCGTACTGGCCCTGCTCGATCTGCAGCTGGGTCTGGGTCAGGGTGAGCGCCAGCTCGGCCTTGGGATTCTCCTCCTGCGCTTTTTGCAGGTATTGATCCCGGCGTGCGTCGTCACCACGGGCCTGTGCCGCCTTGGCGGCGCTCAGGTAGTTGAGCAGCGGGGTGTCGCTGTTGCTGGCCCCCTTGATCATCAGCTTTTCAGCCTGACTGTAGTGCCCTTCGGCCATCGCCAGGGTGGCGGCGACGGTCTGTTGATTGGCCTTGCGGCGGCGGCGCGAGCCGTACCAGCCGAGGGTCTTGCGGCGCAGGCCGAATACCCGACCCAGCAGCCACTCGACGATCAGCAGGGCGCCGTAGAACAGCACGGCCAGGATCACCGCGCTGGTGACGGAAGATTCGATGGTGTAATTGCCCAGGGCAATCAGCACATAGCCCTTGTTACCGGAGGCTTGCGGGCCAAAGATCAGCCCTGCGACCATCACGGCAACCAGAATGATTATACGGATCATGGTGCCCTCCTCAGCTGCTGGCCAGAATGCGTTGCAGGCGTTCGGTCAGCACCTGCTCCAGCATGGCCTGGGTCTTGAACTGGGCCGGATAGTCGATCTGGATCTGCTCACCCTTTAGCTTGTCGATCTCGCCCTGCATGTAGCGGGTGGCGCTGTTGTCGGTGTCGAAATATTGGGTCAGCCAGCGCTGGGCCTTGTCCAAGCTGTCTTCGTAGAGCGCCTGCTGCTCGCGATAGACGGAGAGCTGGGCCTGCAACAGCTTGGTTTTGAGGTTTTCACGCAGGAAGATCTCCTGCTGCGGCGAGAGCAGCGCCTCGACCGCGCCATCGCGGCGACGGATGGTGACGAAGTTCTCGGTGAACTTGACCCAGTTCTTCTTCAGATTGCTCTCCCACTCATCTGGATTGGTGCTGACCGCTTGATCCGGCTCGGCCTTGGCTTCCGGCATGCTGACGGTGGAGAGGGGCAGCAGCTCGATCTGGTCGGACAGTGCCGCCAGCTTGAGGGTCAGTCCCTCGCGGTCGATGCGCGGCATCCCCTTGAGCTTGGCGATATCCTCGGCCAGCGCCTTGCGGATCGGCATCAGGCTGGGGTCGTTGAGGGCGGCGATCCGCTCGTCGGCATTGCCGAGCAATGTGATGGCGGAGACGAGGTCATGCTCCAGCCACAGTTTGCGACCCGCCATCCGAACCAGATACTCGGATTCGGCCAGCATCCAGTCGTTGGGGCGTTTATCGTTGAGATCCAGTACCCGGTTCTGCAGACCCTGCATCTCCCCTTGCAGCCGCTGCTGGGTTTGATCCAGCGCGGCCAGCTGCTCGGCATCCTTGCTGCTGGTCTGGTCGATCTTGCTCAGGGCGCTCGCCAGCTGCTGCTTGAGCTGGGCCAGTTCGGCTTGCTGGGCCACGGCATTCTTGTGACCGTGCAGATAGAGACCGCCGGTCAGGCCAAGGGCCAGCAGGATGGCGACCCCTCCCAGTACGGCACCGGAGCGGCTCTTGCTGCCATTGACCGCAGCGGTCGGCTGGGGTTTGACCTGGGATTCTTGTTGTTCTGTCATTCCATCTTCCTCAGTTCCAGTGCGGCCGTCAGGGCCTGGTTGGATGCACCTTGGGCAATCGTGATATGGATAAAGCCCGCGGAGTGGGCCATCTCGGCCACTCGCGGGCTGGGGACCACCAGCAGGCGGTCAAAAAGCCAGGGCCGCTGGTGGCCGGGAACCAGCTCCAGCAGCCGTTGCAGCAGTTCACCACTGGTAATGAGCAGGCTGTCCAGCCCCGCTGCCTGCCAGTGGCGGGTCAATGTCTCCCCGTCTAGCTCGGGGTAGTGGCGTTCATAGGCCGCACAATAGTGCACCAGAGCACCGCATGAGGCCAGTGTGCTGGCGATGAGATCCCGCCCGCCATTGCCGCGCAGGATCAGTACCCGTTTGCCTGCTACCTGCTGCAGGGCGGGCAGGGCCAGCAGCCCTTCGCTGCGCGGGTCATCCGGGCAGCTCGCCGTGATGCCGATGGCTGCAAACGCATCTGTGCTGGCCTGACCCACCGCAAAGTACTCAATATGTGGCCAGGTCTGACCAGTTTGCAACAGAAAATCGTGTGCAAAATGAACGGCATGGATGCTGACGGCGATAACCACGTCGGCACTGCGCAGCAGGTCGGGCAGGAGAGGGAGTTCGCTGCCCGCCACGGTTTCCAGCAGCGGGCAGCAGAGTGGTGCATGGCCGTGCTGGCGCAACAACTGCACCAGTTCGGCGGCCTGGGCGGCCGGACGCACCACCAGCGGGGTCATGCGCGGTAGACCTCGGCGAGGATCTCGTCGGCACCGGCGGCCAGCAGGCGCTGGGCCAGTTGCTCGCCGAGGGCCTCACCATCGGCCAGCGGGCCGCGGATCTCGTCACGGATTACCTGGCTGCCATCCGGGCTACCCACCAGACCGCGCAGCCAGATCTGCTCGCCTTCGACCAGTGCGTAGGCACCGATAGGCACCTGACATCCCCCTTGCAGGGCGCGATTCATGGCGCGTTCGGTCAGCACCCGGGCGCGGGTCTCGGCGTGCTCCAGCGGCGCCAGCAGGGCGTGAAGCTCAACATCGTCGAGGCGACATTCGATACCGACGGCACCCTGACCGTTGGCGGGCAGGCTCTGCTCCGGCTCGATAAAGGCGGTGATGCGGTGCGCCATCTCCAGTCGTTTCAGACCGGCGGCGGCGAGGATGATGGCGTCGTACTCACCGGCATCCAGCTTGGCGAGGCGGGTGTTGACGTTGCCACGCAGGTCGCGGATCACCAGATCCGGGCGGGCGGCGCGCAGCTGGCACTGGCGGCGCAGGCTGGAGGTGCCGACCACGGCCCCTTGCGGCAGTTCGGCAATAGCCTTGAATCGGTTGGAGACGAAGGCGTCGCGGGGATCTTCCCGCTCGCAGATGGTGTGCAGGCCGAGCCCCTCGGGGAACTCCACCGGCACATCTTTCATGGAGTGAACGGCGATATCGGCCCGTCCTTCCAGCATGGCGGTCTCCAGCTCCTTGACGAACAATCCCTTGCCGCCCACTTTGGCCAGCGGGGTATCGAGGATCTTGTCACCCTGAGTGCTCATGGGCACCAGTTCGACCTGCAACTGCGGGTGCAGGGCTTCGAGCCGGTCTTTGACAAAGTTGGCCTGCCACAGGGCCAGCGGGCTCTTGCGAGTGGCAATTTTCAGGGTTCGGGCTGCCATATCAATCAGTTGTTTCATTTTTAGAAGGAAATCGATATTACCACCCTTTGCCCGGGCTTTCATGGCGGAGCCGGCAAAAGCGGGGCCAAGCTCAAAAATGCATGCTGAAAATGATTTTCATTAAGCAAGAGGTGTTGATTAATTCATTGAATGTATTGGAATTTAATGATTTCCCCTGATACTTGATGTGGTCATACCAGAAATAATCTGACGTTTAGCTGAAGGCTTGTTTACCACCGCTGTTTGCATTGTTAACATGATCACACTTTTTTGACGTATCCCCCTTTTGGTGCGTCATTTTCACTTAGGTGATAGGCAGGGCATTGCAGGAACACATCGATACGCTGGTTGCGCGTTATGACGACATTACCCGTCTCAAGACGCAACGGGCGTTAGGCCTCATGAGTCGCTATGGGCAGCAGGTATTCCAACTGCTGCCTGTCATGCTGCACTTCAATCATCCCCTGCTGCCCGGTTATGTCTCCGGTGATGTCCCTCATGGCATCTGGAGCTTCAGCGCCACCGCCGAGCAGCAAGCCTTTATCGATGACCTCTGCCGCAACGCCAACTGTCAGAGCGGTCTGGCAACCCATGATCGAGCCATTCAGGGGCTCTACTCCATGGGCAGCACCTCCTCCATCGGTCAATGCTGTCACTCCGATCTCGATATCTGGGTCTGCCACGTGGCCGGTTTGTCGCAGGAACGGCTCGATCTGCTGGAGCTGAAATGCCAGCAACTCTCCAAGTGGGCCGAACAGCGCGGGGTCGATCTCAACTTCTTCCTGATCCCGGAAGACAAGTTCCGCCAGACCAACGATGCCCAGATGCAGGGGGAGAGCTGCGGCAGTGCCCAGCACCTGCTGCTGCTCGACGAGTTCTACCGCAGTGCCATGCGTATCGCGGGCAAACGCTTGATCTGGTATCTGGTGCCCACCGAATGTGATGATCACTACGATGCGTATGTGAACGAGCTGTTCGAGAGCGGCAAGCTCAAGCAGGACGACTGGCTCGATCTCGGCAGTTTTGACCGTATTCCGGCCGAAGAGTATTTCGGCTCCGCCCTGTGGCAGCTCTACAAGGGGATCGACTCCCCCTACAAGGCTGTGCTCAAGTCGGTGCTGATGGAAGCCTACTCCCACGAGTATCCCAACACCCGTCTGCTGTCGATGATTGGTCGCGACTGGTTCCAGCACAATGAGGGGATGCACTATCGGCTCGACAACTACTGTCTGATGCTGGACAAGGTGACCAACTACCTCAAGTCCATCGGCGACATGGCGCGGCTCGATCTGGTGCGCCGCTGCTTCTACCTCAAGGTGTGCGACGGTCTCAGCCATCCCAGGATGATCACTCCCCTGAGTGGCGTCGCGAGCAGATGAGCCAGCTGGTCTCCTACTGGGGCTGGAGTCAGGACAAACTTTATCAACTCGATCATCGCCACGAGTGGAAGATCGAAGAGGTGAAGATCGCCCACGCCGAGCTGCTGGAAGCCCTGATGCAGAGCTACCGCAACCTGATCCAGTTCGCCCGCCGCAACAACATCAGCGAGTCGATCAACCCGGAAGATATCGGCATTCTGTCGCGCAAACTCTACGCCGCGTTCGAGAGTCTGCCGGGCAAGGTGCAGCGTATCAACCTCAAGATCGCGCCGGATCTGAGCGAGCCTGATCTCAGCTTCGTGCAGGTGCCGCATGGTCGCCTCAACCGCGCCGGCTGGTATCTCTACAAACATTCGCTGGAGCCGGTGGACATCATTGGCCGCGCGCCGCTGGAGTTCAATGGCTACATCAGCAAGCTGGTCTCCTGGGCCTACTTCAACGATCTGCTGACACCCCAGTCGCGGGTGCACCTGTTCAATCAGGGCTCGGATCTGCACATCGACAATCTGCACCAGTTCTGCCGCGATCTCTCCGGCTGCTTCCCCGAGAAGTACCCACTGGCCACCAACCTGGCCCTCAGCCGGCCGTGCGAGATCCGTCAGCTCTCCATCTTCCTCAATCTGGAGATGGACCCGACCAGCCACTGGGTCGGTCAGGTGATCGAGTTTGACGCCAATACCGTGGATGTCTTCTCGTTCGGCCGCAATCAGGAGTGTCTGGTCGGCTCGGTGGATCTGGTCTACCGCAACTCCTGGAGCGAGATCCGAACCCTGCACTTCCAGGGGGATGAAGCCGTGGTCGATGCCCTCACCACCATCCTCGGCAAGATGCATCAGGATGCCGCCGCCCCCGAGATGATCGAGGTGTTCTGCTACAGCCAGCACTTCCGCTCTCTGGTGCGCTCCCGCTTCCAGACCCTGGTGGCGGAGTGTATCGACCTGCGCCTTGCCCGCGACAAGCAGCAGCTGGTCAAGACCATGGCCCTTGGCCGCGAGAAGTACGGCATCTTCTTCGAGCGGCGCGGGGTGTCGGTGAAGAAGCTGGAAAACGCCATCGATTTTTACCGTCACATCTCCCACAACAAGCTGGATCACCTGCCGCTGCGGCTCGACAAGACCCACAGCCAGCATCTGCCGAGCATCGTCGATGCCTACGCCAGCGAAGGGTTGGTGCAGTTCTTCTTCGATACCCGGGATGCGGGCACCAACATCTATATCCTCGATGAGGCGAACCGGGTGGAGATCTACCAGCACTTTGCCGGCAACAAGGATGAGCTGGTGGCGGGGGTCAACCGCTTCTACACCTCCAATCACGAGCGGTTCAGCGATGATGGGCAGTTCATCAACTTCAACCTGCCCCAGTACTACGAGATAGTACAAGTGAATGGCGAGCTGGATGTGATCCCCTATCGCAGTCAGGGCACTCTGCGCGAACAGGTGTCGCCCACCCGGGAAGTGGGCTGACCCGTCAGTTGGAATCGCCATAAAAAAACGGCCTGCAGATGCAGGCCGTTTGCTTTATCGGGGTAGCTTAGGCCGCGAGGCGGGCCAGCAGCCAGCGGCGAATGTCGCCGAGTTGCGGACGGCAGATCTCGTGGCGCATCGGGTACTCGTGCCACTCGGGGGCGAGCCCGGCAGCTTCAAGCCGGTTCTTGGCATCCCAACCGAGCGACAGGCTCACCACATCGTCATAGATGCCGTGCATGTAGCAGATGGGCAGGGTGCGAGCAGCCTCGCTCATCTCGCCGAGCAGCTTGTCTGGGGCTGCCAGATAGGTGGACATGCAGAGCAGGCCCGCCAGCGTAGCCTGATAGCGCAACACGGTGAAGGAGGCAATCACTCCGCCCTGAGAGAAGCCCGCCAGCACGATGCGCTCGGGGGCAAACCCGTCGGCCACCAGCTGATCTAGCAGGGCGGCAATCTGGTCGGCCGATTCACGGACATGGGACTCCACGGCCCGCTCGGCGGGATCCTCGAAGCTCTTGATGTCGTACCAGCCGCGCATCTTGTAGCCCATGTTTATGGTGATGGGGCGCTCGGGGGCATCCGGCAGCAGGTGACGCACCGGTAGCTCGGCGGGCAGATCCAGCGCGTCCACCAGCGGGGCGAGACCGGCGCCGGAATCACCCAGCCCGTGTAGCCAGATCACCGCATGACGGGCGCCCTGCGGGTGCAGGTCGATCATGGGAACACCACATCTTCGCCCGCCTGGGCGGTGCAGGATTGGCTCAGCAGCGCCTTGAGCTCGTGGCCGAAGCGGTTGTCGATCCAGGTGTCACCCTGCAGTTCGAAGTGGAAGCCGTTCTCGCGGGTGGCGACCCAAATCTGGTGCAGCGGCTCCTGCTTGTTGATGATGACCTTGGTCTTGTTCTCGAAAGAGAGGGTCAATACGCCGCCGTTGCGTTCGCAGTCGATATCCGGATACCCCTCGTCGAGCGTGTCTTCCACATATTGGAAAAAGGCGTCGGTCAGGGCGTGATACTCGTGATCCTTCATCGGTTTATCCTGTTGCTTTTAACAATGTGAGTGCGATTATAGAGGGCCAAAAATTTTTTCGCAGCGAACCATTATGATCACCCAGTTCACCAAGTGTCTGCTTGCCACTCTTCTGTCCCTCGGGTTGGCCGCGTGCGGTCTGAAGGGGCCGCTCTATATGCCGCCCCCCGAGCAGCCACAGAGCCAGAGTACACCGCAAGCAGCTCCGCCTGCGACCACTGAGGCTGCCACCGAGGCCGCGCCGCACTAATGCCGCACCCATTCTAGGAAGGAACCGCCCCCTTGGATCACTTTAACTACGACGCCGACGGCCAGCTTCAGGCCGAGCAAACCTCGCTGCAACAGCTTGCCGAGCAGTACGGTACCCCGCTTTACGTCTACTCCCGTGCGACCCTCGAGCGCCACTGGCACGCCTTCGACAAGGCCGCTGGCGATATTCCCCATCTGATCTGCTATGCGGTGAAGGCCAACTCCAATCTGGCGTTGCTCAATCTGCTGGCCCGTCTGGGTTCGGGGTTTGACATCGTCTCCGGTGGAGAGCTGTCGCGGGTTCTTGCGGCGGGCGGTGATCCGGCCAAAGTGGTCTTCTCTGGGGTCGCCAAGAGTGAAGCGGAGATGCGCCTTGCGCTGGATAAAGAGATCCTCTGCTTCAATCTGGAGTCGGAAGCCGAGCTGGAGCGCCTCAATCGGGTGGCGGGCAGCATGGGCAAGAAAGCTCGCGTCTCGGTGCGGGTCAATCCGGATATCGATGCCGGTACCCACCCCTATATCTCCACCGGCCTCAAGCAGAACAAGTTCGGCATTCCCATCGAGCTGGCGCCCGCCATCTATCGCAAGGCGGCCGCGATGGCGAACATCGAGATCGTCGGGGTGGATTGCCATATCGGCTCGCAACTCACTGAATTGAATCCCTTTATGGAAGCGGCTGACAAGTTGCTGCGGCTGATCGACGGTCTGGCGGCGGAAGGCATTCATATCCATCATCTGGACGTGGGCGGCGGCCTTGGGGTCAACTATGGTTCCGAGCAGCCACCCCATCCGACCGAGTATGCCGAAGCGCTGAAGCAGAAGCTGGCGGGCCGGGATCTGACCCTGCTGTTCGAGCCGGGCCGCGCCATCGTCGCCAATGCCGGCGTGCTGCTGACTCGGGTCGAGTATCTGAAACCGGGCGAGACCCGCAACTTCGCGCTGATCGATGCCGGCATGAACGACATGCTGCGCCCCTCGCTCTACGGCGCCTGGATGAACATCATCGAGGTGGATAGCCGTGCCGGCCATGCTCCCGCGATCTATGACGTGGTGGGCCCGGTGTGCGAGACCGGCGACTTCCTCGGCAAGGAGCGCACCCTGGCCATTGCCGAGGGCTCCCTGCTGGCAGTGCGTTCGGCCGGTGCCTACGGCTTTACCATGTCATCCAACTACAACACCCGTCCGCGCGCAGCCGAAGTGCTGGTGGATGGTGCCGAAGCACACCTGATCCGCGAGCGTGAGCAGTTGGCCGATCTCTGGCGCGGTGAGCACCTGCTGCCCTGATGCAGTAGATAGAGATGACAGAATTTTACAGCCCTGACAGCACAGGAGCACAGGAGTACGCGATGTGTACAGATTGTTCCAGGATGCATGGGGCTGTGGCCAATGACTTCATAGTGGTTGATGGTGAGTATTTACAGCCCTAACAGCACAGGAATGCACGATGTTGATAGATTTTTCCAAGATGCATGGCTTGGGCAACGACTTCATGGTGGTGGATGGCGTCACCCAGAAGGTATTTTTCAGCAATGACGTCATCAAGAAGCTGGCAGATCGCCACTTCGGGATCGGCTTTGACCAGCTGCTGCTGGTGGAGCCGCCCTATGACCCTGAACTCGACTTTCACTATCGCATTTTCAATGCCGATGGCAGCGAGGTGGAGCAGTGTGGCAACGGTGCCCGCTGTTTTGCCCGTTTCGTGCGTCTCAAGGGGCTGATCAACCGGGATCGCATCGCGGTCAGTACCGCCCGGGGTCGCATCGTGTTGCAGCTGGAGGGGGAGAATCAGGTCACGGTCAACATGGGTGTTCCCCAGTTTGAGCCGGGCAAGATCCCGTTCCGGGCCCAGAAGGCGGAAAAAACCTATCTGCTGCGGGCGCAGGAGCATACCGTGATGTGTGGCGTGGTCTCCATGGGCAATCCCCACTGCGTCATCGAGGTGCCTTCGGTCGCCGATGCACCGGTCGAGACGCTGGGTGCCATCATGGAGCGCCACGAGCGTTTTCCCGAGCGGGTCAACGTCGGTTTCATGGAGATGGTCAACGCCACCGAGATCAAGCTGCGTGTATTCGAGCGGGGCTGTGGCGAGACCCTGGCCTGCGGTACCGGTGCCTGTGCGGCGGCGGTGATTGGCATCAGTCAGGGCAAGCTCAAGGAGCGGGTCACCGTCAGTCTGCCGGGCGGCAAGCTGACCATCGCCTGGAAGGGGCCGGGCCAGCCGGTCTATATGACAGGTCCCGCCGAACATGTGTTTGACGGCCAGATAGAGGTTTAGCCGATAAAGGTTCAGGTACGGGGGGCGTTGGCCCCCTTTGCCCATGATGTCGGGGCAGCGAGCCCCATTTCTCTGATGGATCAACCAATTTATGAGCGAACTCAAACGGCAGGAGCAATCGGTGGATGAAGCCACTGTGCTGGAGTACCTGGCCCGTTATCCCGAGTTTTTCCAACGCCATGCCACCGTGCTGGACCGGATCCGCATTCCCCATGAACGCAAAGGGTCGGTCTCGCTGGTCGAGCGTCAGCTGGAGCGTCAGCGCGAGCGGATCGAACAGCTGGAGCAGGAGATCACTGAATTGATGGGGATCGCCAGCGAGAACGAGCGGATCTTTCGGGTCTATGCCGATCTCTACGGCGAGCTGTACGGTTGCCAGACCCTGTTCGAGGTGAGTGCCGTGATGGGCAAGGCCTTTGTCCAGCGGCTGCGCCTGACCGGGCTGCGGCTCTGGCTCAATCCCAAGAAGTTTACCCTGAGCGGGCCAGAGCAGCGTTTTCTGGCGCAGGGCAAGCAGCTCGAATCCCTGCTGGGTCAGCGTCTGCCGGGGCAGGATTACTACTTTGGCCGCCTGAGCCAGAGCGAGAAGCAGGCACTGTTTGGCCACGATGTACTGGTCAACTCGGTGGCCCTGATGCGGCTCGGCGATCTCGGCGTGCTGGCCTTCGCCAGCTCGGATCCCGGCCACTTTACTCCCCACAACGACACCCTGCTGCTGGGCCAACTGGGGCGCCTGCTGCAACTGCGTCTGCCCGAGTTGACTCATGGCTAGAACACCGGCCAGGGCGCTTGCCAAAGCACCCGTCATCGCACCGCCATTGCCCGCGGCACTGGCGGACGAGCTGGCGGCCTTTATCGAATACCTGAGGGTCGAGCGTCAGCTCAGCCCTCATACCCGCAATAACTATCAAGCCCATCTGGAGGCGATGACCGCCGAGCTGGTGGCCCTCGGGCTCACTGACTGGGGTCGGCTCGAGGCGAGTCAGGTGCGCACTCTGGTGACCCGGATGCACAAGGGGGGCCTTGCTCCTCGTTCCCTTTCCACCAAGGTCTCTGCCCTGCGCAGCTTTTGCGACTGGCAGGTGCGGCAGGGTCGGCTGACCGCCAATCCGGCCCGTGGCATCGTCACCCCCAAACAGGGGCGGCCGCTGCCGAAAAACCTCGATGTGGACGAGATGCACCAGCTGCTCAACATCACCGACGAGCAGGATCCGCTGGCGGTGCGGGATCGCGCCATTATGGAGCTGATGTACTCTTCAGGGCTGCGTCTGGCCGAGCTGGTGGGGATCAATCTGGTGGATCTGAAGCTCGACGACCGTCAGCTCAAGGTGACTGGCAAGGGCTCGCGGGAGCGGGTGCTGCCCATCGGCCGGATGGCGGTCGAGTGGCTGCATAAGTGGCTCAAGGTGCGCCCGCTGCTGGCCGGGGACGAGAGCGAGGCGCTGTTTGTCTCCAGCCGCAAGCAGCGGCTGTCTGCCCGCTCGGTGCAAGCCCGCCTCGATGGCTGGGGCAACAAGCAGGCGCTCAACGCCCACGTCCATCCCCACAAGCTGCGCCACAGCTTTGCCACCCATATGCTGGAGTCCTCCGGCGATCTGCGGGCAGTGCAGGAGCTGCTGGGTCATGCCGACCTCTCTACCACCCAGATCTATACCCACCTCGACTTCCAGCATCTGGCCAAGGTCTACGACAGCGCTCACCCAAGGGCCAAGCGTGACCCGGATGCACAGGACGATGAATAACGGGCCCTGAGTCCCGTTGCAGAGGAGAGTCCATGCACTTCTATCGCCGCTGGCAGCCGGTTGCTGCCATCTCGTTTGACCTCGATGACACCCTCTATGACAACGGCCCCGCCATCGTGCGCGCCGAGCAGTGGATGCTGAGCCATCTGCGCAGCGAATATCTGGCCACCGCCATGCTCGACAAGCCGCGCTGGCTGGAGTTAAAACGCACCGTGTTGCTGGCTAGGCCCGAGCTGCGCCACGATGTCAGTCTGGCGCGCCAGCAGACCATCCGCGCCGCTATGGTGGCGGGGGGCATGGCTGACCAGCAGGCCAGTCGCGAGGCGGAGCAGGTTTTTGCTGCGTTTCTGGCAGAGCGCTCGAAGATCGAGGTGAGCGAGTCCACTCATCAGCTGCTGGCCAGACTGGCTGAACGCTATCCGCTGGTGGTGATCACCAACGGCAATCTGGATCTGGCGCAGGCAGGGCTGGATTGCTACTTCACGCTGGTCTGCAAGGCGGGGGCGGGCGCCAGAATGAAACCGGCACCGGATATGTTTGAGCAGACCCGCAGCACCCTCAAGTTGCCAGCGGGGCGGATCCTCCATGTGGGGGATCATCCCGAGACCGATGTGCTGGGAGCTCGCCTCCACGGTTTTCGCGCCGCCTGGCTCAACGAGCGGCAGCAACCGTGGCAACAGCTGCAACTGTTGCCGGACGTGGAGCTGACGGCACTGGAGGAGCTGGCCGAGCTGCTGCTCTGATGGCGCTGGCGGGTGGCCATGCTCAGGCGGGAATGATTACCGGTAGATGGCTGTTACCGGTAACCATCCAGGATCACTATTTGCGGCAAATCAGCCCGAGCAGGGTGTAGCGATCGCGCTGGTTGACGCGGCAGTAACTGATGCCGACGGGTAGCGCCTGCTGCAGGGTGATGGCGCTGTTCTGATAGCGGCAGACCAGATAGAGGGGGCGAAGACTGCTATCGAGCTGGCTCCAGTAGTGGATCTCGTCGCTGTCGCCATTATCCGGTTTGAGTTGGGCCAGTTCGGCAGGATCTCCATCGAACAGGGCCAGATTATCGAGCCGGTGACTGAGGGTTTCGTCCGGTTTGCCATCGTCATTGCGGGTGAACGCCTGCCAGCCCTGCTGCGGGGTCAGCAGCTGCTGGTGAGTCTCGATGGTGGCGGGACAATCAAATTGCAGGCTGGCGGCAAGGGCCAGGGTGGTCAGTAACATGGCTGCGGTTCTCTCTTCATGTCCTCAATACGATGCCATGCTACGTCATCTTCCGCCGAACAGCTTCATCAGTTTATCAAGCAGATCAAGCTGTTGTGGTGGTTGCTTCATGGCTTCCGCCTCCCGCTCCAGCAGGGCCCGCTGCTCCTGCTGGCGGTCGCTCAGCACCCGGTAGAGGGGCTCGACCAGCGACTCGCGCTGCATCACCAACTCCTGAAACATTGCCTGATTGATGCGATAGGTTTCGACGGTGGCCACCGCCCGTACCGTGAAGGAGCTGGGCTCGCCGGTGAGCAGGCTCAGTTCACCAAAAAAGTCTCCCGCGTTGAGCGTACCAAGCTTCAGCTCTCGCCCCTCGACATTGACCACCATCTCGGCTTCCCCTTTGACCAGCACGAACAGCCAGCTGGAGACATCCCCCTGCTCCAGCATGATGTCGCCGCTGACGAAGGGGGCGAACTTCACCTGATCGGCCAGCTGGAGCAGCTCATTCTCCTGCAACATGGCAAACAGCGGCAGCTTGCGCAGGGTATCGGTTCGTTCGGCGGTGTGGCGTTTGTGGCGGGCATCCAGATGCTGTTTCTCCTTGGCCATAAAGACGTTGAAGATCGGCGGGGTGAGGCGGCGATCGTTGCGACGCAGGGCTGCATCGATCAGGCTGCGCACCATGGAGTCGGTCGGATCGTCGCGAGCCAGGTCGGTCAGCCAGTAGCGCACCGCATAGCGGGCGATGCCCCCTTCGACGTTCATCAGCAGGCAGTCCGGTTGCGGATGCTTGGCGACGCAGGGGAGCTTGGTCTCCCGCAGGGATTTCTCGATCAGCGCGATGATCTGGGTCGGCAGGGTATCCAGGGTCAGATCGAACCAGACCCAGCGCCGCCACTGCAGCGGTTCGCCGCGACGGCGCCCGAGCACGGTGAAGCGCTGTTTAAGCAGGTGGCTGTTGGGGATGACGACAGTCTCCCAGTTGCGGGTCTCGATGGTGGTGGCACGCCAGTTGATCTCCACCACCCGGCCCTGGGTGGTATCGACTTGCAGCCAGTCACCGATGGCGATGGAGTTGTCGAGCTGAATGGAGACCCCGGCCAGCAGGTTGCCCAGGGTGTCCTGCATGGCGAAGGCGATGACCGCGGTGATGACCGCTGAGGTGGTGACTATCTCTCCGAGCGCCATGCCGGAGGCGTAGAGGCGAAACAGACCCCAGCCGATATAGCCGATGGTGATGACGATATCTGCGATGATCCGCGGGATCCGCACATGGCAGAGGGGGAGCAGAAACTCGAACAGCAGGATCCCCCATATCTTGACCAGTATCAGGCCGGCCAGCAGGGTGGAGATCTCGATCAGCAATTGATGGGGCAGCGGCAGTTTGAACCAGCCCCCTTCCAGCTGGATCAGCAGGATCACTACTGCGCTAATCATCACGAAACTGAGTTCGGAGAGCAGCTCCCGTCGCTGTCCCGGACGGCGCCAGAAGTGGATCAGCATCAGGGAGAGGGTGAGCAGGGTCCAGAACGGGTGTTCGCCAATCCAGGTCAGCGTCGGTAGCGCGGTGAGGTTTTCGCCAGCCATAGCAGCACCTTATTGTGGTTTTATTTCCAGCATAGCTGCTGCGGCGCGGGGAAATGGTGCGTTGGGGCGGCAATTTATTTATCCTGTGCAGAACCGGGCAAAGGAGTGCGATTGAGTGAAATTTTCAAAGAAAATCATCTGTTTGATGGCCCTGTTGCCATTGGCTGGCTGCGACCTGCTGGCCGAGAAGTATCGGGTCGAATTCCGGGATGGCTCCTGGCGTGAAATAGCCATTACCCCCTTCTCCAGCGAGGCGCGCTGGCGTGAGGGGTGTGCCACCGGCGAGGTGCTGAGCGACATGAAGGTGCCCATCAAGCGGGGTGACACGGTCAATGGCCGCGAGCAGTTGCTGATTGGCGGCGAGAAGTTCGAGCTGGATGACAACAACCTCTACCGCAGCAACGGTATGGTGTTTGGCCATTCGCCTGACCATATCCAGCGCGGGCTCAAGGGGATGGATATCTGCCGCACCTTGCGCCCCGAGCGGGGTGGGCTGCCTAAGCTCAAGGCGCGCGGGTTTGGCGACTGAATCGATGAGGGGTTAACTCGCTGCCATCAATGCACTGCGTTGGCGGCAGGCATCGCCAAAGGCTTGAAAGATCTTGATGGAGTGGGGGTTTTCATTGGCTTTCCACTCCGGATGCCACTGCACTGCCAGCAAAAAGGGTGACAGTGCGGGAGCATGAAGTGCCTCTATCAGCCCATCTTCGGCGTGGGCCAACGGCTCCAGACCCTTCCCCAACCGGTTGATGCCCTGCCCATGCAGGGAGTTGACCGGAATCTGTTCTTCCCCCATCAGTTCGGCAAACCAGCTGCCCGGCAGCAGTTTGATCTGATGGCTCGGCCCATACTGCTCGTCGACCGGATCGTCGGCATCTTCCCGGTGATCGTCATAACCCGGCTCGTTATAGACCTTCTGATGGATGTCTCCCCCCAGCGCTACGTTGATCTCCTGCATGCCGCGGCAGATCCCGAGGATCGGCAAACCACGGGCAAGCGCTCCCTTGATGAGGGGCAGATCGAACAGGTCGCGATCCCGATCCTGCTGTTTTTCCGGCGTGAGGTTCTCCTGGCCGTAGAGGGCCGGATCGATGTTGGAACCGGCGCCGCTCAGATAGATGCCGTCAGCCAGATCCAGATACTGCTCCAGATCGGCGGTGCCGCAGCAGGTGGGAACCAGCAGCGGGACGCAGTCGCTTATCTCCACCAGCGGCATGATGTATTTGTGGGTCATCACCTGATAGGCGTGGCCGTTGCGGGGCTGGGCGCCCATGGTCATCAGCACGACAGGTTTACGGGTGGCGGGAGGCTGGGGATTTGGCATAGGGCACCTTGATTATCCTTGGCGTTGAAGTCTCATCCTGCGCCTTGGGCAGGCCCTTGCAAACCGACAGGGCAAGGGCATGCCTCAAGGCATGGTCATGGGATCCCGCGTCGGGCCGGGTGGCAGAATCGTTGGTCAGTCTGGGCAGCGACGGCATGGATCCTCTCTTCAGTCTGCCAAGGCCGTTCAATATGTCAAACAAAATGACGCCAAATTGTTAACGGATTTGTCTTGGACTGCTCTGAAGCGGCGATTTAACGGGGCTGTTGAGATGAGCCGTTATGGCTGGGGTAGCAAAATGGTGGATATATTAAACGCGCAGGGGTGGCGGGGTATGGGGAGAGGAAAAGGCATCAATAGAAGCACGCCTCCCCGAGGGGAGGCGTGTTTCGGGGATCACAGCAGGTCTTCGATCTCGCCGCGCAGATACTGGTACATCTCGCGGTAGGCGACCGGCGGCTTGTTCAGCTCCCGCTCCTTGTTGGCAGAGCGGATCAGCTGGCGCAGCTTCTGGCGATCCAGTTCGTGGAACTGGGACATCAGCTCGTTGAGGGCGCTGTCACCTTCGGTGATCAGGCGCTCGCGCCACTGCTCCAGGCGATGCAGGCGTGCATTCACGGTGGAGTGACGGTTCTTGATGATGGAGAGCGCTTCGGCAATCGGCTCGATATCGCGGCTGCGCATCAGGCGGCCGATGAACTGCAGATGGCGACGGAAGGACTCATCCTTCTTCGGCTTGAGTTTGCGACCCAGCTCGACAGCTTCTGCAAGCTCTTCATCCAACGGGATTTTTTCCAGCTCGCTGTGGCTGAGGGAGACGATCTCTTCCCCCATTTTCTGCAATGCTTCGGCATCGCGCTTGAGCTGGCTCTTGCTGGGGCCCCAGTCTTCGAACTCGTTGTCGTCTTGATATTGACTCATCGGTCTCTTGATTCCTGTCATTCACGTTTGGCGGATATGTTACCAGCTTCTCCCGCTGGGCGCAGGGGTCTGATATGCTTACCCCCCTTTCCTTCTTTCATACAGATGTGAGTTATGGATCAGCAAGACCAAATCCGCCAGGATCAAGCCCATCTCGAGGCCGTGGTTGCCGAAGCCCTGGAGATAGCCAAAGGACTGGGCGCCTCGCTGGCCGAAGTCTCCATCAGCAAGCAGACCGGGTTATCGGTGAACACCCGGGGTTGTGAACTGGAAAGCATTGAATTCAATAAGGATGGCGCCCTCGGCATCGCTGTCTATCGCGATGGTTGCAAGGGATCTTCCTCGACCACAGATCTGAGCAAACCCGCCATTCGTGCCGCCGTTGAAGCGGCCATCGAGATTGCCCGCCACACCTCGGCCGATGATTGCGCCGGTCTGGCGGACGCCGAGCTGCTGGCCTGGGATGCCCCCGATCTGCAACTGTGCCACCAAATCGAACTGGATCCCCAGCGCGGGATCGAACTGGCCATCGAGTGCGAACGGCTGGCGCTTGGTCGCGATTCCCGTATCAAGCACTCCGACGGCGCCGGTTTCTCCAGCCATCTAGGCATCAAGGTCTATGGCAACAGCCACGGCTTCGTCAAAGGTTATGCGGCTTCGCGCAACTCCCTGAGCTGCGTGCTGATCGGCGAGCAGGATGGCGATATGCAGCGGGATTACGGCTACTCCTCCAGCCGTACCCTCGACGGGCTTTGGAGTCCGCAGCGCATTGCCGACGAAGCCGTTGAGCGTACCGTCTCCCGCCTCGGCGCCCGCAAGATCTCTACCCGTCATGCGCCTGTGCTGTTCCACCCAGACACTGCCTCTGGCCTGTGGGGCCATCTGGTGATGGCGATCAGTGGCGGCAACCTCTATCGCAAGTCGAGTTTCCTGCTCGACAAATTGGGCAAGCAGATCCTGCCCGAGTGGCTCACCATTCAGGAGTTCCCCCACCTGCTGGGCGGGCTCGCCAGTACCCCGTTCGATGGCGAAGGGGTGCGTACCCGCGACATGGATATTATCCGTAACGGCAAGCTGATGAGCTGGCTGCTTACCTCCTACTCTGCGCGCAAGCTGGGGTTGACCACCACGGGTCACGCCGGTGGCATCCACAACTGGCAGGTCTCCAATACCGGCCAGGATTTTCAGGGCATGCTCAAGGAGATGGGCACCGGTCTGCTGGTGACCGAGCTGATGGGGCAGGGGGTCAATATCGTCAATGGCGACTACTCCCGCGGCGCTGCCGGTTTCTGGGTCGAGAATGGCGAAATAGCCTATCCGGTCGAAGAGATCACCATCGCCGGCAATCTGGCCGAGATGTTCAGCCATATCGTGGCGGTAGGTCGTGACGAGGATGAGCGCTCCAGTCTCAAGACCGGCTCGGTGCTGGTAGAGAATATGAAGCTGGCGGGCCACTGATCCCGGTTTCAACTGAACCGAAACCATGAAAAAGGCCCCCTCGCCAACGCGAGGGGGCCTTTTTATCGGCCAGCGATCAGGGGGCTATCAGCCCTTGATGCGCTCGATGCGGCCACCCAGACCCTGCAGCTTCTGTTCAATGTCTTCGTAGCCACGGTCGATGTGATAGATACGGTCGACGATGGTGGAGCCTTCGGCCACGAAGCCGGCCAGCACCAGACTGGCGGAGGCGCGCAGATCGGTCGCCATCACCTGGGCACCCTTGAGTTGCTCGGTGTCACGGCAGATGGCCACATTGCCCTGCAGTTCGATGTCTGCGCCCATCCGTACCAGTTCGGGAACGTGCATGAAGCGGTTCTCGAAGATGGTCTCGGTGACCATGCCGGTGCCTTTGGCGACGGCGTTCAGCACGGTGAACTGTGCCTGCATGTCGGTTGGGAAGGCCGGGTAGGGGGCGGTCTTGATGGTGACCGGCTTGAGGGTGCGGCCAGTCATGTCGAGGGTGATCCAGTCTTCACCCTTCTCAATCAGGGCGCCAGCCTCTTCCAGCTTGACCAGTACCGCTTCCAGCAGGGTCGGGTCGGTCTTGCGGCAGGTGATCTTGCCGCCGGTGACTGCCGCACCCACTAGGAAAGTACCGGTTTCGATGCGGTCAGGCTGCACACTGTAGTTGCCGCCGTGCAGACGCTCGACACCGTCGATGGTCAGGGTATCGGTGCCCGCGCCCTGGATCTTGGCGCCCAGAGTATTGAGGAAGTTGGCCAGATCGACTACTTCCGGCTCGCGCGCGGCGTTTTCGATCACGGTGCGGCCATCAGCCAGGGTGGCGGCCATCATCAGGTTTTCGGTACCGGTGACGGAGACCATATCCATCAGGATGTGGGCGCCTTTCAGGCGGCCATCGACACGGGCCTTGATGTAACCATCTTCGATGGTGATCTTGGCGCCCATCAGCTCCAGGCCGTGGACGTGCAGGTTGACCGGACGGGCACCGATGGCGCAACCGCCGGGCAGGGAGACATCAGCGGCGCCGAAACGGGCAGCCAGCGGGCCCAGCGCCAGAATGGAGGCGCGCATGGTCTTCACCAGCTCGTAGGGGGCAACGTGGTTGTTTACGGCACCGGTCAGCACGGTGACGTTGCCGTTGACCTTGGTGGTCGCGCCCAGCATCTCCAGCAGCTTGATGGTGGTGCCCACATCTTTCAGGCGCGGCACGTTGGAGAGGTGTACCTCTTCATCACAGAGCAGGGTCGCGAACAGGATCGGCAGGGCGGCGTTTTTGGCGCCGGAGATGGTCACTTCGCCGTTGAGAGTACAACGACCATCGATTTTGAATTTGTCCATTTTTACTTCGTTACCAAATCAGGAGGGCAATAGGAATTTACGTTCGCGTTTCCACTCGGCGTCGGTGAACGCCTTGATGGAGAGGGCGTGAATAGCGTTGCTGGCGATCTTGTCCATCAGCGGGGCATAGATGGCCTGCTGCTTCTTGACCCGGCTCATGCCGTCAAACATGTCACCGACGGCGATCACTTGGTAGTGACTACCGTCCCCTTTGACATGGACTTCGGACAATGGCAGAGCCTCAAGGAGTATCGCTTCAATTTCAGAGACTTGCATTATGCGTCCTCAGTTGTGAGCGGGGTTGACTGAAACAGCCCGGCCACCCCGTAGAGGTTGGCCAGGGTATAGAAATCACTGGAGGCGCCCACCAGTTGCGGTGTGGCGCCTCGCGCTAATACGGCTTTGGCCCATTTGACCAGCAGGGCCAGTCCGGCGGAGTCGAGGGTGGTGACGCCGCCGAGCTCGAGCTGGTCGTTCTGCCACCATTCGGCGCGGCGTTGCCACAGGTCATTGACCTGTGGCGCCTGCAGCTCACCGCTGAGGGTCATGGTTTGAGTACCAGCGGCTTGGCGTTGTGTTCGCGCAACTGGGCGATCACCGCATCGATGCCATTCTGGCGGATCAAACCGCCCAGCTCGCTCTGTTTGGCGGAGAGCAGGCTGATCCCCTCTGCCACCATGTCAAAGGCTTTCCATTCGCCGGTCTTGTTGTTCTTGCGCAGCTTGAACTCGAGGAAGATGTCCGGCTTGCCGGCCTCTTTCACGCTGACGTTGACGGCGGTGATGTTGCCGCTGGGGGCTTTGCCCGGCTCGACCTTGACGGTCTGCTTGTCAAAATGGGCCAGCGCATCGGCGTAGGAGCTCACCATGTACTCGGTGAACACCTCGACGAAGGCATTGCGCTGCGCTTCGGTGGTCTCTTTAATCTGGTTGCCAAGCACCTTGTAGGCGGCGAAGCGGTTGTCCACATAGGGCAGCAGCTCTTCGCGGATGATCACCCGCAGGTGATCCGGATTGCTTTTCACCTGGGCCTGATCGGCCTTCAGGCGGGCAAAGGTCTGCTTGGCAGCCTGATCCACCAGCGCGTTGGGGTCGGTGGCATCGACTGCAGCCTGGGCAGACAGGGAAAAGAGCATGCTGGTCATCAGGCCCAGCAGCAGGGCGATTTTCTTGAACATGATTACTCCTTCTTGCTGTCTGATTTGCTGTCGGAGGATTGGCTGTAGAGGAACTTGCCAATCAGATCTTCCAGCACGATGGCGGATTTGGTGTCTTCAATCAGGTCGCCATCCTTGAGCATCTCGGTGCCCATCTCCTCATCGCTGAAGCCGGGGGCCAGACCGATGTACTGCTCGCCGAGCAGACCGGAGGTGAGGATGGAGAGGGAGCTGGTATCGGCAAACTGGCCAGCGCTCTTTTGCATCATCAGGGTCACTTCGGGCACCTGGGTTTTCGGGTCCAGTACGATGTCGCTGACCCGGCCTACCACCACGCCGCCGACCTTGACCGGCGAACGGACTTTCAGGCCGCCGATATTATCGAAATGCGCGCGCAGGGTATAGGTTTCTCCTTCCGGTTTGAAGCTCAAACCGGCCACTTGCAGGGCCAGTGCCAGAATGGCACCGATGCCAGCCAGCATGAAGGTGCCGACCAGGAATTCTACTTTGCTGAACTTCATCTTTACCTTATCCAAACATGACTGCAGTGAGTATAAAATCCAGGCCGAGCACGGCGAGGGATGAGTGGACCACAGTTCGGGTCGTGGCCTGACTGATCCCGGCCGAGGTCGGCTTGGCATCATAGCCGTTAAAGAGCGCAATCCAGGTGACCACCAGGGCGAAAATCAGGCTCTTGATGGCGCCCTGCATGATGTCTTCATGCCAGTCGACGGAGGCCTGCATGGCAGACCAGAAGCCCCCTTCGTCCACGCCGAGCCAGTCCACGCCGACCAGCTTGCCGCCGAAGATGCCGATCAGGCTGAACATAAAGGCCAGCAGCGGCATGCTGATGACGCCAGCCCAGAAGCGGGGGGCAACCACCCGGCGCAGCGGGTCGACTGCCATCATTTCGAGGCTTGAAAGCTGCTCGGTGGCCTTCATCAGGCCAATTTCAGCGGTCAGGGCCGAACCGGCACGGCCGGCAAACAGTAGCGCCGTGACCACAGGACCCAGCTCCCGCAGCAGGGAGAGGGAAACCAGCGGCCCCAGACTCTGCTCGGCGCCGAAATCCTTCAATACGTTGTAACCCTGCAGCGAGAGCACCATGCCGATGAACAGGCCGGAGACCAGAATGATGGCCACCGACTGCACACCCACCACATAGAGCTGCTGGACAAGCAGCGGGAAGTGCTTGTGCGGCTCGGGTTTGCCCGCCAGCGCATGGAACAACATGATGGTGGCGCGACCGACGGAGCTGATAAACCGCACTCCGACCCGCCCCAGCTTGCTTATTTGACTTATCAACATCAGAGATCCTGTAGCAGATCGCCTGCCGGAAAATGAAACGGAACAGGACCATCGGGCAATCCTTTGAGGAACTGCTCGACTTCGGGATTGTGCTCCTCGCGCAGCTGATCCGGCGTACCGTGCGCCACCACCTTGCGATTGGCGATGATGTAGGCGTAATCGGCGATGCTCAGCACCTCTTTCACATCGTGGGTGACGATGACGGAGGTGATACCGAGGGCATCGTTCAGCTCCTTGATCAGCTTGACCAGCACCGCCATGGTGATGGGATCCTGCCCGACAAACGGCTCGTCATACATGATGAGGTCGGGGTCAAGGGCGATGGCCCGTGCCAGCGCCGCCCGGCGCGCCATGCCGCCGGAGAGCTCGGAGGGCATCAGTTTCGCCGCGCCGCGCAAGCCCACCGCCTGCAGCTTCATCATGACGATGGTGTGGATCAGCTCCTCCGGCAGGCCGGAGTGTTCCCGTAGCGGGAAGGCCACGTTGTCGTAGACCGTCATGCCGGTAAACAGGGCGCCGCTCTGGAACAGCATGCTCATCCGTTTGCGCACTTCATAGAGGCGCGAACGGGAGAGGGTGGGGATATCTTCCCCGTCAAACAGAATGTGACCGGACTCCGGCTTGAGCTGGCCACCGATCAGCCGCAGCAGGGTGGTTTTACCTATGCCGCTCGGGCCCATGACGGCGGTCACCTTGCCACGAGGAATGGTCAGGTTGATCCCGTCATACAACAGCCGATCTCCGTGACTGAAAGTCAGATCGGAGATGGTGATCAGGTCATTGTTCAAACAATTGTCCATCCGGTGTAAATGAGGTGCGAATTTTATGGGGTAGTCTAGGTCTAAGCAACAGCAAGGAACAACTATTGAACAGGCTGCAAGCCCATTTGCACGACAGTTTTCTGTAACAAAGTGCGTCATCGAGAGCGGGACTTGCCATCCGATTCGCTTATCCGGGCAGACTTTTTTATAATCCCGCAGCTAATTTCGGCCCGGAGCTGTGTCTTTATGTCTGTAAAGCCTGAGAAAGTGTCTGAACTGTTCGATTTTCGTCGCAGTGCCCGCGCGGTGCTGGACACAGAAAAGCAAGCCATTGATGGACTCTATCAGTATCTGAACGACGCCTTCGACAAGGCGTGCGAAATGGTGCTGCGCTGCGGTGGCAAGATAGTGGTCACCGGCATGGGCAAATCGGGCCATATCGGCAGCAAGATCGCCGCCACCCTCGCCAGCACCGGCACCCCGGCCTTCTTCCTTCACCCGGGAGAAGCGAGTCACGGCGATCTGGGGATGATCTCCAGTGGCGACCTTATCATCGCTATCTCCAACTCCGGCGAGAGCGACGAAATCCTGGCCCTGCTGCCGGTGCTCAAGCGCCGCGGCATTCCGCTCATCTGTATGACCGGTAATCCGGCCTCCACCATGGCCAAAGAGGCCAACGTACATCTGTGCATCAAGGTGGAGAAAGAGGCCTGCCCGCTGGGTCTGGCACCCACTTCCAGCACCACGGCAACCTTAGTCATGGGCGATGCCCTGGCGGTCGCCCTGCTGGAAGCACGCGGTTTTACCGCCGATGACTTCGCCCTCTCTCACCCGGGCGGGTCGCTCGGCAAGCGTCTGTTGCTGCGGGTTGGCGACCTGATGCACAGTGGCGATCTGTTGCCCCAAGTGGGGATAGATGCCACCATCAGCCAGGCGCTGCTGGAAGTGAGCCGCAAGGGGCTCGGTATGACGGCGGTGGTCGATGGCAATGGCCTGCTGGCCGGGCTCTTTACCGATGGCGACCTGCGCCGCATTCTTGACCAGCAGATCGATATCCATCACACCCCCATCAGCCGTGTGATGACGGCCAACTGTGTTACCGTAGGTCCAGAGATGATGGCTGCGGAAGCCGTCAAGCTGATGGAAACGAGAAAAATCAACGGATTACTGGTCGTGGATGAAGAGAAACGCCCGCTCGGCGCCTTCAACATGCACGACCTGCTGAAAGCCGGAGTAATTTGATGCAAAACGTACCGACCCTCTATGGTCCGGTGACGCGCAGCCAGTTCGACAAGGCGGCGCAAATCCGCCTGCTGGTGTGCGATGTGGACGGGGTGCTCTCCAACGGCCTCATCTACATGGGAAACAACGGCGAAGAACTGAAAACCTTCTGCACCCGCGATGGTGCGGGCATGCGAGCGTTGCTCAATGCCGGGATCGAGATCGCCATCATCACCGGGCGCAACTCCCGTATCGTCAGCGATCGGATGAAAAGCCTGGGGGTGGCTCATGTGGTGCAGGGGGCTGATAAAAAGCTGCCTCACTTCGAAGCGCTGCTGGCCAAGCTGGGGCTGACTGCTGAACAGGCCGCCTATATGGGCGATGACACCATCGATCTGCCGGTGATGCAGGTCTGTGGGCTCGGCATTGCCGTGGCCGATGCCCATCCGCTGGTGCTGAGTCGTGCCGATATGGTGACCCGGCTTGGCGGTGGCATGGGCGCGGTGCGCGAGGTGTGTGACCTCATTTTGCAGGCGCAGGGCCACGACGATTATCAGCCCGAGGCCTCGGTATGAGCAGACAGACCCTGTTGTTTGCCCTGCTGTTTCTGGTCGCGCTGGTTGCCTGGCAGTTGGGCAAGGTTGAGCTGGTGCCTGAGAGCGCCGTCAAAATCGAAAACTATCAGCCGGATTTTGTCGCCAAAGATCTGGTGACCACCCGTTTTGATATCAATGGCAAGCGCACCGAGCGGCTGGAGTCGACCTACGCCGAGTATTATCAAATCCTCGAGCAGGCCACCTTCGACAAGCCGGTGGTCTACATGTATGACGATCAGGGTGCCGCCGAGTGGAAGGTGACCGCCGAAACCGGCGTGCTCAACACCGGTGACAACGTCATCCTGCGGGACAAGGTGCATCTGGATGGTCTGCTGCCCACATCTTTCATTTCCACACTGGATACCCCCTATCTGGAGCTGGATCTGGTGACGCAGGATGTGCGCAGCAACCGGGAAGTGAACATTCTGGGTCGGGATTTCCAGACCCAAGGGGTTGGCCTCAAGGGCCATCTGGACCGCAAATATTTTGAGTTACTGGATCAAGGCCATGCCATCTATTTCAATGAAAAACGCTAATCTGGCCCTCGCAGCCCTGTTGTTGTGTGGTGCGGTGACCGCCAAAGAGTCCGACTTTGCCGAGAAGGTCTACGTCGATGCCGTCAAACAGGTGGCCGAGATGCAGGACAACCGCATCACCTTCGAAGAGGATGTGACCATCAATCAGGGCACCATCCGGATCAAGGCTGACAAGGTGGTAGTGACCCGCTCCGGCGAGAAAGGGGCGGAGGTGATGACTGCCTACGGCAAACCCGCCACCTTCTTCCAGATCCTGGATAACGGCAAGCCGGTCAATGCCCACGGCAACACTATCCGCTACGAGCTGAAGAACCGGCTGGTGACCATCACCGGCAACGGTCAGCTCAAGCAGGAAGATAGCCAGGTCAATGGCGATCTGATCCGCTACGACATCGTCAAACAGAAGATGATTGCCGAGAGCAAGAGCCCGAGCCAGCGGGTCAAAACCGTGTTCCTGCCTGATCAGGTAGAGAATTTCGACAAGCCCGCCGACCAGAAGAAGCAGGGAAAATAAACCATGGCAGTGTTAAAAGCAGTGGGCCTGCAGAAGAGCTACAAGCGCCGCATGGTGGTGAGTGACGTCAGCCTTGAAGTGGGCACTGGCCAGATTGTCGGCCTGCTCGGCCCCAACGGGGCGGGCAAGACCACCTCCTTCTACATGATCGTGGGGCTGGTACAGCGCGATGCCGGTCTCATCACCATCGACGATCAGGACATCAGCTTGCAGCCCATGCATGTGCGGGCCCGCAACGGCATCGGTTACCTGCCGCAGGAGGCCTCCATCTTCCGTCGCCTGTCGGTGTTCGACAACCTGATGGGAGTGATGCAGACCCGCAAGGGGTTGAGTCGCGAGGAACGTGAGGACAAGGTTCAGCAACTGCTGGAAGAGTTCAACATCACCCACATTCGCGACAACCTGGGTCAGAGCCTCTCCGGCGGTGAGCGCCGTCGGGTCGAGATCGCCCGTGCGCTGGCGGCCGAGCCGCGTTTTATTCTGCTGGATGAACCCTTTGCAGGGGTTGACCCGATTTCTGTGATAGACATCAAGAAGATCATTCAGCATCTGAAAGATAGAGGCCTTGGCGTCTTGATTACCGACCACAACGTCAGAGAGACTCTGGACGTATGTGAGAAGGCCTATATCGTCAGCCACGGCAAGATGATTGCCGAAGGTGCACCGGCTGACATCCTTGCCGATGAGCAGGTCAAGCGCGTCTATTTGGGCGATCAATTCAGTCTATAGTAAGGGGGCATGCCTTCATTTCCTTTGACGAGTGCCTCGCTGAACATAAGGATATCCCGACGTAGATGAAGCCGACATTACAGTTGCGTCTCGGTCAGTCCCTGACCATGACGCCGCAATTACAACAAGCGATTCGTCTGCTCCAGCTCTCCACTCTGGAACTTCAGCAGGAAATTCAGCAAGCGCTCGAAAACAACCCTCTGCTGGAGCAGGAAGAGAGCGAGGCGCAAGAGACCAGTCCGGAAGCGCCGGTCGATGCCAGCCAGCTGGATTCCAGCGATGCCATGGCTCAGGAGCAGATGCCGGACGAGTTGCCGGTGGATACCACCTGGGACGAGGTTTACTCTGCCGGCACCGCCCAGAGCGCGGGCCCCATCCACGATGGGGAAGATAGCGTCTATCAGGGTGAAACAACCGAAAACCTGCAGGATTATCTGCTGTGGCAGATGCGACTCACACCGTTCAGCGATGTGGATGCCGCCATCGCGCTCGCCATCATCGATGCCATCGACGAATCAGGTTATCTGACCGTTGCGCTGGAGGATATCCAGGCTGCCGTCACCAGCGATGACGTAGAGGTGGAGCTCGATGAGGTCGAGGCGGTACTCAAGCGGGTTCAGCATTTCGATCCGGTCGGCATTGCTGCCCGTTCTGTGCAGGAGTGTTTGCTGATCCAGCTGGATCAATATGACCCGCAGACCCCCTGGCTCAACGAGGCCAAGGAGGTGATCCTCGAGCACATGGAGCTGCTCGGCAACCGGGATTACCGCACCCTCGCTCGCAAGACAAAACTCAAAGAGAGCGACCTCAAGGAGGTGCTGGATCTGATCCAGCTGCTGGAGCCGCGCCCCGGCAATGGCATCATCCAGAGCGACTCCCAGTACGTGATCCCCGACGTCTCCGTGGTCAAGAAGGGCAGCAAGTGGGTGGTCGAGCTCAATCCCGACTCCGCCCCCCGCATTCGGGTCAACGAGACCTATGCCGCCATGGCCCGCAACGCCCGCAGCAGCACCGACACCCAGTTTATTCGCTCCCATTTGCAGGAAGCCAAGTGGTTCATCAAGAGCCTGGAAAGTCGCAATGACACCCTGCTGAAAGTGGCCAGTTGCATTGTCGAGCAGCAACAGGGCTTTTTCGAGTATGGTGAAGAGGCGATGAAGCCGATGGTGCTCAATGACATCGCCGAAGCGGTAGAGATGCATGAGTCGACCATCTCCCGGGTGACGACCCAGAAGTACATGCATACCCCCCGTGGTATCTTCGAATTGAAGTTTTTTTTCTCCAGCCATGTGAACACCGAAGGAGGAGGAGAGTGCTCATCGACCGCAATTCGCGCGCTCATCAAGAAGCTGGTCACGGCAGAGAATCCTGCCAAGCCGTTAAGTGATAGCAAGATCGCGGATTTGCTGGCCGAACAGGGTATTATGGTGGCGAGACGCACGATCGCTAAGTATCGCGAATCCTTGTTTATCCCACCTTCCAATCAGCGCAAACGCCTGGTTTAGGCAAACAAAAGGATGATGTTATGCAAATTAACCTGACCGGACACCATGTCGAGATCACCGAAGCTCTGCGTGATTATGTGAATAACAAATTTGCCAAACTCGAGCGTCACTTCGACCACATCAACAATGTTCATGTGGTGCTTAGCGTGGAAAAACTGAACCAGATAGCGGAAGCCAAATTGCACGTCAGCGGTGGCGAAGTGTTTGCCAACTCTGAACATGCCGATATGTATGCTGCGATAGACACCTTGCTCGACAAGCTGGACAGGCAGATCATCAAGCACAAAGATAAGTTAAATAAAAAATAACCATGCAACTTGAACACATACTGAGTCGGGACTGCACCAAGAGTGCAGTCCCTTGTACCAGCAAGAAACGCGCCCTCGAAATCATCAGCGAGCTGGCCGCCGAACGCCTTGGCACCTCCCGCCAGGTGCTGTTTGAATGCTTGCTGGCCCGCGAAAAAATGGGTAGTACCGGGATCGGTGCCGGTATTGCGATCCCCCACGGTCGCATTGACGATGAGTTCCCGCCAACCGCGATCCTGATGACCTTTGCCGACCCTATTCCTTTCGACTCCATCGACAATCAACCGGTTGACCTGCTGTTTGCCTTGCTGGTGCCGGAAAGCGAGTGCAAGCAGCATCTCAAGACCCTTTCTCTGATGGCTTCCAAGCTGGGTGACAAGGCGGTTTGCCGCCAGTTGCGTCAGGCAACCAGTGACGAAGAGCTCTATCAGATCATGACCTCGGCCTGACAGCAGGCCAAGGATGAGACACCCGTTTTGGCGTGAGGGAACAAGATGCAGTTAATCGTGGTAAGTGGACGTTCGGGCTCCGGTAAAACGGTAGCCCTGCGAGTGCTGGAAGATCTGGGTTACTACTGTGTGGACAACCTGCCGGTCAATCTGCTGCCCCAGCTGATTGTCTCGGTGGAGAGCCAGTATGACAAGCTGGCGGTCAGCATCGACGTGCGCAACCTGCCGAGCGATCCGGAGAAACTGGAAAATCTGCTGGCTCAGGTGCGCAATGAGGGGCGGGTAGAGTTCTCCAGCTTCTTCTTCGACGCCGACAACGGCACTCTGCTCAAGCGTTATGGCGAGAGCCGCCGCCTGCACCCCCTCTCACGCAACAAGCTGTCGCTGGATGAGGCGATTCGGGAGGAGACCCACCTGCTGGCGCCCATCTCCTCGACTGCTGACCTGCGCATCGACACCACCTCCCTCAGCATTCACGACCTGAGCGAGCTCATCAAGACCCGGGTACTCGGCAAGAAAGAGAACGAGCTGGTGCTGGTGTTCGAGTCGTTCGGCTTCAAGTACGGCATTCCCAAGGATGCCGACTTCGTGTTCGATGCCCGCTTCCTGCCCAACCCGCACTGGATCCCCGAGCTCAAGCCCTTCACCGGCAAGGATGAGCCGGTCGCCAACTACCTCTCGGCGCAGGCTGACGTGATGCTGTTTACCCAGCAGATCGAGAACATGCTGGTGACCTGGTTGCCCCATCTGGAGCGCAACAATCGCAGCTACCTCACGGTCGGCATCGGTTGCACCGGTGGTCAGCACCGCTCGGTCTTTATTGCAGAGCGGCTGGCCAGTGCATTCCGTTTGCTTGGCAAGAACGTGCAGATCCGCCACCGCACTCTCGACAAGAGTGCCCTCCAATCTTGACGGACCAATAGGACGACCCGATGACTGTTTCCGCCTCGGTTGAAGTGAAAAACAAGCTGGGTATTCATGCCAGACCGGCCATGATGCTGTTCGAGCTGGTGCAGGGTTTCGATGCCCACGTGCTGCTGCGCAATGAAGATGGTGTGGAGGCCGATGCTGACAGCATCATCGGCCTGCTGATGCTGGATTCCGCGCAAGGGCGGCAGGTGGAAGTACAGGTTGAGGGCCCCGAAGAGGTCGAGGCCCTGGCCGCCGTGGTGGAGCTGTTCACCTCCGGCTTTAACGAGGAGTAGTCACTCCTCGTTTTATGTTATGAACCGGTGCGCGCCAGCGCTTTGAAGCTGGCAAAATCGCGACAAGCCAGCAGATTCCTGCTGGCTTTTTCGTTCATCAGTGCCAGAAACAGGTCGTAGAGACCCATCGCCTCCTCGTAATCGGCCTTGCTGATGGCCAGCACGAAGATGAGCGTCGCGATTTCCCCGTTGCCCCAGTCGATCCCCTGCGGGGCCAGTACGGTGTACACCAGGGTGCGGCGCGCCAGCAGACCGAGGGAGTGGGGCAGGGCGATCCCTTCTCCCAGCATGGTGGAGACGATCCGCTCCCGCTCCTGCAGTGAGGCTCTGAAGCCGCTCTCCACCAGATCTTCCGCTTCCAACTGATCACAGATGCGGGCAAACAGTTCGGCCTGGGTAAGGGGTTCTTTGACCACCATGAAGTGGTCGGCATCGAAATATTTGTCGAGCATGTAGGGGCGGGTGCGGTCGATCAGCACCAGCTTGCCAAGCTGCTCCAGCTGGTATTGGGTCGGGAAGGGGGCAACGAGTACCACGGGGGCGTTTTTTTCGTTCACCTTGACGGTACTGATGACAAAGTCCTGCGCGATCTGCACCAGTCCTTCGTAATCTCGCACCGACTCCAGCGTGGTCAGCTGCAACTGGGGATACTCCCGCTTGATGCGTGCTTCCAGCACCCGGAAGGTGGCGTTGCCCGCATCGCAAAGCAATAGCGCCTGCGGGCGGCGGGTATAGCCGATATCGTAATGGCGCTCCAGCCCGACCCCGATATGGATCACCAGATAGCCTATCTCGTGGTGGGTCAGTCGGTAGGGGGTCTGCTTGATCCACTCCGAAATGGCCGCCAGCGTGATGTCGTAGGCGAGGGGGTAGTACTGCTTGATGTGATCGGCCAGCGGGTTGTGGTTGCCAATCTGGTATTTGACCCGTAGCAGCATGGCGCTGATATGGGTTTGCAGGTCGGCCCGCAGCTGTTGGTCGCCTCGCAGGTCGTAAGGGTAGTGTTGATGAATGTAGGTCAGCAGATGTTCCACCAGCTGTTCGCTCTCGGCGGCCATCGCCGGGCTGAGCTGGGGAGTATCGGCAATCAGGCGCGCCTGGATCTGGATGGCGAGCCCGGCGATCTCGTCCTCTACGGGGGGCGTCAAGGTTGGCAATACCGCATAAATATCGCGAGATACAGCCAGCAGCGGCAGAGTCAGATCCTCGCTGGCGAAGTGGCGCAACTCGTGACCGGATGCCTGACGCAGCAGGGCAACGGCGCAGTAGATGGCGAGCTGCTGCAAGCTCTCGTCAGCGAGACGCAGCTGATGTCGGGCAAGCTGGGCATGGATATGATTGCCCACTACCTCCATCGTCTTGCTGGGGCAGAGGTTGGGTAGCAGGGTTTGCAACTGGTTGTTGTGCAGCAACTCCTGATAGAGCAGCTGGGTCAGGCAGGCCCGGATCGCCGTCTCCTCCCCCTGAATGCGCATCCCCAGGCGGGGTTTGCTTTCGACGCTGAGCCTGAAGTGGCTGAGCTGCTCACGGACTTCCGCCATATCCCCCTGCAGTGCCGCCCGGCTCAGATACCAGGTATCAGCCAGCTCATCGAGCTTGATCCCCTGCTCTGCCGTCAGCAGCAGGATCTGCAGGTGCAGCACCCGCTCCCGGCTGGTGCGTGGCAGGCCGCTATCCTGACCCTGGGCCGCCAGCAGGGCGTCGAACAGTCCCTGATTGTAGATCTTGAGCTGGTAGCCGCTGCCACGCTGGTGGATCAGGTGAGCGCCGTGCGTTGCAATCAGTTCGTTGAGGGTCGCCACATCGGTGCGCACCGTGCGGGTGGAGACATTGAGGCGGCGAGCCAGCTCCTCCTGCGGCAGTGGTTCGGCGTGGAGCTGGATCAGCAGTTGATGGAGCCTAGGGTGTGGCAGCTTGATCATAGGGGGTATGCAAGACTCCTGTTGCGAGATAAAGGGTCGATGTTAACAAGTGGGTCATCAACAAGCCAGGCACCGGTCAGTGATTGAACCGGTGCCGTGACTGCCATCAGGCCAACAGTCGTTTCACTATGGCCAGCAGAGTGCGCACATCCTCGGGGCGAGTATGCCCGCTCGCGCTGTCGATGATGGAGCTGTAGACGTGCGGGATCACCTTCTCGACTCCGGCATCCAGCGCAATCCGCACTATCTCCTTGAAGTTCTCCAGATCGATGCCGCCAGTCGGCTCCAGCCAGAAGTTGTTGCGGGCACAAGCCTCGGCCACTGCCTGATACTCGTCGCGGCAGGCCAGCCCACCCATGGGGAAGAACTTGACCGAGCTGCCGCCCATGTCCTTGAGCAAGGCAATGGCGGTATCGATGGGCACGATGCCATCCGGCTGCCCGGCGCTGAGTGGACCGGTGGAGATCTTCACCATGCCCGGCATGCCGGTAGGGGAGATCAACCCATTCACCAGCGTTTGTGATTGGCCGAGCAGCGCCCGGCTGGCGCCGACACCGGTGAACACCTGATTGACGTGTTGGGGCTGCAGCTGGCAGGCCAGTTCGGCCACCATGGCGGATTGGCGTGGATCGCCGGCGCCCAGTCCGATGGAGAGGGCGTTGTCGATAAGCTTGGCGTACTCCTTCATATCGGCAACTGCGGAGGGAATATCCGGGTAGTTTTTGGAGAGCACACCGACCAGCACGTGGCCTTCGGCTGCGTCGTACACCTCGACGGCATTCTCCTTGGCTCCAGCCAGCACGTTGAGACAGACCCGATCACGGTAGTAGTTGGGGGTAAGGGACATCAGCGATTCTCCTGAACGAGGTTGGCAATGGCGGAGTGGATTTGGTCGAGCTGGGGCACGGAGACGCTGCGTACATCGATCTCGATATGCCCCTCGTTGGCCTTGTAGCCGCGGCAGTAGATGGCAGGCGTGCCCTGTTGCAGACGGGTGACGACCTGCACTGTGGTCATGCCGAGCTGCTGGTGGTCGAAGGCGATATCGGTGCGGGCGATGTCGCGCCCTGCGCTGTCCCATACCACCTTGGCGGTGACGCCGGGCAGCTGGTTTAGGCGCTCGATGAAGGGGCCCATCTTGGCGACCATGGCGGCGCCGCTCTCTTTCTCTTTGGCCAGATAGCGCTCGATGGCGTGGGTCAGGCCGAGGATCCCCTCCTTGCCCACCTTCATGGCGCGACCGATGCCATTGGCCTGCTGTTTGACCCACTTCACGTACTGACGCTTGCCGAGCACCAGCCCGCTGGTGGGCCCTTCAATGGCCTTGGCGCCGCTGTAGATGACCAGGTCTGCACCCTGGTTGTAGTAGAGGCGCAGATCTTCCTCTGCCGCCGCATCGACGATGAGCGGGAGCCCGTGGGCCCTGGCGACCTCGGCGGCCTCGGCCACCGACAGAATGCTCTTCTGCACGCAGTGGTGGGATTTGATATAGAGGATGGCTGCTGTGTTGGCATTGACGGCGGCGGCCAGCTGGGCCGGGGAACACTCGTTGGCGTAACCGGCCTCTATAACTTGGCCGCCACCCAGATTGACCATGGTGCCGACCGGGGCGCCGAAATTGACGTTGTGTCCCTTGGGCAGCACGATTTCACTCGGCACCTCATGGGGGTGGGCATGCAGGTGCTCGAGGCGGTAGGGGTCGCCGCGCACTATCACGGCGGCCACCGACTGGGCGATGCCGGCGCTGGCACAGGAGACCACCACCGCATCTTCCACATCCAGTAAACCAGCCAGATAGGCGCCGGTCTTGTTGACCAGATCCTTGACCTCGAAGTAGTGGCCCAGGCCAAAATTGACCGCATCGACCACCTCCTGCTCGGGGGTGGAGACGCCGAGAATGGTCATGCGCCCGGAGGCGTTGATCACCGGTTTGAGCTGATATTTCTCATAAACAGAAGGCATGGTGTGATTTCCCATAGTGAGTCAGAACCAGTTCGCCACCGACCAGGGCGGCGAGAGGCTGCAGTTGTTGGTCACCGCTGCGGGACTGGGCTTCGGTATCCATAAACAGGGTCGGGCCGCTGGTGACCTCGAACAGGGTCAGATCGGCATCGGCGCCCACCTCGAGCCGCCCCTTGCCGGAAAGGCGCAGGGCATCGGCCGCTTGATGGGTGACGCAGGCGAGCACCTGCTCCAGCGTCATGCCGATGGCGAGAAACTTCGACATCACGTGGGCCAGACTGTAGACCGGCCCCTTGATGCGGTTCTTGCAGTAGATGTCGGAGCTGATGGTGCGGGGCAGGATCCCCTGTCGGATAGCCAGCTCCGCCACCTCGAAGCTGAAGCTGGCGCCGCCGTGGCCGATGTCGAGCAACAGGCCCCGCTGCATCGCCTCGCGCACCGCGACCCGCAGCTCGCCAGCCGGGGCCAGAATGCGGTTCGGTTTGCCATTGAAGCAGTGGGTCAGCAGATCGCCATCCCCCAGCAGAGCGACTATCTCGTCCAGATCCGGCGGTGTGTTACCCACGTGCACCATCAGCGGCAGCTGGCCGTGGGCCTGTTGCAGGGCCTTGGCCATGCGCAGCGGTTGCATACCGTTTTCTCCGACCACGCTACCGCTCATCCGCGCCTTGATGCCGACGATAAAGTCGGGGTGGCGGCGAATGGCTGCCGAGGCGAGATCCATATCGAGGTCCCGGCTATCCGCCAGCTCGTTCTGGCGCAGCAGACCGATGCGGGAGATGTTGAGCAGGGCATGCACCCGGGTCTTGCAGCCCGCAGCGATCAGCTGGAAGTCATCCACATCGTCGGCTCCGGTGCTGCCGGCGTCGATGACGGTGGTGACGCCGGACTCTACGCCCACCTTGTCCGGCTCATCGTGATAGATGGGGGAGGCGGGGTAGCAGTGGGTGTGGCCATCGATCCAGCCTGCGCTCACATGCACCCTGCCGCCGAGCTCCAGGATCTGCCGCGCCGTTGCCGTCTCCGGCAGGGAGCCGATGGCGGCGATTTTGCCCTCTCTGATGGCGATATCGACGAGCTGGCCATCTCCCTGGCGCCCCGCTTTGATGATGATGTCGTACATGCTGATGGCCTCTGGCGAGCCGCCCCGCAGGGCGGCTGGTGGTTATGCAAGCGCAACCGGGAAGAAGGTGCCGAGCAGCATGGCTCCCAGGATGGCACCGCCGGTGATGGGCTTGCCCCACACGTAGAACAGCAGCGCACCCAGCAGGGAACCGATACCGATGGGGATGGAGGCACCCATGGCGGAGAGGATGATGAGGGGGCCGAGGAAGCGGCCAGAGCTGTTGCCAGCTCCCATCATGACGTCTGCACCGTAGGTGGAGTTGCTCTGGTTGATGGTGAACTTGCGCGCCAGAATGATGACGTAGCCGATGGCCAGACCAATCCCCATGCCGGTTGCCAGCGAGGCGCCGAAGTTTTCCACCGGATAGACGATGCCGGCCCCCAGCAGCAGGGCTGGCACTCCGAGGCCGACCCCGGTCTGGATGGCACCGCCGATATCCAGGATCCCCACCAGGGATCCCTCGATAATGCGGGCGAACAGGAAGCTGGCTCCGAACGCGGCTACCGCGCCATAGGCACCCGTGTCCATGCCGGCTTTCAGCATGGCGACGAAGGCTACCTCGTTGAAGGCACCGACCCCGTACAGATAGAACATGTGGGTACCGGCAAAGACCCCGGCCGAGAGCAGGCCGACGAAGATGGGGAATGACCAGTCGGCATACCAGAAGTTGTTTTTCAGTTTCTCATCCATGGTGTGACCCCTTATTTGCCGCTCAGCAGGTTATGGACACTTTCCAGCCACAGGGGGACACCCATATGGAAGGATTCAATCAGTTTCATATCGAAGCCGCGGAAGAAGCCGCTCAGCACGAACAGCAGGACGATGGCCGCCATCATCACCTTGGTTACGTGGTTCCAGCCGCTCTCTTCCACGCCCTTGCCGATCAGGATGCCGAGCACCAGACCCGGTACCGCGTTGCCCATGATGAGCTGTGCCAGACCGCCGAAGATGGTGGCCCAGAAACCGGATTTCTTGCCCGCCTCAATGGCTGCGAGCCAGAAGATCACCGGCATGACGGTATTGACCAGCAGGTTGGCAGCCGGTACCAGCACCTTGACCGCAGTGACCTGCAGGGCGGCCGGGACGGCAGCAGCCGTGCTGTTGAGGAAGGCGACCACGATGGCACCTATGATGCCGCCGGCGATGGCCATCTTTTTCGGGTCGTGCAGGGTGGTGGCAAGATCCCGGTTCTTGAACAGCAGTGCCGCCGTGGCCCAGTGCGGAATGATGCGGTGATCCACATCCTGGGTGAAGGCGCCCGCCGCTACGGTGGAGGCCCAGGCGTTGAAGAAGAAGCCGAGACCAAACGAGAAGTGGGAAGCGGGATCCCCCTCGCAGGAGTTGAGTTCGCCCAGGGTGCGGAAGGCGCCCATGCCCTGTACGGTCGGGGCGTGGAACATCCGCGCCGCGCCGGCCCCCACCCCGACGCCAACCAGGCCGCCAATGATGAGAGACTTGATAAATATGATTAGAAACATCCAACGTATCCTTCTTGTGGGGTGGTGCCGGTCAGGAGATCACACCTGGGTGAACGTCACCCTGGCGACGTCGAGACTGGTGACCTGAACCGTGATCTCCAGCTGGACGCGGTATTCGCGGCGCTGGCGCGGCAGGAAGAAGAACAGGAACTTCTCCACCCGGACCGACTCCTCGGCTTTGAGCACCTGTACATCGACCGGCTCAATGCGCAGCAGTACCTGCTGGTTGTCCTTGAGCAGTGTGGGTTGCACCTGGCTGAGGGCGGAGGCAAACGCCTGCTGGCGGGTCGTCCCCTTGCCGTTGACGGTGACCTTGGTGGTGAAGTTCTCTTTCATCAGGCGAGTCCGTGCTTCTTGGCGAAGGCTTCGACCAGCTTCTGGCCCAGCTCTTCCTTGTCCATGAAACCGAAGCCCAGCACCACGCACCCTTCGTTGATGGCGGTGACGCCCTCTTCAACAGAGCGCATGCCGTAGCGGCACTTGTAGCCGTATTTGGTCTGGGCGGTGATCGCCCCGGCGCCGCCGCTGCCGCAGAAGGAGATGCCGAGATCCGCCTGCTCCTTGTTCATCACGTCGCCGAGCTTCATGTCAGCTGCCATGCCGGGGATGATGGTCACGTTGGCCCCGGCAGCTTCCGCACCTGCGCCCACTTTCTGACCCTTGCCGAGACGGTCTCCAATCACGAGTTTGATGGCTGTCATATCGATTTCTCCTTGAGTTACGGGTTCTGCACCGAGCTGAGTTCGTTTTCTTTGGCGACTTCAAAATGGACGGACAAGAGGTGTGCCTCCTCATAAGCAAGCTGATCCAGCCAGCTGACGACCTGTTCGGCGAGACGCAGTGAGAGGGGGGAGATCTCTTCAAACAGGCTGAGGTCAACTTCTGGCAGGGGCTCGCCGCTGTGGGAGCGCCACACCATGGCTTTGACATGGGAGGCCAGCATCTGCCGTTGCACCTCGTTGGGGATGATGCCCTGTTCGGCCAGCAGGGGATAAATGCGCGCGAGGATATGATCGGTCTGGCGCAGCAACTCCGGGCTGTTCGGGGTCAGGGTCTGGTCGTGAGTCTCTGTTTGCAATGTCTGCTCTCCAAGGCTGGCAGAAGGTATGGCGTTACCCTAAGCCTGCGCGTCGATGTGGAGGAGGCAGCGTTTTTCCGATTCGAAGCGGAAATTCCTGAGGAAATGGCCCCGAAGTGATCGTTTGGATACTGAAAAGGTAAAAAGAGTGCTTATTGAAGCTGGTTTTGTGTGATCGGTAGCGCACAAATCGGGGGGCGGGGGCAGGGCAAGCGTTGCGGGAAACTGTGAGTCATCTCACGGTAAGAGACGTTGCCGAGAGGGCAGATATGGAAAAGGGCGGTTTCCCGCCCTTCTCATTAAAAGGAGTGACGCTAGCTGGCCGATGCTGCGCTCGCGCTGGCCGTTCTCTGCTGATAGCGCAGGTCTTCTTCTATGGTGACCACCACTTCCAGCGGCTTGCCGGAGCGGAATACCGAGATGGTCAGCTTGGTGCCGGGGCGGCTCTCGACAATCTTGTCCATGGCGCTGCGTACGCCACTGATGGCCTCTCCGTTGATCTTGAGCAGCACATCCCCTCGCTGCAGGCCGCCTTTGGCCGCCGGGCCGTTGGGATCCAGACTCTCCACCACCAGGCCACGCAGGTCGCCGAGGTTCATCATCCGCGCGACTATGGGGTTGATCTCGACGCTGGAGATCCCGAGGTAGCCGCGGATCACCCGGCCGTTGGCGATCAGCTCATCCATGATCCGTTTGGCCAGCCGGTAGGGGATGGCGAAGCTGATGCCGTAGCTCTCCTGATTGCCGTTGAGGTGATAGGTGGCGGTGTTGATCCCCACCAGATCGCCACGGCCGTTGACCAGTGCTCCCCCCGAGTTGCCCTCGTTGATGGCGGCATCGGTCTGCAGCAGATCCTGACGGCCATTGCTGTCGGGCCCCATGCTGGAGAGGCCGGTACGGCCGGTCGCGCTGATAATGCCCTGAGTGATGGTCTGGCCGACGTTGTAGGGGTTGCCGATGGCGAGCACCACATCTCCCACTTCTGGCAGTCGCTCGGGATCCTGCGGGATCACCGGCAGGTTGTCTGACTCGATATAGAGCACGGCGAGGTCGGTGAGCTGATCGGTACCGACCAGCTCGGCACTGAAGACCCGGCCATCCTGCAACGCGACGATGATCTGGTCGGCATCGGCGATGACGTGGTAGTTGGTCAGCACATAGCCGCGCTGATTCATGATGACGCCAGAACCCAGCCCTTGCGGGCGCAGTTCCCCCTGATTGCCCTGATTGGGGGCAAAGCTGCGGGTGTAGATGTTGACGACGGCAGGGCCTGCCCGATGGGCGGCATAGGAGAAACTCAGTTCACGGGCATTGGTGATGATGCCGGGCAGTTGGGCACCACCGCGAAAATGGGGAAACAGCAGCAACAGCAGCGCTGCGACGGTCAATCCAAAACCGACAGACTTGCCCAAGTAACTGACTAAAGGGGGGATTTTCATGTCATTCTCATCCGTACAGGCTGCGCGCAGAGAATAACACTATCGATGGATAAAAATCACCCGCGGTGAAGGCCGCGGGTGATGGAGGGGCTGGCGAACAACTTGAGCGTTAACGGATCACCAGATAGAGCGAGGAGTCGCCGCGCTGGATGTTGAGCGCCAGCACGTCAGGCTTGTTCTTGAGCGCCTTGGTCAGCTCGCCCAAGGTGTTGATGCGCAGGCGGTTGACCCCGATGATGATGTCACCCTTCTGCAGGCCGGAAGCGGCAGCCGGAGAGCGAGGATCAATGTCGGCCACCGCAACACCGGAGACCGGGTCGGTAGTGGTACTCAGCTTGGCCCCTTCCAGTGCCGGATGCAGCGCACTGGCGCGTACTTCGCTGTCATCGGCCTGCTTCAGGGTCACTTTGGCAGTTTGCGACTTGCCATCGCGGATCAGCCCCAGTTCGACCTGCTTGCCAGCGCCCATGGTAGCGATCTTGGCGCGCAGCTCACCGAAGGAGCGAACCGGTTTGCCATCGATGCTGACGATGATATCGCCGGCCTTGATGCCCGCCTTGTCGGCCGCCGAATCAGGCATGACCTGATTGACGAAGGCACCATCCTTCTTGTTGTAGCCGAAGGTTTTGGCGATGTCGGAGGTAAGCTCGGTGCCGGTAATACCCAGTTGGCCGCGACGCACTTCACCGTACTTGACGATCTGCTCGGTCAGGTCCCGCACCATGTTGGAAGGGATGGCGAAGCCGATGCCGATGTTGCCGCCGTTCGGGCCCAGAATCGCGGTGTTGATACCGATCAGCTCGCCACGCAGGTTGAGCAGGGCACCGCCGGAGTTACCGGAGTTGATGGCCGCATCGGTCTGGATGAAGTTCTCCAGATTCTCGATGTTGAGGCCGCTGCGACCCAGCGCACTGACAATACCGGAGGTGACGGTCTGGCCCAGACCAAACGGGTTGCCTATGGCCAGCGCATAGTCACCCACCCGCAGCTCGTCGGAGTCGGCAAACTTGATCTGCACCAGATCCTCGGCCTTGATTTGCAGCAGAGCGATGTCGGACTGCTTGTCTTCACCGATCTTCTTGGCCGCGTACTCACGACCATCCTTCAGATTGACCTTGATCTCGTCCGCCTCGTGAACCACATGGGCGTTGGTGATCACGTAACCCTTCTTGGCATCGACGATGACACCGGAGCCGAGCGCCTGGAACGGCTGCTCGCTCACCTGTTCATCGGGCATGTTGGGGCCGAAGAAGAACTTGAACTGTTCCGGCAGACGCTGACGGGTAATTTTTTTGCCAGAAACCGAGATATTGACCACCGCCGGGGTGACCTGTTCGAGAACAGGCGCCAGGCTTGGCATCTCCTGATTTGAACCTAACAGGGAAGGCAGTGCAGCCTGAGCAGGGGTCGCAGACATGGCGATACCGACACTGAGGGCTAGCACACTGAGCATGGAAAGAGGTTTACGCATATGAAAAACAGCTCCCAGAAAAAGTTGCATTGCAATCGTCAAGGTCAGACCACGGGACTGGCCAATTAGTTCCGCGAGGAACTAGTTTGGTTGCTTGAGCAGTCCGGAAGAGGCGCCAGCATAGTCGCGAGGCGGAACGCCCGGCTCTTCTGCCACATTGGCAGGGGCTTCTTCTACCAATGATTCGCGGAACAGCGGTTCCTGCGCCTTGGCCAGGAATTTGCTCTGCTCGGCCATGTGGCGATAGAGGGTCTGATACTGCTCGGCCAGTTGCTCCATCAGGGCGGCGCTGTCGGCGAAGTGGGTGTTGATCTGGCCCTGATAACTCTCGAGCTCCTTGTGGGCCTTCTTCAGTTCCTGTTCCAGACGGCCAGCATCGCGGCTACGCACCGAAAAACGGCCGAGAACGATACCGATAATCAAGGCCGCGACAGCCAGCAGGATCCCAGTTAACAGACTCATAGATGCTCCTTGTTACAGCTAAAACAGAGTGGGTTTATACGGTCGTCATAACCGCCATGCCTTGATGGCACTATACCGTGCGTCCTGAGGCCGTGATACCATTTTGTCCTCGATTCAGGGACTTGGAGAGGCGCTCAAGGATGACACCGCAGCAAAAATACCAGCAGGATCTGCTGTGCCCCGGCTTTGTGGCCGACCCCGCACAGGGGATGGCCATTAGCAGGCTGGAGCGACTGTATCAGGATTTGCTACGGCGCCCGACTCCGACCAGATCTCGAGGGCTGCTGGGTTGGCTGCAAAAGCCCAAGCCGCCGGAGCCCGTCCTCGGTATCTATATGTGGGGCGGAGTGGGCCGAGGCAAGACCTGGCTGATGGATACTTTTTTCGACAGCCTGCCTGGGACGCGCAAGATGCGCAGCCATTTCCACCGCTTCATGCACCGCATTCACGATGAACTGCAGGGGCTGAGCGGGCAATCCGATCCCCTCAAGCTGGTGGCCAGCAAGCTTGCCAGCGAGACAGACATCATCTGTTTCGACGAATTTTTTGTCTCCGACATCACCGACGCCATGTTGCTGGGTACGCTGTTCCAGGAGCTGTTTGGTCACGGTGTTGTGCTGGTCGCCACTTCAAATATTCCGCCGCAGGATCTTTATCGCAACGGGCTGCAGCGAGCCCGTTTTCTGCCAGCTATCGAGCTGATCGAGCGCCATTGCGAGGTACTTAACGTGGATGGCGGTATCGACTATCGCCTGCGTACGCTGGAACAAGCCGAGATTTATCACTGCCCGCTGGATTTGCAGGCAAAAGCCAATCTTGAACACTATTTTCAGCAATTAACCGGTGGGCACACGGCTTGCGAGGGGACGTTCGAGGTCAATCATCGTCAGCTGGCGTCGCTCGGGATGGGGGAAGGGGTGCTCTACATGGAATTTGAGCAACTTTGCTGTACTCCCCGCTCCCAGAACGACTATATCGAGCTGGCCAGGCTGTTCCATACCGTTCTGCTGGCCAATGTTCAGCCAATGGGCACAGGCACGGATGACGCGGCTCGCCGCTTCATTGCCATGGTTGATGAGTTCTACGAACGGCACGTCAAACTCATCATGTCGGCGGCGGTTCCCATGACAGAACTCTACGGCGAAGGGCTGCTGAATTTTGAATTCAAACGCTGTCTTTCGCGGCTTCAGGAAATGCAATCGCACGAATACCTTGCCAGAGTGCACCTTCCTTAGTCACAATACCGCGCCTGCCAGTCGGATGGGCATCTGCGGCAGGTAGGGCCGGGCGACATTTGCTGGTTTCATGGCAGTGAAATTAGCAGGTGATATTTAAGGCAACTTCACTTATAATCGCTCGGCCCACGTTACAGCTGTCGATAAGACAGCAACACTTTAAGCTTTACTTGTATTCGAAGGGGTACAGGTAGGCCATCGTTTGTTGTTTGTGGGAGAGCCCCCATAAGCAATTGGGTCTGTAACAGGTAATTGGGTTTAACTTAATGAAAACTTTCGTTGCCAAGCCAGAAACCGTAAAACGTGACTGGTACATTGTGGACGCAGAAGGTAAAACTCTGGGTCGTATCGCAACCGAGATCGCTGCTCGTCTGCGTGGTAAGCACAAAGCTGAGTACACTCCGCACGTTGACACCGGTGATTACATCATCGTTGTAAACGCTGAGAAGGTACACGTAACCGGTAAGAAATTTACCGACAAAATGTACCACGCTCACTCCGGTTTCCCGGGTGGTATCAAGTCAATCAGCTTCGACAAGCTGATTCAGCGTAAACCGGAAATGGTAATCGAAGCAGCCGTCAAAGGCATGCTGCCGAAAGGTCCTCTGGGCCGTGCCATGTTCCGTAAACTGAAAGTTTACGCAGGCGCCGAGCATGCTCATGCTGCTCAGCAACCTCAAGTACTGGATATCTAATCGGGAACTGGCAACATGGCAGAAAATCAATACTACGGTACCGGCCGTCGCAAAAGCTCCACTGCTCGCGTATTTATCAAAGCGGGTAGCGGCAAGATCGTAATCAACCAGCGCTCCCTGGAGCAGTACTTCGGCCGTCCGACTGCCCGCATGGTAGTTCGTCAGCCGCTGGAACTGGTTGAGATGACCGAGAAACTGGACCTGTACATCACCGTTAACGGTGGTGGCATCTCCGGTCAAGCTGGTGCGATCCGCCACGGTATCACTCGTGCTCTGATGCAGTACGACGAAACCCTGCGTTCCGAACTGCGTAAAGCTGGCTTTGTTACTCGTGATGCCCGTAAGGTTGAGCGTAAGAAAGTTGGTCTGCACAAAGCTCGTAAGCGTCCGCAGTACTCCAAGCGTTAATTCGCTTTTGGTACTCACTCTTTCGAGTGTCAAAAAAGCCTGGCAACTGCCAGGCTTTTTTTATTGGTAATATTACCGACATCAATGCTAACCACGCGTCACAAAAGACAAAAAATTGTTTCTTTATTGTTTTCATTGCTCACCGCTCTTTCTTGTCAAGTTGTTATCTTTTCTTTAAAATTTCCCCTGTTTTCTGTGGCAATTGTAAATCCAGCTTCCGCCGCTGTTGTCACGGGAAAAATGGGGAACAGGGACACTATAAGAATGTGCGGAGTCCACATGGGAGAGTTTTTGGATGAGCAATGCGCCAGTTGATACCGGTCGCCGCAGATTTCTTACCTGGTCAACGGTTGCCGTTGGTGGGGTAGGAGCTGCGTTTACCGCAGTGCCGTTTATAAAGTCATGGAATCCGAGCGCCAAGGCCAAAGCAGCCGGTGCGCCGGTTGAAGTCGATATCAGCAAGTTGGAACCGGGTCAGCTCATCCGTGTCGAGTGGCGAGGCAAGCCTGTCTGGGTGGTGAAACGCACCAAACAGACGCTGGATGCCTTGGCCGCGCATGATGACAAGCTGCGGGATCCCTCATCTGAAGAGCCGCAGCAGCCTGACTATGCCCATAACGGGTACAGATCGATCAAGCCCGAAATTTTTGTCGCGGTCGGTATTTGCACCCACTTGGGGTGTTCACCTTCCTATCTGCCTGACAGCTTTGGCGAGCAGGTGCAGGGCGTTACGTCCGGCTTCTTCTGCCCGTGCCATGGCTCCAAGTTCGACATGGCCGGCCGTGTGTTCCAGGGGGTGCCTGCACCGCTGAACCTGGTCATTCCGCCCTATCAATTCATTAATGACACCACCATCCAGGTCGGTGCCGATGGCAAGGAGGCCTGACCATGTTGAGTAAACTGATGGGCTGGATCGATTATCGATTCCCGCTCACGGCCATGTACAACGACCACATGGCCAAGTATCCGGCACCGAAGAACCTGAACTTCTGGTACTTCTTCGGCTCGCTGGCCATGCTGGTGCTGGTCAATCAGATCATCACCGGTATCTGGCTGACCATGAACTACAACCCCTCTGCGGAAGGTGCGTTTGCGTCCGTGGAGTACATCATGCGCGATGTGGAGTACGGCTGGCTGCTGCGTTACATGCACTCAACCGGCGCGTCTGCATTCTTCATCGTGGTCTACATGCACATGTTCCGCGGCATGATCTATGGCTCTTATCAGAAGCCTCGTGAGCTGCTGTGGATCTTCGGCATGCTGATCTTCCTGGTGCTGATGGCGGAAGCCTTTATGGGCTACTTGCTGCCCTGGGGTCAGATGTCATTCTGGGGTGCCCAGGTCATCATCTCGCTGTTTGGCGCCATTCCGGTCATCGGTGACGATTTGACCCTGTGGATCCGCGGTGACTACGTGATCTCAGGTGCGACCCTGAACCGCTTCTTCGCGCTGCACGTCATCGCGTTGCCGCTGGTGCTGGTGATGCTGGTTGCCATGCACATTCTGGCGTTGCACGAAGTGGGTTCCAACAACCCAGATGGTATCGACATCAAGAAGCACAAGGACGAGAACGGCTGGCCGCTGGATGCGGTGGCGTTCCACCCTTACTTCACCGTCAAGGATATGATCGGCGTCGCTGGCTTCCTGTTCTTCTTCTGCGCCATTATCTTCTTCAAACCGGATATGTGGGGTTACTTCCTCGAGAAGCCGAACTTTGAAGTGGCCAACGGCCTGAAAACCCCGGAGCACATTGCGCCTGTGTGGTACTTCACGCCGTTTTACGCCATTTTGCGGGCGGTGCCGGACAAGCTGCTTGGCGTCATCATGATGGGTCTCTCCATCGTGGTACTGTTCCTGCTGCCGTGGCTGGATCGCTGCAAGGTGCGCTCGGTGCGTTATCGCAGCATGCTGCACAAGCTGAACATTGCCCAGTTTGTGGTCTGCTTTATCATCCTGGGGGTGTTGGGGGTGTTGCCATCGACGCCGACGTTGACGCTGGTTGCCCAGATCTGTTCACTGGGATATTTCGGGTTCTTCGTCCTGCTGTTCTTCTATAGCAAGAATGAAAGCACCAAGCCGCTGCCGGAGAGGGTGACATTTAAATGAAAAGAATAATATTTGCAGTGCTGACCCTGCTGCCATCTCTGGTATTTGCAAGTGGTGGAGCTGTTCATCTGGACAAAGCCAATTACGATCTGAGTGACAAGGCATCGCTGCAACGCGGCGCGGCCACCTTCATGAACTATTGCGCCGGATGCCACTCCACCCAGTATCAGCGCTATAACCGGGTCGCAGAAGATCGGGATCCCCGAAGATTTGATGAAAGAGAACCTGATTTTCACCGGTGCAAAGGTCGGTGATCTGATGAAGAGCGCCATGTCAGAGAAGGATGCCGCCAAGTGGTTTGGTGCGCCGCCCCCCGATCTGACTCTGGTTGCCCGGGTGCGCGGTGCAGACTGGATCTACACCTATCTGCGTTCCTTCTACGTGGATGAGACCCGTCCGTTCGGGGTGAATAACGCTGTGTTCCCGTCCGTGGGCATGCCCCATGTGCTGGAGCCGTTGCAGGGAACCCCCCGTGCAGAGTTCGCTACTCATACGGTCGACGGAGTGGAAACCCAGCAGGTTGTCAGCATCAAATCTGACGGTAATGGTGAAATGGATGACGAAGAGTATGATCAGACGGTACTGGATCTGGTAAACTTCTTGGTCTACTCGGCTGAACCGGTACAACAGGAGCGTGAACGCATGGGCTTCTGGGTGCTTGGATTCATCGTGATCTTCTTCATCTTCACTGTGCTGTTGAAGAAGGAATTCTGGCGCGACGTTCACTAAGCGACCAGATACGGGTAATATAATGCACGGCAATGAAGACCAAGATGCTTCATTGCCGTTTCTGCTTTTTAATGACGGGAGGGTTCAATGGCTGTAGCTGCCAATAAGCGTTCGGTAATGACGCTGTTTTCCGGTGCCAACGATATGTTCAGCCATCAGGTGCGTATTGTCCTGGCGGAGAAGGGTGTTAGCGTGGATATCTGCCAGGTTGATCCAGCCAATCTGCCGGATGAGCTGGCCGAGCTGAACCCGTACAACTCTGTACCGACCCTGGTTGATCGTGAGCTGGCGCTCTACACCTCGCGCATCATCATGGAGTATCTGGACGAGCGCTTCCCGCATCCGCCCCTGATGCCTGTTTACCCGGTTGCCCGCGGTAACAGCCGTCTGATGATGCACCGCATCGAGCTGGACTGGTACTCCCTGGCCGACAAGATCATGGCCGGTACCGATGCTGAAGCGGCACGCAACGAACTGCGTGACAACCTGCTGGCCATCGCGCCGATCTTCGGTGAAATGCCCTATTTCATGAGCGAAGAGTTCGGTCTGGTGGATTGCTACATGGCACCGCTGCTGTGGCGTCTGCCGAGCCTTGGCATCGACCTGACCGGTCGTGGCGCCAAAGAGCTGAAGGCTTACATGGTTCGTCTGTTCGAGCGTGAGTCCTTCCAGGCTTCCCTGACCGAAGCCGAACGCGAGATCCGTGCTGGCGTATGAGCATGGAACCGACAATGACACCGAGCCGCCCGTACTTGTTACGGGCGTTCTTTGACTGGTTGCTGGACAACGATCTGACCCCTCATCTGGTGGTCAACGTCAACATTCCCCATGTGATGGTGCCGATGCAGTTTGCTCAGGACGGGCAAATTGTGCTGAATATCGCGCCCCGAGCCGTGATGCAATTTCACATGGATAACGAGGCTATCAGCTTCAGTGCCCGTTTTGGCGGCGTCTCCCAGCAGGTTTACATCCCGATGGCGGCAGTGCTGGCTATCCATGCCCGGGAGAACGGCGTGGGCACCATGTTCCCGCCTGAGCCGGGTTACGATATCTGGCTGGAGCAGGCTGAAGCGCCGGTGGAGCCTGAGCCGGAACCGCCGCGTCCAAGCGGTCGTCCGACCCTGAAGGTGATCAAATAAAAAACGCAGCCGATTGGCTGCGTTTTTTTATGTGCGGTCGAGCTTAGTTCTGGGCGAACTCGAAGGCCTTGATCACGCGCTTCACGCCGGTGACATGGCGGGCGATGTTGACGGCCTGCTCTCCCTCCTGGCGAGTCACCAGACCAATCAGGAACACCTCGCCGTTCTCGGTGACCACCTTGACCTTGGTGCTGTCGAAGTTCTTGGTGCCGAACATATCGGCTTTCACCTTGGAGGTGATCCAGGAGTCATTGCTGCGGGTGGTGAAACTGGCAGGTTGGCCGATGCGCAATTCGTTGTAGACGTGGCGAACCCCTTCGATGCGACTGACAATTTTGCCCGCCTCAATCTTGTAAACGTCAGAAGGTGTCTGGCCGACCAGCAGGACGCGGCCATTGTTGCTGTAGACGCTGATCTTGCTGGCTGCGCTGAGGGGTTTGTTGTCGGCCAGCAGATTGGCCGCTTTCAACTCGATGGTCTGGTCATCCCATTGCGCGCCCAGCGTTCGGCGATCGCCAGAGGCCTTGGCAGTCCCTGCGGCGCCGCCAACAACCAAGGCTGCGCAGCCTTGCAGCAGCAGGGTGCTAACCAGCAGACCGAGCAGGATAGTGTGCTTTTTCATGGTTTCAATCTTCCTGTTGCGGGAAAAGTGTCTGGTCGATGAGATCACACAGGCAGTGCAGGGTCAACAGGTTCACTTCCAGAATGCGAGGGCGACGGGCGGAGGGAACACGGATCTCCACATCGTTCGGGCCGAGCAGACCTGCCATTTCGCCACCGTCACCCCCGCTCAGCACCACTATGGTCATGTCGCGGGAGAGGGCGGCTTCAGCGGCCTTGATCAGGCTGCGGCTGTGGCCAGAGGTGGTGATGACCACCAGAATGTCGCCAGGCTGGCCCAGCGCGCGGATCTGCTTGGCGTAGACCTCTTCAAAACCGTGATCGGTGGCGATGGCGCTGATGGTTGCCATGTCCGGGGTCAGGGCCATGCCGGGCAGGGAGGGGCGCTGGGTCTCGTAGCAGTTGACCAGCTCGGAGATGAACAGTTGCGCCAGTGCGGCAGAAGGACCGTTACCGCATGCCAGCACCTTGTGGCCATTGAGCAGGCAGATGGTGATCATCTGGGCTGCAGTATGGATGGCATCCGGCAGCGCCTCGGCGGCGGCTATCTTGGTCTGGATGCTTTCGGTGTAGTTCTCTTTGATGCGGTCAGTCATAGGGTCCTCTTAAAATGCGTTCTGGATCCAGGCTGGCTGGTCGCCCTCGAACGCAATCACATCGAATCGGCAGGCCTGATTGGCCTCGTTGATGGCATGTTGCTTCAAATAGTGGCGCGCTGCCAGCATGATCTTGTGCTGTTTGCTGCGGGTGACCGAGCTGGCGGCCCCGCCATGGCTGCCGGTAGCCCGGTAGCGCACCTCAACAAACACCAGGGTCTGGCCCTGGTGCATGATGAGATCTATTTCACCGCCACGACAGCGGTAGTTGCGAGCTACCGGTTGCAGGCCCCGAGCCTGCAACCAGCGTTCAGCGACTTGTTCAAAGTGCTGTCCCTTGCTCGTTGGTGAGGGGAACAGGCTCGGCAACTGCTGGCGTATCCGTTTCCATAGTTCCTTCATTGGAGGGCTCCTCCAGTTGCTGAACGGCGTTCTCGTCGACCAGTTTTCCGTTCTGGTAAGTACCCCAGCTCAGCATCCGCACGATATTGCCCTGGGCATCCACGCTCAGCTGACCGCTCATGCCGGCCTGCTGCATGCCACCCACCTTGCGCATCTGCTGCAGGTTCTCAGCCAGGCTGACGGCATCGTAGCCCATGGCAAACAGACGCAGCAGGTCGCCCTGGGTCTGCGGCCAGAGCAGGGCGATTTGCTCGCGCTGTTTCTCGTAGCCACCCAGCAGCAGCGGCATATCGGCGATATGCATGCCGTTGAGCTCGGAGGCGACCTCGGTGGCGGCGCTGTCGTAGCCACGGGAGCTGGTGTAGATGGGCAGGCTGCCCATCGGATTGACCGAGACATCCACGTATGGCTTGATCATCCGGGTTTCCAGGCTGTTCGCCACCACATAAACGGCATCGATGCTGCGCGGTGCGGCATCAGAGAGTTGCACTACCTCGCCAGCACGGGCGGTAGAGCGGCCGCTCAGGGCATTTTTGACCATCCCCTGCACTTCGTTGCGGGCACCGAAGGTGGCAACGACCGGCTTATCCTGGCTCAGGGTAGCCCAGCTCTGCTCGAACGCCTTGATACTGCTGTAACCGATCCGCCCCTGGGCGGCGATCAGCAGCGGTTTACGGTAGCCCTGGGTGTAAAGGTACTGGGCTGCCTGCGCGGCATCTGCTGCGGCAGAGAGGGAGAAGTAGTAGGTGGTGTCGTTGACGACCGGCTTATCCAGCTCGTTGAGCGCCAGTACCGGCACGGTCGGATTGGCCTTGAGCAGCTCCTCGACCCGGTCTTTCAGCAGCGGGCCGATGATCATGTCCGCTCCTTCCTGAATCGCCTGCTTGTAAAGATCGCCGGTTGACTTGCTCTGGGTGTCGTAGAAGTTCAGGGTGAATTGCCCCTGATTTTCCTTATAAGACATCAGCATACCGTTACGGATGGCGGCGCCCTGCGGCTCCAGATTGCCGGAGAGGGGCAGCAGCACAGCGATCTGTTGCACCGAGGTGCTGGCAGTGGCCGCCAGATCGCCCAATCCTGCCGGCATATCCTTCTGGGCCGGATGGTTGGGGAAGTCACGCTTCCAGCCTGCCAGCTGGCGGGCCAGCAGGTTCGGCTGGGCGCCAAACTCGTTGACCAGTGCCGCCAGTCGCAACCAGCCGGTGGTCACATCAGGGGCCGGAGCCTCTTCCAGCGCTTGCAGGGTGGAGGGGGTCATGCTTTTGAGCAACGACCAGATCTGCTGATGGTTGGTCGCCTGCTCGCTCTGATTGAGGTAGGACTCCAGTGCAATCAACGACTTGGCAGCGCCAAACTTGTTGTTGATGTCGAGCTGCAGCACCACGCGCTGGCGATACCAATCCTTCTGGGTATCGGCATCCAGCACCACCTCGGGTTTGCCTTCCAGCAGGATCAGCGCCTGATTGGCGTGGCCTTGCGCCAGCAACAGATGGGCTTGCAGTAGTTGCAACTGCGCCTTCTGAACGGGATCCTTGGCCTGCTTCTGCAATTGCTGGAACAGTGCCGAGGCCGGTTTGGCTTGGCCCAGCGCCAGATAGCTGCGTGCCGCCAGCATCTGCCAGGTAAAGGCCTCGGCCGGCTTGGCCGGGTCCACCTGCTCAAGATACCACTGGGCATTCTTGGTCAGATTGGAGAACGCAGAGGGGCATGCCTGACTGCCCTGACGGTTGATTGGGCTCCGACGCACAGGCGGCGAGCAGTACTGCCGCGAGTATGATGCCGAAGAGTCGTGATACACTTAGCTGCTTTGTAACCCGGTTCAAGTTCATTCCCCGACCAGTGTTGAAGTTCCCCATAGTGTAAACGGGCCAATATGGCGACACAATTGTCGGGGCACTCGGAGATCCCATGAGTGACATCCCAACCCTGTATATAGTCCCCACTCCGATCGGCAATCTGGCGGACATCACCCAGCGTGCATTGGACATTTTACGCAGTGTCGATCTGGTGGCAGCCGAAGATACCCGTCATACCGGTATCCTGCTCAGCCACTACCAAATCTCGGTGCCGACCTTCGCCCTGCACGATCACAACGAGCAGCAGAAAGCCGATGTGCTGATCGGCCGGATCAAAGAGGGCAAGAGTGTTGCGCTGGTCTCCGATGCCGGCACCCCGCTCATCAGCGACCCCGGTTATCACTTGGTCACCCGCTGTCGTGAAGCCGGGTTCAAGGTGGTGCCGCTGCCCGGCCCCTGTGCCGCCATCACCGCCCTGAGCGCGGCCGGTCTGCCCACCGATCGCTTTGCCTTTGAGGGCTTCCTGCCCGCCAAGAGCAAGGGACGTGACGATCGCCTGCAAGCCATTATTGAAGACACCCGCTCGCTGGTGTTTTACGAATCTCCGCGCCGTGTGCAGGATACAGTGGAAGCGATTGCTCGCATTCTCGGCGAGCGTCAGGTGGTGGTGTGCCGCGAGCTGACCAAGACCTTTGAGTCGATCCACGGTTTGCCAGCCTCTGAAATGCTGACCTGGCTTGGCGAGGATGACAACCGCTGCCGCGGCGAGATCGTGCTGGTCGTGGCTGGCGCCGCCAAAGATGAAGAGGATCTGCCTGCCGAGGCGATCCGCACTTTGGAACTGCTGGTGGCAGAGCTGCCACTGAAAAAAGCGGCCGCCCTGACCGCCGAGATCCACGGCGTGAAAAAGAATGCTCTCTATAAATATGGTCTCGAGCACTATTGAGTCGGTGGAATGGGCCGCCAGATTATTTTATGACCAGCACGCTCCTCTATATCTGTGAGCATTCACCCTGTAAACGGGGACCAAAGCGCGATAAATGGCTGTAAACGGGAATTGCCGGTTTACCCCGTGCGTATCGCAAGGCTATAATCCGCGCCTCGGAGTTGGCTGGGCAATCGCTGCTTCGTCGTTGTGTCCCTCGGGACAGACGGGCGGAGGGGAGGAAAGTCCGGGCTTCACAGGGCAGGGTGCCAGGTAACGCCTGGGGGGCGTGAGCCTACGACCAGTGCAACAGAGAGCAGACCGCCGATGGCCCGCAAGGGATCAGGTAAGGGTGAAAGGGTGCGGTAAGAGCGCACCGCGCGACTGGCAACAGTTCGTGGCACGGTAAACTCCACCCGAAGCAAGACCAAATAGGCCCCTATTGGCGCGGCCCGCGTTGGGGGCGGGTAGGTTGCTTGAGCCAGCGAGCGATTGCTGGCCTAGAGGAATGATTGCTACCCGGGGCAACCCGGTACAGAACCCGGCTTACAGGCCGACTCCGACCTCATTCCGCGTGAACCGTCACGCTAAAATCCCGGTGCCTAACGGCACCGGGATTTTTATTATTCACACCGAGATGCACTGCATGGCGGCTTTCTGGAATTTGTAATAAAGTTCTCACCCTTTTTGGTCGATATACGTCGGCTGGACTGTCTGTATCTATCACACTGCTGGCCTGATGAGCGACCCTGTGGCAATAAGGCGAGATGAAATGGTTAAGGTGGATTATTAATGTCATCAAGCAGCGCAATGCTCACACCTTCCCGGCTGCTTAGCGCAGAACGTGGCAGAACCCTGCCTCATTATGATCTGTTGGGTGTCGAGCGGCTTAATCATGCCCGCTTGAAGCAGGTCAATGGCCAGTTGAGCACATTTTCCCTGCAAGCTGCGAGTTGTATGGCCCAGCTGTTCAATAGTGCAGAGTGCGAACTGAATTATGGTGAGTTCGCCTTTTCCGGTCCGGCAGAGATAGATGACGCTCATATCTGGGTCGAAGCGAGAAGTCCGCTTGAACCTCAGCGCGCCGTCTATTTCTCGATCGCACCTCTGGTCATCTATCGTCTGGCGGTCCTCTTTTTCGGCGGCACCTTGCAGCAAAAAGAGGAGCATGTTCAGTCTGGCAAAGGGTTGACCGATACCGAACAGCGGCTGCTATTGCGGCTTTGCCAGTATCAGGTTGATATCTGGTGTGCTTGTCTGGGGTTGGGGGATCTGAAGTGGCAGTTGCATGTCGTGCCACGGGATTCCATCGCCCACCGTCAGCTCTGGACCACGCAGGCAACCCTGCAGGCAGGTAATTGCACTCATTACTGGCAGATGTGGTTGCTTCCCCCTGAGGAGTCCATTTCTCCGGTGAGTCATTCATTGCCGGCAGGTCAGCTGGAACAGGCTCTGACTCATGTCCCGGTTCGTCTGCGGGTGGTGATGGGCCAATTGTCCATGACGCTGGCGGATCTCGAGTGTCTCAAGGTGGGTGATGTGCTGTCACTGGACTTGCCTGAGGTGGTGCCAGCACTGATTGGCAGCCGTCCCTGCTTCAGTGGACGAATCGCAGAACACAAAGGTAGCCTGGTCTATCAGGTTGCGACGGTTGTAGAGGAGTAAATTGAATCATGAGTGAGCACAATATGAATGATCCGCTGGATCTGGATGGACTGGATCAACTGTTTGGTGACGACATCAGCATGCCCAGCGCCGCAGACTACTTGGCCCCCACCAGTAGCAGCAAACAGCGGGATCTCTCCTTCTTTCGCCAGATCCCGGTCAAGGTGACGCTGGAAGTGGCCAGTACCGAAGTGCCGCTCGGCGATTTGATGCGCGTCGAGGAGGGGGCTGTCATTGAGCTGGACAAGCTGGCAGGTGAACCGCTGGATGTGCGGGTGAATGGCCGTCTGCTTGCCAAGGGCGAAGTCGTCGTCGTGAATGGCAAATATGGTCTGCGCTTGGTTGATGTCATCGATACCAACCTGCTGGGCGGCATGGACGACTGATGCGCTATTTGCTGCTGACGCTGCTGTTATTTTCGCTGCCCGGCTGGGGGGCGGACATGACCCTGTTCTCGGTATCGCCAGGCGCTTCAGGGGGCGAGGACTACAACATCAAGTTGCAGATCCTCTTCTTCATGACCCTGCTGGGTCTGCTCCCGACCTTGTTGCTGATGATGACCAGTTTTACCCGGATCATCATCGTACTGGCCATATTGAGACAGGCACTTGGCCTGCAGCAGAGCCCTCCCAACCGGGTGCTGATCGGCATCAGCCTCATCCTGACTGTGGTGATTATGCGTCCGGTCTGGACGGACATGTATCAGAATGCATTTGTCCCTTATGACCAGAATGAAATAACCCTGTCAGAGGGGATCGCCAAGGCAGAAAAACCCCTGCGTAAATTCATGCTGGCCCAGACCCGTGAACCGGATCTGGAGCAGATGCTGCGCATCTCTGGCGAACCAACAACGGTCGCCAAAGAGGATGTGCCTTTCGGGGTGCTGTTGCCCGCGTTTGTATTGAGTGAGTTGAATACCGCATTTCAGATTGGCTTTATGCTGTTCATTCCCTTTCTGGTGATCGATTTGGTGGTCGCCAGCGTCTTGATGGCGATGGGGATGATGATGCTCTCCCCGCTGATCATCTCGTTACCCTTCAAACTGATGGTGTTTGTGCTGGTCGATGGCTGGTCGATGACCGTCGGCACCTTGGCCGCCAGCTTTGGTGGGGGAGGCTGATATGACCCCTGAGCAGAGCGTTGCCCTGGTTGGTGGCGCGGTCAATCTGGTGGTGACCATGGTCTCGGTGCTGATTGTACCGGGCCTGATCGTAGGTTTGGTGGTCAGTATTTTTCAGGCGGCCACCCAGATCCAGGAGCAGACGCTCAGTTTTCTTCCCCGTTTTATCGTGACTCTGATGACCCTTATCTTTACGGGTAACTGGCTGTTGTCGCAGATAACCACCTTGTTCCAGGATCTTTTTCTTAAAATCCCCGGGTTTATCGGATGAATTCGCTGCTGTCCCTCAGTGCTGCTGACCTGACCGCATGGTTGGGACAGTGGTGGTGGCCGTTTATCCGGATCGGTATGGCATTCTGGGTGATGCCGGTCTTTGGGGATACCCGGGTGCCTGCGCAAGTTCGCCTGATGCTGGCGTTCATCATCAGCCTGCTGCTCGCCCCCATGATGAAGGATATGCCGGTTGTCGATCCTTTCAGTGCCGGTGCGCTGGTCCTGGCGGTGGAGCAGCTGCTATTTGGTTTGCTGTTTGGTCTGTGTGTCCAGTTGCTCTATATGGTGATGACCACTGCGGGGCAGATCCTCTCCATGCAGATGGGGCTCGCGATGGCGGTGATGAATGATCCGGTCAATGGGGATTCTGCACCCATCATCAGTCAGGTCATGATGGTGTTTTGCGCCTTGCTCTTTCTGGGGCTGAATGGCCATCTGGTGGTACTGGATATTCTGGTGCAGAGCCTGCGTAGCTGGCCGCCGGGTTCATCTCTGGATCTGATCGATATGAAAGGTGTGATCGGCTTGTTTGGTTGGTCTATCGGTGCCGCCCTGTTGCTGACGTTGCCTGCCGTTGTCGCCATGTTGATGGTTAACCTGACCTTCGGGGTGATGAACCGGACCGCCCCTTCGCTCAATATCTTCTCTCTCGGTTTTCCCATGACCCTGTTGCTCGGGTTGCTCACCATGGCGCTCTCCATCAGTGGTGTGCCCTCCCGTTATCTGGATTTGGTTACCCATGTGCTTGAACAGCTGCGAGGCTTGACCCCGGCATGAGTCAGAACAGCGCACAGGACAAAACCGAAGAGGCCTCCAGCCAGAAACGCCAGAAAGCGAGAGATGAGGGGCAGATCGCCCGCTCAAAAGAGCTCAGTTCTGCCGGTTTACTGCTGCTTGGCGGATTGGTGATGCAGTGGATGGTGCCGGGGTTTGGCCAGTTCTTTGCCGAGTTGATGAAGCGCCCGCAGCGTTTTGACTGGCAAGGTGCCCGTGACCCGCAGATGATGATCCATTGGTTGGGTGAAGCGCTGATAAACATGCTGTGGGTGCTGCTGCCCCTGTTTGGTTTTCTGGCCCTTATGCTGGTGTTGCTCAGCATAGTGCCGGGCGGTATGGCGCTGACCTGGAAAAAGCTGCTACCCAGTGGCGAGAAGATGAACCCTTTGAAGGGGCTGGGGCGGATGTTTTCCAAGAACAGCCTGATGGAGTTGCTGAAGTCACTGCTCAAGGTGACGCTGATCGGCGGCACGCTGGCGTTGATGTTAAATCATCAATGGCCTTCTTTGTTGATGATGAACCGGATGCCCCCTCAGGCGGCCCTCGAACAGGCGCTACGGATCCTCTCCCAGGCATTTATTCTGCTGGGGAGTGTACAGATGCTGATTGCCGTGCTGGATGTGCCCTATCAGCGCTGGTCGCTTAACAAGCAGCTCAGGATGACCAAACAAGAGGTCAAGGATGAGCACAAGAACAGCGAAGGGCGTCCCGAAATCAAAGCCAAGATCCGCCAGGTGCAGGGAATGCTTGCCCGCGCGCGCATCGAGCAGCGGGTACCGCAGGCAGATGTGATTATCGTTAACCCGACCCATTATGCGGTGGCAATAAAATATGATGCGACTCGTGCCAATGCCCCTTTCGTGATTGCCAAAGGGGTCGACAGCATGGCCGAGCGGATCCGTCAGGTCGCCAAACAGCATGACAAGATGGTGATGAGCTTGCCCGAGTTGACGCGAGCCATCTATCACTCGACCAAAGTGGATCAAGAAGTCCCCGCAGGGCTGTACACGGCAGTTGCCTATGTATTGAACCATGTATTGCAGTTAAGGGCGTATGAGGCAGGCAAGGGGAGGAAACCGACCCCTCTTGCCCCGTTATATGTACCGCCCGAGTTACGTCAACCTGAGAGGTAAGTTGTGAACTGGCGTGTATTCACCCAATCCTATACCGCAATTCCGCTGATGTTATTGGCCATTCTGGCCATGATGATCCTGCCTCTGCCCGGTTGGCTGCTGGATGCGCTCTTTACCTTCAACATCGTGTTGGCGGTTCTGGTGTTGCTGGTATCCGTCTCGGCCCGCAGACCACTCGATTTCTCGGTATTCCCAACCGTGTTGCTGGTGGCCACCTTGATGCGACTGTCGCTGAACGTGGCCTCTACCCGGGTGGTGTTGCTGCACGGTCACGAAGGGCATGAAGCAGCCGGTAAGGTCATCCAGGCATTCGGTGAAGTGGTGATCGGTGGCAACTATGTCGTCGGTCTGGTGGTCTTCGTGATCCTGATGATCATCAACTTTGTGGTGATCACCAAGGGTGGCGAGCGGATTTCGGAAGTATCCGCCCGCTTCACTCTGGATGCGATGCCCGGCAAGCAGATGGCCATCGATGCCGACTTGAATGCCGGCACCATGGATCAGCATCAGGCCAGGGCTCGCCGTGAGGAGATCGCGCGCGAAGCGGACTTCTATGGTGCGATGGATGGTGCTTCCAAGTTCGTTCGTGGTGACGCGATAGCTGGCATGTTGGTGCTGATCATCAACCTGGTGGGTGGGTTGGCCATCGGTATCTTCCAGCATGCCTTGCCCGTTGCCGAAGCCTTCCAGCGTTATGCGCTGCTGACCATTGGTGATGGTCTGGTTGCCCAGATCCCGTCCCTGCTGATGTCGACTGCTGCGGCCATTATCGTGACCCGGGTCAGCGATGAAGGGGAGATGGCTGATCAGGTCGGTCAGCAGATCCTGGCATCACCTCGCGTTATCTATACCTCTGCAACTATCATGCTGATCCTGGGTCTGGTGCCCGGGATGCCGATGCTCGCATTCCTCAGTTTCGCAGCTGTACTGGCCTGGACTGGCTGGAGTGTCAGCAAGCGAGCCGTCAATGTGCCGGATCTGGATGCAGCGCAAGAGCTGACTCGTCAAATGATTCAGCCTGAACAGCAGGCACTGGAGTGGCAGGATTTGCCGCCAGTCGATACGGTCGCCATCGAGCTTGGTTATCGTCTGGTGCCATTGGCTGAAACGGATAAAGGGGCTGAACTGCTTGCACGAGTGCGCGGGATCCGTAAAACCCTCTCCGAGCAGTACGGTTTTCTGCTCCCCGAGATCCGGGTGCGCGACAATCTGCAACTGCAGCCGGATCAGTACCGGATCAAGCTGTCCGGCGTCGCGTTAGCGATGGGGAATGTGGATTGTCAGCGCTTGATGGCCATCAGCAGTGGTGAGACCTATGGCGCGCTAGATGGCGAGTTGACTCAGGACCCGGCCTACGGCATGAGTGCGGTTTGGATCTCCCCGGAGCAAAAGGCCAAGGCACTTAATCTTGGTTACTCGGTGGTGGATTCGGCCACCGTGATTGCCACTCACGCCAGCAAGTTGTTGCGTGAACAGCTTGATGCACTGTTTGGTCACGATGAAGTTGGCAAACTGGGCCAATATCTCGCCAGTCAGTCCCCCCGGTTGGCTGAGGAGCTGAATCTGGCGCTTACCCAGATGCAGCAATTGAGAGTGTTTCGGCAACTGCTAAAGGAGCAGGTCAGTCTTACCGATATACGAACCGTTGCCACGACGCTGCTGGATGCGAGCGAGTTGACCAAAGACCCTGTCTTGCTGGCATCCGATGTGCGCTGCGCCTTGAAGCGCCAGATTGTGCGGCAGGCTATTGGTAATCGCGATGTGTTGGCCACCTTTACGCTGGATGATCGCCTTGAGCAGACCTTGCTGGCTGCAATGAATCAGTCACAACAGCAGGGCAAAATCCAGCTGGACAGCTTTCCGGTTGATCCACAACTGCTGGCTCAATTGCAGCAAAATATGCCGTTGGTGAAGGAGCAGTTGCAGCAGTTGGGACATGCCCCCGTATTGGTTGTTATGCCGCAACTGAGACCATTAATAGCCCGTTATGCCCGATCATTTTCAAAGGGACTCAAAGTGCTTTCTTATAACGAAATACCGGAAGAGTTACGTGTAGAAGTAATTGGTACACTGGGTTGATATGTGCTTAATTAATATCCTGAAGGGAAGTGTTTTTTCCGCATTTGGCTTGAATTGCCGTATGAATACTATATTATGTGGCGAAATTTGACGCAGCAATGTGTGCAATATAAATAATAAAAAAGACAATACAATGTGTTACTTCACGGTCAATTGAACATTCTGGCCGTGTCGTCCGGTTCCGGACTATCACATGATAAGGGCAAACTGAACTGAAAAGTCAGGACGCAAAGCCTCCGGTCTAACAGCAGAAAAGCTAATGACAGCGGGGTTACCAAGGTGTATCTGGACATATCCTTGATACCATCTCTAAACAAGATTACGCCGTTTTCTGGTGTGATTTTGTACAGCGCCTTTGTGTCTGACTCTCCATTTTTATTGATTGTTCTATCCACTGTAACAGGTGTCAGACTTCTATGTTTTCGGGATTATCCATAAATACAACCGTCGGGGTGTGTAGTCGCAGTTCTACACCACATATATTATTGATACAGCCAGTATTAACGGCTGAAAATGATATCAAACAGGCCTTGTACACAGAGGGATTCAGGGTATCAAGTGTAAATTCTGTTAAACAATCAAAGGGCATTATCGCTGATGATAATGTCAATTTGATCCTGCTCGATATGGATGCCATGACCGAGCTAGGGCCGCGTATTCTGCGTGAATTCAATGGTCTCGATTGTGTCATAATTGTCAATGAGCATCAGGCAACCATTGCTGCTGAGGCCATGTGTGCCGGGGCTATCGACTATATAGTCAAACCCTTCTGCCCCCAGCAATTGCTCGATGCTGTCCGTGGTGCTTTACGCCTTCGTCAGGCGATCCCCAATCTTATCGCCGTTTCTCCCATGAGCCTGCAGGTATTGCAACTGGCCCGACGAGCAGCCAAAACCTCTGCCACCATTCTGATCGGTGGTGAGTCAGGAACTGGTAAAGAGCGGTTGGCTCGTTATATTCACGAGATGTCTGCCAGAGCGGAAAAACCATTTCTGGCGATTAATTGTGCAGCCATTCCTGAGGCAATGCTTGAGTCAATTCTTTTTGGCCACAATAAAGGTGCATTTACCGGTGCTGTTTCTGCCCAACCCGGCAAATTTGAGTTGGCTCAGGGGGGGACCCTGTTGCTAGATGAAATATCAGAGCTTCCTTTGAACCTGCAGGCAAAATTATTACGGGTGCTGCAAGAAAAAGAAGTTGAGCGACTTGGCAGCAATCAAACGATTGCTCTTGATGTTCGAATCATTGCCGCCAGCAATAAAGATCTGCGCAAACTGGTTGCAGATGGACTGTTTCGTGAAGACCTTTTCTATCGTCTGGATGTATTGCCGATGAATTGGCCCGCATTGCGTGAGCGCCCTGACGATATTATTCCGCTGGCCAACTACTTTATTGAGCGTTATGCATCCCAGCAGGGCTATCGCCTGAGTGAACGAGCCTGTCAGCTATTGCTGTCATATGAATGGCCAGGAAATGTACGAGAACTGGATAATGTCATTCAACGGTCATTAATTATGGCGCGTGGTTTGCATATTCAAGCGGTCGATCTGATGCTGCCACACTGTGCGGCAGAGCCAGAAATGGTTGAATCAGGGGGGTGGCATGTTCCGGAGGGGTTGAGTGAAACCCGGCGGCATGCCGAGTTCCAATTTGTATTAGAGACCTTGCGCCGCTTTCGTGGCCATCGTACCCGCACAGCCGATGCACTGGGCATGACAACCCGGGCATTGCGCTACAAGCTTGCGGCGATGCGTGAGCAAGGCATTGATATTGAACAGCAGATTCAAGCAGAGGGATAAAGAGTGAAGATTCAGATGATGTCATCACAAGTGACACTACTGCAGCAGATGCAGGAGATGCAGCGTGTCGCAAGCCAGACCCCTTCTATCGAATCCAACGATCTGTCGGGAGCATCATTTACCGATGCCATGCGGGATGTGGTCGGACGCGTCAATGAACAGCAGAATGTCGCGTCAAAATTAATGGCATCCGTAGATGCCGGGCAGAGCGATGATCTGGTGGGCGCCATGGTGGCGAGTCAAAAAGCCGGCTTGAGTTTTTCAGCCTTGATGCAGGTTCGCAACAAGCTGATGACCGGTTTTGATGACATTATGCGCATGCCGCTCTGAGGTAACAGATGACTGAACTGGTAACGTCTCCTCAGGGGGCAGCCCCTGATTCGCTCAAAATCAGGCTACAAGAGGGATTACGCAACTGGCGTACCCTCTCCCGTGACAACAAATCGATCCTGACCATTGCTCTGCTGGCTGCCATTGTGGCAGGCACCATAGTCATTATCCTGTGGACCTCCAGCAAAAACTATGTGCCCCTGTATGGCAAACAGGAGCTATACGATACCGCCAACATCATGGAGATGCTGGAGAAAGAGCAGGTGCCTTTCCGTCTGGAAAAGAGCACCGGTCAGGTACTGGTTCCTGAAAACCAGCTGGCTCATGTCCGGATGGCGCTTGCTGCACGAGGGGTGCGTGCAGCCATGCCGTCTGGTCTGGAAGGGCTGGACAACGTAACCGGACTGGGTACCAGCGAATTTATGGAAGGGGCGCGTTATCGTCATGCCCTGGAAGGGGAGCTGGCCCGCACCATCATAGCGCTCGATGCCGTGCGCAGTGCCCGTGTTCATCTTGCTATTCCGAAGCGCACGCTGTTCGTGGGGCGCGATGAGGAGAAACCCAGCGCATCGGTAATGCTCGATATGCAACCGGGCCAATCCATCGAAGCGGGTCAGGTCGAGGCGATTGCCAATCTGGTGGCGGGCAGTATTTCCGGAATGAAACCTGGTGCCGTGACCGTGGTGGACCAATCTGGCCAGTTGCTCAGCGCAGAGCTGGGGGACAAGGTCGGTTTTGGCAAGCAGAGCGTTCAACAGATGGAGTATGTCCGCAAGCTGGAACAATATATCCGTCAGCGTGCCAACGACATGCTCTATCCCATGCTGGGCAGCACCAATTTCAAGGTGCAGATTGCGGCAGACGTTAACTTCAACGCTGTCGAAGAGACCCAGCAGCAGCTTGATCCGCAAGGGGTGGTGACTCGCGAGTCCAACAAGTCAGACAAGACCATCGATGCGTTGGCGATGGGGATCCCGGGGGCGCTATCCAACCGCCCGCCTGAAACGGCGGCAAAAAATGAAAAGGCAGATGCTGACAAAGGCAATGTAAATACCGCAACACAACAGAACGACACTCGCACCGAGCGTCAGGAAGTCAGCAAGCAGTACGAAAACAGTCGCACCATAGTGCACACCCGTTACCAGCAGGGACGTCTGGAGCGAATTAACGTCTCCATTCTGCTCAATCAGCAGATTGCTCCGAAGGGGGGTTGGAGTGCCGAGCAACTGGAACAGATCCGTCAGATGGTAGAGCGTGCTGTCGGTTTCGATGAGACGCGTGGCGATCAGATTAGTCTGCAGGCCTTCGATTCAATGGTGCGGTACCAGTAGCTGCTCCCGAATCCAGCTGGTGGGAAACCCCTTATTGGCAAGACTCCCTGCGTTATCTGGTCGGTGGTTTGCTTGGCCTGACACTGGTCTTCTTCGGTATTCGGCCGTTGGTGAAACATCTGGTTCGCACCCAACAGCAGCCGGATATGGAAATGGGTGAGACGGAAGAAGAGCTGGAGCCCACGGTCGGATTGTCCATGCGCAGGGATGACGATGATCCCCAGCTGACGTCTGCTCTTTCAAATAGTCTGATCCGTACTGACAACAAGATGGAGCCCCAGTTCTCGTCACTCGATATGGAGTCGTTGCCGGAACCGGGATCCGAGCTGGAGGTTCAGCTCAAGCATTTGCAGTTGCTGGTTGAAAAAGATACCGCCCGGGTGGCGGAGGTTGTCAGAGCATGGGTGAGTGGCAATGAACAGCGTTAACTTGAATCAGAGTGCCGTTGATATCGATATCGACAACCTTGAGAAGGCCGCCATCTTGTTGCTGAGCATGGGGACCGAGTCTGCTGCCAAGGTAATGCAAAAGCTCTCCCGTGACGAAGTGCAGCGTTTGATTTCCAAGATGGCCTCCCTCTCTGGCGTCAGCTCGATGGAAGCCAAGTGGACGTTGCAGCAGTTCTTCAATCACTACCGTGAGCAGAGCGGAATTGGCAGTGCCTCACGGGAGTATCTGGAACAGACGCTCGATCTTGCTCTGGGGCAACGACTCTCCCGTAGTTTGCTCGACAGTCTGTACGGCGATGTGATGAGTCAGGATATCCAGCGCCTGCAGTGGGTGCCTGCCGATGTGCTGGCCCGCTTCTTCCGTAACGAACATCCCCAAATGCAGGCTGTGCTGCTGGCCTTCTTGCCACCCCAGACTGCGTCCGCCGTGCTCGATGCCTTGCCCGGATCGGTACACGATGATTTGTTGGTGCGTGTCGCCAGTCTCAGCAGTGTTAGTGAACATGTGCTGGGCGAGCTCAGACTGACACTGGATCGTTGCCTCACCTACGTGGCGGATCAATCTGGTGCCAAGGTAAACGGGGTACGGCAGGTAGCCGATATTCTCAACCGTTATCAGGGGGACAAGGAGCAGATGCTCTCCCTGTTGCGCGAACACGACGGTGACATGGCGCTGGAGATCGAGAAGAACATGTTCGATTTCATGGCGTTGCGCCGTCAGAGCGACGACACCTTGCAACGTTTGGTACAGGAGCTGCCCAGCGAATTGCTGGCATTGGCTCTCAAGAACACCGAAACCAGCTTCCGCAAAGTGGTGTTGGGTGCCATGCCGAAGCGGATGGCTCAGGCGCTGGACGATCAGATCCAGAACCAGGGCAGTGTCTCTTTGCGCAAGGTCGAGCAGGCAAGGGAAGAGGTCATGCAACTGGTCCGCGAGTTGGTGGAGCAGGGCGAGATCGAGTTCCAGCTGTTCGAAGAGCCCATCGTCAGTTAAAAGGAGGCATTCATGAGTCACAATGTGCGCAAATTGATGCCTGGGGCGACCCGTCTGTATCGTTTCCCTGCGCTCGGTCAGAGTGGGGAAGAGGCACGGAGTCAGCAAGAACAGTTTGAATTCGGCTATCAGCAGGGGCTGGAGCAAGGTCATGACGAAGGTTATCAGGCCGGCTATCAGCAAGGGCTGACCAGCGGCCTGCAGGAAGGCGAGAGCACCGGTTTGCAACAAGGGCAAACCCGCGGGTTTGCTCAGGGCCTTTCGGAGGGGCGAGCCGCCTTCGAACAGGCAATGGTGCCGTTTGCCAAGCTGCAAGAGCAGTGGGAGTCACTGAGCCGGGCTCGGATGGTCGAGCAGAAAGAGCTGATTGCCCAGCTGGTGGCGCAGGTGGCCAAGCGGGTCATTATGGCGGAGTTTACTCTCAATCCCCAGCAGGTTATGAATCAGGTCGAGCAGGCGTTGGCTACCTTGCCGAGTGAGTCGGAAGAGCTGGTGATCTACCTCAATGAGGGAGACCGACAGCGACTTGCCGAGCAGGGGGTGACTCGCTGCGAAGGGTGGCCATTGCAAGTCGATGCAGCGCTCGGGGTAGGCGATGCCCGTATCGAGACCCGCGCTGCCGTCGTCGAGGTAAGCACCAGCTCCCGCCTGGCAACCTGCATCGAACAGCTCAACAGCTCGCTGGACGTGCCGCAAGATGCATGAAGCCTTGCAGCAGGCACTGACCAGTGCGCTGGACAATCTGGATGAGCTGCCAGCGTTTCGTCGTTTTGGCCGGTTGGTGCGAGTCACTGGCCTGACTCTCGAGGTAGTCGGCTGTCAACTGGTGATGGGGCAGCGTTGTCGTGTCAGCACGGCAAGTGGCACCCCCTTGCTGGCCGAGGTGGTCGGTTTTAACCGGGATATCTCTTACCTGATGCCGCTGCAGCCGATGAGTGGCCTCTTCGCGGGGGCTCAGGTCGAACCGATCGATGGAGAAGAAACTGTTCGGCTTGGTAGTCATCTGCTGGGGCGGGTACTCGATGGACTGCTGCAGCCCCTCGACGGGCAGCCGTTACCCGATGTTGGTGACAGTGTCCCCCTGTTTGCTCTTCCCCCCAATCCGCTATTGCGAACCCCGGTACGTGAACCGCTGGATGTCGGTATCCGCGCCATCAATGGCCTGCTGACTGTTGGCAAGGGCCAGCGTTTGGGGCTGTTCGCCGGCTCGGGGGTCGGCAAGAGTATGTTGCTGGGCATGATGACCCGCAATACCGCTGCCCAGATTGTGGTGGTGGGGCTGATTGGTGAGCGGGGCCGTGAAGTACGCGAATTCATCGAACACAGTCTGGGGGCGGAAGGTCTGGCTCGCGCCGTGGTCATTGCGGCGCCAGCGGATCAATCTCCCCTGATGCGGCTGCGAGCGGCCCAGCTATGCCACCGAATTGCCGAGTTTTTCCGTGAGCAGGGGCAGGATGTGCTGCTGCTGATGGATTCACTGACCCGCTATGCCCAGGCGCAGCGGGAAATCGCGCTGGCCATCGGTGAACCTCCTGCCACCAGGGGTTATCCACCCTCGGTATTCAGCATGCTGACCCAGCTGGTGGAGCGAGCCGGTAACGGCACGCATCCGGATGGCAGTTTGAGTGCGTTCTACACAGTGCTGGCGGAAGGGGATGACCAGCAGGATCCGGTGGTCGATGCGGCGCGCGCCATTCTCGATGGTCATATCGTGCTGACCCGCCGTCTTGCGGAAGAGGGCCACTATCCCGCCATCGATATCGGTGCCTCGGTCAGTCGGGTTATGCCGCAAGTCGTACCTGCCGAATGGCAAACGCTGGCGGTCACCTTGCGCCAGCTGTGGGGACGCTATCAGCAGGTGCGTGAACTGCTGCCACTGGGTGGTTATCAACCCGGGGCCGATCCGCAGATGGATGAAGCTGTTCAGCGTTATCCGGGGATTGCGGCATTTCTGCAGCAAGGCTTGCATGAAGAGATGGCCTTTGAGCAGGTGATGGTTGGTCTCAAGCAGGTGCTGGGGCAGGGATAAGGATTCGTTATGCTGAAGTCTTATCTGGGGTTGCAACAGGAAGAGCTGGAAAATCTTGGCGCCGAGCGTCGACGCTTGCGGGAGCTGGCGTTGCGGGAAGAGCAGCGAGCACACAAATTGCAGGAAGTGATCTCTTCGCTGCGGCCCGGTTCCGACAAGTTTCACCCTTTGCTATGGCAAAACAAGCAACAGATGGATGGCCAGTTGCGCCGTTTGCTCTCCCATCAGGTGCAGCAATCTGCGCTGGCCAGACTGGATCTGGAGCGCCACGAAGGGGAACTTGTCCGGCAGTTCGGGCGGGTCAAGGGACTGGAGCTATTGCTGGCAAGACGTGATGATGTTGCTCGCCAGCAACAGGAGAGGCGGGATCAGCTACAGCTGGATGAGCTGGCGAGTTTGCGTCACCTGACCCGCCAAGAGTAAAGCGGAAGGTTAATCCGTAATGCTGTCCGGGTCGCGATAACCTGACTCTTGTCCCAACAGTGAATGAATCGTCTCCATCTGACCTGCCAGCAGGCGGCCATTGAGATCATTCTGGCGCAGACACTGATGCAGCAGCTGTTCAAGCTGTTGCCATTGATTGGCTACCGTGGTGCGCAGGGGAAGTGGCAGCTTGGCTATCAGGGTGGCCATCCCCTTCTCATTTGGTTTGAGGCCCAATGTCTGCAGCTGCTGGCAGCGTAACTTTGCCTGTTGTGTCACCTTGGCCATCAGCGTTGTCTGCTGTTCGTTATGGGCTTGCAGACCATCGACATCATGGCTTGCCAGCAGTGCATGCTGGCGCAGCAACAGGGCGGTGAGTTCGGTATAGTGGCCGTAATCCTGCTGGATCCCGAGGATCAATGCCTTGACGGTGGCCTTGGTATCCACGCTCATCGGCGATGCATATCCAGAATGGCCTGACCCAACGCATCCAGATCGATCTCCAGCTTGCCTTCACTGATGGCTTTGCGGATCTCGTTGACCTTGTCCATGTCGACGTCGGATGTGGTGGCCAGCTGGCTGCGGGCGTTGGCTACTGACTGCGCTGTGCTGCTGATCCGTGCTTCGGATGACTGTGCGGACCTGGTTTCCGGCTTGGTCGTTACATCCGGTTTGCGGCCAGGCTGATTTTGAATATAGAGCGAGTCAGTACGGGTAATTTTCATAACATAAATTCCTGATGGTCTGTTTATGACAAGCGACCCAAGGCTTGTCGAACTTGAATCAAATTGCGATCTTGGTTCAAAAACGGGTTTCAACTTCCCCTATATCAGTCACCCATGCCTGTATCTCTTTGCCAGAGCTAAGATTTTTCACTCTGATCCCGTCGCCTATTCCGCCATTATCGAGGGCCTCCCCTCTGGTTGTGGCGGAGAACTCACCTTTCCCTGCGCGGATCAGTACCCCTTCCCCCTGTTTGACCGCCCAACTTTTTTGTAAATCGAGCTCACCGATGAGCTGCCCGCTTCTCAGATGCCGGTTGCTTTTATGGCCCAGCAGGGTGTGATTACTCGGGGTGAACCCGCGCTGTATGCGGCTGACATCCAGCTCTTTCTCCACCAGATCGCTGGCGCTGATGCTCTGACCTTTTGCGATATCCCGTGCAGCAACCCAGACCGGCAACAGCAACGAGACCTCTACCCGCCCGCGCACTTGCCAGGCGGGATCTGTGCATTCGATGAGATAGGGGCGTCGTCCCCAGGGTTGCCGATACTGACCACCTGCTTGTAACGAGAGTGAGTGTGAGGGGCAGGGAGGAAGGTGCTCGGCGGAAGGGGCAAGCCAGACCCGAAACTCCCCTGAGGTTGCAGGCCATCCCTGCTGGGTGATGTAGTCATCAAGACTCTGGCGGGCATCTTGTTCAAGCAACTGTTCAAGCATGGCGCTTTGCGCCTGCGGGGCACCGTGAGCCAATGCGCTCAGCAGTAGCCAGAGGATGCCGCTCCATTTCCACACGGGAAGTCGCACTTCCTCATTTCTCATCTGCTTGCAGTGGATGGTGCATGGTAACCGCTTGAAACTAGGTATCTTCATGGTTGGCATGAGTCTTGATAAGGGTAACCCCGGTCTGAGTGAACGATAAAGGATGAAGCATGAGTATCTCATTTGACAGCGCCCTCGGCGTACACCCTTATGCCCTCGATGTCAGGGCGGAGCGGGCGCGTATTCTGGCGGGAAATCTGGCCAACGTGGATACACCGGGCTATCTGGCTCGGGATGTCGATTATAAGACGATTCTGGGCCGTGTCGCGCAGCAAGTTGCTGCGGGCGAGGAGAGTCAGGCCATCAGCCAGGGCGCCATGCGTGACGATATGCATCACCCCCTCTATCGCATTCCTTATCAGGTCTCCATGGATGGCAATACCGCCGAATTGGGGGTTGAGCAGGGCAAATTTGCCAACAACGCCACCGATTTTCAGACCAGTCTCACTTTCCTCAATATGAAGATTACCGGGATCGCCAAGGCGATCGAGGGCCGTTAACCATGTCGTTCAACAAGATTTATGACATCGCCGGCAGTGCCATGCGCGCCCAGACCGTGCGGCTGGATACCGTTGCCTCCAACCTGGCCAACGTGGATAGCGCGGCCGCCAGTGAAGACGCCGCGTTTCGTGCCATCAAGCCGGTTTTTTCCACTCTCTATCAGAAGATTCAGGATGCCGATGGCCTCGGAGCTGCGTCGGTGCAAGTGGCGGGTATCGTACAGTCCGACCGTCAGGTCGAGAAACGGCTGGAGCCGACTAACCCGATGGCCGATCAGGATGGCTTTGTTTACTACTCCAACGTCAACGTGGTGGAAGAGATGGCCGACATGATGAGCGCCTCTCGCGGTTTTGAAACCTCGGTGGAGGTGATCAACCGGATCAACAGTATGCAGCAAGGTTTGTTGCGTCTTGGTCAGGGAGCCTAAGCCATGAGTCTGCCACAGATAAGCAGTCTGGATACGGCGCGTGGTACGGGTCAGGCTGTTGCTGACCCCAAGATCGCCAGCAATGGCGCCGGTGCTGCTCAGGAAACGCAAGCCAACCAGAATAGCGGGATGCAACTGCGTAACGAATTCCTGCAGATGATGGTGGCACAGATCCAGAACCAAGATCCCACCAACCCGCTTGATGGGGCCCAATATGTCACCCAGCTGGCCCAGTTCAGCATGGTGGAAGGGGTCGAGAGCCTGAAGCTTCTGCAGCAGAAGTCCATCAACATGATGGATACACAGCAGGTACTGCAGAGCACGGATCTGATCGACAAAGAGGTGATGGTACCCAGTAAGACCCTCACCAAGAGTGATGACAAAGCTATTCGCGGGCAGGTCGAGCTGGCGGGGGCCGCCGATCAGGTCGAGCTTAAGGTGTATGACGAACACGGCACTTTGGTGGCGACCAAGAGCTGGGGTGAAAGCAAGGCTGGTGGTCTGGATTATGAACTGCCGGAGCTGCCTGCCGGGGAGTACAGCTTCGAGGTCAAGGCGTCACTCAACGGGGTTGCCACCACATCCAAAAATTATGTTGCCAGCAAGGTGGAACGCGTCACTTTGCCCGGTACGGGTGAAATCATGCTGCAGGTTGCCGGTGTGGGCGATGTCCCGCTGTTCAGTGCAATCCAGTTCGGTAAATCGGCGTAATCAGAGAGGAGCGACACTGTGTCTTTCAGTATCGGATTGAGCGGCCTGCGCGCCGTGAACCAGGAATTAAGTGTAATCAGTAACAACGTGGCCAATGCCAGTACCGCAGGCTTCAAATCCAGCCGTGCCGAGTTTGCCGCCATTTATGGCGGTGGTCAGGCCGGCGGTGTCGAGATGAACAACGTCTCTCAGAACTTTGATCGCAACGGCGATGTGATGCGGACCGGGCGTGGGCTCGATCTGGCGATTTCTGGCAGTGGCTTTTTTGTGCTGAAAGATGGCAGCGGACAGACCTCTTATACCAGAGCCGGTATGTTCCAGCGGGATCCGAATAATTATCTGACAACAGCCAATGGCAACCGACTGCAGGGTTATACCACCAATGATGCTGGTGAGCTGCAATCCGGCGTGATCGGTGACATTCAGGTAAAAGCTGGCAGCCTGCCTGCCAAGGCATCCGACAAGCTGGAGTTCGTTGCCAACCTGAAGGCGGATGCCAGCGTGATCGATCCCGCTCTTCATCCCTTCGATCCAGCCAAGTCAGACAGTTTCAGCTACTCCCAATCCAGCAAGGTCTATGACTCGCTCGGGGTTGAGCACACGGTCACCCAGTATTTTGTCAAAACCGGCGCCAATACCTGGCAGGTCAACTATGCCTTCAATGGCACCACGACCGGAGCTCCGGTGACTATGGAGTTCAACAGCAACGGGACGCTCAAGGCGCCGACTACCTCTCCGGTTCTGGCACTTGCCCCAGCGGGGGCAGACCCCATTTCGCTGCAGGTGGACATTGCACGTGTCAGCCAGTATGCCTCTGACTTCAACGCGACTCGTAACCAGTCCAACGGTTACACCGCTGGCGATTTGACCGGTATACGGGTTGATGCCGATGGTGGTGTCTATGCCACCTTTACCAACGGTCAGAGCCTGAAGCAGGGTCAGGTGGTCATGGCAAACTTCGCCAACCCCAATGGTCTGCTGCAGACCAACAACACCACCTGGCAGCAATCTTTCAGTTCTGGTCAGCCTGTACTGGGGGCGCCGGGAACCGGCACCATGGGTCAGTTGACTGCCGGGGCCTACGAGAGCTCCAACGTGGATCTGACCGGTGAACTGGTTAGCCTGATGACTTCCCAGCGTAACTATCAGGCAAACGCCAAGACCATCAGTTCCGCTGACAAAATGACTCAGGTTCTGTTCAACTCCTTCTAAGGGTAACCCGTGGAAAAGCTTATCTACACCGCCATGTCCGGGGCGCAGCATACCCTGATGGCCCAGCAAATCCGGGCCAATAACCTGGCCAACGTCAATACCGCCGGTTTTCGGGCTGACTTTGAGCGGGTTTCTGCTTATGCCCTGACGGGCGATGGTTATCAGAGCCGGGTGATGGCCAGAGAAGAGATGGCCGGGACCAACTTCAAAGCTGGCCCTCTGATGCAGACGGGGCGCAAGCTGGATGTGGCGATTCGTGGCGAGGGTTTTCTGGCGGTGCAGACGCCTGATGGCAAAGAGGCCTATACCCGTGCTGGTAACCTGGAGGCCGATGCCGACGGGCTGTTGACCCTCAATGGTCGGCCGGTGCTGGGGGAGGGGGGCGAGCTGGTGCTGCCCGCTTATCGTGACATCAGTTTCGGCAAGGATGGCACCCTGAGCATCACTCCTCCGGGTGGTGGTGCCCGGCTTGATGTAGGCCGCTTGAAGCTGGTCAATCCTGATCCGGCTGAGCTGGTAAAAGGCCACGATGGTCTTTTCCGGATGCGCCAGGGGGGGGATGCCGAAAGCAGCGAGCAGGTGGTGATGGCATCCGGCTTTTTGGAAGGGGCCAACGTCAATGCCGTGGATGAGCTGGTCAGCAGTATGTCATTGACCCGCAATTTCGAACTGCAGGTCAAGTTGATGAAAGCGGCGGATGATCAGGCTCGTCAAGGGGCCAAATTGATTTCCGGTCAGGGTTGATTTTGACGGCATCGGGCAGATACCCGATGCCTTGCCACATCCCAGTGGATGAGGCTTGATGAACAAGGTGGAATAACAATGCACGCAGCATTATGGGTCAGTAAAACAGGTCTGTCGGCACAAGATGCCAAGATGTCCAGTATCTCCAACAACCTGGCTAACGTGAACACGGTCGGCTTCAAGCGCGATCGAGTAGCGTTTGAAGATCTCTTTTATCAGGTGCAGCGCCAGCCGGGTGCCCAGCAGGATCAGCAGAATTTGGCGCCTATCGGTATTCAGATGGGTAATGGTGTGCGGGTGGTGGGTACCCAAAAGGTCTTCACCTCCGGCCAATTCCAGAATACCAATCAGGAGCTGGATATGGCGGTGGTCGGTGCCGGTTTCTTCGGGGTTGAGCGCCCAGATGGCGAGACGGCCTATACCCGTAATGGTCAATGGCATCGCAATGCCGAGGGGCAGCTGGTTAACGCGGATGGTTTGCCCATGGTGCCGCAGATCCAGATCCCTGATAACGCCACCAAGATCTCCATTGGTACCGACGGCACTGTCAGCGCCTCGTTGCCCGGTCAGCAAGAGAACGTCGAGCTGGGCCGCATCACCCTGACCAATTTCGCCAACCCGGCCGGTCTGGAAGCGCTCGGTGGCAACCTCTACCGTGCAACCGGCGCGTCCGGTGAGCCCATTGAAGGTGTACCGGGTGAAGAGGCGATGGGGGCCGTCAAGCAATTCACGCTGGAGAGTTCCAACGTGAACGTGGTCGAGGAGATGGTTGACATGATCACCACCCAGCGGGCTTACGAGATGAATGCCAAGGTGGTCTCTTCCGCCGACCAGATGCTCAAGTTTGTCACGCAGGCACTGTAATGATGAAGTCGATGCTGCGTTATATCTGGTTGGTATTGCTGTTGGGCGGCTGTGCCACCTATGAGCTGCAGGCGCCCGAGCCAGGTGACGAGAAATGGGCTCCATCCCGTCCCAAGGTGACCGCGGCTGCGCAGAGCGAAGATGGTGGCCTCTATCGTGGCAACTACATGATGACCCTGTTTCAGGATCGGCGAGCTTACCGTGTTGGTGACATTCTCACCGTGGTGCTGGAAGAGCGTACCCAGTCGAGCAAGAAAGCCAATACCAGCATGAGCAAAAACAGCAGCATGAATGTGCCGGCCCCCTCTATTGGCGGTAAACTGCGCCCCGACTGGGGGGCAACCCTCAGCGCTGATCGGGATTTTGATGGCGGTGCGACCTCCAGCCAGCAAAATACCCTGGCAGGTTCCATAACCGTGACTGTCGCGGAAGTGATGCCCAACGGTGTGTTGGGGATCCGCGGTGAAAAGTGGATCCGCCTCAATCAGGGGGATGAATATATCCGCTTGGGCGGCATGGTGCGGGTCGAGGATATTGACCAGAGCAACCGTATCTCGTCCCAGCGCATTGCTGATGCCCGCATCACCTATGCCGGTCGTGGTGCCCTCGCCGACAGTAACCAGATGGGGTGGCTGGGCCGCTTCTTTAGCTCGGCGTTTGCGCCATTTTGAGGAATCACATGAACAGATGGTTTATCGCCCTGCTGTGTCTCTGCTTGCCCTTGTTTAGTCAGGCTGCCGCACCGGCCAAACGAGCCTTGCTGGATATTGCCGATGTACAGGGGCTGAGAACCAACCAGCTGGTGGGTTATGGTCTGGTGGTCGGTCTCTCCGGGACCGGTGACAAAAGCCAGGTCAAATTTACCGGCCAATCCATGGCCAACATGCTCAAGCAGTTTGGCGTGCAGTTACCGGACGATATCGATCCCAAGCTCAAGAACGTGGCAGCCGTTTCGGTGCAGGCCACGCTACCCGCTTTGGCAGGCAAGGGGCAGTTGCTCGATGTGACCGTGACTTCCATTGGTGATGCCAAGAGTCTGCGTGGCGGTTCTCTGTTGCTGACCCCACTGCGCGGTATCGACGGTGAAGTCTATGCCGTGGCGCAGGGCAATCTGGTCGTCGCTGGGGTGAAAGCGGAAGGGCAATCAGGTTCATCGGTCACGATTAACGTGCCGACAGCCGGGATTATCCCCAATGGCGCCACCATCGAGCGAGAGGTGGTCAGCAATTTTGCCGAAAAGCCGGAAGTGACCCTCAATCTGCATCAACCCAACTTCAAGACAGCCCGCAATGTGGAGCGTGCCATCAACCATCAGCTGGGGCCGGTTGCCCGAGCGGTGAGTGCCGGGCGGGTTCAGGTTGCAGCCCCCAGGGACGAGAGCCAGCGCATCGCGTTTATGGCCCTGCTGGAGGATATCAAGGTGGATCCGGGTCAGGAGCGGCCGAAGGTGGTCTTCAACAGTCGAACCGGTACTGTGGTGATGGGGCAGGGGGTCAAGGTTCACAAGGCTGCCGTCAGTCATGGCAGTCTGACGGTGACGATTGGCGAGAGTCAGACGGTCAGTCAGCCCAACGCCTTCTCCAACGGGCAGACCACGACGACCCCCAACTCCAAGATCCAGGTCGATCGGGAACGTAACAACATGTTTGTCTGGCCGGATGGCACGTCCTTGGAAGTGATCGTCAAGGCTGTCAACTCACTCGGGGCAACCCCCGATGATGTTATGGCCATCTTGCAAGCGCTTGATGAGGCTGGCGCCCTCGAAGGTGAGTTGGTGGTTATCTAAGGATTATCATGACCAGAATTAGCTCGGATCCCAGTTTTTATCAGGATCTCAATGAATTGCAGCAAATCAAAAGCAACCCGGATCAGCGTGCCGCGCTGGATGCTGCAGCCGGTCAGTTTGAAGTCAGTTTTTTGCAAACCGTGCTCAAACATATGCGCTCGGCGACGGATGCCCTGCAGGATGAGGACGACAAGATTATCAAGGGGCAATCCCTCTATCGCGATATGTATGACAGCCAGTTGGCGATGAGCATGGTCAAGCGAGGTGGCATCGGTCTGCGGGAGCAGATGGTCAACCAGCTGGCTCCGTCATTAAAGAATCCGGACGGGGTGGTCGCTTCAGAGCAGCAGACCCTGGCTGCGTTCAGCCAGCCTCTCAACTCGGTAAAAATGAAGAAGGTTGATTGATGTCGCTGCTCAATATCGGTTTTAGCGGACTTAACGCGGCCCAAATCGCGTTGAATGTCACCGCCCAGAATATCGCCAACGTCAACACCATCGGCTACAGTCGCCAGGAGGCCATGATGGGCAGCCTGTCCGGTTTTGGTCGGCTGGATAATGGCCAGGGGGTAGAGGTAACCGGTGTTCGCAGGATCACGGATGATTATCTGGTTTCCCAGCATTGGCGTAGCCGCTCGGCGACAGGCTCCTCCTACTCGTTTTACCAGTACATCAACACTACAGAGCAGCTGCTGGGTAGTGAATCGATGAATATCACCAAGGGGCTCGACAGCTTCTTTGCCTCCCTCAGCGCTGCGCTCGACAGCCCGGAAACCCCGGCACAACGCAGCCAGATCGTCAGCTCGGCCGGTGCGCTAGCGAACCGTTTTGGTCAGCTCAACGAGAGTATGTTGACCCAGGAGAAACAGATCGACGATCAGCTGAACAGCACGGTTTCTCAGGTCAACAGTTATCTGAAGCAGGTTGCCGAACTGAATACCCAGATCAGCGAACAGGCTTCCAAAGGGGTCAATACATCCACACTGGAAGACAGCCGTGAACAGGTCGTGCGCGAGCTTTCAACCTATATGGAGGTGAGGGTTAACCGGCAGAGCGATGGTTCGTTCTCGATCAGTCTGCCTCAGGGGCAGCCGTTGGTACTATCCGGCAGCAGCAGTACCCTTTCGCTGGCCGGTGACAAACTTAGCCTGAGTTTCGGTCCGCAAACCTTTGAGGTTCCAGCGCTGCATGGCGGGTCTCTGGCCGGGGTGATGGATTATCGCGCCAATGTGCTGCGTCCGCTTCGCGACGAGCTCAATCAGATGGCGAAGAAGCTGGCTGATGACTTCAATGCCAAACAGGCCGGTGGTGTCGATTTGAATGGTGCTCCGGGTAAACCCCTGTTTAGCTACGATCCGCTCAACCCTTCCGGAACCTTGAAGGTTGCCGATGGTTTTACCGGCGATCATCTTGCCTTTGCAAAGGCCGGCGGTGGTAAAGGTGACAATCGCAATTTGCAGGAGATCATCACGATCAAGGAAGGCCAGTACGACGCGTACAGTGCTCTGCTTGGCCGGATTGCGGTACAGAGTGGACAGGCCAAGGCGACCATGCAGGCTGATGCCAATATGGAGAAGCAGATGGCCACCAAGCTGAGCAGCGTGAGTGGGGTCAACACCGATGAAGAGGGGGTCAAAATCATGGCATACACCAAGGTTTATCAGGCCAATGCCAAGGTGATCAGCACCTCGGATCAGCTCTTCAATTCCATCCTGAACATGTTCTGACGGAGTGACCATGCGCATCAGTACCAACCAGATCCAGCTCAGCATGCTTGATAATCTGCAGCACGGTTTCGGCGAGTATGCCCGCCTCGATCGCCAGATCTCCTCAAACAAACGGATCCTTCAGCCTTCCGATGATCCTGTGGGAAGTGTGCGGCTGCTCGGCCTCAAGAAGGAGCAGGTGGCGATGGAGCAGTATCAGAAGAATATTGCCAATGCCAAAAGCCAGCTTTCTCAGGGCGAAATCCAGCTGGAGTCGATGACCAACATGCTGATGCGGTTGCGTGAGTTGACCCAGACTGCTGCAAACGGCTCGCTTTCCGAAGATGATCGCCGTGCCGTGGCAACCGAGGCGGCGATTATCAAAGATGGCTTGTTCGATCTTGCCAATGCGCGCAATGAGAGTGGTTCCAGCCTGTTTACCGGTAGCAAGGTCGATCAGCCTGCCTTGGTCAAGGTCACAGATCCGGCAGATCCTGACTTCGGCAGTTACAAGTACCAGGGCGATAGTCTGGTTCGCGAAGTCAGCATTGCCAATGGTGTGACGGTGGGGCTCAACCAGACTGCGGACAAGCTGTTTATCGACAATGGCGACTTCTTCAAACAGCTGGATTCCATGGTCGCCGCGATGGAGAGCGGAGCCCCCGATGCTGCCGATCAGGCTCGCGGCATGCTGGATCGCAGCAAGGTGTTGCAGGACGATATCAGCCAGATGGTGAGCACCATCGGTGCACGTATGAACCTGCTTGATCAGGTCGATGAGGGGCATGCCGAGAAAGGGGTCTATAGCAAGGAAGTGAGCAATCAGATAGAGTCCCTCGACTATGCCAGTGCTGTTACCCAGCAGGCCCATGTGTTGATGGCTTTGCAAGTTCAGCAGCAGGCATTTGCCAAGGTGAACGGACTCAGCCTCTTCAACTACATGCCATAAATTCAGGTTCAGGGAGCCATGATGCAGATTCAGCAAACCCGTTTGGGTGGAGTGGTCGAAACACCTGCCCAGCCCAGATTGCACGGGCGCCTAACTGCTCAGAGTGCGTCCCGGCCAACCGGCGAAACTGAGCGTCACCCCAATATCGTCCGGCTGGATCGGTGGGCTTTGATCGGGACTGCGCAGCAGCGGATCGCTCAGGCTCAAGGGGGAGAGCAGGCTTTGAGCCAGATTTGGGGTGAATTGAAGCGCCTAGAACAGCAACTCGGCCAGAATCGGGCGGCGAGCGGCGATCTGGTGTCACGTCTGAAAGTGTTGGAAGAGAAGTTGACCCAACCCCAAGCTCCCCTTAATACCGAATTAAAGCCACGTTTGCTGGCATCTGCAGGGGACAGTCGGGTGAGTTATGAGTCAGAGCGACTTGACCTGCTCACCCCCAAGTCGGGCGCCGAGCGCCTGGTGTTCTCTTTCCCACAGAGCAGCAGTGCAGTGGAAGTGATGCTGCCTGCTGGAGCCAATGAATCGGAAGTGGTCACCCGGCTGGATCGTGCACTACGCAAAGAGCATATTCAGGCGCGCCTCAACGAGTTGGGCAAGCTGGAGTTAAGTGTGCCGGAGTTGCATCGGCGCAAACTGGACGAACCTGTTCTGCTTAGTGGCGAAGGCATCCGTATCCCCGCCGGCAATCCTGTCCCCGTGCAATTCAAAGCCAAACCGGGGCAGTTGACTCAGTTGGGTGAAGGTATCGACAAAGGTGAGCTGCGACAGGAGCAACAGCGCCTGAGAAGATTGCTTGGGGAGATTGAGCAGTCGGTGCGGGAGCTGAAGCAGTTCCGCCAGCGGATGGTCAAGCAGCTCGATCGGGTCAAGGCGCGTAGCCAGAATATGAAACAGCAGGAGCTTGAGCAGCTTCAGGGCAAGCTGGGTGAGCAGCTCCGGGAGGGTGGTTTTATGGGAACCATGTCTGGTCTGCTGGCTCAGGCCAACGTATCGCGCCAGAATGTGGTGGCACTGCTCACATAAGGGATGACGTGCTACATCACCGCCAAGATGGAAAAAGAGACCGCCAGCAACATGCTGGCGGTCTTTTTTTCAGGGTTTCAGCAAGGCGTATAGAGTGAGGTCGGATGAAAAGCCTGAGGTACTTAGTCCCTCTTCTATGGTCTTGAGAAAGTTCCGGTTGTGCTGGCGTATAGTGTGATAACTGTAGAAAAGATCGATGACATCCTGTTCTTCCAGCTCCTTGTCCATGGCTAGAAGACATAGGTAGTTGCGCAGCAGGAAGTAATCGATCACCAGGAGCTGATAGGCCTGGAATGGTGTCGTCTGCTGCAGTGGAAAGTTGTTGTTGTAGACGTAGTAGAGCAGGTAGTTGTTGAGAATGTGAGGCCTTGTGGCCAGAAAGGGAGTTACCTTGTTGAGCCAGGCTTGTTGCAGCAATGCAAGCTTGCTTTCGTCATAAACGCCCTCTAGTACCTGATTTATTTTGTCGAGGCAGAACTGCATGGTCTGCCGGCCACGCCTTCCCTGCGAATATGCAACCAGCTGATGGGTAATTGTTCTCAGCCCCCACCACTGCAATGTGGGTATGGAGGGCAACTGTTCAAACATGACGTGGAGTTCCCCCTGCTCAGCCATTACCGCTACCTGCCCGAGAAATGCTTCGTGCGACAAGGAGGTTGCATCCCGATGAAGCAGCAGTCCGATGAGCCATAGGCGTAGTTCGACCGGGAGATCGGTGGCTGTCAGCACGTGGATGCTCAGACTATGCAGGGTTGCCATTGCCGTGGAGGGCGGCGTGGTAAAGGGGAGAGGCTGTCTGAGCGGGGTCTCCTCAGTCTGCATTGCCATTGGGTCTAGCAACAGGTGCCGGCAGACCTCGGGACAGGAGAGAACCAGAGATTTCTTGAGCTGGTTGGCTAGCCGGGTTTGGGTTCTGGGGTAGGTCTTGCAAGTCTGGCTCAGTGCATCTGGCCCTGCTTTGCCGTGGATCTGACACAATCGCTTCTCGTCAAGAAAAGGGCAGGCTCCCTGCTCGTCAAGGGTTATGACACCCCACTGTTCATTGCTTCTCTTTACTTTGCGGATGTGTTGTTTGCTCAGCGATTGTATTACGGGATCCGGGTGTTTTTCATAACTGCGGAGCGTCGCTTTATCGATACTGATGCTCCAGCTATGGCAGCAGTTGTCTCTGCAGCCATCTCCAATGCATTGAAATTGTGTGACAAACCGAGGGGTATATAGAAATGCTGCCATGTCGCTTTCCGATAGTGAAGGATTGCGATTCAAAGCAATAAACATGCCTATAAATTAATCCGGCGAGTTTATCACGGCCATTCCTGTCCATTGACTGACCTGAAAAAATATAAGAACAGAGGCCTAAATTTCCTGCGAAAAGTTGTCGTCTATATCTGATGTCAACCTAACATGCTGCGCCGCAGCGTCATATCGAGGATTACATCATGGGCTTGTCCATTCATACCAACTTTGCTTCCCTGACTACTCAAAGTCAGCTCAATACCACCAACAAGATGCTGGGTACCGCCATGCAGCGTCTGGGCACCGGTCTGCGTATCAACTCCGCTGCCGACGATGCAGCCGGCCTGCAAATGGCTACTCGCTTGCAGTCCCAGTCCAGCGGTCAGAAGGTTGGTATGCGCAACTCTCAGGATGCTATCTCCATGATGCAGACTGCTGAAGGTGCTATGGACGAGATGAGCAATATCGTTCAGCGTATGAAGGATCTGGCTACCCAGTCTGCTAACGGCACCAGTACCGCAGAAGACCGTAAAGCCATGGATGCCGAGTTTACCGAATTGCGCTCCGAGCTTGACAACATCACCAACAACACCACTTTCGGCGGGCAAGAATTGCTCAAGACTGGCAAGGGCTTCCAGGAAGATGTGACATTCCAGATAGGCGGTACTTCCGCTGAGAAGCTGGAGTTGAAAAAAACAGGAACCCTAGCCAAGGCTCTGGCGGAGGTCGTTGGCACTGGTAAGGGTACCTTGGACACTGATATTGCTGCAGGGATCGGGGATCAAAAGAAAGCTACCGATGCTATGGCTAAGCTGGATACTTTCTCCCAGAAAATCGGTGAGTCTCGTTCTGCATTTGGTGCCAACATCAACCGTCTGGAGCACACCGTCAACAACCTCTCCAACATGAAGGAGAACACTGACATGGCGAATGGCCGCATTATGGATGCTGATTTCGCTCAGGAGAGCACCAACATGACCAAGAACCAGATGCTGATGCAGGCTGGTATGTCCGTGCTGTCCAACTCCAACCAGATGACCGGCATGGTAACTTCCCTGCTGCGTTAATGCTGTGCGGCACTCATCCTGATTTTTGGGGTGGGTGCCTTTTTTTATTTTCTCTCTTCAGCCCGCTCTTATTTTCTTCTGTTTTGCCTCTATTCCTCTAATTTCTATTTCCTGATTCAAGTCTCTGCTCACAGCTGTCGCTTCTTACTTTTGTACGGTTATTTGCTGCGAACACAGCTTTAAATGAGGATCATGTTATGGGTTTGTCTATTCACACTAATTTCGCTTCTCTGACTACTCAGAATCAGCTGAACTCGACCAACAAGATGTTGGGTACCGCCATGCAGCGTCTGGGCACCGGTCTGCGTATCAACTCCGCTGCCGATGATGCCGCAGGTCTGCAGATGGCTACTCGTCTGCAAGCGCAGTCCAGCGGTCAGAAAGTTGGTATGCGTAACTCTCAGGATGCCATCTCCATGATGCAGACTGCTGAAGGTGCTATGGACGAGATGAGCAATATCGTTCAGCGTATGAAGGATCTGGCTACCCAGTCTGCGAACGGAACAGGCACCGCTGAAGATCGCAATGCAATGAACGCGGAGTTTACCGAGCTGCGTGCCGAGCTGAACAACATCACCAACAACACCACGTTTGGTGGTCAGAAGCTGCTGGCTAAAGATGAAGGCTTCCAGAAAGCCGTCACCTTCCAGATCGGTGGTACTGGTGACGAGAAGCTGGAGCTGAAAGCTGACGGCGTGCTGGCGAAAGCGCTGCAAGGTGTGATCGCCGATGACAAGGGCGCCAATGGGGCTGCTGTCAAAGCCGGTATAGATGACCAAGGTAAAGCCACTGCAGCCATGACCGAGCTGGATACCTTCTCCAAGGGGATCGGCGAAGCTCGCTCTGCTTTCGGTGCCAACATCAACCGTCTGGAGCACACCGTCAACAACCTCTCCAATATGAAAGAGAACACCGATATGGCAAACGGTCGCATCATGGATGCCGACTTCGCCCAGGAGAGCACCAACATGACCAAGAACCAGATGCTGATGCAGGCTGGCATGTCCGTGCTGTCCAACTCCAACCAGATGACCGGCATGGTCACTTCCCTGCTGCGTTAACTGAATGCGGGCCGCTCTCGAGAGAGCGGCCTTCCTCTTGCTATAACGTGTCGGTTGGAAAGCACTGAGTGGGTATTTTCCAACGGGCATGCCACAGAATAAGGGTGTAATGATGCAAGTAGATCCGGCCAGCATGGCAATGCAACTGGTAGCTATCGAGCGCCAGAATATGGACAAGCTGCTGAAAAAGCAGATGGACAGTATCAAGGGGCAGCAGAGTGCAATCAGCACACTCACGACCAAGCTGTCGACCTTCCAGACCATGCTCAAGGATCTGAACAAGGCATCCAACCTGCAAGCCCAGAAGGCCACCATGTCCCAAGAAGGGCTCATGACGGTGACGAGCAATGGAAAGGCCAGCTCGGGGCAATACAACTTCTTTGTGGAGCAGTTAGCCCAGTCTCATCAGGTTGGTCTTAGCCTGAATAGCGAAACCACTCCTCTGCCAACAGATGGCGTCTTCTCTCTGACGGTCAAAGGCAAGAGTGTAGATATCGATCTGGCCAGTTTGCCAGCCGGCGCAACCGTGAAAGATCTGGTTTCCCATATCAACAACGCCAAGGATAACCCGGGTGTTAAAGCCACACTGGTTCGGACCGACGGCAAGGTCAATATGGTGTTGACCAGCAAGGATAGTGGTGAAGAGAATGCCATCACGATGAATTACAGCGGTGATGCAAGCTCTTCCTTGGGCGTTGCGGTTGCCAACAAGACCGAGATCACCAAAGCCCAGGATGCCAGGTTGCAGATGGGCGGAAACAACCCGTTAACCATTACTTCTGCCAGCAACAAGATTGAAAATGTGGTCGATGGCCTGACCCTCCAGCTCACCAAAGCACAGAAGAGCGGCGATGCACCTCTGCAGGTGACGGTCGAACAGGATAAAGAGGCGGTTACCGGCTCGCTCAAGAAGTTTGTAGATAGCTATAACGAGCTGATAGACGAACTGGCCAAGATGACTTCAAGCGATCCCAAGGCTCCCGGGGCACTCTCTTCCGATAGCGGTGTACGCAGCCTCAAGAGCGCGCTTGCCAACAGCGTGCGCGATCTGCCCAACGGTCTTAGTCTGAGTAGTCTTGGCATCAAAACAGACAAGACCGGCAAGCTCTCCTTCAGCGAGACTGACTTCAACAAGGCACTGGAGAAAGATCCCGAGCTGCTGGGCAAGGCATTGATGGGGGATGATGGTCTGCTCAAGCGGATGAGCAATTCACTCGATCCCTACACCAAGCGCGATGGCGCACTCAAAGGGCGCAAGAGTGGCTTGGAAGCCAGTGAAAAGCGGGTGAATGAGCGAATGGAAGCGCTGGATCGCCGTATGAATTCCGCGTATAAGCGCTACCTCAACCAATTTACCACCATGAATCAGATGATGCAGACCATGGGCGCCCTGTAAGGGGTCTTGCTATTTGGCTGCCTCATCCGGAGCAAGCGAGTTTTACATGTTTGAACATCAAGATGGTTACGATGCTTATCAGTTTGCCGCTACTCAGGCCAAGGCTGCTAGCGCTGATCCGCATCAGTTGGTACTGATGCTGATGGAGGGGCTGCTCGACGAGATGGCCAGAGCCGAAGGACATATTCTTGCCCGCCAGTTTGAACGAAAGGGTCAGGCAATCAGCAAGTGTTTGCAGATTCTTGGCGGGTTGGACAGCGCACTTGATATGGATAAAGGTGGCGAGCTGGCAGCCAATCTGCATCGTCTTTATGACTACTGCGGTCAGAAATTGTTCGAAATCAGCGTTTCCAACAATGTTGAGGGATTTGCCGAAGTGCGCAAAATCCTGCAAGAGCTGAAAGAGGGTTGGGAAGCAATGGCGCGTCATCCTCGTTAATACGGAAGTAGTACTTCCTTCCTCTCTGTTCTTCCTCACGCCCAACATATTGAAATTTCTTGGTTCTCGGTCTGGCCCACTCCTTGCTTGTGGGCTGGTTCATCTTCTTTCTTGGGGCTCGTCATGTCAGGTATTGCTCCCGTGTTGCGTGAGACCGAACTGCAGACTCGCCAGCGTCAGTTATTGGGGTTGGGTACGCTATTGCTGCAACAAGCGCAAGCTGGCCAGTGGGATGCAGTCAGGCTAACCGATGGACGTTTCGCACAATTTGTCTCTCAAGTTAGCCGGAATCCCCAACTCTGGGCTGCATTGCAACCAGCAAGAGATAAAGCCCGAATTTTGTATCAACAGGCATTGCAACTCTGCGAGCAGGAGACCCAGGTTCGTAAACAGGAGTGGCAGCAGCTTTCTTCGATTCGTGAAGGTTTGACTGCCTACGGTGAGGCACAGCAATGGGATTGATTCAATTTAGTGGTTTTGACGCTGTGCATTCACCGGATGTCACGGCCTTGAATCGTTTATCCGGCCAAGCCGGCAGTGAAGGAGAGCTGTATCAACCGCTGGATGAGGTGGCGGATCCTCTGGTTACATTGCCCTTGCCCGAGCTGGCAGCCAGCGATGTTGCGGAAGCAGAAAAAGAGATCGAACAGCCGGGGGCGGAAGGCGATCCGGCTGAACAGCTGCAAGCGTTTACCAATATGCCTCCTCTCTTTGTCAGAGTAAGTGATGCCGATCTTGATGGTGTTCGTGTAAGCCGTACTTTTTCCCGAGCTGAAGGTAGCACCGATGGCCAGCAGGTGGTGGTGGATAACAAATTGCCGCCCTCTCTTCGTGCCTTGATGGGGAGTGTGACCACGCTGCCCGAACAAGAGGTGATGCCGCGTCGTGAAACGGTCTCTGCTGCTGCAGAACAGGCGCTCTCTACGTTGCTTGTCAAATCGAATGGGCAAACCGGTGTATTGCCCGGCCGCTTCACCTTGCCGATTATGGCCGCCGGTCTCGATGCTGGAAATGTGCCTGATACCGCTGCGGTAGAAAACAGGTTGCCAGATGCTCGCCAGCTGGCAGTTGGACAACTCGCCGCTGCACCGCTGCGTCCGGTCGACTATCAATGGGCACCTGTCCGGTTGTCAGACAACCAGAGCCAGTGGGGACAGCAGCTGGTTAGCCTGCTTCAGGACAAGGTTGAACTGCAGGTCAATCAACAGGTGAAACAGGCTCACATCCGGCTGGACCCGCCAGAGCTTGGGCGACTGGAGTTGACCGTCAAGCTCGATGGTGACCGGCTCAATGTCCAGTTGAACGTGACCAATCCGGCGGTGCGCGATGCGATGATCCAGTCGATGGAGCGCTTGCGCATGAGCCTGGCTCCCCATCATGCCGGCGGGGTCGAGGTCAATGTGGGGCAGGGTGGCGAACAGGGACAGCAGGAGCGGTGGCAACAGGAGAAGATCCTGGCTGGCCGCCGCCAGTGGCAGGATGATCCGGATTCCCAATGGGATACGGTGCACGACTGGCTCAATACACTGGTCTGATTTTTAACCCGTAACAGCGAGAGTGGTTTTACATTATGCGGCGTGTCATGAAGTGGTTGATGATATTCGTCATGGCTCTGTGTCTGTTGGCCATGCTGGCCTATGGCGCATGGCTTAAACGCGATGTGGTCGAAGTCTGGCTCGGATTGGCAGAGCCAAAGCCAGAGCTGAGCAGCACTCCGCTGTTCAAGCCGATGGAGCGCTTTGTCATCAGCCTGGAAGGGGGTGAACAGTCTCATTATCTGGTGCTGGAGCTGGCACTGGTGACCTACAACCCGGCGCAGGTTGCCAAGCTGGATGAACTGACGCCACTGATCCGCAATGCCATGGTGCAGTATTTCAGTCACCGCTCCCATGACGACGTAAAAGTCGAACTACAGAATATTTCAAGTTGCAGGTCTCTCTGCGCGACAAGCTGGTCACTACGGTACAGGGATATGGCTACAAGCCCTATCTTGATGAAGTGCTGATCACCAAGGTGCTGGTACAGTAGCCACAATATGACTGATTCCGTTTGGGATGCTCAACAAGAGTTTGCCGATACTCCGCAACTTCCTCGCACGGGAGAACCCGCAATTCTTGCTCGCTATCTACCCTTGGTGAAGCGAGCCGCCAGTCATCTGCGCAGCCAGGTCAGCGCCTGCTTTGATCAGGAGGACATGGAGCAGGTGGGAATGATGGGATTGCTGGAGGCGTGGCGCCGTTATGGCAGCGAGCCCGATGCCCAGTTTGAAAGTTATGCCTTCAAACGGATTCGTGGCGCCATGCTCGATGAGTTGCGCCGTCTGGACTGGCGACCCCGCCAACTGCGACAGCAGGTACACGGCCATAATCAGGCGCAGCGTGAACTGCACAATCGTTTGGGGCGCCCCCCCTCAGAGCAAGAACTTGCTGCTGCGCTCGACTGTTCGGTGGATGAGGTGCGTCAGTTGTCCTACGCCAGTCAGGCTGAAGCGCTGCAGAGTCTGGAAGAGTGGCTGGAGAATGGCGGCAAAGCTCCGACCACAGAGTCTGATGATGTCGATATGGCGATGACCATCAGCAAGGTGTTGGCCACACTGGATAAACGCGAGCAGTTATTGCTTTCCCTCTATTACCAGCAAGAGCTCAACATGAAAGAGATCGCGCTGGTGCTGGGATTAACCGAATCCCGGGTTTGTCAGTTGCACAAGCAATGTGTACTTCAGCTAAAGCAGCGATTGGTCGACTCCATATAGTAGTGCTTCACCTTTACTGGTGACCCTTCTTGTATCGTGCGGGAACATTCATGCAAAAACAGATTGGCATCGGCGTCATATTAGTGTGCGTGCTGGGTGGCTTCATGATGGCCGGGGGAAACCTCGCAGCCTTGTGGCAGCCAGCCGAGCTCATCATCATCATCGGCGCAGCGGTAGGCTCCATGTTTCTGGGCAACTCGAAAGAGGTGATGCATGAAATGTGGCGGCAGATAAAGATGTGCTTCAAAGCGAATAAAGAAGAGAAAGAGGTCTATCGTGAGCTGTTGACTCTGATGCATCAACTGCTTGAAGAGACACGCAACAAGGGGATGAAGGCGCTCGACGAGCATATTGAAAATCCCCAGCAGAGCTCGGTTTTCTTGATGTATCCCCAGATTTCGGAAGATCCCCAACTGCTTGGTTTCATTATCGATAACCTGCGTCTGCTCGGAATGGGCAAGATCACACCCCATGAACTGGATACCGTGCTGGAGCAGGAGATCATGGCCATTGAAGAGGACATGCTCAAGCCTGCTCATGCCTTGCACAAAACCGGCGAGGCCTGCCCGGGCTTCGGTATTCTTGCTGCGGTGATGGGGATCATCATCACCATGCAGCAACTGGACGGCCCCCTGAGCAATATCGGTGTCCATGTGGCGGCGGCGCTGGTGGGCACCTTTATCGGTATTTTCCTCTGCTACTGCTTGCTGGAGCCAATCAGCAATGCCATGGAAGAGATGGTCAAGCGTCGTATCGGCCTGTTGATGTGCATCAAGTCGATCCTGATTGCCCAGTTGCGTGGCAAAACTCCTTTGCTTGCCGTCGATTCGGGTCGCAAGATCCTGGAGCCTGAAGTCAAACCAAGCTTCCTTGAGCTGGAAGATTGGGTGACCAACAGGGCGATGTAATGCGCAATCACGAACAGATTATCGTCAAGCGCCAGCAGCGTCGTAACAGCGGTCCCAAAGGGGGAGGCGCCTGGAAGGTGGCATTTGCCGACTTCACGTTGGCCATGATGGCGTTCTTCATGGTGCTGTGGATCCTCGCTGTGTCCAATCAGGAGGAGCGGGAAGTCGTTGCCAGCCGCCTGCGGGACTACAGCATCATGGACAGTGAGGCCAACCCGTTTGATATTCGCAACAGCCCCTATCCTGTCGATCTCGGTGGCAATCCCTCCGTGATCGATGAGTTGAACCCCAAGTTCGATCAGCAGGGTCAGCTGATGCCAAAGCATATGGACCGTAATCAGAGCATTTTTTCTGACGGTCCGGGCGGTGGATATGAAAAGCTGTTGATAGGCAAGCTTGAGGGTGAAGCCCAGATGAAGCAGCTGGCCAGCTTTATCGACCATCTTGCTGAGCAGATGCAGGCGAAGAATAACCTCGAGATTCAAATTGTTCCCCAAGGATTGCGGATCCTGATCCGTGATGACGCAGATCGGGAAATGTATAGCCGCGGCAGTGCCCGTATCAGCCCTTTCTTTCGCCATATGTTGATGGCGCTGGCACCCATATTCCAGCGTATCGAGAATCGGGTCATGATTTCTGGCCATACCGACAGCACACCGTTTGCCGGTGACAACTACAGCAACTGGGAGCTATCGTCAGACCGCGCAATGATGGCAAGACGGGTGTTGCTGGCGGGAGGCATGCCACCTGAACGGGTCGGGCAGGTTGTCGCGATGGCCGATACCATGCTGGAAGATACCCGGAATCCACAAAGCAGCCGTAATCGGCGCATTGAATTGCTGGTCATGACAACCCAGGCAGAAACCAATCTGGAGCAACTTTTCAGCTCCCAAACGCAAGCGGCAACCACCCATGCCAAGGAGATGATTTCCCATGGACGACCCTGAGATCGAGTTTCCGCTGCATACCTCGCACAATGATCCACGTAGAAAAGTACCGCGCTGGTATCTGCACGATGGAACAACGCCTTTCGAGTCACAGAGTTGTGGTATTGCGGCCAGATTGCTGATTTCCGGATTGCTGTTTGACAAGAGCATTGGCCGCGCAGTGATCAAAGACATTGGTCCGGGCGGGGTCGGTTTCCTTGCTCCGGCTCGATTTGAATTACCCGAAACGGTGACGCTCTCCCTGTTGCCGCGAATTGCGCTGGATTGCAACATCACTCATCGTCGCGCCATTGGCCGGCAGCTCTGCTTTTATGGTGCTCGCTGGTCATGTCCGGAAGAGGTTGATTTGGCTCCGGTACTGAGCCATTGGCGCCACTGTTTCATGGTGCCGCAATCAGCGGCCGCTTCTGCTGAATCCCAAGAGGATCAGGCAAGCGTTCCAGCCTGATCTCGCCTCGACTCATATCAAGCCCCCTGGCAGCTTTCAGCAACAGGGGGTCATGCAGACTGTCCAGTGAGACCGCTTTGACAATGACGGTCGCCCCTTTCTTCCGGTTGGCGGTGGGGGCCTTGCCCTTGCTATAGACGATCGGACAGTTGGTTATCCCTTGTGCGACAGGGAGTTGCCAGGCCGGATTCCAGCGGCTGGCTTCATTCATTGATACGCCTTTTGCCTGAGCCCACGCGGGCAGTGAGCAGCCGTTCGGATGACGGAATATTTGCAAGTCATTGCCGCTGTGCCATGGCGGAAGTTGAAACTGATAGCTGTCAGCCATATCAAGCAGTCTTGCCAGCGCAACAAAGCGCGCGACATAAAAGCGTGTTTCAGTCGGAAGCTCCAGTTCCCATATATTACGTGTCCCCGCTTTTAAAACCGCATTGAGTACCCGCCCTTCTCCTGCGTTGTAGGCGGCCAAAGCAAGCAGCCAGTCATTGCCAAAGAAGCGATACAGCCATGCCAGATAGGAAAGGGCAGCCTCTGTCGCCAATGGCAGTGAATAGCGCCCATCAAATTCGCTGGTGATGGGAATGGCAAATCGGGTGGCGGTATCTGGCATCAGCTGCCAGGGGCCTGCGGCGCCAGCAGAAGAGACCACATCCAATCGGTAACTGCTTTCCAGTAAAGGAACAAAGGCAAGCAAGGGCGGCAGTTTGCGTTCGTGAACCTGTTCCGCGACCCAGCGAATAACGGGCTGTGTCTCCGCAAGACGTTGTTGAAGATAAGGGCGCTGCTTCAGCAAGAATTGCTGCTGCTGACCGACCAAATCTGCCCCTTTACCCTGCATCGGGACAGGGAAACCAGCTTGCCACTGATAATTGTGATAAGCATGGCAAGATGTTGATATCATTAACATCCCGCACATTAGTAAAGAAATGAGCCTGGTCATGGGGCAATTGTTGAGCAAGGATCGCGCAATAATAAAAACATGATATATCTCAACAGTTTTTTGAATTTAAGGTCGTCTGATCATGTGTAATCCAGGACGTAGCAAGCATGATAACACGAGTAAAAAAGAGCCCAAATTCGGGTAAAGCGATTCAGAAGTTTTTGCTGTATCTGATACTCGCCAATTTCATTCTGATGGGCTTGTACATTGGTTACGCTCAAGAGCTGGCATTTGCCACCAATATTCTGCTGACATCCCTGCTGATTATTTACAATCTGTTGCTTTGTCAGCTGGTGTCTCTGCGTGCTCGCCGTTCGAAAGATGGTTACATCATCTATCCAGTGATATGTGTCAGTATTTTGCTCTGTGCCGTGGTATTGTTCCGTTTCATCATATCGCCCAGATAGTGACCGCTCACCGACTTGCTGCTTATTAATCACTTTCTGTTTTTTCAGCAATAACTCTTGGAAAATCAACCCACTCAATCTGCGGTATGCAACTGCTGCGTCAATATGTTCCCTCTGTCCCATCTCCTTGCTTGAAAAGCCCCCTGCACGTCCTTAAACTTCAAGGTGGGGAAAAGTGGATCAAAGTGGTTTTTAGAGGGGCAATCTGCCTGCTCACTCACCTTCAAGGGACTGCAATTTGTTGCGTGGCGCTCATGCCATCAGCCTGGACAGTAAAGGGCGGCTGGCAATTCCGACCAAATTCCGTGATTGGCTGCGCGATGAAAGCGACGGCCAGCTGGTTTGCACCATCGATATTGCACATCCCTGTCTGCTGCTTTATCCCCTGAATGAATGGGAAGAGGTCGAGCGCAAGCTCAAGACTCTCTCCAGCATGAATCCGCAAGAGCGCCGTTTGCAGCGACTGCTGCTGGGACATGCAACTGAATGCGAGCTGGATGGCAATGGCCGTCTGCTGCTCAGTCAGCCACTGCGCAACCATGCGGGGCTGGACAAGAAAATCATGCTGGTGGGCCAGCTCAACAAGTTTGAGCTGTGGGATGAAGCCCGCTGGCAACAACAGGTCAATGACGACATCTTGGGTCTGCCCGGGGACGATTGGGCAAGCTCACCACGACTACAGGATTTCTCTTTATAAATGACCCAAGCCGCTGAACACATCACAGTGCTGCTGCACGAAGCCGTTGAAGGTCTGGCCATCAAGCCGGATGGTGTCTACGTCGACGGTACTTTTGGCCGTGGTGGTCATTCTCGTCTGATCCTGCAGCACCTTGGCCCCAATGGCCGCCTGATCGCCATCGACCGCGATCCCCAGGCGATCGCCGAAGCGGCCAAGATCCAGGATCCCCGTTTCGAAATCGTGCACGGCCCCTTCTCTGGCATCGCCTCCTATCTGGATGAGCGCGGTTTGCTGGGCAAGGTGGATGGCTTCCTGCTGGATCTGGGGGTCTCTTCACCCCAGCTGGATGATGCCGAGCGCGGCTTCAGCTTTATGAAAGATGGTCCGCTCGATATGCGGATGGACCCCACCTCCGGCCAGAGCGCTGCCGAGTGGCTGGCCAAGGCCGATGTGGATGACATCGCCTGGGTGCTGAAGACCTTCGGCGAGGAACGTTTTGCCAAGAAGATCGCCCGTGCCATTGTGCACGACCGGGTGACCGAGCCTTATGTGCGCACTCGCCAACTGGCGGAGATGATTGCCCGGGTCAATCCGAGCAAGGAGAAGGGCAAGCATGCGGCAACCCGCAGTTTCCAGGCCATTCGCATCTATATCAACAGCGAGCTGGACGAGATCGAAACCGCGCTCAACGGTGCACTGGAAGTGCTGGCACCACACGGCCGCCTGTCAGTGATCAGCTTCCATTCGCTGGAAGACCGCTTGGTAAAGCATTTCATCCGCAAGCACGAGAAGGGACCGGAAGTGCCTTACGGCATTCCGTTGACCGAGGCCCAGCTGGCTGGCGGTCGCAAATTGAAGTCGGTCGGCAAGGCACTCAAGCCTTCTGATCATGAAGTATCTGAAAACAGCCGGTCACGCAGCTCGGTGCTGCGGGTTGCCGAACGGCTGGCGGAGTAAGCGATGAGCGAAGTGCGTGTTCATCTGGCCAAGGAGATCGTTGCCGATCTCTGGCGGCACAAGCTGCAGATTTTTCTGTCGGTCGCCGTGCTGGTGACTGCGTTTGCCGTGATCCTAGTGACCAACATGACCCGTGGTCTGACGGCCAAGCAGAACGATCTGATGGCGGAAGAAGATCGCCTCAATATCGAATGGCGCCACCTGTTGCTGGAACAGGGCACCCTGGCTGAACACTCCCGGGTGGCGAGTCTGGCGATGGACAAGTTGCAGATGGGTCGTCCGCTGGTGACCACCGAGAAGGTAATTACCCAACCATGAAACGCAAGGCTACAGCCAAAGCTGCCAAAGCGAATGTCAAAGCGCCATCGATCTATCCATGGCGCTTTCGCACGCTTGCGGTGTTTATCGGCATCGCGTTTGTGGGTCTGATCCTGCGTCTGGCCTGGATCCAAGTGATCAATCCGGATCGCCTGCGTCAGGAAGGGGACATGCGTTCCCTGCGTACCACCTCTACCCAGGCGGTGCGCGGCATGATCACAGATCGCAACGGCGAGCAGCTGGCGGTTTCGGTACCGGTCGAGGCGGTCTGGGCCGATCCCAAGACGGTGCATGAATCCGGGGCCATTAATAACGAGCGAGCCTGGCTGGCACTTTCTGCCGTGCTCAAGCTCGACATCAATACCCTCAAACACCGCATCGCTAACCCCAGCAAGCGCTTCGTCTATCTGCAGCGTCAGGTTACTCCTGCGGTGGCGGAATATATCAAGGGGCTCAAGCTGGGCGGCGTCTACCTGCGCCCCGAAGCGCGCCGTTTCTACCCGACTGGCGAGATCAGCGCTCATCTGGTGGGGGTGACCAACATCGATGGCAGCGGTATTGAAGGGATTGAGCGTAGCTACAACGAGTGGCTGACGGCGACACCCGGCGAAATGCGGGTGCGCAAGGATCGTCAGGGGCGCGTCATCGAGCGGCTTGGCATCGTCAAAGAGGGCAAGAATGCCAACGATCTGCAGCTCAGTATCGATCAGCGGGTGCAGGCATTGGCCTACCGTGCCCTCAAGCGGGCAACCGACGAGAACAAGGCGACCTCCGGCTCCATGGTGATGCTGGATATCAAGACCGGTGAAGTGCTCGCCATGGTCAACACCCCCTCCTATAACCCGAACAACCGCGGCCAGTATCAGAGCTTCCGGGTACGCAACCGGGTGGTGACCGATACTTATGAGCCGGGTTCGACCGTCAAGCCATTGATTTTGCTCAGTGCTTTGCAGGCAGGTGTTACCAGCTGGAAGGATTTCATTCCTGGTGGGCCGCTTTTTATCGGTGCCAAGCAGATCAAGGACGTCAGTATCCACAAGGCGACCAACCTCTACGACATCCTGCGTTACTCCTCCAACATCGGTATGTCGCGCATCGCGCTGCGGATGCCGGCGCAAGAGATGATCAACACCCTCAGCATGTTCGGTTTCGGTATGGATACCGGCAGCGGGCTGATGGGCGAGAGCAGCGGCATGCTGCCCCAGCGTCGTCGCTGGTCCGATATCGAGCGGGCGACCCTCTCGTTCGGTTATGGTCTGCGAGTCACCCCGCTGCAGCTGGCTTCCGCCTACGCCACCCTGGCCAACAAGGGCAAACGGGTGCCGCTCTCCATCGTCAAGGTGACTACGCCGCCCAAGGGTGAGCAAGTTATTGATCACAACAACGCCGCTGCCATGTTGCAGGCGCTGGAGTATGTGGTCGACAACGCTATTCCAAAAGCCAAGATCCCGGGCTATCGGGTCGGTGGCAAGAGTGGTACCGCCAAGGTCGCCGTCGCCGGTGGCTATGGCAAGGATTACATGGCCTGGTTTGCCGGTTTCGCACCCGCCAGTGATCCCCGTTTCGTCATGGTGGTGGTGATCAACGAGCCAAAAGGCAGCGCCTATTATGGCGGCGCCGTGGCGACCCCACCGTTTGCAGAGGCCATGGGCGGGGTGCTGCAGCTCTTCAATATTCGTCCCGATGCGGTGCCGCCAGCGGTGCCCACCAAACTTGCCCGTACGGAGGCTTCTCTTGTCCCGCGCACTTGATGTATTACTGCGCCCCTTCGGTATCCAGGCGCCGGCGCTCACCCTGACCGATATCCAGCTGGATAGTCGGCGGGTTGGCCCCGGCTCGCTCTTCGTGGCCATTCGCGGTCATCAGGTGGATGGCAGACGGTTTATCGAACAGGCGGTGGCTCAGGGAGCGACCGCTGTTGTGTTTGAGGAGGATGGTGAATTTATCCCACCATCGACTCCGGTTCCCTGTATCGGGATGCGGGATCTGCCCGCTCACCTCTCAGCACTCGCAGGTACCTTCTACGACCAGCCAGCGAAAAAACTGGCGCTGGTCGGGATCACCGGCACCAACGGCAAGAGCACTACGGCACTGCTGGTCGCCAACTGGCGCACCCTGCTGGGTGGCAAGGCGGGTGTGATGGGCACCATCGGCAACGGCCTGTTCGGCAATTTGATCGAAGCGGAAAACACCACCGGCAGCGCCGTGCAGGTGCAAGCCAATCTGGCTGCGCTGCAAGAACAGGGCGCGGATCTGGTGGCGATGGAGGTCTCCAGCCATGGTCTGGTGCAGCATCGTGTTGCCGCACTGCCCTTTGCCGCCGCGGTTTTCACCAATCTGAGCCGGGATCACCTCGATTATCACGGCACCATGGAAGCCTATGGTGCGGCCAAAGAGCAGTTGCTGCAGCTGGTCGATGAGTCGAATGCGGTGATCAACCGTGATGACGAGTTGGGTGCCAAGTGGCTCGAAAAATACCCGGCAGCGGTGGCGTTCAGCGTTAATGGCCCGATTGAACACCATTCTGGCCGTCAATTAACGGCGCAGCAGCTCGATTTTCACCAGCAAGGTTTTCGCGCGCAGATTAACTCAAGCTGGGGGAATGGTGTATTATCCGCCCCCTTGCTCGGGCGCTTCAACGTCAGCAATGTGCTTGCCGCGATGGGCGTGATGCTGGTGCTCGGTTACGACTTCCACGAGCTCCTGGCAACAGCGCCTCAGTTGCAGCCGGTAACCGGTCGCATGGAGTGCTTTGGCGGTGGCGATACGCCGCTGGCGGTGGTCGATTACGCCCACACCCCGGATGCGCTGGAGAAGGCATTGCAGGCCCTGCGGGTGCACTGCACAGGCCAGCTCTGGTGCCTGGTCGGTTGTGGTGGCGACCGCGATCGCGGCAAGCGCCCCATGATGGCCGCCATGGCCGAGCAGTATGCGGATCGCGTGATCCTGACCGACGACAATCCCCGTACCGAGGAGCCGGCCCGGATCATGGCCGACATGGTGGCGGGTCTTCGCGATCCTGCTGCGGTGCAGGTGGAGCACGACCGGGTCAAGGCGATTGTGCTGGCCATTGGTCAGGCGAGTAAACAGGACATCATCCTGGTGGCCGGTAAGGGTCACGAGGATTATCAGATCATTGGAACCGACAAGCGGCACTACAGCGACCGGGAAACCGTCGCGGCTGCCTTGCACATATTATTGGAGTCATTCAAATGATGACCCTCAGGCTTGCCGAGCTGGCGCAGGTACTCGATGCCCGTCTGATTGGTAACGATGGCGAGATCACCGTCGTCAGTACCGACACCCGCACTCTGGGCGCGGGTGCCCTGTTCGTTGCCCTGCGCGGCGAGCGCTTCGATGCCCACGATTTTTGCGAGCAGGCCGTTCAGGCAGGGGCCTCTGCCCTGCTGGTCGAGCGTGAGCTGCCGTTGGCCATCCCTCAGCTGGTGGTGACCGACAGTCTGAAAGGACTGGGCCGACTCGGCAAACTGGTGCGCGAGCGCATCAACCCGAAAGTGCTGGCCATTACCGGCAGCTGCGGCAAGACCACGGTGAAGGAGATGGCGACCGCCATCCTGCGCAACGAAGGGGAAGTGCTGGCCACCGCTGGCAACTTCAACAACGAGGTGGGCGTGCCGCTCACCCTGCTGCGCCTCGAGCCGCAGCACAAGTTTGCGGTGATGGAGCTGGGTGCCAACCATCCGGGCGAGATCGCCTGGACTACTTCACTGGCCAAACCCGATGCCGCCATCATCAACAACGTGGCTGCGGCCCATCTGGAGGGCTTCGGCTCGTTGGAAGGGGTATTCCACGCCAAGAGCGAAATCTTTGAGGGGCTGAGCGAGGGCGGCACGGCCATTGTCAACGCCGACAACGAATTCTGGCCGAAGTGGCGGGAACGCGGCATTCAGTGCGCCTTCTCCATCGAAGATCAGAGCCAGCCGTTCCATGCGCGCAACCTTGTACTCAATGAGCGAGGCTGCGCCGAGTTCGTGATGGTGACCCCGCAAGGGGAGCTGAGCCTGACTCTGGCGATCCCGGGTCGCCACAACGTGGCCAATGCGTTGGCCGCCGCCGCGGGCTGTCTGGCACTCGGCGCATCCCTCGCCTGTGTCAAGGCGGGGCTGGAACAGATGGCACCGGTCAAGGGGCGCTTCTGCGTCCAACGCTGGGGTGGTCTGACCCTGGTGGATGATACCTACAATGCCAGCGTGGAATCCGTGCTGGCGGGCATCGATGCCCTGACCGCCATGGGCGGCTTCAAAGTGCTGGTGTTCGGTGATATGCGGGAACTGGGTGAGGAGTCTGCCGAGCAACACGCCCGGGTTGGCCGTCATGCCCGCGAGCGCGGTCTGGATGCCGTGCTGACAGTGGGGGAAGAGAGTCGCCACACCGCAGATGCCGCGGTTGGCCGACATTTCGATAACAAGGCGTCGTTGTTTGAAGTGCTTGCGCAAATGATAAATACACATCAGGAAATTTCGATTCTGGTCAAGGGGGCACGTGGCTCCCGCATGGAAGATATCGTCGAGATGGTCAAAGGCCGTCAGGAGTCAGCCACATGCTAGTCTGGCTGGCCGAACTGCTCACCCCGCACTTCACCTTCTTCAACGTCTTCTCCTACCTGACGTTTCGCGCCATCCTGTCGATCATTACCGGACTGGGGGTTGCCCTCTGGATGGGGCCACGCCTGATCCGTCGCCTGCAGATCCTGAAATTCGGTCAGGTGATCCGCAACGATGGTCCCGAGTCCCACCTCAGCAAGCGCGGTACCCCGACCATGGGTGGCCTGATGATCATTGCTGCGATTTTCACGTCTGTGCTGCTCTGGTGCCGCCTCGACAACCCCTATGTCTGGCTGGTGCTGTTTGTGCTGGGGGCCTATGGTGCCATCGGCTTTGCCGACGACTACCTCAAGGTGGTGCGCAAGAATACCGACGGCCTGATCGCGCGCTGGAAGTATTTCTGGCAATCCGCGGTAGCGCTGGCGGTGGCGGTGTTCCTCTATGCGACCGCAACCCATGAGGGACAGACCCAGCTGGTGGTGCCTTTCCTCAAGGATGTGATGCCGCAGCTTGGCCTGATGTTTATCCTGCTGACCTACTTTGTCATCGTCGGCACTTCCAATGCGGTCAACCTGACCGACGGTCTCGACGGCCTGGCTATCATGCCGACCGTGATGGTGGCGGGGGGCTTTGCCCTGATCGCCTGGGCTACCGGTAACGTCAACTTTGCCAACTACCTGCACATTCCCTACGTGCCCTATACCTCCGAGCTGGTGATCGTCTGTACCGCCATTGTCGGGGCGGGTCTGGGTTTCCTCTGGTTCAACACCTATCCGGCGCAGGTCTTCATGGGGGATGTTGGTTCCCTGGCACTGGGCGGCGCGCTTGGCACCATCGCCGTGCTGGTCCGTCAGGAGTTCCTGCTGGTGATCATGGGCGGCGTCTTCGTGATGGAGACTGTCTCGGTGATCCTGCAGGTGGGGTCATACAAACTGCGCGGCGTGCGGATCTTCCGCATGGCGCCGATCCATCACCACTACGAGAAGAAGGGCTGGCCGGAGCCGCGCGTCATCGTGCGCTTCTGGATCATCACCCTCGTGCTGGTACTGCTGGGTCTTGCCACCCTGAAGGTGAGGTAAGGCCATGGTCATCATCATCGGATTGGGCAAAACCGGACTCTCCTGTGTCAATTACTTCCTCGGCCGTGGCGTGACGCCATTGGTGATGGATACCCGTGCCAACCCGCCCGGCAAGGATCAACTGCCGCCTGAGGTAGAGCTCATTCACGGCCTCGACGAGGCGCTGCTCAAGCAGGCGCACATGATCGTCGCGAGCCCGGGTATCGCGCTGGCGACCCCCGAACTGAAAGCAGCTGCCGAGTGTGGCGTGCAGATCGTCGGTGACATCGAGCTGTTTGTTCGCGAGACCCAGACCCCGGTCATCGCCATCACCGGCTCGAACGGCAAGAGCACCGTCACTACCCTGGTGGGCGAGATGATTGCCGAAGCCGGTCTCAATGTCGGTGTGGGCGGCAATATCGGCACGCCTGCGCTGGAGCTGCTCAAGCAGCCGATGGATCTCTGCGTGCTGGAGCTCTCAAGTTTCCAGTTGGAAACTACTCACAGTTTGCGTGCTGCCGCCTCCGTGGTGCTGAACCTCTCAGAAGATCACATGGATCGCTATCAGGGCATGGCCGACTATCGCGCCGCCAAGATGGAGATCCATCAGCACTCCAAACACATTCTGGTCAATCGTGATGATGCCCAGACCCTGCCCGATGTGGGCCAGGTGTGGCAGAGCTTTGGTCTCGACTGCAATGGCTATGGCCGTTGCCTGCTGGATGACCGCTACTGGTTGACGTTGCACGGTGAACCGCTGCTGGCGGCAGACGAGATGAAGATCGTCGGTGCCCACAATCAGGCCAACGCGCTGGCCGCCATGGCGCTGTGCGATGCGGTCGGCATTCCCCGTGCTGCGCAACTCACCGTGCTGCGTCGTTTCGAGGGCTTGCCCCATCGCGCCCGCTTCGTGCGCGAGGTAAACGGGGTGCGCTGGATCAACGACTCCAAGGCCACCAACGTGGGAGCTACGCTGGCTGCCGTTGCCGGTGTGCGCGAGTCGGTCAAGGGGCGCCTGCTGCTGTTGGCCGGTGGTCAGGGCAAGGGGCAGGATTTTGGCCCGATCCAGGCGCTGCTGGGCAACCAGATCGATCACATGTACTGCTTCGGTCAGGATGCCGAGGTGCTGCTGGCACTGGGCGAGCAGACCGAACGGGTGGCCGACCTGGCCGCTGCGGTTGCCAAAGCGGCGGCCGATGCCAAGCCTGGTGACTGGGTGCTGCTGGCGCCGGCCTGTGCCAGCCTCGATCAGTTCAAGTCGTTCGAGGTGCGCGGCGATCGCTTCACTGAGATGGTGCTGGCACTATGAACGCCCTTCGCGCAGCAGCAGGTTTGTTCCAGCGCTGGTTGTTACCAGCGCGTCCTGCCGGTCTCTACGATCGGCAGCTGGTACTGCTGGCGCTCTCCCTGATGGCGGTCGGGGTGGTCATCGTGGCCTCGGCGTCGATCCCCGAGGGGATTGCGCTGGGGGATGACCCCTTCATGTTTGTGAAGCGTCACGCCCTGTTTCTGGTGATGGCGCTCGGTATCTCCTGGTTTGTGTTGCAGGTGCCGATGGCGCGCTGGCAACAGCACAACGGCCCCATGTTACTGCTGGCGATCTTGATGCTGGTGCTGGTGCTGCTGGTGGGGCGGAACGTCAACGGTGCGGTGCGCTGGTTGCCGCTCGGCCCCTTCAACCTGCAGCCTGCCGAGTTTGGCAAGCTGGCGCTGTTTGTCTATCTGGCCGGCTATCTGGTGCGGCGCCAGAGCGAAGTGCGTGAAGCCTGGATCGGCTTCCTGAAACCGCTGGCGGTGTTCGGGGTGCTGGCGGTCTTGCTGCTGTTGCAGCCGGACCTGGGTTCCACCGTGGTGATGTTCGTTACCTCGTTCGGCATGCTGTTTCTGGCTGGTGCCCGATTGGGACAGTTTTTGACCCTGATCGGCGCGGGCCTCGGTTCGGTGGTGATGCTGATCATCGTCGAGCCCTACCGGATGCGGCGGGTGACCTCCTTTATGGACCCCTGGGCCGATCCGTTTGGTAGTGGCTACCAGTTGACCCAGTCGCTGATGGCGTTTGGTCGTGGCAGTTGGTTTGGCGAAGGACTTGGCAACTCTATCCAGAAGATGGAGTACCTGCCGGAAGCGCACACCGACTTCGTGTTTGCGATCCTCGGTGAAGAGCTGGGTTACGTCGGGGTGCTGGGCGCCCTGTTCCTGATTTTTGCGTTGGCGGTCAAGGCGCTCAAGCTGGGGCATCGCGCGCTGGTGGCAGAGCGGCTCTATGACGGTTATCTGGCGATCGGCATCGGCATCTGGTTCAGCTTCCAGACCTTCGTCAACGTCGGCGCGGCCAGCGGCATGATGCCGACCAAGGGCTTGACCCTGCCGCTGGTCAGTTACGGTGGTTCCAGTCTCATCATCATGTCGGTGGCGGTGAGCATGTTGATTCGAATCGATTTTGAGTTGCGTCAGGCGACTGCCCAGGCGCGCGTGCGGGAGGTTTAGTGAGCAAGACTCTGTTGGTGATGGCGGGTGGTACCGGTGGGCATGTGTTCCCCGGTCTGGCCGTGGCCGATCGCCTGAAGGCCCAAGGCTGGACTGTCCACTGGCTCGGCACTGCCGACCGGATGGAGGCGGAGCTGGTGCCCGCCCACGGTTATCCCATCTCCTTCATCGATATTCAGGGGGTGCGTGGCAACGGCATCAAGCGACTGCTGGTGGCACCCTATCGCATCGTCAAATCGATCCTGCAGGCGCGTCAGGTGCTCAAGACCGTTCGCCCTGATGTGGTGCTCGGCATGGGCGGTTTTGCTTCCGGCCCGGGTGGCGTGGCGGCCTGGTTCTCCGGCATCCCGCTGCTGCTCCATGAGCAGAATGCTGCTGCCGGCATGACCAACAAGTTGCTGGCCCGTATCGCCAGGCGGGTGCTGATGGCGTTTCCGGGCGCCTTCGCGCCGAGCCGTCGCACCGCCGTGGTGGGCAATCCGGTACGTCCCGAAGTGGTCGCCCTGCCGGATCCGCAACTGCGCAGCGGAGATGAGCCGCTGCATCTGCTGATCGTGGGTGGCAGTCTGGGCGCGCGGGTGCTCAACGAGCAGGTACCTGCTGCGGTGGCGGCATCCGGCGTGCCCATTGAAGTGCGTCACCAGTGTGGCAAGGGCAATGCCGAGGCTGTCTCTGCTGCCTATGCCCAGCACGGCATCAATGCCGAGGTGAGTGAATTTATCAAGGATATGGCCAGCGCTTACGCCTGGGCCGATCTGGTGGTTTGCCGTGCCGGTGCCCTGACTGTTTCCGAAGTGGCTGCCGCCGGTGTAGCTGCCATTTTCGTGCCGCTGCCCCATGCGGTGGATGATCACCAGACCCGTAACGCCCTGACACTGGTCGACGGCGGTGCGGCTGAGTTTCTGCCCCAGTCCGAGCTGAACACCGCCTCACTGGCGGCGCGCCTGACCTGGCTGGCTGGTCGCCGGGAGACCCTGTTTAACATGGCGAAAGCGGCTCGCCGCGTCGCCATCACGGATGCGGCCGAGCGGGTTGCCGATGAGTGCAAACAGCTCGCAACCGGGCAGCGTGGTAAAGATTGATGAGCAAGGTTGCAGCGGTGACAGCGTGCAGCCTTGTACCTGTATGTATTGATGCCGCCGTGCAGCCGCGCTTTGACGGCACACGGCCTGCGGCAGACTAAAGAGACGATTATGACCAAGGTTGAACTGGCAAAACTGCGTACTGTGATCCCCGAAATGCGCCGCGTGCGTCGCATCCACTTTATCGGCATCGGTGGTGCCGGTATGGGCGGGATCGCCGAAGTGCTTGCCAACGAAGGGTATCAGGTAACGGGTTCTGATCTGGCTCGCAACGCCGTGACCGAGCGGTTGGCCGGACTGGGCGCCCACATCTTCGTCGGCCACAGTGCCGAACACGTTGATGGTGCCAGCGTGGTGGTGGTCTCTACCGCCATCAAGCAGGACAACCCGGAGCTGCTGGCTGCCCGCGAACTGCGGATCCCGGTGGTGCGCCGTGCCGAGATGCTGGCCGAGCTGATGCGTTTCCGCCACGGTATCGCCATCGCCGGTACCCACGGCAAGACCACCACCACCAGTCTGGTGGCGAGCATCTATGCCGAAGCCGACCGCGATCCGACCTTCGTCATCGGTGGTCTGCTCAACAGTGCCGGCACCAATGCCCGCCTGGGCAGCAGCCGCTACCTGATTGCCGAAGCGGATGAGAGCGACGCCTCTTTCCTGCATCTGCAGCCGATGGTCTCTATCGTGACCAACATCGAAGCAGATCACATGGATACCTACGGCGGTGATTTCTCCAAGCTGAAGGCAACCTTCATCGAGTTTCTGCACAATCTGCCCTTCTACGGGCTGGCGGTGGTCTGCATCGATGATCCGGTGATCCGTGGCATGTTGCCCGAGATTGCTCGCCCGACCTTGACCTACGGTCTCTCTGACGATGCGGATGTGCAGGTGCTGGATTTTGTCCAGACCACCAACCACAGCTGCTTCCGTGTTCGCCGCAAAGAGGCCGGTGAGCTGCAGGTGACCCTCAATTTGCCGGGTATTCACAACGCATTGAACGCCGCAGCGGCGATAGCTGTCGCGACAGAGGACGGGGTTAGCGACGAGGCCATCATCTCTGCACTGGCCAAATTTGAAGGGGTCGGTCGTCGCTTCCAGCAGTATGGCGAGTTTGAAACCGGTCGCGGCAAGGCAATGCTGGTGGACGATTACGGACACCACCCGAGCGAAGTGAAGGTCACCATCAATGCCGCCCGTGCCGGTTGGCCCGAGAAGCGTCTGGTGATGGTGTTCCAGCCGCACCGTTATACCCGCACCCGCGACCTCTACGAGGACTTCGCCGATGTGCTCTCCAAGGTAGATGTGCTGGTGATGCTGGAGGTTTATGCTGCCGGTGAGGAGCCGATCCCGGGCGCTGATGGACGGGCACTGTGCCGCTCCATTCGCTCGCGTGGCAACCTGGAACCCATCTTCGTCGCCACGCCAGATGACGTGCCAGCCGTACTGGCCGACCTGATCGGCGAGGGGGATTTGGTGCTGACTCAAGGCGCCGGGAACGTCGGGGCACTGGCCCGTCGTCTCGGAGAGATGAAATTGAGCATAGATAGCATGAAATCTGGCGCCTGAGGGCCCAATGAGTATTTTGACCGCCAAGCCGGGGCCTATATAATGGCGAACCGGTCTGTCAAAGGCCGGTTTAGCGCGTTACACGGGGATCGATCGGGTGGAGGCAAGGGCACAGGGGCGCACCAAGGGTGGCTTCATCGCAGGGGTAGCGTTTTTCCTGCTGGTGATATGGGGCTGCTACCGGACGGCGCTGGATGTTAAAGGTTGGCTGACAGATGCCAACCGGTTGCCCATGAGCGAGCTGTTGCTGCAGGGGCAACACCAGTATTTGCAAACCGAAGAGCTGCGGATGGCCGTGCTGGATGGCGCCGAGCTGCGCAACTTCTTCGAATTGGATGTTAACGAATTGCAGGCAAGGCTCAATGCCTTGCCATGGGTGGCCTCGGTCTCGGTACGAAAGAAGTGGCCGAACAAGATCAAGATCTACCTCACGGAACAAGATGTGGCGGCGCGCTGGAATGGCAACCGCTTCGTCAACACCAAGGGCAAGGTATTCAGTGCCCCGGATCGGGTCAAGACGCCGCTGTTGCAGCTGTCAGGGCCGGATGACCAGGCCGCCCGGGTGTTGAAAGAGAGTCGGCAGTACGAGTCGCAACTGGCTGCCAAGGGATACAAGTTGCTGGGGGTGAATCTGACCCCCCGCCATGCCTGGGAACTGACCCTGGATGGCAATATCAAGCTGTTCCTGGGACGCAATGACATTGCGCTCCGGCTGCAGCGGTTTATCGATGCCTTCCCGGTTATCGAACCCCGTGCGCAAGTAGCCTACGTGGATCTTCGATATGACACCGGAATGGCAGTTGGCTGGAAGAAGAGCGAAGAGAAAGTGCATGACCAACACCGCAGATAGGAATTTGATTGTCGGACTGGATATCGGCACAACCAAGGTGGCGGTTCTGGTCGGGGAAGTATTGCCGGACGGTGAACTAAACGTCATCGGTATGGGCAGTCACGCTTCTCGCGGAATGGAGAAGGGCGGGGTCAATGACCTCGACTCCGTGGTCAAGTCACTGCGCCGCGCGGTGGAAGAGGCCGAGATGATGGCAGATTGCCAGATCAGCTCGGTCTATCTGGGGTTGTCCGGCAAGCATATCGACTGCCGCAACGAGACCGGTATGGTGCCCATCTCCGATGAAGAGGTGACCCAGGAGGATGTGGACAACGTGATCCACACCGCCAAGTCGGTTCGCCTCTCCGATGAGCTGCGAGTTCTGCATGTGCTGCCTCAGGAGTTTGCCATCGATTATCAGGAAGGGATCAAGAATCCGGTTGGCCTATCCGGTGTGCGGATGGCAGCCAAGGTTCACCTGATCACCTGCCACAACGACATGGCCCGCAACATTGAGAAATGTGTGGAGAAGGTCGGTTTGCGTGTGGATCAACTGATCTTCTCCGCGCTGGCCTCCAGCTATGCGGTGTTGACCGAAGACGAGAAAGAGCTGGGTGTCTGCGTGGTGGACATCGGTGGCGGTACCATGGACATGTCGCTGTTTACCGGCGGTGCCCTGCGCCACACCAAGGTGATCCCGTACGCTGGCAGCACTGTGACCAGCGACATCGCCTACGCCTTCGGCACGCCGCCGCTCGACGCGGAAGCGATCAAGGTGCGCTACGGTTGCGCCCTCGGTCGTCTGGTCAGCAAGGAAGACAATATTGAAGTACCCAGTGTCGGCGGTCGCCCGGCGCGCAGCCTGCAACGGCAGACACTGGCTGAAGTGATTGAGCCCCGTTACACCGAGTTGCTCTCCATGGTGAATGATGAGCTGGTGCGGGTACAAAGCGAGTTGAAAGCGCAGGGGGTCAAGCATCAGCTGGCAGCCGGTGTGGTCTTGACCGGCGGCGCTGCCCAGATTGAAGGCATTGTGGAGTGTGCAGAGCAGATCTTCCAGAGCCAGGTCCGGGTGGGAGAGCCCATGAACATACGTGGTTTGAGTGATTACGTGCAGGCACCGGTGTACTCGACTGCGGTCGGGTTGCTGCAATATGGCCGCACCCATCAAGCCACAGGTAGCAACAAAGAATATGCCGCCAAGGCAAGCGTCGGTGGCCTGGTCAAACGGGTTAGCAACTGGCTGCGTGGCGAGTTCTAAGAATTTTGCTGAGTCAGGCAAATAAAGCGGAGAGACAACATGTTTGAATTTATGGATAGCCACACTGACGAAGCCGTCATTAAAGTGATCGGTGTAGGTGGCGGCGGCGGTAACGCTGTCGAGCACATGGTTCGTCAAAATATTGAGGGTGTTGAGTTCATTACCGTCAACACCGACGCCCAGGCACTGCGTAACTCCAGCGCCAACACTACCCTGCAGATCGGCGGTGGCATCACCAAGGGTCTGGGTGCCGGAGCCAATCCGGAAGTGGGTCGTGATGCGGCCATGGAAGATCGCGAAGCGCTGCGTGAGCTGCTGACCGGTTCCGACATGGTGTTCATCGCCGCTGGTATGGGTGGTGGTACCGGTACCGGTGCTGCGCCGATCGTGGCTGAAGTGGCCCGCGAGATGGGCATCCTGACCGTTGCTGTGGTGACCAAGCCGTTCTCCTTTGAAGGGAAGAAGCGGATGGGCTTTGCCGCCCACGGTATCGAAGAGCTCTCCAAGAACGTCGACTCCCTGATCACCATCCCCAACGACAAGTTGCTGAAGGTGCTGGGTCGCGGTATCTCCCTGCTGGATGCCTTCAAGGCGGCCAACGATGTACTGCTTGGCGCGGTACAGGGCATTGCTGAGCTGATCACCCGTCCGGGCTTGATCAACGTCGACTTCGCGGACGTGCGTACCGTAATGCGCGAAATGGGTACCGCCATGATGGGTACCGGTTCCGCCTCTGGTGATGACCGTGCTGAAGAAGCGGCCGAGAAAGCCATCTCCAGCCCGCTGCTGGAAGACGTGGATCTGGCTGGTGCCCGTGGCATCCTGGTCAACATCACCGCCGGTATGGACATGACCATCGAAGAGTTCGAAACCGTGGGTAACGCGGTCAAGGCCTTCGCTTCCGAGAACGCCACTGTAGTTGTGGGTACCGTAATCGATCCGGAAATGCACGACGAACTGCGTGTGACCGTGGTTGCTACCGGTATCGGTGCCGAGCGCAAGCCGGACATCACTTTGGTCAAGAGCAGCCAGGTGCAAGAGCGCCCGGTGCGTCAGCCGCTGGTCAGCGACATGATGCAAGGCCGCGTGATGGACGAAGCCCCGGCCAAGGTGGTCAACGCCGAGCCGCAAGCTCGTCGTGAACCGGATTACCTGGATATTCCGGCGTTCCTGCGCAAGCAAGCTGACTAAGCCTCTTATGGCTCTCGTTTGTTTGTTGTTCAAGGAATGTGCTAAGATGGCCTGCCAACGACCATCTGGTCCGGATTTTAAGCTGTTTAGGGTACACCCATGATTAGACAAAGAACCTTGAAAACGAGTGTACAGGCGACTGGTGTCGGCCTGCATTCGGGCCGGAAAGTCACCATGACGTTCCGTCCGGCGCCTGTGAACACAGGGATCGTTTACTTGCGTACCGACCTGAATCCTGTGGTGGAGCTGCCAGCCAATGCCGATCAGGTGCGCGATACCGTGCTCTGTACCGCTCTGGTCAACGAAGCCGGTGTCCGTGTCTCTACCATTGAGCACCTCTCTGCCGCGCTGGCCGGGATGGGGATCGACAACCTCTACGTTGAGGTTGACGCACCCGAGATCCCGGTAATGGACGGTAGTGCGCATCCCTTTATCTACCTGCTGCAGGAAGTCGGGATCCGTGAGCAGAATGCTGCCAAGCAGTTTGTGCGGATCAAGAAGAGCATCCGGGTTGAAGACGGCGACAAGTGGGCGGAATTCCACCCCTATCGCAACGGCTTCAAGATGGATCTTGAGATCGATTTCCAGCATCCGGTCTTTGAAGGGCGCAATCAGCGTTGCGTACTGGATTTCTCCGGTGCCTCCTTCGTGAAAGAGATCAGCCGTGCCCGTACCTTCGGGTTCATGCGCGATATCGAGTACCTGCGTTCCCAGAACCTGGCGCTGGGCGGAAGCCTGGAAAACGCCGTGGTACTGGACGACTATCGGGTGCTGAACGAAGACGGTTTGCGTTATGAGGACGAGTTCGTCAAGCACAAGATGCTGGACGCGATCGGTGACCTCTATATGTGTAACCGCAGCATCATCGGTGAGTTCCGTGCCTACAAGACCGGACATGCCCTGAACAACAAGCTGCTGCGTGCCTTGCTGGCCGAGCAGGAGGCTTGGGAACTGGTGACCTTCGAGGGTGAGGGCGACAAAGCGCCTATCACTTACTACGATAACGGTCTGGTTCTGGCCTGATAGCTGTGCAACGGAACGTCGGTCCTCTCTCCGCACCGACGTTCCGTCATTTGTTTACTCCATCCTTTAATACCGATTATCTCCCGGTTTTATTTCCCGTGCAGGCTCCTGGCCGCACCTGACCGAGCAGACTGATTTCTATGAGCATTACCCTGATCCTCCACGGCAAGCAGCGACGCAAGTTGCACCTGCCCAAACAACGTCTGGCCTGGGTCGGCGGTATTCTCTTCTCCCTGTTGGCCCTTGGTGGTGGTTGGCTCTGGCAGAGCTGGCACCAGAAAATGGAGGCGCTGGAAGTGGCGCTTGCCGTTGCCGAGCAACAGTCCGTTGACCAGAGTGGCGACGAAGCCCGTGAACAGTTGGCGATGCTGGCAGCTCAGGTGGGCACCATGCAGGGCCAGCTTGGCCGTCTCAATGCCCTCGGCGAACGATTGACCGAGCAGGCCGATCTCGATCCCGACGAGTTCAATTTCAAAGAGCTGCCCCCCATGGGCGGCCCTTCTTATGATGAAGAGCTGGAAGTGAGCCTCAACGAGCTGCAAGCCTCGATGAAGCACCTCAGCCAGCAGCTCAGCAGCCGTGAAGAGCAGCTGTCGGTACTTGAATCTTTCATCATGAATCACCATATCACCGATGCCGGTTTTATTTCCGGCACGCCAGTCAAACAGGAGCGAGTTTGGGTCTCGTCCGGGTTTGGTGGACGGGTCGATCCGTTCAACGGGCGTGCCAAGATGCACAAAGGGGTCGATTTCCGTGGCAAACCCGGAACCCCGATTCTGGCCACCGGGCCCGGCATTGTCAGCTGGGCGGGCCGTCATCCGGAATTTGGCAATATGGTGGAGATTAATCACGGCAATGGCCTGGTCACCCGCTATGCCCACAACTCCAAGTTGCTGGTCGAGGTGGGCACCCTGGTTGATCAGGGTCAGAAGATTGCCTTGATGGGACGCACCGGTCGCGCGACCGGGGTCCATCTGCATTACGAAGTGTTGAAAGATGGTCGTCAGGTCAACCCCGCACGCTTTCTCAGTGCCAGACGGGGTTAGGTTTTTTTCTTCAGGTTCCAGTGACGGAACGCTTTTATAACCAGAAATAGTTGGTACCCATGATTAGCACACTGCTTACCAAGATTATCGGCAGCCGGAACGACAGAACGCTCAAGGCTTTGCGCAAAATTGTAAAACAGATCAATGCCATGGAGCCGCAGTTCGAGGCTCTGTCCGATGCCGAGTTGCAGGCCAAAACGGCCGAGTATCGTCAGCGTATCGAGCAGGGTGAGACCCTGGAGCAGTTGCTGCCGGAAGCGTTCGCGACCGTGCGTGAAGCCTCCAAGCGGGTGTTCGGCATGCGTCACTTCGACGTGCAGCTGATCGGCGGCATGGTGCTGAACTCCAACCGTATCGCGGAAATGAAGACTGGTGAAGGTAAGACTCTTACTGCGACTCTGCCAGCTTACCTGAACGCACTAAGTGGCCGTGGTGTGCACGTGGTAACGGTGAACGACTATCTGGCCAAGCGTGATGCGGAGGCGAACCGCCCGCTGTTCGCCTTCCTCGGCATGACCGTCGATTGCAACGTGCCTGGTATGGATGCGTCCCAGAAGCGTGACGCCTACGCCGCCGACATCACCTACGGTACCAACAACGAATTCGGTTTTGACTACCTGCGCGACAACATGGCGTTCTCGCCGGAGCAGCGCGTACAGCGTCCGCTCAACTACGCGCTGGTGGATGAGGTGGACTCGGTGCTTATCGATGAAGCCCGTACTCCGCTCATCATCTCCGGCCCGGCTGAAGACAGCTCAGAGCTCTATATCCGCGTCAACAAGCTGATCCCGCTGCTGGTCAAGCAGGACAAGGAAGACACCGAAGAGTACACCGGCGACGGTCACTACACGGTGGACGAGAAGAACCGTCAGGCCCTGCTGACCGAAAACGGTCAGATCTTCGTGGAAGAGCTGCTCAAGAAAGAGGGGCTGCTGGATGAGAACGACTCTCTGTTCTCCGCCTCCAACATTAGCCTGCTGCACCACGTCAATGCCGGTCTGCGTGCTCACACCCTGTTCGAGCGCAACGTGGACTACATCGTCCAGAAAGACGAGATCGTCATCGTCGACGAGCACACCGGCCGTACCATGCCGGGTCGTCGCTGGTCCGATGGCCTGCATCAGGCCGTTGAAGCGAAGGAAGGGGTGAAGATCCAGAACGAGAACCAGACGCTGGCATCCATCACCTTCCAGAACTACTTCCGCCTCTACAACAAGCTGGCGGGGATGACAGGTACTGCAGATACAGAAGCCTTTGAATTCCAGCAGATTTATGGCCTGGATACCGTGGTTATCCCGACCAACAAGCCGATGGTGCGCAAGGACATGGGCGATCTGGTCTACCTGACAGCCAATGAGAAGTATGCCGCCATCATCGAAGATATCCGTCAGTGCGTGGCCAAGGGCCAGCCTGTACTGGTTGGTACCGTCTCTATCGAGAACTCCGAGCTGCTCTCCGGCATCCTGACCAAGGAGAAGATCCCGCACAAGGTGCTGAACGCCAAGTTCCACGCCATGGAAGCGGAGATCGTCGCCCAGGCCGGTCAGACTGGCGCGGTCACCATCGCGACCAACATGGCCGGTCGTGGTACCGACATCGTGTTGGGCGGCAACTGGCAGGCAGAGATTGCCAAGCTGGAGAACCCGACCAGCGAGCAGATTGCCGAGCTGAAAGCCGCCTGGCAGGTGCGTCACGATGCGGTGCTGGCCGCCGGTGGTCTGCACATTATCGGTACCGAGCGTCACGAGTCCCGCCGTATCGATAACCAGCTGCGCGGCCGTTCCGGTCGTCAGGGTGACCCGGGCTCATCCCGTTTCTACCTCTCCATGGAAGATACCCTGATGCGGATCTTCGCCTCCGATCGCGTGACCGGCATGATGAAGAAGCTGGGCATGGAAGAGGGCGAAGCCATCGAGCACCCATGGGTCACCAAGGCGATCGAAAATGCCCAGCGCAAGGTGGAAGGTCGCAACTTCGACATCCGCAAGAGCTTGCTGGAGTTTGATGACGTTGCCAACGACCAGCGCAAGGTGGTCTACGAGCAGCGCAACGAGCTGCTGGATACCAACGACATCTCCGAGACCATCCACGTTATCCGTGACGATGTCTACGGCGCGGTGATCGACGAGTACATCCCGCCCCAGTCTCTGGAGGAGATGTGGGATGTGCCGGGTCTGGAAGCACGCCTGAAGGCCGACTTCGCGCTGGATCTGCCGCTGCAGCAGTGGCTGGCGGAAGATGACAAGCTGTACGAAGAGAAGCTGCGCGAGCGCATTCTGGACGAAGCCACCAAGCTCTATGCCCACAAGGAAGAGCTGGTCGGCAAAGAGGTGCTGCGCAACTTCGAGAAAGCGGTGATGTTGCAAACTCTGGATGGCCTCTGGAAAGAGCATCTGGCGGCCATGGATCACCTGCGTCAGGGCATCCATCTGCGCGGCTACGCCCAGAAGAACCCCAAGCAGGAGTACAAGCGCGAATCCTTTGATCTGTTCACCCAGATGCTGGAAACTCTCAAGCGCGACGTGGTCAGCATCCTGAGCCGTGTTCAGGTGCAGGAGCGCGATGTGGAAGCGATGGAAGAGCAGCAGCGCCAGCAGGCGGAAGCCGCTCCCCGTACCTATACCCACGCCGCTGCCGAAAGCCAGCTGGCCGATGAACAGGCCGCAGGCGAAGAGGGCCACACCACCTTCGTGCGCGACGAGCAGAAGGTTGGTCGCAACGATCCCTGCCCGTGCGGCTCCGGCAAGAAGTACAAGCACTGTCACGGTCAGTTGACCTGATCGACGCTATGCCATAACAGGCGGGCCAAGTGCCCGCCTTGTTATTGGTGGCAACAAGCGAACAGAGGTAATTGATGGAACAGAAAAAACGGATCTGGGTGGCGGTTGGCGTCATCGAGAATGAACGGGGCGATATCTTCATCGCCAGACGCTCCTCCGATCGCCATCAGGGGGATCGCTGGGAGTTTCCCGGTGGCAAGGTGGAGTCCGGTGAGGATCTGCTGACTGCGCTGGATCGGGAGCTGTGGGAAGAGATCGGCATCCGGGTATTGGATTGTGCCCCCTTCATGGAACTGCAGTACGACTACCCCGAGAAGCAGGTATTGCTGGATATCTGGAAGGTGACCCGTTTCAGCGGCGAGCCGTTCGGCAAGGAGGGGCAGGAGTGTCTGTGGGTGCCGGTGGCCGAGCTGCACAACTACCACTTCCCCGATGCCAATGGCCCGATTGTAGCGCGGCTACAGGGTCTGCTGGCGTGAGCCGGTAGCAATCAACAAGCATCAAAAAAGGGCCAATCGGCCCTTTTTCATATTGCAGAGGTGAGTGACCGGAGGCTTATAGCCACTGGTCACCCTCTTCCGGCTCCGGCAGCAGATCCGGGTTGATCTCCCCCGGGATCCGCTTCTCTTCATCGGCCCACTCGCCGAGATCGATCAGCTGGCAGCGCTTGCTGCAGAAGGGGCGGAACGGACTCTGCGGGCCCCACTCCACTTCGCTCTGACAGGTCGGACACTTTACCTTGGTGACCATAAGCCCTCCTTAGCAGCAGGCGAGCTGGAATGGCACGTCGCCAATCGGCTGTTCTGCGGTGGGCAGAAAGCGCAGGGCGAAGCGGTTCTTGTGGCCGCTCAGGGTCGGGTAGCAGAACAGATTGCCCGGCAGCTTGATGCGGATCAGCTCGGCGCTCTCGGCGGTATCCTGGAAGAAACCGTTGCTGGCAACCTGCTCGCTGAAGCTGCCTGATTCACGCCACAGGCGCAGCAGCAGAGTGATGGCATTCATCAGCAGGTTGATATCGCTCAGCCAGCCCTGCATCTGCTGGTGACGGGTGATGGCCGGGGTACCGAGCCAGTGGTGCAGCTGGGGCACGTCGAAGGCACACAGGCCACCCGGGATGGAGAAACGCTGTCGGATGGAGCCGAGCAGACGATCCTCTTTCAGGCGGGCACCCGGGCGTGGCGAGTTGAGCAGGTTGCGGGAGAGCTGGCTGCTCTCTTGCTGCATCAGTTTGATCTGCTCCAGATCGACATCGGGCAGGCTGGCCCAGTGGCTCAGACGCTGGCCGAGACGCTCCAGATCCTTGATGAGGTCGGCGCGCAGGTCACCACGCTCCAGCAACTCTTGCAGATCGAACAGCCCCTTGAAGAAGGCGATATGTGCCCAGGATTGTTCACTCTCCAGATTGTCGCGGATCTGGGAAAACAGGGACTCCAGACGAAGATAGGTCCGGCTTTTTTCATTGAGGGGGAAATCGTAAATCATGCCTAATCCTGGCCAGCCATAAACCGGCCTAGTGTACTCACACTTGGCGGCCTTGTTGAGAGGCAATTGCCAGATATGTCTCGTGCAGCGCCAAAATCCGCGTTTTAATCGCCATTTCGCTGCCATTGTGGTTTTCGATGACATCATCCGCCGCGGCGAGGCGCTCTGTCCGGCTCGCCTGGGCGGCGATGATGGCCTTGGCCTGCTCGGCCGATACCCCATCCCGGCGGCAGGTGCGCTCAATCTGGGTGGCTTCGTCCACATCGATCACCAGCACCCGGTCGGCGAGGCCGGTGAGTTTGTTCTCCACCAGCAGCGGCACCACCAGCAGGCAATAAGGAGAACTGGCTGCGGCACACTGGCGCAGCATTTCACTGCGAATAAGCGGGTGAAGCAGGGCATTGAGCCACTCCTTGGCCTGCGGGTCGCTGAAGACCCGCTCACGCAGGGCACGACGGTCGAGTTGACCGCTCGGAGCAATCACATCAGGGCCAAAATGGTCGGCGATGGCAGCAAGGGCCGGGGTGCCCGGCTCGACCACTTCACGGGCGATCACATCGGCATCCACCACCTCGATACCCAGTGCGGCAAACTGATTGGCGATAGTGGTCTTGCCGCTGCCGATACCACCTGTGATAGCAACTACATACATGGGGGCCTCTTGCTCAAAGCAGGGTAGAGAGATACCAGCGGGTGATGGTATCGCCCCATAGCAGGGCGATCCAGCCCGCGATGGCGAGGTAGGGGCCGAAGGGGATGGGCTTGCCCTGATGATGTTTGTGCAAGGCGATCAGGCTGATGCCGATCACGGCGCCGACCAGGGATGAGAGCAGTAAAATAATGGGCAGCGCCTGCCAACCGAGCCAGGCGCCCAGAGCTGCTAGCAGCTTGAAGTCGCCATAGCCCATCCCCTCCTTGCCAGTGAGCAACTTGAAAGCCCAGTAAAGGCTCCAGAGCACCAGATAGCCCGCCATGACACCGATCACGGCATCCGCCAGCGGCACGAAGCCGCCTGCCAGGTTGAACAGCAGCCCGCCCCACAGCAGTGGCAGGGTGAGCTGGTCGGGCAGCAACATCTTGTCGAGATCGATGAAGGTGAGGGCGACCAGCACCCAGGTCAGCAGTAGGGCAGCCAGTGTGCCCCAGCCCGGTGTTATGACCATGGCTACGGCCACCGATAGCAGGGCGGTCAGCAGCTCTACCAGCGGATAGCGGGCCGAGATGGGGGCCTGGCAGTCGCGGCAACGCCCTTTGAGCCAGAGCCAGCTCAGCAGCGGGATGTTCTCCAGCGCAGTGATGGCGTGGCCACAGTGAGGGCATGCGGATCGCGGCACCATCAGGTTGTAGCGCTCTGGCGCAGTGGCCTCCTCATCAGGGGCGAAGTAGCTGCGATACTCGACCTGCCACTCCCGCTCCAGCATGATGGGCAAGCGGTGGATGACAACGTTAAGGAAGCTGCCGATCATCAGGGAGAAAAGAAAAACCAGCGAAAAATAGAGCCAGGGCAAGCTGTGAGCCAGCTCGAGAAGAAGTGTCATAACCAACCGTCAGTTATTGAATTGGGGGGTGGGCATGGCGGTGGTGCCATGCCCTGATAAATCAGCCTACCACGTCGCCAAGCTTGAAGATGGGCAGGTACATGGCGATAACCATGCCGCCGACCAGCACCCCGAGCACCACCATGATGAGGGGTTCCAGCAGGCTGGTGAGGCCATCGACCAGATCATCCACCTCCTGCTCGAAGATGGTGGCGACCTTGGAGAGCATATCATCGATGGCGCCGGACTCCTCACCGATCATCACCATCTGGATCACCATGTCGGGGAAGAGATCGACGGTGCGCATCGCCACGTTGATCTGCATACCGGCCACCACCTCGTTGCGGATCGCCATGACCGCGGTGCGATAGACATAGTTACCAGAGGCCCCAGCCGCCGAAATCAGCGCATCTACCAGCGGGATACCGGCGGAGAAGGTGGTCGACAGGGTGCGGGCAAAGCGAGCCATGGCCGCCTTGTGCAGGATCATCCCGACCACCGGAATGGTCAGGACGAACTTGTCGGTATTGTCTTTCACCTTCTGGGAGGCCCGCCAGGCCCGCACGTAAAGGAAGATACCAAGGGCGGTGCCACCAAAGAAGACATACCACCAGTTCTGCATAAAGCGGGAGATGCCGATAACAAACTGGGTGAACACCGGCAGCTCGGCGCCGAAGCTCTTGAAGATATCCTCGAACTGCGGAATGACGAACAGCAGCAGGATTGAGGTGACCACGATGGCGACCAGAATGACCATGGTGGGGTAGAACATCGCCTTCTTGATCTTCGACTTGAGCGCTTCCGACTTTTCCCGGTAAGTGGCGATACGGTCGTAGATGGTCTCCAGTGCCCCGGATTGCTCACCGGCTTCCACCAGATCGCAGTAGAGATCGTCAAAGTAGAGGGGATGGCGGCGCAGCGCTTCCGACATGGGGGTGCCGGTCTCCACATCGGCGGCAATCTGCCCCATCAGCTCGCGCATCGAGGCTTTCTCGTGACTGCGGGCGATGATCTGCAGGCTCTGCACTAGCGGTACGCCGGCGGAGAGCATGGTAGTTATTTGGCGGGAGACGATGGCGATATCCATCGGTTTGATCTTGGCGCCGCCCTTGGAGAAGAGCCCTTGGGATTTTTTGGCCACCTTGGTGACGTTGACCCCCTGCTTGCGCAGTTCGGTCTTGACGCTGTTGATGCTGTCGGCCTGTAGCTCGCCGGAGACCTTCTGCCCCTTGCGGTTTACCCCGTGCCAGCGGAAGGCGAAGACTTTCTTGGGGGCATTGTTCTTTTTCGTTAGGGTTGCCATCTTTGCATCCTGCAATAGGGTTGGTTGTCAGAGCCGGGCTCTGCGTGTCACCAACCTGGTCAAGGTGCCCGACTGGCTTGATGCCTGCGGGGTACTGATAGGGGGGGCCTTCTTGGCGCCAGCCCGGTCACTTGAATATCTGATTACTCTGTCGTTCGGACTATCATCCGTTCCGTGTTCGTGAACGACGAATTCGCTCTGCCAGCCAAACCGTCGGGTCGTTCCGTCATACGGATCAGTTGGTGGTGACCCTGTTGACCTCGGCCAGACTGGTGACCCCGAGCCGGGCCTTCTCCAGCCCCGAGGTGCGCAGGGTGCGCATCCCCTCCTTCTGCGCGATAGCGGCGATTTGCAGGGAGTTTGCCCCCTGCATAATCAATTTGGCGATGTTCTCCGACATCAGCATGATTTCGTATATGCCGACTCGCCCCTTGTAGCCGCCGGAACACTCCTTGCAACCGACCGGTTTGAACAGTCGCAGTCCGGCAGCCAGCTGCTGCGGAGTAAAGCCCAGCTCCAGCAGTTCTGCTTCCGGCACAACTTCCGGTGCCTTGCAGTGGTCGCACAGTTTACGGGCCAGCCGCTGGGCCATGATCAGGGTCACCGAGGAGGCGATGTTGAAAGCCGGAACCCCCATGTTCATCATCCGGGTCAGGGTCTCGGCGGCGGAGTTGGTATGCAGGGTGGAGAGCACCAGGTGGCCGGTCTGTGCTGCCTTGATGGCGATTTCGGCAGTTTCCAGATCGCGAATTTCCCCCACCATCACCACATCCGGGTCTTGCCGCAAGAAGGAGCGCAGGGCGCTGGCAAAGGTGAGCCCCGCCTTGGGATTGACCTGCACCTGATTGACGCCGGGCAGGTTGATCTCCACCGGATCTTCAGCGGTGGAGATGTTTACCTCGGTGGTGTTGAGAATATTGAGGCCGGTATAGAGCGAGACTGTTTTGCCCGAGCCGGTGGGGCCGGTCACCAGGATCATCCCCTGTGGTTTGGAGAGGGCGCGCAGGTACTGCGCCTTCTGTCGGTCATCAAAGCCGAGTTGCTCGATATTGAGGCGTGCCGCCGAGGAGTCGAGCAGACGGATAACGATCTTCTCCCCCCACATGGTGGGCAGGGTATTAACCCGCATATCCATCGACTTGTTGCGCGACAACTTCAACTTGATGCGGCCATCCTGTGGCAGCCGCCGCTCGGCAATATCGAGACGTGCCATGACCTTGAGGCGGGCGGAGAAGCGGTTGGAGAGGTTGACCGGCGGTGTGGCGATTTCATGCAGAATGCCATCGATACGAAAGCGCACCCGATACTTGAACTCATAAGGCTCGAAGTGCAGGTCTGAGGCGCCGCGCTTGATGGCATCCATCAGGATCTTGTTGATGTACTTGACGATGGGAGCATCGTCATCGGCGGTATTAACGCTTTCGTCGAGGCGGCTGTTATCGTCGGAAACCTCGAGATCCGAAATTTCGGATTCATCGATATCCTCCATGCCGAGGGCGTCATTTTCGCTCTCCAGCAGCTTGCCGATGGCGGCGGTGAGCTTGTTCTCCTCCACCAGCAGCGCTTCGGTATGAAGGCCGAAGCTGAAGCCAAAGTCCTCCAACGCCGAGACATTGGTCGGATCCGACATGGCGATATAGAGGGTGTGGCCCTGGGTGTAGATGGGCAGGACGTGGTGTTTCTCAATCAGCTTCTGATTGAGGTACTTCTGCGGGATCTCGGCCAAATCGAAGGCGGCAAGATCCAGCAGAGGTACCCCATACTCCAGCTCGCAAAAGTCAGCGAGCGCCTTGCTGTCGAGGATCTCGTTCTCTATCAGAAATGTCACAAAGGGTTTGCGCTGGGCCTTGGCCTGGCTCAGATAGCGCTGGGAGTCCTCTTCACTGATCAGTGAAGAGGCGGCCAGGCTCAACGCCAGGCCGCTATTGGGGCTCGAGGTCATTAATTACAGAGAGTGGTTGGGGAGCAGGTTGCAGTCCATGTCACGGCTCCATTCGCAGAACTAGCGGCCAGCTGATATGCTCCAGATGGATTTGTCATTGTGCTGGTGATAGTTAGGCTTGTTGCTGTGCTTGATGCCCCTGTGATTGTTAGACTAACGCCTGTGGGTGCTGCTGCGCTGGCAAGTAAGGCTGGGCATCCAAATGCGCCAGTGGTTTGGAAACAGACTTCGGCTTCAGTCTTGAGCCCACCAGCAGCGGACACTGCCTGCGTGAAACGAGCCTTATTTGTGTAGTTTTGATAAGCCGGCAGCGCCACCGCGGCCAGAATGGCGACGATCGCGACCACGATCATCAGTTCAATAAGGGTAAAACCCGATTGTTTCTTCATTTCGCTCTTCATTGAAAATATCCTTTTATCCTTGGTTCCTGGGAAGTGTCGGTAGAAAATCGTCCGAACGTCAGTATCTTATCCGAGCTGTCAGGGGTGGCAACAGAGATTGCTGCCTTTGTTAACCACTTTCATGTCATTTACCAAAAACTTGATGCGAGTCATAAAATAAGTGGCTTCTTATGACTCTTTGTTACGGGTGAAAGCGGGTCCGTCATTACACTCCTTTGCTGAGGGATCCTGCATAAAGAAAAGGCGCCCGTGGCGCCTTTTGCAAGTTGTTTGTCCGGTTAGGTCGAGTAATTGCTCAGGCCAGCGGGGTGAATCTCACTGCTGGATAAAGCGCATGGAGAGATCGAGCGCCCGTACATGCTTGGTGAGCGCCCCGACCGAGATAAAATCGACACCGGTGGCGGCAAACTCGGCCAGGGTATCCAGCGTCACATTGCCGGAGACTTCCAGCTTGGCGCGGCCCTGATTGATGGCGACCGCTTCCCGCATCATGGCAACATCGAAGTTGTCGAGCATCACGATATCGGCGTTGGCCGCCAGCGCCTGTTCCAGCTCTGCCAGTGATTCCACTTCCACCTCCACCGGTTTGCCCGGATTGAGATGACGAGCCTCATTAATCGCCTCGGCAATGCCGCCGCAGGCGAGGATATGGTTCTCCTTGATGAGGTAAGCGTCGTAGAGGCCGATGCGGTGATTCTTGCCGCCGCCGCAGGTAACCGCGTACTTCTGGGCAGTGCGCAGCCCGGGGATGGTCTTGCGGGTGTCGAGCAAGCGGCAGTCGGTGCCTTCCAGTTCAGCCACATAGCGAGCAGTGAGGGTGGCGACGCCGGAGAGGGTCTGGACAAAGTTCAGGGCATTGCGCTCGCCGGTCAGCAGCAGGCGGGCAGGGCCATGGAGGCGGAACAGCTCCTGATTGGGGGAGAGCACTTCGCCATCCTGCACCAGCCACTCCACCTTCACTTCGCCACCGAGCTGGGCCTTCAGTTGCAGGAAGACTTCATCCACCCAGGGCTGGCCGCAGAACACTCCGGCCTCACGGGTGATGACCCGGGCGCTGGCCATCCGATCGGCCGGGATCAGCTGTGCGGTGATATCGGCGCTGGTGTCCGGTTGGTCTAGCGTGGTGAGGGCATCGCCCAGATCTTCGAGTAGTGCGGCGCGCACGGCGCGGCTGACATCCTGTTGAAACATGCCTTATTCCTGCAAGGGTCTGAGCAGCAGTTGCCGCTCTTTTTGAACCAGCTCCAGCCGACCGAGGGCGTTCATGCCAACCAGCACTTCGTCACCGTCTGCCGCCGGATTGATAAAGATGGCCAGATCGTACAAGGTCAATGGCCCCATCGCCAGCGTTTCGATGGTGCCGTTGCCGACCCGGATCTGCCCCGCGGCGGTATTGACCTGGCTGCTGCCATGAGCGATCAGGCCGAGCCGCTCGGCAACCTGCTGCGGGATGGTGATACGGGTGGCGCCGGTATCGAGCAGCAGTTGCACCGGCTGGCCGTTGATGGCACCCTCCAGACGATAGTGGCCGCTCTGGTCGGCTCGCAGCAACAGCTCGCCGCTGGCGGTGACGCTTGGTTGGTTGCGGGAGTGAAAATAGAGGGTCAGCAGGCCCATCAAAGAGAGCCAGGCCAGTAACCACATCCAGCGTGCCGTGTGCTGCATACCCCATCCATATCGAGCGGAAGATGACTCAGCCTAACATACCATTTCCCGTTGATTCAGTGAGTTGGTGCCGGGTTGCCTATCGCGTATCTTCGTTTTTTCGCCATTTATCAGCCAACTCGAGTAGCCGATGACTCAACTCGCTTCGCAACCTTGTTTCTCTATCGATGCCGCTGGCTGGTGCCAGCAGGCGCGCCGGGTGCCTTCTCCCCATCACAACGAACGGGCCGCGCCGGATGATATCTCCCTGCTGGTGGTGCATGGCATCAGCCTGCCGCCTGGGGAGTTTGGCGGTCCCTTTATCGACGATCTCTTTATGGGACGACTTGACCCGGAGGCTCACCCCTATTTTGCCGGTATCCATCAGCTGCGGGTCTCGGCTCATTGCCTGATCCGCCGTGATGGCGAGCTGGTGCAGTATGTGCCGTTCGGCGAGCGCGCCTGGCATGCGGGAGTATCGAGCTGGCAGGGGAGGGAGGCGTGCAATGACTTCTCCATCGGCATCGAACTGGAAGGGACTGACGAAATCCCCTACACCGAGGCTCAATACCGGGCATTGGCAGTGCTCACCCGAGCTATCTCGGAGCGCTATCCGGCCATCACCCACGAAAAAATTGTTGGCCATTGCGATATCGCACCAGGGCGCAAGACGGATCCCGGAGCCAGTTTCCAGTGGGATTACTACCGGCAATTACTAAACAGCTAAAGTAAATATTCAAATTTAGTTTGGATTTTAAAATCAATGGCTTGCCTATCTGGCAGGCCATTTTTGTCTCTGGTTGCGCAAATGTTATTTGTGAGCGTGGTCAAGAATATTGGTCAGACCATTTTCTATGAGCTAAATCATGTTTCCCCTGCTTTACCCCTTAAGTGGTGGGGTTGATTCTTGACTCAGATCATCTTTTGAGTGGACTTTTCAAAAGGCCTCTGCTAATTTTCGCCCCATCCATAAAATTGGTAATACCAATTTAACAAAGTAGCCTCATGCCCTATCGCAAGATTACGCAACCCAAGTTGGCCGACTCCATTGTCGCCGAGCTGGAACAGATGATTCTGGAAGGCAGCCTGCAGCCGGGGCAGAAATTGCCTCCCGAGCGGGAACTCGCCATCCAGTTTCAGGTATCGCGCCCCTCCTTGCGCGAAGCCATCCAGCGACTGGAAGCGCGCGGATTGCTTTATCGCCGTCAGGGCGGCGGCACTTATGTGCAGAATGCCCTGAGCAAGGGGATCGCCGATCCTCTGTTCGAACTGCTCAGTACCCACCCGGAAGCCCAGTATGACCTGCTGGAGTTTCGCCACGCGCTGGAAGGCATCTGTGCCTACTACGCGGCCTTGCGGGGAACCGGGTCTGATTTCGAGCGTATTCGTCAGGTGCAAACCACCATCGAAGAGGCGGGCCAGCTGGGCTCGCTGGTGGCCGAATCGGCAGCCGTGACCCAGTTCTATCTGGCGGTGGCCGAGGCGTCCCACAACGTGGTGCTGCTGCACCTGCTGCGGGCCATGAGCCCGATGCTCGAACAGAACATTCTGCAGAATAACGAGATTTTGAATCGCCGCCCGGGAGTGGTAGCCAAGATACGTCGCCATCGCGCGAATCTGATCGAGGCTATTCTTTCGGGGGCTCCGGAGCGGGCCAGAACAGCTTGTCATGAGCATCTGGCCTTTATCGAGGACACCTTGTTGGATATGCAGAGGGAAGACAGCCGGATCCAGCGATCCATGCGTCGGATCCGTCAGCAGGAAAACTAATCCCACAAGGCTTTATTGTCGAATGCTTGCGCCCTTCGCCGTGCAATGCCGTGCAATCACAACAACATAGGAACCAGCCATGTCTGATATCCTGAAGAACGATGTGGACCCGATAGAAACGCTGGAGTGGCTTGCCTCTCTGGAATCCCTGCTGCGTGAAGAGGGTCCGCAACGCGCTCAGTTCATCCTTGAACAGTTGGCCGAGAAAGCCCGCGTAAGCGGTGTGGACGTGGCTGCCAAGGCAAATCGCGATTACATCAACACCATCCCGTCCAGCGACGAGCCGGACTACCCGGGTGACTTGGAGATGGAACGCCGCATTCGCGCCATCATCCGCTGGAACGCCATGATGATCGTGCTGCGCGCGTCCAAGAAAGACCTGGACCTGGGTGGTCACATGTCTTCCTTCGCTTCTTCTGCGACCATCTATGATGTCTGCTTCAACCACTTCTTCCGTGCTCGCAACGAGAAGGATGGTGGCGATCTGGTTTACTTCCAGGGTCACATCTCCCCGGGTATCTATGCTCGCGCCTTTGCCGAAGGTCGTCTGACCGAAGAGCAGCTGGACAACTTCCGTCAGGAAGTGGACGGTAAGGGTATCCCTTCCTATCCGCACCCGAAACTGATGCCGGACTTCTGGCAGTTCCCGACCGTCTCCATGGGTCTGGGCCCCATCGCCGCCATCTATCAGGCTCGCTTCCTGAAGTACCTGACCGACCGTGGTATCAAGGATTGCTCCGAGCAGACCGTTTACGCCTTCCTGGGTGACGGCGAGATGGACGAGCCGGAAGCCAAAGGTGCCCTGACCGTTGCCGTGCGTGAAAAGCTCGACAACCTGGTGTTTGTGGTCAACTGCAACCTGCAGCGTCTGGATGGTCCGGTTGTCGGTAACGGCAAGGTTATCAACGAGCTGGAAGGCCTGTTCGCTGGCGCCGGTTGGGATGTCACCAAGGTTATCTGGGGTCGCAAGTGGGATGAGCTGCTGAAGAAAGACACTTCCGGCAAGCTGATCCAGCTGATGAACGAGACCGTGGACGGTGACTACCAGACCATGAAGTCCCGCGACGGTGGCTACATCCGCGAGCACTTCTTCAACCGTTATCCGGAAACTGCCGCGCTGGTCAAAGACATGACCGACGAGGAGATCTTCGCTCTGAACCGCGGTGGTCACGATCCTCGCAAACTGTTCGCCGCGTTCAACAAGGCGACCCAGACCAAGGGCAATCCGACCGTTATTCTGGCCAAGACCATCAAGGGTTACGGCATGGGTGAAGCGGCCGAAGGCAAGAACATCGCTCACCAGGTCAAGAAGATGGAGCTGGACTCCGTGCGTCACCTGCGTGACCGCTTCAACCTGCCGGTGGCCGACGAGCAACTGGCCGATCTGCCGTACCTGAAGATCGAAGCCGGTTCTGCCGAGCACAAATACCTGCACGACCGTCGCACCGCCCTGAAAGGCTATGTGCCGACCCGTCTGCGCGAAAGCACCACCAAGCTGGAAATCCCGGCACTGGATGCCTTCGGTCCGCTGCTGGGTGAGCAGGCGCGCGAAATCTCCACCACCATGGCGTTCGTGCGTTCCCTGAACGTGATGCTGAAAGACAAGTCCATCGGCAAGCGCATCGTCCCGATCCTCGCTGACGAAGCCCGTACCTTCGGTATGGAAGGTCTGTTCCGCCAGATCGGTATCTACAGCCCGCACGGTCAGCAGTACACCCCGCAAGACCGCGACATCGTCTCCTACTACAAGGAAGACAAGCAGGGTCAGGTTCTGCAAGACGGTATCAACGAGCTGGGCGCCATGTCCTCCTGGCTGGCTGCTGCGACCTCTTACAGCACCAACGACTGCCCGATGATCCCGTTCTACATCTACTACTCCATGTTCGGCTTCCAGCGGATCGGCGACATGGCGTGGGCAGCCGGTGACCAGCAAGCCCGTGGCTTCCTGCTGGGTGCAACCTCCGGTCGTACTACCCTGAACGGCGAAGGTCTGCAGCACGAAGATGGTCACAGCCACATCCTGGCGAACACCATCCCGAACTGCATCTCCTACGACCCGTCCTACGCCTATGAAGTGGCGGTGATCGTACAGGACGGCCTGCGCCGCATGTACGGTGAGAACCCGGAGAACGTGTTCTACTACATCACCACCCTGAACGAGAACTATGCCATGCCGGCCATGCCGGAAGGCGCCGAGGAAGGCATCCGCAAGGGTATCTACAAGCTGGAATCCGTCGCCGGTGCCAAGGCGAAAGTTCAGCTGCTGGGTTGTGGTTCCATCCTGGGTCACGTGCGCAAGGCTGCCCAGATCCTGGCCAGCGAGTACGGCATCGGTTCCGATGTGTTCAGCGTCACCTCCTTCAACGAGCTGGCTCGTGACGGTCAGGACGCGGATCGCTGGAACATGCTGCACCCGACCTCTGAAGCGCGTGTTCCCTACATCGCTCAGGTACTGGGTTCCGAAGCCACCATCGCTGCGACCGACTACATGAAGTCCTTCGCCGATCAGGTTCGCGCCTTTGTTCCGACCGAGAACTACCGCGTGCTGGGTACCGACGGTTACGGCCGTTCCGACAGCCGTGCCAACCTGCGTCGTCACTTCGAAGTGAACGAGTTCTACGTGGTGGTTGCTGCTCTGACCGAACTGGCCAAGCGCGGCGAGGTAGACAAGCAGGTTGTGGCCGACGCCATCGCCAAGTACGGCATCGATGCCGACAAGGTCAACCCGCTGTACGCGTAAGTGGATCAAGGGTCGCGCCGTCATACGGCGCGACCCTGCCAGGATTTAAAACGGTTAACGCGAGATGTGCGTGGCGGCATCAGCCAGCCACGCGGATCGACGCAAGAGGATAAAGCACAATGTCCAAACAGATTATGGTGCCGGATATCGGCGCCGATGAGGTTGAAGTCACCGAGATCATGGTGGCCGTGGGTGACAAGGTCGAGCTGGACCAGTCCATCATCGCGGTAGAAGGCGACAAGGCCTCCATGGAAGTACCGGCTCCATCTGCCGGTATCGTTAAAGAGATCCTGATCAAGGTGGGCGACAAGGTTGCCACCGGTTCCCAGATCATGATCTTCGAAGCCGAAGGCGCTGCCGCCCGCCCCTGCTGAAGTGGTTGCACCGGTTGCTGCTGCTCCGGCCGCCGCACCTGCCGCTGCCGTGCGCAAAGATGTGCACGTGCCGGACATCGGTGACGACGAAGTGGACGTGACTGAAATCATGGTTGCCGTCGGCGACATGGTAGAAGCTGACCAGTCCATCATTGCCGTGGAAGGTGACAAGGCCTCCATGGAAGTACCGGCTCCGTTCGCAGGTCGCGTGGTCGAGATCAAGGTTGCCGCTGGCGCCAAGGTCTCTACCGGTTCTCTGGTGATGGTATTTGAAGTGGCTGGCGCTGCGCCTGCTGCCGTTGCTGCTCCGGCTCAAGCTGCCGCGCCCGTGGCTGCTGCCCCGGTTGCCGCCGCTGCCAAAGAGGTCAACGTACCGGATATCGGTGGCGACGAAGTGGAAGTCACCGAGATCATGGTTGCCGTAGGTGACAAGGTTGAAGCCGACCAGTCCCTGATCGCCGTGGAAGGTGACAAGGCCTCCATGGAAGTGCCTGCGCCGTTCGCCGGTGTGGTCAAAGAGATCAAGGTGAAGGCGGGTGACAAGGTCTCCACCGGTTCCCTGATCATGGTCTTCGAAGTGGCTGGCGCAGCTCCTGCCGCCGCGCCGGTTGCTCAAGCTGCCGCACCGGTCGCCGCTGCCCCTGTTGCCGCAGCTCCGGCTCCGGTTGCCCAGGCGGCTGCCGCTGCGACTGATTTTGTTGCCAATGATGCTTATGTACACGCCTCTCCGGCGGTACGCCGTCTGGCACGCGAGTTCGGTGTCAACCTGGCCAAGGTGAAAGCCTCCGGTCGCAAGGGCCGCATCGTCAAAGAAGACGTGCAAGCCTACGTGAAGGATGCCATCAAGCGTGCCGAGTCCGCTCCTGCCTCTGCTGGCGTAGCCGGTGGTAACGGTCTGGGCGTACTGCCGTGGCCGAAGGTAGACTTCAGCAAGTTCGGTGATGTGGAAGAGGTCGAGCTGACCCGCATCCAGAAGATCTCCGGTCCGAACCTGCACCGTAACTGGGTCATGATCCCTCATGTCACCCAGTTCGACGAAGCCGATACCACCGAGCTGGAAGCGTTCCGCAAAGAGCAGAATGCGATGCTCGAGAAGCAGAAGGCAGACGTGAAGATCACCCCGCTGGTGTTCATCCTGAAAGCCGCCGCCAAGGCGCTGGAAGCTCACCCGCGCTTCTGCAGCTCCCTGTCCGAAGATGGCAGCAAGCTGATCATGAAGAAGTACATCCACATCGGTGTGGCGGTAGATACCCCCAACGGTCTGGTTGTGCCCGTGGTGCGCGATGTTAACAAGAAGGGCATCATGGAGCTGTCTCGCGATCTGGCCGAGATCTCCAAGAAGGCCCGTGCCGGCAAGCTGACCGCTGCCGACATACAGGGCGGTTGCTTCACCATCTCTAGCCTGGGTGGCATCGGCGGTACCAGCTTTACCCCGATCGTCAACGCGCCGGAAGTGGCCATCCTCGGTGTTTCCAAGTCCGAGATGAAGCCGAAGTGGAACGGCAAAGAGTTCGTGCCGCGCCTGATGCTGCCGCTGGCTCTGAGCTACGACCACCGCGTGATCGATGGTGCCGATGGGGCTCGCTTCATCACCACCATGAACGGCGTGCTGTCCGACATTCGTCGACTGGTCCTGTAAGTGAGAGGGCGGGCCCAGAGCCTGCCCTTTTTACTTCTCATTTCATTAACATGATCGTAAACTTGCCCCGTTTTTTTCACGGCTGCAGCCACCCGTTTCGGTATAAGACTGCGCTGTCCGGGGATATAAGAACGACAAAGAGGTCATGATGAGTAAAGAAATCAAAACCCAGGTCGTAGTACTGGGTGCTGGCCCTGCCGGTTATTCCGCTGCTTTCCGTGCAGCCGATCTGGGTCTGGATACCATTATCGTCGAGCGTTACTCCACCCTGGGTGGCGTCTGCCTGAACGTGGGCTGCATCCCCTCCAAGGCGCTGCTGCACGTTGCCAAAGTGATTGAAGAAGCCAAGGCGCTGGCCGAGCACGGCATTGTCTTCGGTGCCCCGCAGACCGACATCGACAAGATCCGTCTGTGGAAAGAGAAGGTTATCAACCAGCTGACCGGCGGTCTGGCTGGCATGGCCAAGATGCGTAAAGTTCAGGTTGTGAACGGTTTTGGCAAGTTCACCGGCCCGAACACCATCGAAGTTGAAGGCGCCGATGGCAAGACCACCGTGACCTTCGACAACGCCATCATCGCGGCCGGTTCCCGTCCGGTGAAGCTGCCGTTCATTCCGCACGACGATCCCCGCGTATGGGACTCTACCGATGCGCTGGAGCTGAAAACCGTTCCTGGCAAACTGCTGGTTATCGGTGGCGGCATCATCGGTCTGGAGATGGGTACCGTTTACTCCTCTCTGGGTTCCGAGATCGACGTGGTGGAATTTGCCGACCAGCTGGTTCCGGCTGCCGACAAAGATATCGTCAAGATCTACACCAAGCGCGTTGCCAAGAAGTTCAACATCATGCTGGAGACCAAGGTCACCGCAGTTGAAGCCCGTGAAGACGGCCTGTACGTCTCCTACGAAGGCAAGCACGCGCCGGCCGAGCCGGTTCGCTACGACAACGTGCTGGTTGCCGTAGGCCGTGTGCCGAACGGCAAGATGCTGGATGCCGAGAAGGCTGGCGTTGCCGTCAACGAGCGCGGTTTCATCGAGGTGGACAAGCAGCTGCGTACCAACGTGGCCCACATCCACGCCATCGGTGACATCGTTGGTCAGCCGATGCTGGCGCACAAAGGTGTTCACGAAGGTCACGTTGCCGCCGAAGTGATCGCAGGCAAGAAGCACTACTTCGACCCGAAAGTGATCCCGTCCATCGCCTACACCGAGCCAGAGATGGCATGGGTTGGTCTGACCGAGAAGGAAGCCAAGCAACAGGGCCTGAACTTCGAAGTCGCCACCTTCCCGTGGGCTGCTTCCGGCCGCGCCATTGCGTCCGACTGCTCCGACGGTATGACCAAGCTGATCTTCGACAAGGAGAGCGGCCGCGTCATCGGTGGTGCCATCGTGGGTACCAACGGTGGTGAACTGCTGGGTGAAATCGGTCTGGCCATCGAGATGGGTGCTGACGCCGAAGATATCGCGCTGACCATCCACGCTCACCCGACTCTGCACGAGTCCGTGGGTCTGGCTGCCGAAGTGTTCGAAGGCTCCATCACCGATCTACCGAACGCCAAGGCCAAGAAGAAAAAGTAATTTTCTTCCCCGCTTGTCTAAAAAGCCGCTCGAATGAGCGGCTTTTTGTTTTCTCCTTGCTGCCCCGACTTCGACAAAGCCCAATATGCTAAAGATAGGTTTTGGCACTGACGAGAGAGGCACGATGCTAGAAGCACCCATTCCACCCGATGAGGCATTGCGGTTGGAGACCCTGCGGCGGCTATCTTTGCTGGATTCCGAGGCCGAGGAGCGGTTTGACCGGCTGACCCGCATGGCCCGACGGGTGTTCAATGTCCCCATCGCGCTGGTGAGTCTGGTGGATGAAGATCGCCAGTGGTTCAAATCCTGTATCGGACTGGAGGTCCGCGAGACCGCGCGTGACATTTCGTTCTGTGGCCACGCCATCATGGGCAATGAGACCTTTATCGTGCCGGATGCTTCGCAGGATCCCCGCTTTGCCGACAATCCGCTGGTGGTAGGCGGGCCCGGCATCCGCTTCTATGCCGGACAGCCACTGCGGATCGCCAACGGCTGCAAACTGGGGACACTCTGCATCATCGATACGGTGCCGCGGGAATTGAGCGATGAGGATGTGGGGCTGCTCAAGGATCTGGCGGCGATGGTGGTGCGGGAGCTTGAAGCGGTGCAGCTGGCCACCATTGATGAGTTGACCCTGATCTCCAATCGGCGCGGGTTCGTGATGCTGGCGGAGAAGAGCCTCTCGCTGGCCGGCCGCTTGCAGATGCCACTGGCGCTGCTCTATCTGGATCTCAATGGCTTCAAGGGGATCAACGATCGGTGGGGACATGCAGAAGGGGATCGGGCCCTGATCGCCTTTGCCACTCTGCTCAAGCAGGCTTTTCGGGGCGCAGACGTGTTTGCCCGCATGGGCGGCGATGAGTTCGCCGTCCTGCTGCCCAATGTGGTAGAGGTGCAGGCGCAACTGGCCTATGAGCGTTTCAATGCCATGTTGGCCGAGCACAATCAGCACAGTGGTTGCGGTTATGCGCTGACCTGCAGCACCGGGATTGTCTGCTATGACGGGCACGGCTGTGTCTCCCTGGCCGAGCTGCTCACCCGCGCGGATGAGCTGATGTATCAACGCAAACGGGATGGCAAGGGCTGACTGCTATGCCGGATTAGTCGCCACCAAAACAACAGAGAGCGCCACGGCGCTCTCTGTTGTTGATGGCTTAGGTCAACCAAGGTCGGGGTCAGAGCCGGAAGTTGCCAACCAGCTTGTCCAGCTGACCGGAGAGCTGCTGCAGGCTGCGGCTGGACTCGGTCAGCTGGTGGGCTATATCGGCGGTCTCCATGGTGAGCTGGTTGATATCTTCCACGTTGCGGTTGATCTCACCGACCACGCTCGACTGCTCCTCGGTGGCGGTGGCGACCTGGATATTCATGTCGTTGATCTGGGTGATGTGGGCGGTGATCTGGCCGAGGGCGGCGTTGGCCTCATCGGCCTGGCTCACCACCTCCAGACTCTGGTTGCGCCCCTGCGCCATGGCGCTGACGGCGCGGGCACTCTGCTCCTGCAAGCGGTTGATCATCCCCTGGATCTCGGCGGTCGAGGCGGCGGAGCGGTTGGCGAGGTTACGCACTTCATCTGCCACCACGGCGAAACCGCGACCCTGTTCACCGGCGCGAGCGGCCTCGATAGCAGCGTTCAATGCCAGCAGGTTGGTCTGCTCCGAGATGCTGCGGATGGTTTCGAGGATGCTGCCGATGGAGTCGGTCTGGCTCGCCAGCGATTCGATAACCCCTGCCACCTGCTCAATCTCGCCGGAGAGGTCGACGATGCCGTGGCGCGCCTGCGCTACCACTACTGCCCCTGCATCGGCCTGATCGTTGGCCTGTCTGGCTACTTCGGCTGCCAGAGAAGAGTTACCGGCGATCTCGCTCACCGTGGCCCCCATTTCGTGGATGGCGGTGGCCACCTGCACAGTACGGTCACGCTGGGCAGTACAGTTGTGCTGGGTCAGCTGCGCCTTGTTGGCCACCTCGTTGGCGGTGGCCGCGAGCTGGCGGGAGTTCTCTGCCACCTGCTCGATGGAGCCGTGGATCTTGGCGACGAAGTTGTTGAAGCCGGTGGCGACCTGACTCAGCTCGTCGCGTCCTTCCACTTTCAGGCGCTGGGTAAGATCCCCATCGCCGCTGCCCAGCTCCTTGAACAGGCGGGCCAGTTCGTTGAGCGGGCGGCTGACCGAGCCTGCCAGCAGCATCCCCATCAGCCCCATGGCCAGCGCAATCACCAGCGAGATCATCAGGATCTCGTTGCGGGTCTGATCCAGCTCGGCATAGATCTCGGCTTCTGGCACCTGGGCCACCAGATACCAGTCGAGCAGCGGGATATAGCTGCTGGCCAGTACCATGGGCTCGCCATTGACTTCGGCGTTGATGACGGCAAAGGGGCGTTTGGCCAGCAGGCTGCCGGTATCTCCGCTGGCAATGTTGCCAAGCGTGTCACGCTCGATGCGGTTGGCCTCGGGGTGCAGCTTCACCTTGCCGCTGCCATCGACCATAAAGACGATGCCGCTCTCTTCCAGCCGGAAGTTGGAGACCATGGTCACCATGGTGTCGAGGGATTTGGCAAAGCCGGCCAGCCCGCGCCCGTTGAGCTGCTGGAAGTTGACGAACAGCTTCACCTCGCCGTTGCTCTCGCGGAAGATGCTGAGGGTCATCTCCTTCTGGCTCTTGGTGTAGTCATAGAACCAGGCGTCTTGCGTGGGGGTCAGGTTGCGCAGAAAGCCATCCTGGTTGTAGTAGGCTGCACTCTGGCGATCGGCGAAGGAGGCGGTCACCAGACCATACTGGTTGGCCACATCCTTGAGCTGGTTGATGAGGATCGGCTCCTGCTCTTTGGGCATGCCCCGATCCACCCAGTCGAGGATGAAGCGGTCGGTGGCCAGTTGGCGGGCGGCCTGGGCGATGCCGTGGAGATCCTGTTCAATCTCCTTGCTGATCCGCTGGGTCAGGTTGGGGAGCTCCTGCTCGAACATCCGGTTTTCGATCAGTTGCTGGGCCGAGCGTTGGCTGAAGTAGCCTACCAGCAGGCAGGAGACGACCACGGCCAGGGTGACCGTGGCCAGTATTTTCTGTTTAAGAGTGAGGGTTGCCAGCATAAAGGTGCTCAAAAGGTTGAGATTGACGACGCTCATATTAGCGGCAGCGCGGCGCTACCCATGAGGCTTGCAGCCCTTTATTTGCGGATTACGTTTGCGCTCACAGGGGCGGCGGCGTGCCCCTTCGCCATGCAGCACAGGCGGGATGCGGATTGACGGTTGCGCTAACTGCCGGGCCCCTTATAGTAGAGGCCATCCTTGGTGACTGACCCTCTGAATAATATGGAAAATATGATGCGCAGCTTAGGTGCGGGATGGACCCGTCTGCTTTTGGTGATGCTGGCGGCCTGCCCGCTGCTGGCTGTGGCGGCACAGGGGGATCGCCCGAAAATTGCGGTGGTGCTCAGCGGCGGCGGCGCCAAGGGGTCGGCCCATATCGGCATCCTCAAGGTGCTGGAGCAGAAACGGATTCCGGTCGACATCATAGTCGGCACCAGCATGGGCTCTTATGTGGCGGGGATGTATGCCATGGGGCTCAGTGCCGAGGAGGTGGAGCGCACCACCTTGGCCATCGACTGGAACAAGGGGTATCAGGACAAGGTTGGCCGCGACGAGCTGTCGTTGCGCAAAAAGCAGCAGAACGAGCAGTACCAACTGCGCACCGACATAGGGGTGAATGGCGACACCACCCAGCTGCCGGACGGTTTCTTCCAAGGCCAATCCATGGCCAGCCTGCTGCGGGGGGCCACCTCAACCTGCCGGTGCAGGAGAGCTTCGATGATCTCCCCATTCCCTACCGCGCCATGGCGACCGACATGGAGACGGTCACCCCCTTTGTGCTGGATCACGGCAGCCTTGCCAAGGCGATGCAGGCCTCAATGTCCATTCCCGGCGCCCTCAAGCCGGTGGAGTGGGAGGGGCACATCCTGGCGGACGGCGGCAGCGTCAACAACATGCCGGTGGATGTCGCCAAGGCGATGGGGGCCGATGTGGTGATCGCGGTGGATATCGGTGCCAAGCTGCGTACCCGGGAGTCCCTCAAGTCAGGGTTGGCGATGATCGACCAGCTCACCACCTACATGACCCAGGTGGGCACCGACAAGCAGAAGGCGCTGATGGGGCCCAGGGATATACTGATCGCCCCCGAGTTTGGCGATATGGGGATCGCCGACTTTGCCCGGATGCCGGAGGGGATCAAGATCGGTGAGACGGCGGCTGATAAGGTGTCGCTGCAACTCGATAAACTGTCGCTCACCAAGGCGCAGTACAACGCCTATCGCAACCAGAAGCTGAGCCGCCGTGCCGAGCGTAGCGGTCAGCCCGCCTACTTCATCGACAAGGTGGAGATCATCAACAAGTCGCGCCTCTCCGACGAGACGGTGCGCGCCATGCTGAAAGTGCGGCCTGACAAGGTGCAGACCAACGAGAGTCTGGAAGCGGGCATTCGCCGCCTCTATGCCCTTGAGTCGTTTGATCGCATCACCTACGAGGTGGAGGAGCGTGATGGTGAGAACGTGCTGCTGGTGGATGCCAGCGAGAAGAACTGGGGGCCGGGCTACCTCAACTTCCAGTTCGGTTTCACCGATGACTTCGAGAACACCTCCAACTACAACGTCGGCATGTCCTATACCCTCACCAACGTCAACGAGTGGGGTGCCGAGTGGCTGACCGAGGCGTCGCTGGGTACGGCCAAACATATCAAGACCGACTTCTATACCCCGCTCGAACCCTCCCAGACCTTCTATGGTGAGGCGAGTCTGGCCTATGACCAGACCCTGCGCCGCCTGTTTTTCCCCAATCCGGATCCCGAGATGGTTTCGATAAGCTATCTCGACTCCGAATACTCCTTCTTCAGCGGTGATCTGGCGGTGGGCTGGAACCGCCAGCCCTGGAGCCGGTTGTCGATGGGGCTGGAGGGACAACTGGGCACGATTGATGTGAAGAACTTCAAGGGGCTGGAGATGGATGCCACGGCGTGGGGCCCCTATGTCCGCTTTGAACACGACAATCTGGATAGCCTCTATTTCCCCTATCAGGGGATGAAATGGGACATGAAACTGGGCCACTCCCACGTCAGTGTGGATGGACTCGAGTCGGCAGATGGCCGCAGTGAAGGCTGGAATTATCAGCTCTCGATGATCAAGCCCTGGTCATGGGACAGGCACAGCCTCAACCTGATCCTCGAAGGGGGTGGCTCGGGCAGTGAAGAGGTGGTGCCACTGCATATTCAGGATCTGGGCGGGCTGTTCCGCCTCTCCGGTTTCCAGCGCTACCAGCTGAGCGGTCGCTACAGCCTGTTTGGTGGCCTGCGTTACATCTATCGGGTGGCAGACAATGACTTTGGTGCCCTCAAGATGCCGCTCTATCTGGGTGGATCTCTGGAGCAGGGCGGGGTCTGGAACAAGGGTGAGGATATCAGTCTGGAGAGCTCCTTCACCGCCGGTTCGCTTTATGTCGGGGTGGAGAGCTTCCTCGGCCCCGTGTTCCTCGGCTACGGCATGGCGGAGGGGGGCAATGACGTCTTCTATCTGCAATTGGGCAGTACGTTCGAATAATGCTGAAATGATGCCAATTTGTTAACTCTGGTTGATGGCGTTCAATTAATTTTCAAAAAATACCAGTCTGTTTAATTGGTTACGATTTTGTGGTGAATAAGTAAACAGGGTTTGGATTTTAATTAGTCGTTAAAACTTATATAGTGGGGAGCACCCTACGGGGTGTCCCGCAAGGACGATCGCCGCGAGCGTGGGCGAACCCCAAAAAAAGACCAAAGAGGAATTAGTCGTGCTTGAAACATACCGTAAACACGTCGCAGAACGTGCCGCCGAGGGCGTGGTTGCCAAACCTCTGGATGCAGAGCAGGTCGCCGCCCTGGTTGAGCTGCTCAAGAACCCGCCCGCTGGCGAAGAAGACTTTCTGAAAGAGCTGTTGTCCTCCCGTATTCCCCCCGGTGTTGATGAAGCGGCCTATGTCAAAGCCGGTTTCCTCACCGCCGTCGCCAAGGGCGAAGCCCACTCTCCCATCCTGACTGCCGCCGAAGCTGTCGAGCTGCTGGGCACTATGCAGGGTGGTTACAACATTCAACCGCTGATCGACCTGCTGGATCATGCCACTCTGGCGCCGCTTGCCGCCAAGGGGCTCTCCCACACCCTGCTGATGTTTGACTCCTTCCACGACGTGGAAGAGAAGGCTAAGGCGGGCAATGTCCACGCCAAACAGGTGATGCAGTCCTGGGCTGATGCCGAGTGGTTCCTCTCCCGCCCGGAGCTGGCCGAGAAGATCACTGTCACCGTGTTCAAGGTGACCGGCGAAACCAACACCGACGACCTCTCTCCGGCACCGGACGCCTGGTCCCGCCCGGACATTCCGCTGCACGCGCTGGCGATGCTGAAAAACGCCCGTCCCGGCATTACCCCGGACAAGGATGGCGCCGTCGGCCCCATCAAGACCATCGATGCCCTGAAAGAGAAAGGCTTCCCGCTGGCCTATGTGGGTGACGTGGTCGGTACCGGTTCTTCCCGTAAATCCGCCACCAACTCGGTGCTCTGGTTTATGGGCGACGACATTCCGTTCGTGCCGAATAAGCGCGCTGGCGGTGTCTGTCTGGGTGGCAAGATTGCCCCGATCTTCTTCAACACCATGGAAGATGCCGGCGCTCTGCCCATCGAAGTGGACGTCTCCAAGCTGGAAATGGGTGACGTCATCGACATCTACCCGTTTGCCGGCAAGATCTGCAAGCACGGCACCGAGCAGGTGCTGGCGCAGTTTGAACTGAAAACCGACGTGCTGATCGACGAAGTGCGCGCTGGTGGCCGTATTCCGCTGATCATCGGTCGCGGCCTGACCGACAAGGCCCGCGAAGCGCTGGGTCTGCCGTTCTCCACCGTATTCCGTCGCCCGCAGCCGGTGGCCGATACCGGTAAAGGCTTCACCCTGGCCCAGAAGATGGTGGGCAAGGCGTGCGGCGTGAAGGGCATTCGCCCGGGCACTTACTGCGAGCCCAAGATGACCACGGTCGGCTCTCAGGACACCACGGGCCCGATGACCCGCGACGAGCTCAAAGATCTGGCCTGTCTCGGCTTCTCCGCCGATCTGACCATGCAGTCCTTCTGCCACACCGCGGCCTATCCGAAGCCCATCGACGTACAGACCCACCACACCCTGCCGGACTTCATCATGAACCGCGGTGGTGTGAGCTTGCGTCCGGGTGACGGCGTCATCCACTCCTGGCTGAACCGCATGCTGCTGCCGGATACCGTGGGTACCGGTGGTGACTCCCACACCCGTTTCCCCATCGGCATCTCCTTCCCGGCGGGCTCCGGTCTGGTGGCCTTCGCCGCCGCCACTGGCGTGATGCCGCTGGACATGCCGGAGTCCGTGCTGGTGCGCTTCAAGGGCGAGCTGCAACCGGGCATCACCCTGCGTGATCTGGTCCATGCCATCCCCTACGCCGCCATCCAGAAGGGGTTGCTGACCGTCGAGAAAGCGGGCAAGAAGAACATCTTCTCCGGCCGCATCCTCGAGATCGAAGGTCTGCCGACCCTGAAAGTGGAGCAAGCCTTCGAGCTGGCGGACGCCAGCGCCGAGCGTTCCGCTGCCGGTTGCACCATCAAGCTGGATAAAGAGCCGATCATCGAGTATCTGAAGTCCAACATCGTGATGCTGAAATGGATGCTCTCCGAAGGCTACGGCGACGTACGTACCATCACCCGTCGCATCAAGGGGATGGAAGAGTGGCTGGCCAACCCGACCCTGATGGAAGCGGACAAGGATGCCGAGTACGCCGAAATCATCGAGATCGATCTGGCCACCATCAAGGAGCCGATCCTCTGTGCGCCGAACGATCCGGATGATGCCCGTCTGCTGAGCGACGTGGCTGGCGACAAGATCGACGAGGTGTTCATCGGTTCGTGCATGACCAACATCGGTCACTTCCGTGCCGCCGGCAAACTGCTCGAGAAGTATCAGGGCGAGCTGCCTACCCGCATGTGGATCGCGCCGCCCACCAAGATGGACAAGGATCAGCTGACCGAAGAGGGCTACTACGGCATCTTTGGTCGCGTCGGTGCCCGCATCGAGATCCCTGGCTGCTCCCTGTGCATGGGTAACCAGGCGCGGGTAGCGGAAGGGGCCTCCGTGGTCTCCACCTCAACCCGTAACTTCCCGAACCGTTTGGGTAAAGGTGCCAACGTCTATCTGGCCTCTGCTGAGCTGGCCGCCGTTGCCGCCATCCTCGGCAAGATCCCGACCGTGGCGGAGTACCTGCAGTACGCCAAGGCGCTCGATGCCACTGCGGCAGATACTTACCGCTACCTCAACTTCAACGAGATCGCCTCTTACACCAAGAAGGCCGATGCGGTGATCCTGCAGCAAGCCGTTTAACGGAGTTCTTGCGCGATTTGCGCGATAAGAAGCCAATAATGCCGCGTATTTACGCGGCATTATTTATTTGTGTGTTATTCACCGTCTTTTTTGAAGATTGTTTGCACGATCCTTGCTAGAGAGATCCAACCACCTGTTTGGTGGTTCGTTTTATAAACGCTTTGGGTTATGTTGTTCGGTTATGTGCGGTAATGATGAGGCATCGTTATCGAGGGAAAGTGGATATCTGTTCACTGGGTGCTTGCGTTGGCAGGCCTGACGAATTGCGGCGTGGTTCTTTATGTTTCTGTTCAGGATCGATCTCTCCCGAACCGGGTTACGCTTCGGCGGTGCCTTGCTGGTCTTTACCCTGCCGCTGCTGGTGGGAGCTTGGCTCATCCACAGCAATTATGTGCAGGAGCTGAAAGCGGAATCCAGCGCCTCGGCCCACAAGGCCAGAACCCTGATGGAGTCGATGCTGGATCATGCGGAGCAGGCCAACCGCTCCGTGCTGCCTCTGGTGAATGCTCCCTGTCGCGACAACCTGCTGGTGCTGCGCAAGAAGGTCGCCATCGAGCCCTTCCTGCGTTCGGTCAATCTGGTGCGAAACGGCATCATCAATTGCACCTCGCTGTTTGGTGAGGCCAATGATGCCGATGACGGCTCCATTTACACCGGCCGCAAGCTGTTGCTGATGAGTGGCAACCGGGTGCGGCAAAATCACCCTCTGCTGGTGGTGCGCACCGAACAGGGCAAGGATGCCGCCTTGAGTGCCATCGACAGTACCCAGCTCAGCTTCATGCTCTCCATGAGCGGAAAATCCAGTGCGCTGTATCTGCAGGTGGGGTCGGCCTGGCTCAATGAGTCTGGCCGCTATCTGAGCGAGGTGCCCACCCTCCATCGCGGGATCAGCCAGGCCCTCACCTCATCCCATTATCCTTTCACCATCCATGCCGGTTATGCCATGCCGGTCTACTGGAAGTCGCTGTGGGCCGCGCGGCACGTGGCGCTGTCGTGGCTGGCGGTTTCCTCGCTTTTGCTGGCCTGGTTGGTGTGGTGGGTGCTGGGGCGCCCCGGCTCGCCAACAGATGAGTTGCGACGAGCCCTGCGAGCCAGGGAGTTTGTTCCCTACTTGCAGCCGCTGATTGCCAGCCACGACGGCAAGATGATGGGCGCCGAGGTGCTGATGCGCTGGGAGCATGTCAATGAAGGGGTGATCCGGCCCGATCTCTTTATTCCGCAAGCGGAGGAGTCGGGACTGATCGTCCCCATGACCACCCATATCATGAAGCAGGTGGCGACACGGTTGAACCGCTCTCAGGAGCAGTTGCCCGATGGGTTTCATATCAGCTTCAACATCAGCGCCGCCCATTGCCACGATTTTGCCCTGCTGGCCGAGTGTCGCGCCTTCCTCGGTCACTTTGTTCCCGGCAAGGTGGTACTGGTGCTGGAACTGACCGAGCGGGAGCTGCTGATGTCAGATCCCCAGACCCTCTCCCTGTTCCGCCAGCTGGACGAGATGGGGGTCAAACTCGCCATCGACGATTTTGGCACCGGCCACTCCAGCCTGGCTTACCTGCAGCAGTTTCATGTGGATTACCTCAAGATCGACAAATCCTTTATCGCCCGCATCGGTACCGAGTCGCTCTCGGAGCATATCGTGGATAACGTGATCGATCTGGCGACCCGGCTCGGTCTGGCGCTGGTGGCGGAAGGGGTGGAGAGCGAGCGTCAGGCTGACTACCTCAGGGCCAAGGGGGTCGACTATCTGCAGGGGTATCTGTTTGCCCGCCCCATGCCGCTGCGCCAGTTCTGCGAGGAGCTGCTGCCGGAAGAGGCACAGACCCGGCAGCCAGATGGGGTACGAGGCATCCCGAACGCCACCTGATCTATCGGTGACTGACGGGCGGACACGCTCCTGTCTGGCAGGGTAGGGAAGTGCTATCTCCCTATCCCCCCTCGAGTGCAGGGGCTTGTTTTCCATGCCTTGTGGCTCGCTTTTCGGTAGAATCGGCGCTCATTTTGACGTCAGTAAAAGATGAGGCGCGGTATGACGGTTCAGTTCCAGGCATTTCACAGCATCAAGGCGATCGGTAATCGGGAGGTGCTGTTCAACTGGTCGAGAACCAATCCCCTCGGGGCGCTGGATCAGGTGTGGCGCCCGAAAACCCGCGACGAGCTGCAAGCGCTGCTGCGGGAACACCCCGAGCGCAAGTTACGCCTTATCGGCTCCGGCCTCTCTTTTGAACCCATCCACAGCGTCTATGCCGAGGGCAGTCAGGCGCTGCTGGTGGACTTGCACCACCTGCGCGGCCAGCTGGCGAAAACCGCCGATACCGTGACCTATCAGGCGGGGACGCCGCTCGATACCGTCTATGCCGAGCTGATCGCCATGGAGCGGATGCTGCCCGCATCCCCCGGCGTTATCGGTATCCAGACCTTGGGCGGCGCCCTCAGCACCGGCACCCACGGTCAGGGGCTGCACCAGTCTGCCCTCTGCGATGCGGTGGAGGCCATGACGGTGATGCTGGCCAGCGGCGATATTATCCGGGTCGATCGCAGTGACCCGCGCTTCGGCGCCTTCGTGATGGGAATGGGGATGCTCGGCATCCTGCTCGACGTCACTCTGCGCACCGTGCCCAACCGCATCATGCGCTGCACCAAGTTCACCACCGATTACTCCTTCCTGCTGGAACACAACGAGCGGCTCAACCGCGAGCACGGCTTTGTGAAGAGCTGGTGGTTTGCCTGGACCGGCGAGAGTCACATCTGGTTGGTGGATCCCGCCTCCGATGACGAGGTGGCCCGCTACCGCGCCGGTGGCAGCGAGCCGCTGCTGCTGGATGGCGATATCGACGCCCGCATGAATGCCACCATAGATGCCACCCTGCAGAAGATGGCGAAAGACACCAAGGATGAGGCGTTGGCCGGTGAGCACTTCGAGACGGTGCGCCGTTTCAAGGATGCCTCCGATTTGGTGGGCAACGTCTACCAAATTCTCTGCAAGGGGATCCCTGCGCCCCAGATCAACTGCGAGGTGGCGGTGCCGCTGCATCGCATGAACGAGGCGCTGGAGACTCTGCAAGCGTGGCAGCAGGCCAATCCGGGTGTGCTGCACTACCCCTTTATCCTGCGCTGCACAGGGGCGTCCGAGGCTTGGCTCAGCGCCGCCCATGGCCAGCCGGTCTGCTGGATCGGGTTCCTGGTCTATCTGGCGGCGGATGGTACCTTCGTCAACGGCTCCATGGAGCAGATGCGCGAGCTGCAGCAACTGCTGGTACCGCTCGGCGGCATTCCCCATTTCGGCAAACATCTGGCGATGGATCTCTACGACTTCCCGGCCCTGCTGCCGCGCTGGAACGACTTCGTAGCGTTAAAAGCCGAGCTCGATCCCCATGGCCGTTTTGAAAACCGCTGGCTCAGCGACCTGTTTGCCAACCGGTAAGGATCTGACATGATCGATATGCAAGACACCCGTATTCCCGTGACCCTGCTGACCGGCTTTCTCGGCAGCGGCAAGACCACCTTGCTCAACCACTGGGTCAAGCAGCCGGAGCTCGGCGAGTGCGCCGTGCTGATCAACGAGTTCGGCTCGGTAGGGCTGGATCACCATCTGGTGCAGCAGGTAGACGAGCAGGTGATGCTGCTCGACTCCGGCTGCATCTGCTGCTCGGTACAGGGCTCTCTGGTGGAGGCGCTGCAGGGGCTCTTTATGAAGGCGATCCAGCGCAAGATCAAACCGTTCAAGCGGCTGATTATCGAGACCACAGGTCTGGCGGATCCTGCTCCCGTGCTATTTACCCTGCGCGAAGAGGGCTTTATCGCCCAGCGCTACCGCTTCGATGGCACAGTCACCGTGGTGGATGCTGGTCATATCGAGCAGCAGCTGGCAGCCCAGTATGAGGCGGTAAAGCAGGTGGCGCTGGCGGATCTGCTGGTGGTGAGCAAGGGGGATTTGGTTGATAGCGAACAGCTGGCCAGGGTCGAAGCCCAGCTGGCGGCCCTCAACCCGGCGGCCCCTATCCAGCAGGTGACCAATGGCGAACTGTCGCCAGCGGTGCTGGAGAAGCTCGGCGCCTACAACGAAGCGGCCGGGCGCGATGTGCGCCAGCTGCTGGCCTGGCTGCGCACCGAATCCCCCAAGCAGGGGCTGGCCTCGCCGATGCAACCGAAGATGCAGCCGTTCGCCGCCAAGGTGGGCACGGCGGCGCCCACCCATTTCGAGCACGGCAACATCGAGAGTTTCTCTTTGCGTATCGGTGAGCCGCTCAAGCCCTCTCGCCTGTTGGCCGCCATCGATGCGGTGCAGGCGCAGTATGGCGATGCTCTGTTGCGGCTCAAGGGGATATTGCAGCTGGAAGGGGAGAGCCAGCCGGTGGTGATCCACGGTGTCCACGGCCAGCTCTATCCGCTGCAGGCGCTGGGCGACTGGCCGGAGGGCAAGGCCCAGTCCCGACTGGTGTTTATCGTGAAAAGTCAGGACAAGGCCGGTATCGAGCAGCTCTTTATGGCGACCCTCAAGGCCCCCGAGCCCACTCTGGAAGAGCGGCTCAAAGCCATGCTGGGTCAGCCCGACAACTGATCTTGCGCGTTGCGGCTCTCCTGCATCGGGTCAGGACGGCGACGGTTGAACAGCACAAACGCCACCGGCACAAAGTAGAACGAGAGCAGGGTCGCCAGCGCTGTGCCACCGGCGATGGCGATGGCAAAGGGGGGCCAGAAGCCGCCGCCCCCCAGCAATAGCGGGATGAAGCCGCCCACCGTGGTGATGGTGGTCGAGACGATGTGGCGGCTGCAACCGGCCACCAGGTCACGGATCTGCGGCAGATTGCCCTGTTGTGCCAGCGGGTCTGCCTTCAGCTCGGCCAGAATGACGATGGCGGCGTTGATGGCCAGCCCCATCAGTCCCAGCAGGGCGATGATCACCGTAAACCCGAAGGGGTACCCCAGCAGCCAGACCCACAGCAGGCCGAGCCCCGCCGACTGGATCGCCACCAGGGTGACGATGCCTGCCAGCCGGAACGAGTTGAAGCTGAGCACCAGCACGGCCACCAGCAGCACTGCGACCAGGCTGACGTGAGCCATCAGATTGCCCACCGATTCATCCCGCTTGGCGGCTTCCCCGCCAAACTCCAGTCGATAGCCCGGCGGCAACGCCAGCGCCTTGGCGGCCAGCCGCTCTTTGACCTGCTCCAGCACGGTTTGCGGCAGTACGCCGACCGCCAGATAGGCCTCCAGCACATTGACCCGCTCACCATCCCGACGGCTGATCTCCCCCCAGCTTGGCAGCAGCTCGGGAGTGGCCAGTGCCCGCAAGGTGAGATTGGCTACCCCTTGCTGGCCAGTGCCGGTGAGCGACAGCGGCACATTGAGCAGCGCATCCGGATCCTGACGCAAGGGCTCGGCCAGTCGCACCCGAACCGGAATTGACTCGGTGCCTTCCAGCACAGTGCCGCCCAACCTGCCATCCAGTGCACCCGCCAGCCGGGAGGCAACATCGGTCAGGCTCATGCCTGCCAGTCGGGCGGCCTCCTCATCGACCTGCAACCAGAGTTTGGGTGCCCCGGCCTGCAAGGTGGCGCGGGTCTGCACCACGGCCGGGGTATTGGCGAGCAGACTGCGAAGCTCCTCTCCCAAACGATGTAGTTGTTCAAGATCGGGGCCAAACAGCCGCAGCTCGACCGGGGCATTGAAGGGCGGCCCCTGTTCCAGCTTGCGCACCAGGATCTGCGCTTCGGGAAATGTTGCATCGAGCCGCTGCTGCAGTTGTGGAATGAGCCGCTCGGCGGCATCGGCATCCTGCAGAGTGATCATCCCCTGGGCGTAATCGGCCCGCCCCTGTTTTCTGGGCACCAGGTTGTAGTAGAAGCTGGGTGCGTTGTCGCCCACCACCCAATCCTGGCGAACCAGCTCGGGGAGGCTGGCCAACTCCGCGGAGATCCCCAGTGCCAGCTCGCGGGTGCGCGCCAGGCTCGCCTGTGGGGATAGGCTGGCCTCGATGTGGATCATGTCCCGGTCGGCAGGGGGAAAGAACTGTTCGGTGAGGCGGCCCGCCACCCAGAAACCGAGCAGGGGCAGCAGACTGACCAGCAGCAGGGTTCGCCAGGGGTGAGCCAGCGCCATGGCGATGCTCTGCTGGAAACGGGCACTCACCCGGGGCAGGTGCAAGCCATCCTGATACCAGCGTCCCCCCTGGTCACTGCCAATCCAGCGGGCGGCGAGGCCAGCCACCAGGGTGTGGGCGATGAGGTAGGATCCCAGCAGCGAGCAGATCACCGCCCAGGCGATACCGCCGACAAACTCGCCCGCCGGACCCGGCATCAGAATGATCGGCATAAAGGCGAGCATGGTGGTGAGGGTGGAACCCAGCAGTGGCAGCCAGAGGTGGCCGATGGCTTCCAGTGCGGCGGCACTCATGGCCATGCCGTGGCGGCGCTGATACTGCACCCGATCCGCCATGACGATGGCGTTGTCCACCATGATCCCGAGCGCCACCACCAGACCGGTGACCGACATCTGGTGAATGGGCAGATTGATCAGGTTCATGCAGGCGAATGAGAACGCCACGGTAAGTGGCAGCGACAGGGCCACGATAATGGCAGCCTTGACCCCCAAGGTCACCAGCAGCACGGCCACTATGATGAGGAAGCCCTGCACAATGTTGATGAGCAGGGTGTCGAGCCGCTGATCGGTATAACGCTGCTGATCGAAGCTGGTGACGAGGCCGATATTATCCGGCAAGTCCTGTTGCAGCTGGGCCAGCATGGTATCGACCCGTGCCGACCAGAGGTCGATGCGGTGATCCTGTGCCATGCGCAGGCCGACCACCACGGCCCGTTCACCATTGGCAAAGGCCAGCTGGCTCTCCGGCTGGTGCAGGGTACGCCGTACCTCGGCCAGATCGCCAAGGCGCAGGGTCTGGCCCTGCTCGCCGGTGCGCAGCGGGATCTGGCGGATCCGCTCCAGGGTATCGAGGGCGCCGCGGATCTCCACCTGAAAGCGATTGTGGCTGCCCTGCAACTCCCCGGCGGCTACTTTGGCATCGGCACCGCTCAGCGCCTGGGCAAGCTGTTCGCCACTCATGCCGCTGGCACTGAGGGCGAGGGGATCGAACCGTACCTCGATCTCCTCCTGCGGTGCCCCGACCCGCTCGACGTATTCGGTGCCCGGCAGCTGGCGAGCCCGGCGTTCCAGCTCGGCGCTGTAGCGAGCGAGGCGATCCAGCTGCGGCTGGCCCGGCCCGCGCCAGACCACATTGACCAGCCGGGTGAAGGGGTAGCCCTTCTCGTCATCCAGCTTGGGGGCACTGGCGCCGGCTGGCAGTCCGGCGGCAAGATCTGCCAGCCGGTCACGGACTCTGGACCAGACGGGCTCGACATCGCTGACCTCATCCTTGAGCTCCAGATTGATGATGGAGAGACCGGGGCGAGAGCTCGACTCGATCAGCTTGATCTCGCTCTGGGCCCGCAGCCGGTTCTCGATGGGCTCGCTTACCAGCGCTTCCACCCGCTCGGCGCTGGCCCCGGGGAAGTGGGTAACCACGCTGGCAAAGCGGCTGGTGAGCTGGGGATCTTCGGTTCTGGGCAGGGTCTGCAATGCCGCAAGGGCGGCCGTCAGCAGCAGCGCGACCGTCAACAGCAGCAGGCGGCCATTCTCGATAAACGGGCGGATCATGACTGTGGCTCCGGATGCGCTGCTTGATGCTCAACGTGAGTTGTCAGGGTGACCTGCTGGCCCGGCACCAGTTTATGCAGGCCATCGGTCACCAGCTGTTCTTGTCCGTTCAGGGCACCACTTATCCAGGCTCGTTCGCCATCTTGCTGCAGCAGGGTGACGTCCCGACTGACCACTCGGGGTGGCGTTTCGTCATTGAGCAGATAGAGGGTCCAGCTGCCGCGCAATCCCTGGGTCAGCGCGGTGAGCGGCACCTCGTAAGCACGGGTGGGCTCGCGGGTCTGATGCAACAGGGTGATCAGTTGCCCCTCTGCCAGCTGTTCGCCGCCCCGGGTCAGCTGGAAGCGGGCGGTGCGGGTGTGGGTCTGCCCGTCCACTTGTACCCCCAGATTAAGCAGGCGCCCCTCCAGTGATTGCGCACCGCTTTGCAGGGGGTAGTGTTGGCCGACGCTCAGGGTCTCGGCCTGTTTCACCGGCACGCCGATATCGGCCTCCCACTGGCCGCTGCGGGTCAGGGAGAAGAGAGGCTGGCCTGCGGCCACCACGGCCCCCAATGCCTGCTCGCGGCTGACCACAATCCCGTTGAAGGGGGCGCGCAGCTGTGATTTCTCCTGTTTGACCCGGTTGGCTTCGAGGGCGGCGGCCAGCTGGTTGGCGCTTGCCTCCAGCATGCGGACTTTGCCTTGTTGTTCATCCAGCGCCTGACGGGAGCTGAACTGCTGCTGGCGCAAGGCGGTGAGCCGGTCGAGCGTCTGCCGGGCAAGGGTCAGCTCGGCCTCGTTCTGGGCAGCCCGGGCGGCCAGCTCTTTGGCTTCCACTGCCAGCAGCCGGGTATCCAGTGTGGCGAGCAGTTCGCCAGCCGTGACCGGCTCTCCGCGTCCCTTGTGCAGGGTGGCGATCCGCCCTGCCAGCTCGAAACCTATCTGGCTGTGCTCAGGGGCGATCACCCGGCCATTGAAGCGGTGCAGCACCGGGTAGTGATCGCTGGCTTGCAGCGGCTGGGCGATCACCCGGGTCAGGGCGGGTGTTTCTTCTGACTCTGTGACCGGGCTGCAGCCACTCAGTAACAGTGCCAGCAGGATTAAGCAAAGTGTCATGACATCATCCTCTGGTTGACATAACATCAAATCACACCGGTGAGTCTAGTTTTTCGAAACTAGACTGTCCAGTTTGATTGTGGAGGAAAAATGAACATTTCACCCCGTAGTCAGCAGAAGCGGGCTGCGATCCTCGATGCTGCCGGGCGGCTCTTCTGTCAGCACGGTCTGCATCTGGTCAGCATGGACATGGTGGCCAGTGAAGCGGGCGTCTCCAAGCAGACGGTCTACAGCCATTTTGCCAACAAGGAGTCGCTATTTGCCGAAGCGGTGGGCAGCAAGTGCGTCAGCAGTGAGCTGATGCCGGAGGTATTGTTGCGTGGCAACAATGTGCGGGAGAGCCTGATTGCCTTTGGTCGCAGCTTTCGCAAGTTGATCCTGAGCGATGATGCCATCAATATCTTTCGCACCTGCATCAGCTGCAACGATGCCCAGCTGGCCACCCTTTTTTTCGAGGCGGGCCCGCTCTATGTGACCGAGATGCTGTCCAACTGGCTGGAGCAGCAAAAGCAGCAAGGCCTGCTGTGCCATCAAGACAGCGAACAGGCCGCCTTGCAGCTGTTGCTGATGTGGCAGGGCAAGGAGCGGATGCTCCGTGAGCTGGGTCTGCCGTTGACCCAAAGCGCTGCCGAGCAGGATGCCTGGACCCTGAGTTGTGTCGATCTCTTCCTGACCGCCGCCGCTCCCCCGCAAAAATAATGGAGGTGGCAATGAGCCACACAGTGACAGATGCCCAGCGCAAGTGGCTGCCCCTGCTGGCGGCGGTCGGTTTCTTTATGCAGGCGCTGGATGGCACCATTCTCAACACCGCCCTGCCCAGCATGGCCGAGACCTTGGGAGAGAGCCCGCTGCAGATGCAGTCGGTGATCATCGCCTACATGTTGACGGTGGCGTTGCTGATCCCGGCCTCCGGCTGGCTGGCTGACAGATTCGGCACCCGCCGCATCTATTTGGCTGCCATCTCGCTCTTTACCCTCGGCTCGCTCGCCTGCGCCGCCTCCAATTCGCTCTCCATGCTGGTGGCCGCCCGGGTACTTCAGGGGATTGGCGGTGCGCTGCTGATGCCGGTAGGACGGTTGGCGGTGCTGCGGGTCTATGACAAGCACGAGCTGCTGCGGGTGATGTCGTTTGTCACCATCCCGGGGCTGCTCGGCCCGTTGATGGGGCCGGCGCTTGGTGGCTGGCTGGTGGAAGTGGCGAGCTGGCACTGGGTATTTCTCATCAACCTGCCGGTGGGGTTGCTCGGCTTTATCGCCAGTTGGCACTTTATGCCGGAGCTGCGGCAGCAGACCGCCCGGTTCGACTGGCAGGGCTTTGTGATGTTCAGCGTCGGCATGGTGCTGGTGTCGGTGGGCTTGCAGGGGCTGGGGGAGCACAGCATCTCCACCGGTTGGGCGCTGTTTGCGCTGATCTTCGGCTTGGCGGCGATGGCGAGCTACTGGCTCTATGCCGCCAATGCACCGCAGCCGCTCTTTAGCCTGAACCTGTTCAAGACCACCACCTTTGCCATCGGCATCTGGGGCAACCTGTTTGCCCGCCTCGGCAGCGGCGCCATGCCTTTCCTCACCCCGCTGTTTCTGCAGCTGGGGCTCGGTTTCTCCCCGAGCAAGGCGGGGATGACCATGATCCCCACCGTGATTGGCGCCATGCTGACCAAGACGCTGGTGAACAAGCTTATTCCGAAGGTGGGCTATCGCCGCATTCTGATCGGCAACACCCTGTTGCTGGGGGCGATGATCGCCAGCTTCTACTTTATCGACAACCAGCTTCCCTACGGGGTCTTGCTGGGCTGGCTGGCGATCTTCGGCGCCATCAACTCGCTGCAGTTCTCCGCCATGAACACTCTCACGCTGCAAGATCTCAGCCCGACCCTGGCCAGCAGTGGCAACGGCCTGCTCTCGGTGGTGATGCAGCTCTCCATGAGTTTGGGGGTGGCGATTGCTGCCAGCCTGCTCGGGCTCTTCTCGGCGGGCACCTCAGCGGGCACCTTAGTGGCCGAGGGTCAGTGGCTGGCCGGGTTCCACCTTACCTACCTCTGTGTCGGGTTGCTCTCCATGCTGGCGGCGCTGATCTTCGCCCAGCTGGCGCGCGATGGGGCTACGCCGTCGGGGCGGGCAGATAGCTGACCTCGCAGGGGAGCTGCGCCAGTACCTCGGCCAGATGCTCGGTCGCCAGCAGAAAGGTCTGCTCCGGGTGGCCCGGAGTCCAGGTGAAGGCGGTGTGGTTGAGCAGTTGCGGATCCACCAGTAGCGGAATATCGGCGCGGGGCAGGAAGGGGCAGACCGCCCCCGGCAGGCAGCCAATCTCCGCCTGCATCTCTTCGGCGGTGCAGATGGAGGGCTTGGCACCGAGCGCAGCCTTGACCGCCTTGTTGTCGAGCCGTCCGTCCCTGTGGGTCAGCAGCAGGGCGAAGCGGCCATCCTTGAACTTGAGAAACAGGGTCTTGCTGAATTCCGCCTGCCAGCCGAGGCGGGCCTTGACCTTTTCATCGGTGGCGTAGTCGAGGATGGGTTCATGCTCATAGCGCTGGTGGGGCAGTTCTGCCAGCAGTTGGCAGTTGAAATGGTGAATAGTATCGAGTGGCATGGGGTTCTCCTGTAGTGGGCGCTATCCTGCCAGCCTCGCAGGGTCAGGCCCAATGACACTTTCTTATCCGTGATAAGCAACCCTGTCTGTGCAAACAACAAGGGCGCCGTGAGGCGCCCTTGTTGATCAGTGATGCTGCAATTCGCACGCTTCCCAGTGAAAGGGAATGGGGCACAGCTGCTGGGAGGCCTTGTCATAGGCTTGCCACAGCTCGCCCATGGTGCGGCCATCGACGGGGTGGCGCAGTTTGGGGGCCAGTTCGGCCAGCGGCCAGAGCACGAAGGCGTTGGTGAGCACTTCACCGCGCGGCAGCACCAGTGGCGTCTCGCAGACCAGCTTGCCGTAGAGCAGCAGGTCGAGATCCAGAGTGCGAGGGGCGAACTTCTTGGCATCCGGCTCGCGGCCGTGGGCGAACTCCATGGCCCGCAGTCGCTGGCAGACGGTGGTCAGCGGCAGATCGGTCTCGGCAGCCGCTACCAGGTTGTAGAAGGGGCGGCCGTTGAAGCCGACTGCCTCGCTCTCGAATACCCGGGAGACCCGCAGCTCGCCAAATTCGGCGTGCAGGGCATCGAGCCCGGCACGGATATGGCGATCCCGCTCGATGTTGGAGCCGAGGCTGATATAGATGGTGGTCATCAGTTGCTGCTCGCGGCCGGCGTGCGATGGCGCAGGATCTCGACGCCGACCCCGGCGGCATTGGGCACGGCGCTCGGCTTGGTGAGGGTCACCTTGACCCACTGTACCCGCTCGTCGGTCAGAACCAGCATGGCAACCTGCTCGGCCATGGTCTCGACCAGTTCGACGACTTTGCCGGTGACATGCTCGCAAATCTTGTTGGAGAGGTCGGCATAATCCAGTGCCAGATTGATGTCGTCGGTTGCTGCCGCGGGGCGGTTGTCGAACCCCATCTCGAGGTCAAAACGGAGCTTTTGGCGAATGCCCTTCTCCCACTCATATACACCGATGGTGGTCAAAACTTCGAGTCCGCGAATAAACACCTTGTCCATGACTGTACTTCTTCTTTACTCTTGAGGGGCTGTGATGACAGCGCAGGGATGCTGGCCGGGCAACATGCTTGCCGAGGCGCTCTGGGTGGGCATGGGCCCATGCCAGCGTATGTGGCCCGCATCATACCCCATTCATATCGTGGTAAAAACGACCAAGATGACGGCCCTGACTATTTTGATGATTATTCTGGCCTACCTGGGTGGTTCACTATCCAGTGCTGTGCTGGTTTCCCGCTGCACCGGTCTGCCCGACCCGCGGGATCATGGCTCCCACAATCCGGGGGCAACCAATGTGCTGCGCCTCGGTGGCAGGATGGCGGCGCTGGTGGTGTTGTTGCTCGATGTGCTCAAGGGTACTGTGCCCGTCTATCTTGCCTGGTATCTGCAGATCAAACCCGTCTACCTCGGCTTTATCGGGGTCGCCGCCTGCCTCGGCCATATGTACCCCATCTTCTTTCATTTTCGCGGTGGCAAAGGGGTGGCGACGGCGCTCGGTACCATGATGCCCATCGGCTTTACCATGGGGGGCGCCGTGATTGGCTCCTGGCTGCTGGTGTTGCTGGTGAGCGGCTACTCCTCGCTGGCCTCCATCATTACCGTGCTGCTGACGCCGCTCTTTACCTACCTGCTCAAACCCGAATACACCCTGCCAGTCTCGCTGCTCTCCTGCCTTATCCTGATCCGCCATCACGAGAACATCTCCCGCCTGCTCAAGGGTGAGGAACCCAGAGTCTGGGGGCGAAAAGGCGCGGCCTGTGCCGAAGAAGTGGCAGAAATGGACGATGTTGCGCAAAAAAGAGACGAACGAGACAAAAAGTGAAATTTCCCGTTGACCATCCGCCTTAAAATCCGTTTAATAGCGCCCACGCCCAGATAGCTCAGTCGGTAGAGCAGGGGATTGAAAATCCCCGTGTCGGCGGTTCGATTCCGTCTCTGGGCACCAATTTTGGTGCCATGAAATAAAAAATTTGTTCATGCACAATGGTTTAAAGTGTGCCGGCTTAGCTCAGTAGGTAGAGCAACTGACTTGTAATCAGTAGGTCACCAGTTCGATTCCGGTAGCCGGCACCATTTGCCCAGATAGCTCAGTCGGTAGAGCAGGGGATTGAAAATCCCCGTGTCGGCGGTTCGATTCCGTCTCTGGGCACCAATTACAATTCCTCCTTAGTTCAGTCGGTAGAACGGCGGACTGTTAATCCGTATGTCACTGGTTCAAGTCCAGTAGGAGGAGCCAATTCAAAAAGCCCTTGTCGCAAGACAAGGGCTTTTTTCTATTTGGCGCAGCCATTTTTTAACCATAAAAACAACCATACACGCACAGATGAACCGCAGGATAGATATGGAAAATCATGTAGTTATAGAGTCAAAGAGGCGACTTGCCGCCATTCGGAACTGGATGGAACCCGTGCTGGTGCTGCTTATTCTCGGCAGCCTGTTCGGTTACCTCGGCAGCCAGATGGGCCTCTCTGCCATGGTCAACACCCTGTTCAATACCGCCCACCAGCTGCTGCTCAATACCGTGCTCTTTATCATGGGGATCACGGTGCTCTCCGGTGCCCTGAGCCAGCTCTTGAGCGAGTTCGGGGTGATCCGCCTGCTGGAGGTGCTGCTGGCCCCGCTGATGAAGCCGGTGTTTCGCCTGCCCGGTCGCACCGCCCTGGCGGCGCTGATGACCTTCTTCTCCGACAACCCGGCCGTGATCAGCCTCGCCAAGGACAGCCGCTTTCGCAAGGGCTTCACTCCGTGGCAACTGGTGTCGCTCACCAACTTCGGCACCGCCTTCGGCATGGGGCTTATCGTGGTGACCTTTATGGCCACCTTGCAGCTGCCGAGCGGTGAATCCACTGCCAGCGCGGCGCTGATTGGGTTGCTGGGTGCTCTGGTGGGCTCGGTGGTCTCTACCCGGCTGATGCAGCGGATGATCCGCCCCTTGGTGGGGGAAGTGCTGAACGATGACCAGCCTGTGGGCAACGGCCCCAAGGTGGGAGTGACCAAAGAGGCGGCTCCCGGCTGGCTGCGGATCCTCAACTCTCTGCTTGATGGTGGCAAATCCGGTGTGGAGCTGGGGATGGCGGTGATCCCAGGGGTGCTGATCATCAGTACCTTCGTGATGCTGCTCACCTTTGGCCCGGGCGACAAGGGCTATACCGGCGAAGCGTTTCAGGGGGTAGCCCTGCTGCCGGTGCTGGCCGCCAAGGTGAGCTGGCTGTTTGACCTGCTGTTTGGCTTCCAGCAGCCGGAGCTGGTTGCCTTCCCGGCTACCTCGCTCGGTGCGGTCGGTGCCGCCATGTCGCTGGTGCCCCCTTTTATCGCCAAGGGGTGGATCACCGGTAACGAGGTTGCAGTGTTTACCGCCATGGGGATGTGCTGGAGTGGCTTCCTGAGTACCCACACCGCCATGCTCGATGCCCTCGGCTATCGCCACCTCACCTCCCGCGCCATTGTCGCCCATACCATCGGCGGCCTGTGCGCCGGTGTGGCGGCGCACCAGCTTTATATGCTGCTGGGCTGAGTCAGGTTCAGATACGGATACAAAAAGAGGCTCTTCGGAGCCTCTTTGCATTTCTCGTGGTGAGTAAGTTGGGTTGTGTGTGTTTTTTATTCAGTTTATGTGAGTTTGCCCCCGGTATTGAGAGCTGAAAAGAGATTAATCTGAGTGTTCCAAATGGTGACTGGAGGCATTTTCATGGGTTGGTATGAGTTAAAACTTTCTAGCAGTAAGCAACATTACTTTGTACTAAAAGCGGGAAATGGTGAGGTAATCCTGACTAGCGAGATGTACAACAGTCGTGCTTCAGCGGAGAACGGTATCGCATCAGTGCAGACCAATTCACCTGAACGAGCCAATTATGACCTGAAACCGGCTGTAAACGGGAAGTGGCACTTTAACCTGAAGGCCAAGAACCATCAGATCATTGGTGTGAGCCAGATGTACGCTAGCGAGTCATCAGCCGAGAACGGCATTGCCTCTGTGCAAACTAACGGCCCATCCAAGACAGTTAAGGATTTGACCCAGTCATAATTGGATTAATGTGAGATTCATATGCAGCTCAGTTAAGCCGAGAGCATGTATTTCCGAAGGGGGGCATAGTGCCCCCCTTCTACGTTTGTGGTTGCTGGTTTCTGTTCCATAACCTGGCCCGGTCTATATCTGGTCTGGGTGGTCAAGGTATGTACGTGGAGCACTTCGTCACAAAGATGAGTAGATAGGCGAGTGCGTCGTCAGGTCATTTCTCCGGTCGTCAGCTCCGGTCTTTGCCGCTGAGTGTATTGGCTATGGTAAGACCGGAGACAAGACCGGAGAGACGCAATCAGAGAGGATGGCGGGCAAGAATGAGAACGGGTGACAACCCTGATGCCAAAAGTCACCGAAGCAGAGTTGACCGGATATGTTCAGCGTGAGTCTGGGGGATATCCGGTCTGTACGGCAATTAGAAGTCTAAGATGCCGCTTGATGGCTTGAGTTTAAGCCAAACACAAAGCAGTTGATCGGGTTCATCAAGCGGCGCAGGATTGTAGCACGCGAAAAATGGGCTGCAATAATCACTTCTGTAAGATTTTGCTCATCCATACCGCGAGAGTTTCGAGTGAGGCTAAAGCACTCGTTTTATCGATGTGACAAGCGATATAGTTGATTTCCAGCGTGTTTTTTGTGATTTTTATTTCACTATCAGCATTCATCATATCTTCCAGTTCTGGATAGCGTTTACCCTGCGTTATTGATGTATGTAATTCAGTGGTCAAAGGGTAATCACTTTTACATATCCAAGCGTTTATATAATAGGACAAACCATTCCCAACAATCGATGGGTAATATACAAAGCTCACCCCGCTATCACCCCATTTAGACGGGGTTAGGTGTGTTGCCTTATAGTTTTCGGCCCAGTTGTTATTTGATATTTTGATGTTGCTATCTGAAATCACTTTTCTTAAAACAGATGTTACGTCATCGATTGTTTGTTTTTTAAATAGAGTGAGAGCCTCCTCAACCTTCACTAATGCATGAAAGTTATCCTCAACGAACTTAATGTCTTCTTTCTTCATAACAACCTCTTCAACCAAACCGCTTAATGATAACAAGTGCTCTAAAAATTCACGGTAGAACACAGTCCATTTGTTAAACTCATCCTTCAATATCTCTAGGCCAAAGTTCTCCAGAGCCGACTGTACCAACTTAGAGTAGGTAATCGTTTCCCAACCTTCGATACTCGCTGCCTTATTTGAGTCGGGCTTTAATATGCAACGATAAACAATTTGATTGTTGTCAATTTGTTGGTCTAAATAGTCATTGTAATCAGAGAATGGATTATATGTATCAGCAAATACTTTGTTTTCTATACCGATTACAAAGTCATCATGCTTGATAAATATATCCAAGCGAGATTTTTGGCTTGTGCTAGCTTCTCTGTAAACGACAGCGGATGATAAATCAATGTAATCAATATCATGCCCGAGAATCTTGAGAAGGGATGTTAACAACCAAGGTTTGGTATGGTTATCCTTACCCATAAATAGGGCCATAAGGTCACTTGTTGGGTTTTCAAAGTAGCCCGCGCCACTCATAGCAAAGAAATTTGATACGGTGGAGTCTTCAGGTTGAAATGCTAATAGATACTCTATTACATTCTTCCCAATAGCTTCACTTAATAATTTATCGCCCATAAAAGTTTATCCTATTAATATAGTAAGTATTTTTACACCTGAGCAAACGAGTAATAGCGATCGGTTCCAAGCGATTTATGTCCGCTTTTTAGGATTCTTTGGTCGGTAAGCGATGATGTTAACTCGCCCTTTACCTTTAAACTTTGCAAGGTCAAATAGCCCCGTTTTTTCTATTAGCTCTGGTAATTTTGTCACCCCATAAGTTCTGGAGTCATAGTCAGGTTTTATCCTTTTCAAAAGATTCCCCACGCCAGCAATGTTGGCCCAATCGCTGTCATCTTTCTCAAACTCCACGAGACCTGAAATTAGCTCATCATCTTTAAACTGTTGCCAGCCAGAAAACAAAATATCTATTATTTCTTGGGGTATAACGCCAGCTGATTTTCGGACCTCATCATTGGATGGTGATGAAATAGCCGTATCGCCGAGGTTCTCAGTAAGAATGAAATTGTCACATGAATTTCTAAAGGCTATCGGGGTTTTGTTTTCTCCAACACCAAAAACATACATTTCTGCTTCTCTCAAGCGAGAGGCTAGCTTGGTGAAATCACTGTCAGAGGATATTATAACGAATGCATCGTAGCGGTTTGTATATAGCAAGTCCATTGCATCAATTATCAGCGATGCATCAGTTGAATTTTTCCCAGTTGTATACGCGAACTGCTGTATTGGCTGGATCGCCAATTCGTTTAGCGTAGTTTTCCAGTTTTTAAGATGTTCGCTAGACCAATCACCATAGGCTCGCTTTGTGATAATATGCCCATGAGTTGATATCTCGTTGAGAATGAATTTTATTTTCGAGTGTTGCGCATTATCTGCATCAATCAGAACTACAATTTTCTTATGCTCATTTAAATCTAGCATCCATATCCTCCCTCGCCATCCTTGATATATATGTGATTAACCATGGTATGGTGCGTGAAATATATATTATGCGCAACCGCTTACATCACATTTTGAAACACATATTAAAACCATGTTCATCCAGAACATCAGGCCCTGAGCTAACCGCTCAGGGCCTTTTTCATATCCACGATTTAAAGGACAGGACATGTTTATCCATCAAATTTTGCGCAAACAAGTAGCTGCGATCAGCATCAAGCCAATGAGAGACGGCAGTATTGATTTCACGGTAAAGGGCAGTACCAAGGGAGCAATTAAGGGGGCTATCACCGGAGCTGGCGTCGGTGCCAGAGGCGGTATCCCAGGAGCCGTCGCAGGCACCATCATCGGCGGCACTATCGGCTACATCACTGGGCCAGCGGACTGAGGGAGGTTAGCCATGGATGAGTTCATTCAAGAAGGGAAATACGCCTCCCACGAGACGCTAAAGGGTTATGCCTACAGCTGGCAGACGTTGAGCTTGCTGATGCAGGAGGTCATTACATGCGGCATGTATGTTCCTGAGATCCTGCCTGATGAAAATCAGCCTGTGCTGCTGGTCGTGGTCAAAGAGGCGACCGTGCTTAAGGCCAAGTCCCTGCACAGCGAAGCGCCTGAAGTATTGATTTCGATAGCATCCCATACCGGCGAGTCAGTCAGGGATGACGACAATGGTTACTACGCTGACTACTGGCGGTTAGCTGCGGGCACTATCAAGCTGATCGACTGTGCCGAAGATGCCGTGTTCTGGCTGCCTCTCCCAGAAGTGGAAGCATGGGAGCCCTATCGCTTCACTGGCTACGGCACTCCGTTCGATGCCCTGTCGGCGCCACTCCCGGTATTCCAGCATCTTGCCTTCCTTCCCAAACCTGAACAGGCACAGCCCGACTTGGGCACCACCATCTACCTGAAATCCATTATCTGATTTACCCGAGGATCCCAATATGAACAGCAAGACCAACAAGCAAGCCGCCAGCCAGCAGACCAATATCCAGCCCGAGAACAAGGCCAGCGATAAACCCGCGCTGCCTGCCAAGGTTATCTTGACCAGTGGTGTCGCTACCTTGCTCTCGCCAGGCTCAACTACCACAGTGGGTTATGAGATTGGCCATGAGCCCGAGCAGGCTGAGCTGCTGATCCGTCTGACCGGCAGCAGCGGCGGGGGCCTGTGTTCCAAAGAGTGGTTCGGCTTGGCGCAAGTCATCGACCTACTTAGCGAGCAACAGCCGGACAAGGCATTTACTTCCGGCCTGTTCAAGGTGATCTGGCACTTCAAAGGCAGTAGCAATAACGCGGGGTTCCTGGCTGCCGTGCTGCGCCATCTGGAATTGACCAAGGCAGCACCGGAAGTACGGTTCGGCCATCTGATCACGGGCAAACATACCGAGTGGTTTGACAGCCTCAAGGCCAAGCTGCCAGAGGTCAGCACCACCAACTAACCCACATCGTCAGCCCGATCTATTCCATCACTCGAATCCCCACCTTTCAGTTAAAGAGAATCCAATATGAAACCGACCCTCGTTATCACGGGCTTGCCTGTGAGGATAAGTCACGACCTGAAAACGCTACTGGAGCAGGCCATCAGCTCAGCGTTCGAGGATTTCCCTGATGAGATCCCGGATGGCACAACACCAGCAGCACTGACCCTCAACTATCGAGATCCTGACTACAGCGCAACAACCGGAGGCTATCACCCTGTCGAGATCCGTCTTGAACGCTGGGATGACGGCTGGCATCTGCGCTACGTCACTGACTTTGCCTATGTGGGCCAAGGCTGGTGCACTGAGTTGGCCAAAGAGTTGGATTTTGATTTCAGCATCGAAGAGTACACCCATTCGATGATGGGGAAAATGTCACTGCCAGAGGTGCATGAGTGGTTTGAGCTCTGGCAGCTTAACTTTTGCTGCTACGTGCAGATGGACGTATTCACCCTGACAGTGACGCCAGACTGACGCCCAGACCAGATATCGACCGGAAAGCCGTTGGCCGCGAGTTGGGAAACCATCAGCGGTCAACATCACCACCAACAGATAAATCAGTACAACCAGACCGGCACAGGGATCCGACCTCCCTGTGCTGTTTTTTCTTGGGGCAATGCCTGGCCCCCGTTCACACCAGTTAACAGGAGTTCCACTATGTCAGTTCTCCCATCTCGTTTCCGCTTTACCCAAAAAGCGATTGAAGCGCTGCCACCCAACCCCGCAAATGCAAAATCCACGGAGGCCGAATACAGCGACACCCAGATCTCGGGACTCAAATGCTTGGTGGGAAAAGGGGAGGGCAACAAGAAGTTCCTGATGCGGTATCTGTGGCATGGTCGCAAGCGGGCTATTGCCATAGGGCGCTTTCCAGACGTAGACCTGAACACGGCCAGAGAGATTGCCACAGACTATAAACGACTGCTGTCACAAGGCATCGACCCCAAGCAATTGAAGGAGGATAAACGGCAAGAACTCACGTTACATGAGCTGTTCCAACTGCACTACCTGCCTTATGCCAAGCATCATAAGCGTTCTTGGCAGAACGACGAGCAGCGGTTCCGGGATCACCTGCAACCGGCGCTTGGCTCTCGGTTGTTATCGGAAATCAATCTGGAGCAAGGGCAAGCATTGCAAACCAGCCTGATGAGCCAGTGCAAGCCAGCGACCAACAACCGGATCACCACCTTGCTCAAGGCTATCCTGACATGGAGTGTACGGATGGGGTATCTGGATCAACATCCATTGGTCTACCTGAAGACACTCCCCGAGAACAACCAGCGAACCCGATTCCTCGATAAGGCTGAGATCCGGCGTTTGTTCATGGCGGCAGATGCTGACGAGAACCGCTATGCAGGGCAGTACGTCAAACTGCTTTTGCTGACGGGGCTGCGCAAAGATGAGTTGAGGCTCGCCAAGTGGGAACATATCGATAAGGTGCATCAGACGCTGTTTATCCCGCACACCAAGAACGGCAAGAGCCGGATCCTGCATATGAATCATATGGCGATGCAGGTTTTACAGGATACGCCGGTGATAGCGGGAAACCCCTACCTGTTCCCAGGACAGAAGCCGGGGCAGCCGTTGAACAACGTCACCAAGCCATTTAACCGGATGCTGAAACGAGCACAAATCGAAGGGCAAGTATGTATTCATACCTGTCGTCATTCGGTGGCTGCGTTGATCGTGTCCAGCGGTGGCACCTTGTATGACGTACAGGCACAGCTGGGGCATTCAAGCAGCCAATCCAGTCAGCGATATGCCCACCTACACGCCAGCAGATTGCGCCATACCAGCGCACAGGTGGCGAACTGCGTGGAGCAAGCGTTAATCGCTCCCAGCTCAGTCAAAGCGGAGTCGATCGCCTTGCAACGAGCAGGATAAGCAAGTAAATGCAGGGAGTATCCCGAAGGTGTCGTTGCCTAACTCGCCAGCCCTTTACCTCGGGGGCTGGCGAGTTTTTCCGGCGTGATGGATTTGGCTGTCTCTCTTGGGGGGCTGGAGTTTATGCGCGGCTGAGGAGAGTGGTATGCCGTGGTATACGGGCTGTGCCCGTAGGGCATCAACAGATGGTAGATATATATGTCTGAATAGGGAGTGTGGTGTATTAAGCACTCTAGCGAGTTTAATAAGAAAGGGAACAGGTAAATATGACAGATTTATCAATTTTTGAGTGGGTTTGGTGGGTTGCGTAAATATAATAACAGCCAACAGTTCACGTTGGCTGTTATTTTGTGGTTTGTTAAATCAACAATGAGGGTGATAGTGGCTTCCAATTTACTAAGGCCGCAGGCTTGAATGTCACCGTCATAGCTTTCAGCTCGGAGTTATACCGCACGAGCATCATTACAGATTTTGCACCTTTAGATAACTCGTAGTAATCGACACCTCCAAACACCCTATTTATTATTTTGTGCGGAGGATGTGAGTGTAAAGGTTCGCCAAAGCGTTCGCGTACAGACGGTTTAGACATATCAAGCCACAGAGGAGCTGGCATCTCATTTGGAAATGTATATTTATCATTACGTTCATCGATCAATCGCAATGTCATTTCTATTAGCTTTTGATCTGCTTTGTCAAACGTCAGAAGAACTCCTTCCTTCGCCATATCAAGAGTTATGACAGAGCTGCCAGAATCACCCTTTGGCTTTGTTTTGTATGGAATGAAACCACTATCAAATAATTCTTGATATGTTTCCCCAAAGCCATTAATTAAAGTTTTTACATCGACAGTCATTAATACCACCCCTGAGACTTATTTATTTTGTGCATTTTTTCACGAGCCTGCTCAAGCTCACTGTCGCTAAATCCCTCATCACGAAGGTAAGGTTTTATCGCGTCGAAGTTATTATCCACGGCTTTTCGTAAATCACTGGAATCTTTTATGATCTGAGCTCTATCATTGCGAGTGTTTCGTCTGCCATATGTCTCACTATACTTCTGATGAACTGAAGCTGGAATAATAATAGATGCAACGTCCTTTTTGTATGACTTAATTAAGTCTTGGTCCATGTCTGAATCAAGGCTTTTTAAGTACGCCTCTATAGCTGCTTGTGAAGGCATATGGTCAGCATGAGTACCATTTCGGGGTCTCCCCTCAAAATTGCGGAAAAGATCCACTTCCAGCAACTTAACCGGCGGCTTACTAAATACCAAATAAAGTGGAGGAATACCCAAGGACGCAGGGAAGGTAATGATGCAATCTTCAAGGTCATCACCAGTAGCGGGGAACGTCTCAAGTTCCGCATCCGGCGCATCCGGGATGGGGCGTACCAGAATATTCGACACCTCCAGACCATCCCGCTCAGGGTAGTAGCTGCTGGCATCGGGCACTTCACCACTGCTATCAGGGTACCAAGTGAGCGTAGGCCCACCTGGGATCGCCGCGACAATGGCACTGCCCTCTTGCCGGGCCTGCACGATTGGCACTGAATCCATCCCAGATGCGGCGCTAGTGTGGATCCCATAGACCTGCATTCGGCCCTGCTCATCTTCGATAAACCGGAAGCGGACTCGGGTAGCTGCACGGCTCATCGCTTTCAACTGCTCATCGCTGTAGAGGGTGCCATCACCAAGGTCAGATGGCCAAAATGCCATCAGAAATGCTCCTGATGCAGCTCCACTGGTACGCAAGGCCCAGGCACCCAACTCGGTGGGCAAGCTACCAGATATCCTCCCAAGAGCGACTTCACTCGCCGTACTTGTGGCAACAGCACTGGTCATTTAGTGCCTCCTTGTTTGGCATTCGTGGGGATTGGTGCGAGTACTACGGCTTTGCCAAACATGGCTAGCGGTTCGGGTCCAGCAGCGGCCTCAATAGTTGTCAAAGGCACAGAGCTGGACTTGGCGAAAATGAAGGGAGTCGCTTTCTTGATCACTGGAGCAATAACGCTGGACTCAACTTGTTTGAACTCGTCACCGACTATCACAGTGCCCGAACCAATGATCACACCACCACAATCAACAGCGCCGCCAGTAATCGCCAAGGGCTTACCATTAACAAGAACCGTGGAAGAGCCAGCGGCGATTTTACGCGGATGGGGTGGATTGTTTGGCTTATCGTGAGGGGCCAGCGCATCCCCTACCCGTGCGGCTGGAATGCCATCAATAAAGACATCTGGTGAGCCTTCGATAATGGGCGTAGGAGGAAAGCCATCATGGTCAGTGCCAATATCACCAATCTTGGCAGCGTGCTTAGACATATCTGCTCCATTGATTCAAATGAATAGCACTTTATTACAGCTTTGCTCGTTTTTGAAGCAATACAACGGTTGCGCACAGCTCGTTACGCCAAATTGAGACCGACTTGGCATTGTGGTTGAGGTGCCAAAGCATAAGCATTTCCTAACAAAAACCTAACACTGACTGCCCGGAGGGAGACCCACGCTACTAACCAGACAAGGGCCGCTGAACGAGGTCTAGCTAGGCAGGCAAGAGGAGATAGCCAAGCCCGTTTCTGAAGCAAAAGAAGCAGGAGCCACAGCCAGGGGCATCGCCATCGAGCCCAAAACACCATGGACCAGATAAGCAATGGTACAAAGACCATCTCACAGGGGGTAAGAGGGGGGCAATAGTTACTCTTCCCCAATGCGGATAGGACACCATCCCAGCACTTCATGCGGGGCATGGCCTCCGAAAATTGGAGTCTGCGCGAGTGCCCCATTTTTGCGCATTTTGGGGCAGCCTCTGGCCTCGAACGGTGATCTCCCTCGGTTAAGTCTCAGACAGGAAGAGAGGCCGGAGAACCTCCGTTATTAGCAATCGTCACTGAACCTTGCGCACGCAGAGCCGCCCGTTTATCAATCTAAAGCAGGATCCTGCTCGCATTATTGGCGTCGTTGTCCTCATCCAAGCGGGTTGGGCCAAATGCCAAACTCCGGCTACCAATGCCAACTCTGCTTATCCAAATACCACCCTGTCGTGAAAATCCAAGTCGACACGCCCTGTCGGGCAATACAGCGACACTTGGATACCTTTGACTACGATGATCCCTTGGATGGCAGAGCACGACACCCTAGCCCAACGCCTCGGCGTGATCCTGACCAAGCTCAACAACGGGCAGCGGTTGGTGATCTCAGAATTGGCCACTGAGTTCAACGTATCGGCTCGTACTATCCAGCGAGACCTGAATGTCAGACTGGCTTATCTGCCACTGGAGCGTGAGGGACAAACCTATTGGCTCGACCCATCCTATTTCGGCAGAGCATCGACTCCTGCCATCCTTCGTCTGTGCGAGCAAGTTGGGGCCAAAGCACTGTTCCCAGATGATCACGACGCTCTGCTCAAGCAATGGCTCAACCCTAATGCTTCCCCTGTATTCGTCCTTGCAGGCTTTCAACTCGATGAAGACGACAGCCACCACCAATGGCTAAAGCCACTTGCCAAGGCAATCAGCCAACAGCTCAACGTCAGGCTGTCATGGGTAGGTGAGCAAGCAGAGCAGGAGCTTGAGCCATATCGTCTGGTCAATAAGCGGGGGCGCTGGTACTTGGCGGGAGTGATGGCAGATGCGCCATTTATAGAGCCTTTGTCGAGTATTGCCAGCCTCAAGCAGATAGAAACGCCAGCAGCGATCAGCGAGTCACAGCAGCACCTTCTACATCGACTCATCGAGCAAGAGGCTATCCCCACTCACGAGGTAGTGCTCAAGGCAGCTTCGCCTATCGCCCACGAGTTCAAGCTCAGGAACATCCTCCCCGAGCAGACACTGATCCGAGAGCTGGAGGACGGCAGCGTCTTGCTGGCAAGCCGCGTTTTCGATGGTGCACAGCTGCTGCCCGTGATCAAAACGTATCTGCCGCATCTTGAGGTGATCAGCCCTGTGGGGATCCAAGCGTTGGTCAAGCGTGACCTCAAGTCCCTGCTTAGCCGGATGTAAGCCACATTTTCACGCCACTTATTTCAACCCCCGACACCACCTGTCGGGGCCAATCACCACTATCTGTAATTCAACCAACAAGGAGCAAAACCATGGGATCTCCCACGATTACCAAGCTATCTGATTCGTTCTAAGCAGTCATGCCGACTATGAGGTTGTCTTCGAGCACGTAGCCGCTCACCTGCAAGCAGAGGGGGGCACTATCAAGGTTGCTGACCGAGCCAAGGGTGCGCTGGAAGCGTCCTGGAAGTACGGTATCAATCCATTCGGGTTGCGCGTGACCGTGCATTTCAGCTCGCCGGAAGAAGGGGTTGTTGAGCTATCGCTGACAGGATCCTTCGTTGATGCGATCGACACATGGGGCACAGCCAAGAAGAAGGCTAAAGCGATTGCAGAAGTAATCCCCACACCTATCGATGTAGCCGCATGGCCTATCAGTGAGCCAGCGTCGGTTCCAGCTCCCGCTCAATCTGCGCCAACGGGAGGCACCGTTCACCATAGGGGCAAGCGGAAGGTCTTGATGGCCATCTTGATGTTCTTTGGTGGCGCAGTTGGTTTGCATAAGTTTTACGCAGGAAACTGGGGCTGGGGCCTGATCTACCTTGCGACATGTATGACGGGAATATCGTCTGTGCTGGCTCTGATCGAATTCATCCGTGTGCTCTGTCTGACCCAAGAAGAGTTCGATAAGCGCTACAACTACCAAACCGTGGGGGCCTTTCAATGGGTATGGTAATGATGAAGAGGCTCGTTCTGGCGGCCAGTGTTTCACCGCTGATGGCACCAGCGGCTCAAGCCGGATTGCTCAGTAAATGGGACGAACTGACCGTGAAAGGGGGAGAACTGGAAAGCTGTCCAGGCGTGACCTTGGAGCAGCAGGCCGATAGCTTCTTTAAGGATCCCGAGTGGTCGGCAGGCAAAGCTGCTGATGGCCGCAAGCTGGTCAACGTGAGTGGCACATTCACATATGGAGATAGGCCTGTCCGTGGCCTGCTCCAGATGTGGGTTCAAGGTGAGGAGTTCAGCGTTGAAGCGCTGGAGATAAACGGCCAGCCACAACCGGATGTCATGATAGATGCCCTGTTGAGCAAGATGTGTGAGGCAGCACGGAGCCAGCACACCAAAGAGGTGAAGGGGAAAAACCAAACCCGCACTGATCTACCATTTGTGGGCAAGCGGCGTTTCAACTTTTCGGGCGGTAGCGGTACAGCTGAGTTCATCACGATCCAGAGCAACGGGCATACCGTTGTGGAGAGTTGCGGCTCGGAATGCAGCATTGATTTTGAGGGGCCATTCACTAACCCGCTCAAGACGCAGTACGGGGTCTATCGAGTCGAGGCCAAGCGGATTTTCGAGCTCGATGATAAGGGCAGGGGCAAGACCTGCCAGAAGGAGCTGGGAGAGCCAAGAGATACAAGGTGCAGCGTCGAGCTGTATGTCGCTCAGTAAGAAGATCAGGCGGGAGCAATCCCGCCTTACTTTTTTCCGGCGTCAGGGCAGCAGTGAGGGGGAATAAACAGGGGCATGTGCGCGGGATGACAGCAGGAGTAAGAGGCCAGAGCAGATTGTCACAGCTCAGATGCCCAAATAGAGAAGAAGGATTGGACCGCGAGTAAAGCCAAAAAAAGATAAACATATTAGTAACATTGGTGCCCGGAGGGTACGGGTCTCAGCTAGGCAGGAAGGCAAGGCCAGACAGAGCCAAGTCAGGCTGTAAGATAGGAAACCAAGTGAGTTTTTGGCAATTGTGGGAACCAGCAGGCAACGCTGATAGAGAAGGCTGGAAGAGGGAATATTGCGATAGCCCAGTTGCAATAGGTACTCAGAGTTAGCATCAGGTGGGCCAAGGCCCTGGTGTGAGAGGGTGGGGCTCTCTCACACCCCCCACGGTCATATAACACCATCCAGTCAACCCATGACCCGCATGAACTCCCGAAATGCGCACCTGCGCGTTGCACCATTTTCGCGCCATTTCAGAGCAATTTATGGCTCCGATCGGAGCAAATTGGGCCGTTTTGCCCTCTCTACGAGGGGAGCGGCAGAGCTATGAACATTTGGTGTCATTACTCAATTTTTTTCAGCGAGGGGGAGCGACCTTGTTATCACCATCATGCGAGTCGTTGCCGTTATTGAGGTGGTGAGACCGGGGTACCACTCAAGGCCAAACTAATGGAGCAGATTCAGGGATGTGCGCAAGAGACGGTGAGAAAATTCAAATTCAATCAATAGATTATAAAGGGGGTAGGAGTTCAGTGGGGGTGGGTGAGCGGATCACACGCTACATCGACGCGATCACCCACCCCTTCCATGAGGCAGTTGACCCTATCTGGCTTATTGGTATCAGTCGTGAGCAGTCATGGCGGTAACACTGATACCAATGCTGTTATCTGGATAATTGCATTCAGGATTGACGGGTATATGAGCATCCTTGGGTGCCGCTGTCTGCATCCGGCGTTTGCTATCAGGGTGTACTGGTTGAACATGCTCCTCGCGAATGAAGAGATACTCATCAGTTGCTCATGGTGGGGATGGGGCGGTGGATCTGCCCCATCCCATATTCAGTTGCTACCCCTTGGCTGCCCGCGCGGGGTTCAGCCCCTATGAAACTGCTCAGAACATGTTTTTTGCGCATGGCTAGCTCATAAATTTTTTGATGTGTGGCTTGACGACCCAGCCGTCATCACTTACCTTGAGCCCCGTAACCGCGTAGAGGCGCTACAACACAGCAGTAATCCTCTTTTCTTGCGTACTCTTCGCAATCAGGGTTCTCCGTGTCACAGCTTACATCGAACACCAAGTTTTTTTGGTAACACTGCGCTCAGTCGTGGTGTTGTATGTAAATTGTGCACACACAGGAGGGCCTCAAATGTCCCCAAGCACAAAAAACTCCAGCCGTCTTAAATCGGCTAAAATAACATCCCAAAGTTCAGATACTCGCCACATGGCGATGATCGGCGAGAAGATAATCGACCTCTGCCTCATCGCATATGTGCGTAGGTTCAGGCCTTTGAGTTTTGACAGTCAATCTCCGTATAGCGTCGGGCTCTATAGTATTGACCATCGAAGGCTCAGTTACTTGGAGTTTCCAGATGAAGAACAGCAGCAACTGTTTCTTGATAACTTCCGGTCTGACCTCCATGAACGTGGTTTGCTGGAACGGTTCGTCGATTTGACGGAGGGAACCTTGATGCTACCCAGCCTGATCGAGTGGGCGGATCATGGGCCTGTTGACTTAGGCCATGTTGTGCGACTTCACGTCGCTGATCCAAATACGCCCCCAGTGACTGGCCTATTTGCCTCCAAGGAGGCAAGTATGGAAATGCTCAAAACTTTGGCTCGTTTGCTGAGTCCCGCAGCTAAGTAACTCTCTCTCCTCTTTCCCCCCTCTGATGATTATCACGCGTGTCGTGAGGGGGGACTTCGTCTTGCAAATAGGGGTAAACCATGTTTGAAATCAAAGAGATTGAGGGGACTGTGTTCGACGAGCCAATGCCTACGAACCCTCAATTTAATGTTATAGATCGCGATTCATTACCCAAACGAAGTAAGGTCTCAATAGCCGTCGCCGGTGGAGATGACTTGTGGATTGGCTTGGATTCGGAATGGGTGCGCCAAGGCGACTGTAACACCGTCCTGAGTTATCAGGTCCATTGCATCAACTCGTCTGGGCAAGAGCTGAGCCTGATCTATTACCCTGCACCCGGTAAACGTGACAGCTTCGAGGGCCTGATCTCTCGTGCTGTTCAAGATTGTCGCGCAAAAAAACTGCTCAAGGAATGGCCCGGGCGGATCATCATTTGTGCCCATTTCCTGCGTGCCGACTTGAGTACGTTCAAAGACTTTTGGGCCATGAAGGGTCGGCTGGAAGGCCAAGGTGGGAGCGTGGTCGGTCGAATTATCTCAGATAGCGGCTATGGCGTTGATGAAACCGCTGAACGTAAGCGCCGTGCACCGCTAAAGCCTGTCATTCTGCGTGATCGTAATCGTAAGCCCCAGAAATCGATTATCCAATTTGTCGACACGCTCTTCTTATCACCAGACAAATCGCCGTTGTCTGCGCTGGGCGTAATGCTCGGTTTGTCTAAAGTGGGAATCCCTGATGGCTACAGTATCGAGCGCATGGATGAGCTGTTGGCAGGTAACAGAGAGGCGTTTGAACAGTATGCTCTGCGGGATGCTGAGATTGCTGTGCGCTATGCCTTGAAGGTACGCGATTTTCTCGGCGGACAGTTTGGCTTGCAGAAGCTTCCCAGGTCATTGGGGGCTGTCGGTGTTTCTGTATTTCGGCGATTACTCAAAGACGCAGACATCGACTACATGACGGCCTTCGGGCTTGAGAACGCCAAGTTGGAGCGGTGGAATGCGGGTACAGGGAAGGTCACGACGACGGCGGTGAAACGCCCTTCTCCTGATCGTTGGCTGTATGAGGCTCTCGCCATCTGCTGTTACCTCGGGGGCTGCAATGTGTCATTCATGATCGGACCTACCCCGATAGGGGATTGGTATGACTGGGACTTGAAAGGTGCTTACACCACGGGGCTTTGTGATCTGTTGGAGCCAGACTACGCCAACATGTATACGAGCACTGACCCTCAAGATTTTATCGGTCATGTCATGGGCTTTGCCTATGTCGAGTTCGTTTTCCCAAAGGGTACACGCTTTCCTTGTTTGCCTGTCCGCTCTGAACAATATGGGCTGCGCTTTCCTTTATCAGGGTTGGCGTATGTCACCGCGCCTGAGATCGAGTTGGCGTTATCCATGGGGGCTACCATCGGGATCAAGCACGGTGTCATTGTGCCGTGGGTCGCAGGTAGTCGGCCCTTGTTTGAGGACTTCACCCGGATGATCCAGCGGTTACGTCGAGAGTATCCCAAAAAGAGCCTTGAAGAGGTGATGGTTAAGGAGGTGGGGAACTCGCTTTATGGGAAGCTGGCCCAAGGGCTGAGGGATAAACGTGTATTTGATACCGGCTCCGGCTTGAGCACGAAGATTGGGCCCTCGGCTGTGACCAATCCATACATGGCGGCTCATACAACGGGCCTGATCCGGGCTGTGTGTGGCGAGCTGCTTCACCGGATCCCCTCACATCGCACGGTGGTATCGGTCACTACCGATGGTTTCCTCACTGATGCCTCGTTGGAGGAGCTCGACCAGACGGGCCCCCTGTGTCGTCGTTATCAGGCGCTGTGTCAGCAGTTGCATGGTGATGAGAGTGGTGAACCTGTGCCGATGCTGGAATTGAAGCACCATGCTCGCCAGATTGTGTCTATCAAAACGCGGGGGCAATGCACCGCTATCCAAGGTGATACGCCCCCTGTGCTGGCTAAAGCTGGCGTTAAGTGTGCGGGAACGACAGAGGAGCAGAACGCATGGATCATGCGGCTCTACCTTGATCGTGAGCCGGGCCAGAAGATCGATGCTAGTCACCTGATCTCGCTTCGGGAGCAGTGGCTGACGGAAAGCGACCTGATCGAAATCAAGAAGCAGATCAGGCTGAGTTATGAGTTCGACCAGAAGCGGCAGCTGGTGAACCCACGGATGGTTGAGGTTGCCGGTGAAACGCATATTGCTTGCGATACGGTGCCTTGGGACGATGCTGGCATGGCGGATCATTGCCGTGCCCGTTTCGATGGATGGCGAGAGGACAACTGCCTCAAGACCATGGAGGACTGGGCCAGTTGGGAGGACTACTACGAATCTGCGCTGGCCCTGCAAGGTTCCACGATGCGGATCCGGGAGGATGGCTCGCTGGGTATCTTGGCCCGGATCCTGACCCGCTCACTGGCGCAGAAAGCGTGGTTCGACCACACGATGACTTACGGCGAGATTTCGGCGTTGCTGACCTCGGTGGGCTTGCCTGTCACAGTCGATACCTGCAAGAACAGCAAGCGGGCCGCGCTGCCGGAGAATGTCGTGCCTGTTACTGGCGAGGTGCTGCGGGTGCTGGCTCTGCTGCTGCGTCAGCTCCCAGGCTACCCTCTTGAGCCTCTGTTTAAGCCCGAGCGGCTGGCAGAGGTTAAACGTCGTTTGGCTGAAGTGGAGATTACCCATGACTGATTTTCTTGAACTTGATGATTGCGACTTTCACATGGAGCCCAGTGGTGAACAGTTCTTGTTGGAAGCTGGCCGGTTGTGGGACGAGTTGAAGCGAGAGAAACCTAAATATGGTGCTGATCCCCTCCGCGAGAAGGTTGAGCGGCACTTGGAGACGCTGCCTTACGATCCCATCCTCAAGGCACAGGTTGATGCCTTGCTCGCTACAAAGCGCGGCTGGGGGCGCAATGAGTTCATCAACGGGTTGTACCGGCTGATTGGTGAGCGGTATGAGATTGACGTGCCGTACATAGAGGCCAAAACCCGGCGAGCGTGATCCGTTACTTGCCTACGTGGCGGTGATTCCTCATTAGCTGGGTCACCTTGACCCTCTGATAAACGCCGTAGCCAAGTGCTACGGCGTTCTTTTTACGAGGTATTCGCTGCCTTTGGCTTTCCTGCTCTCTCTTGCGATCCTTCTGGCATCTGCGCCACTCCACTATCTAGAATGGTTATCAGGATCAATGCGTTATGGGTAGGGGTGATAGCTCCGATGGGGAAGGAATGCGAGACTCCCATCACCCGAGAGCGCATTCCTTCCCTAACATGATATTCGTTGATTGCTCAGTGCTTTCCTCTTACCCTTTCGGTTTCTGCCTGTAATAGCTGTGTTTACTGGTTAAGATTACACAACGTCTGAATAAGTTTGATGATTCATCGCACTTGTTTTACTGGTCTAAATAGTGACTATCTTTCGGGATTTTTGTTACGATTGTCGTCTCTGCTATTTTTATACTTACAAGCGTATCTTTGTGAACGCCATCAAATACAGCATATCCTCTATCTCCTAGTCGAAGAATTAATTTTCCGTTACGAGATGTACAATAGTCTTTTGTTTTTTTATCTATTATTGAATCGGGCCAATTGATGCACCTACTTATGGGGTCTTTCATTGCAAAATCAATTCCTCCTCCGATGTTCAAAAATTTTAGTGGAATTTCTCCTACATAATAAGGAACTCCCGGGATAAACGAACAAAATATCAACGCTATAATAATCATATACGTGGGTTTGGTATGCGTTTGCATGACAATCCGCTCTGCTGTTATATTTTTATTGGATGTGTTTATTTCTGCGAATTTGGCTTTTGAAAAGCTGGGGAGAGTGCATGCTGAGTTTACTATTACATAACCTAAAGTTATGAGGATTAGGTCAATTGTTTCAATGTTTTTTGCTCTTGGCAGGACAATGCTCAAGAATACTACAAATGATATGATAGATAAAAGCTGCATTAAGGATACATAGGTAGTTATTTTTAATTGCAGTTTAAATTTCTCGATCCCTTTAGATACTTCTTTTCTAGTTATTACTATTGAATAAATAAAAGCCCAAGCTATGTATCCCATTATAATCAATAGGGTTTTTATAGGGGTGCTGGACATGTCATACTCAGTAAATAGTACAAGTGACAGGGTGAACGGTAATATGTAGCTAACCAGTGTGTGCTTTATATAGTTAACATTTTTTGGTGCGTATATTCCGGTATCACACGTACTAATTATACGCTGTAAACCTATGCCAAATGGGTCTTCGTTCATTATTCCAATTAACAGTGTGTAAACTGTTGCTAGTGCCAGGAAAAATGCTGATAAGATGCCAACAACCAAAAGAGTTGTGGGGAGTAGATTTATGTCTAGCGGGAAAGGGATGCCAAATCCACTTAAATATGAGTTTAAATAAATTGCACCAACAACCATGCTAGCATAAAAAAGACCTTTATTAAAACACTGATATTTATTTAGTATCTCATTTAGTTTGTCTACAAATGCTAACATTAATATTACCTATAAGTGAAAGTGGTGCTTAGTGTTAATTGGTATCTAATGGTAGGGCGACAACCTATCGTCCTACCACTAATAAAAACTTTTATAATTATGGTTGTTTATGACTAGCGATGATTAGGTAATTCTAAGCCATCACCCCATTGAATTATCTCATTGGTCCAAGCTATAACAAGACACAGACCTAGTCTTTCCACCCCCCACTTACGTCGTTCACTTCCAGCATAACCGCCATAAATTTGATATATTTTCTCTTCATAGTAATTTTCAAAGTCACCATAGGCTGTGCTTTCAAGATGAATGCTCAAATCTATATCAGGGCCACATCTTTCTTTTATGAATCGTAGAAGCCTTTTTGATTCAATTGCTTGATGTACATCATAGATTGTGATGTCGTTATATTTCCCTGAGTCGACTAAGCTGTTTATTTGTAGGATAAGTGATGTCAATGCTGTGACCTTCATATTTTCTCCTTCGGTTGCGTCATTGTTTTCAGAATATATATAACAGTATGTTATTACCTTCTTGATTAGATGTATTTTGAGTCCGCTGGATGGCTTGTTATATGTTTTCGATGTGTTTGCGCACAGTCGCTTGGGGTAAAAATGGGATGGTCATCACATAAATTAAATTGAATGATATAGGTGAGTTAATTAATATGCAGATATGCTGGAGAGAATTGGTTGTGGTGCGGCTACGCCTTGTCAGTGTATCATCGATACAGGCGATCATTTTCCTGTACAATACAAGCGATCATCAAGCTGTGATGTCTGACGGTTTCGATGGGCTAGCGGTGAATAACATACAGTCGTTGGGGGCCTCACAACGTGACGACCGAATACGACCTGTATGTAAATCCTCTCATTATCTATGGCAGCTTATAGTGAACTTCTAGGTTGAATTTTTATGGGCGTATCAGGGGAAAGATTAAGTGATAGGACCTATGGCTCCTAAAACGGTGTCTGGAATGGCTAGTCCCTAACCCTTTCCTTTCTTGCAGAAATAGATTAGTGGTATGATATTCATCATTGCAGTTAAATGGCTTAAATATTGGAGGTAGGATTATAGATAAATTACGATTAAGTGAGCTTCTTTTGAGCCTTTCTGCTAGGCGGCCTGATGATTTTGTTGGCTTAGGGCTTATTGTTTATAGCGCTATCGAAAATTTGCCTGTAGTACCTTTAGGAGCTCGCTTGGATGCAGGTCGAGATTTACCGATTACTGGTGCTAATAATGTAATAAGCACGCTTGCCTTATTGGCTACTCGAGGAAGCAGTATGCATGATGGATTTCACCTCATAGACGCAAAAAGTGGAAATCTTACTCATATTGCGCAATTCGTCTCTCCTCCTTTAGATGCTGCTCTTGCTAACCCACTTGCTATTTGGCCTCAAGGTGCTCGTCAGATGACAGCCTTATTAATCTCCATCTTACCGCAAGTGGAAGTCGCTGCAGTGATATCTGCAGCTGGAGATATACATATTTATAAAAACGGTGTGGAAGGAAAAGTTGGTGTGTGCCAATGAATAATCTTAGCCTGACAACAGCAGAGTTTGAACGCCTACTCAAGGTGTTTGGTTGGTTATTAGGGGGGGTATGCTTAATCGTGTTTCTGATTCAGTGGCGCTTCTTACATATATCGATATCTTCTGCTCTTTGGAAAGCGTTTAGCATATCACTGGGGCTGTGCATCTGTTTGTTTGGAGTATTCACAAGGCTAGCTTGGCGGTGGAGGCGACTTGCTAAATGGATGAATAGACCACTTGTTCACGGTACTTGGCAGGGGGAATTAAAATCTGATTTTGGTGCCGTTGATGGTGAACGATTGGTTGTACCTATCTTCTTTGTAATAAAGCAGACATACCTAACTCTATCTATTCAATCCTTTACTGAGCGACAGGAGGGGGAATCACGACTGGAAGCTCTTTTGAGAAGTTCGAAGACAGACGTAACGCGGCTGTGTTATGTGTTTGAACTGCGGAAAATTTTTTCAGGAGCTCATTCTATAACCAGTGGAGCTGGTGAGTTAAAACTTGCTGGTGACCAATTATCTTTGACTGGGACATATTGGACAAATACACCTACACATGGAGATATAGCCTTGACGCTGGTTAGTCGCGACTGCGAAGGGATATCATCTTACCAAGAGGCGAAAAAACAACTAGATAAAAAATCATCACATGAGGCTTGTTGAAAAAAACGGCCAATGCATCAATAAGTGAAAGGAGGTAAACTACCTCCTTCTCAATGGTGATTAAAGTACCTGAGTCGATTTCAATAATGCACTTTTATCAATTGTGTCTTGTTGGTCAAAATCACCAAAAACTTCACGTATAACATCATTAACAATGCCATTAACTATGTGGGTCAGTTTGGCTAATTCATCTAATGAAGAATCATTTTCTAAGATTCTTCTAGTGCCGTTAGGCACATCCAATTTTTTAGCCTCATCCGGATGTGTGCAAAGGTAATTTAGCCATCTATGAGTTTCTGTCAATACTGCCAACTCATAATATGTGTTATGGCGAAGGTTGTTTTCATCGGCGTGATACATGAGTGATGCTATATCATAACTGCTAAGATTTATTTCGATACCTTCATCCTGATTATCTGCTTTTATAGTTTTAAGCAATCGAATACTTTTACGTAACCCCCCATTAGTGCGGTTACATTTATCTTCAATTCTTTTTATATGTACAAATGGTGCGTTGTAAATATATTCACGAGTGTCTCTGTGGAGAATCATTACTCCGCGTTCATTTTCTATTTGGCTCAACTGATAGTCACAATTATCCCACCAGATTGCCGGTACTACATCTACTTCCCGTTGTAACGAACCGCCTGTGACTCTGAGGGATTTATTATTTTCATCATCTACGTTCGCTTCTGGAAATGCTTTTTTGAGCTCGTCACGCGCGGTATTACGCAATGTGAGTATTACATCATCTGCTTTCTTTGATGTAGGAGTATAGAAGTTCTTTCTAACCCCGTCTCGGTCATACATTAGCATCTGCTTATCAATAATTAGTAAGTCAACATCGCTGAAGCCTTTAATGTGAATATCTAAAGCAACAGAGCCTTGCAAACGAAAGTCAAGCTGATGTTTGATTAGTCTTTTTTCAAGTTGATTTTCGATACGTTCTGCTGTTTGGAGTGAGACCTTAGTATACTGGGATTCAACTGGTTGCATGGCGCCGATGACGTAACGAGTTGCATTATCCTCTTTACCACGGAGTTCCCATTCCTCCTTAGAGGAAATTACGTTTTCTAAGAGCCCATAATTCTCGAGGCCGTCCATCGCAATGCCACTGTAAGACTCTTGGGCAACACCTATCTGTTCTGTGGAACCTTTACGGCGTTTTTTCATCCGCTCTATGCGATCACTAAAAGTTGATTTATACATTATCAATTCTCTCCATAGTCATTGTTCCATAGGTTGCTCGGCCTTGAGCGTTAAAGTAATGGCCATCAGCTTTGAGTAGATCCTCAGCAAACCAGAATTCAGCGAATCCTATATGTGCATGGAGATGCTCTTCACCCATCTTGGGTTGGTTTTTGTAATGATATAGAAGTTGGTAGCCTATGCATTCATCGTAAATAATCGATGCTGTAACACTGTCTGACTGCGATTGAGTAGTTTTTAGTACAATTCTAACCTTATCCCAAGATTGCACAATCGTCAGTATACCCTCCCATTGTCCTCCTCCTTCTGATTTTGTGAGTCCTTTAACCCGCCATTTTCCTGAGAGATTCGGAACGCGGAGAGCTTTTCCAATTAATGAATTTCGCCAGAGATATTTGTCCAGTAATGTATATAGAGCCCAGTATATTGTTCCGGCTCCACCAAGTGACAAAAGAGAGGGGGGAATATGACTGTCGAAGTTGAAATATTTCAGTACTTCGGCCAATTTTAGTATCGAAAAAATGATAAAAGCAGATAGGATAGAGGCGGCGATAGCCAGTAATCTACCGACCTGACTGCGGTTTAATCCGCATATTACTATATATTCATGACTTTTCATTCTGCTCCATTCCTATCGGATACAGTTTATTAATCGAGAGCCCCAAAAGACTACATCTGATTTAAAATACATACTAAGTGATTAACCGCCGTAGTTAAATTAGTAAAAAAGTCAAGAGCGTTAGCATTTCATTATTAACGATATGATAAATAAAAAGTAGTTCATGTACAATGGGTTAAAGAGTTCCGTCTGAGGTTAGTCGGTAGAACGGCATTCTGTGAATCCCCATTTCTTGATGCTTATGATGGGGTTTTGTGGCTAGGAAGTGAGCGATTCGCTCTCGGTTTTGCCCCGGATTGGGCTCATGAGTTTGTTGAAGGCCGCATCGCTTGAAGTGAGCCCTCAGATTGGGTGCCTTTGGCTGATTTGAAGCGGTACATGGACTGTTAATCCTCATTTCTTGATGCTTATGATGGGGTTTCGTGGCTAGTAAGTGAGCGATTTTCTCTTGGTTTTGCCCCGGATTGGGCTCATGAGGTTGCTGAACTCAGCATCGCTTGAAGTGAGCAACCAGATTGGATGCTTTTGGCTGATTTGAAGCGGTACATGGACTGTTAATCCGTATGTCACTGGTTCAAGTCCAGTAGGAGGAGCCAATTCAAAAAGCCCTTGTCGCAAGACAAGGGCTTTTTTCTATTTGGCGCAGCCATTTTTTAACCATAAAAACAACCACACACGCACAGATGAACCGCAGGATAGATATGGAAAATCATGTAGTTATAGAGTCAAAGGGGCGACTTGCCGCCATTCGGAACTGGATGGAACCCGTGCTGGTACTGCTTATTCTTGGCAGCCTGTTCGGTTACCTCGGCAGCCAGATGGGCCTCTCTGCCATGGTCAACACCCTGTTCAATACCGCCCACCAGCTGCTGCTCAATACCGTGCTCTTTATCATGGGGATCACGGTGCTCTCCGGTGCCCTGAGCCAGCTCTTGAGCGAGTTCGGGGTGATCCGCCTGCTGGAGGTGCTGCTGGCCCCCCTGATGAAGCCGGTGTTTCGTCTGCCTGGCCGCACCGCGCTGGCGGCCCTGATGACTTTCTTCTCCGACAACCCGGCGGTGATCAGCCTCGCCAAGGACAGCCGCTTTCGCAAAGGCTTCACCCCCTGGCAGCTGGTGTCGCTCACCAACTTCGGCACCGCCTTCGGCATGGGGCTGATCGTGGTCACCTTTATGGCCACCCTGCAACTGCCGAGCGGTGAATCCACCGCCAGCGCGGCGCTGATTGGGTTGCTGGGTGCTCTGGTGGGCTCGGTGGTCTCTACCCGATTGATGCAGCGGATGATCCGCCCCTTGGTGGGGGAAGTGCTGAACGATGACGCTATATCGTCCGACGGCCGCAAGGTAGGGGTGACCAAAGAGGCGGCTCCCGGCTGGCTGCGGATCCTCAACTCTCTGCTCGATGGCGGCAAATCTGGCGTGGAGCTGGGGATGGCGGTGATCCCCGGGGTGCTGATCATCAGTACCTTCGTGATGCTGCTCACCTTCGGCCCCGGCGACAAGGGCTATACCGGCGAAGCGTTTCAAGGGGTTGCCCTGCTGCCGGTGCTGGCCGCCAAGGTGAGCTGGCTGTTTGACCTGCTGTTTGGCTTCCAGCAGCCGGAGCTGGTTGCCTTCCCGGCTACCTCCCTCGGTGCGGTTGGTGCCGCCATGTCGCTGGTGCCGCCCTTTATTGCCAAGGGGTGGATCACCGGTAACGAGGTCGCGGTGTTTACCGCCATGGGGATGTGCTGGAGCGGCTTCCTGAGCACCCACACCGCCATGCTCGATGCCCTCGGCTATCGCCACCTCACCTCCCGCGCCATCGTCGCCCACACCATCGGCGGCCTGTGCGCCGGTGTGGCGGCGCATCAGCTCTATCTACTGCTGGGCTGAGTCGGGTTCAGACACGGAAACAAAAAGAGGCTCTTTGGAGCCTCTTTTCATTTCTATTGGTCACGCCTTGTGGGCGGATCACCGCTCGATTAGTAAGCCCGCAGGTCGTTATTCGGTGCCTGATCGCTGCGGTGCTTTTGTCAGGTTTTACTCTGTTGGTGCCATCAGCAGCGCAAGTGGCTCAAAGAGTTGGCGAGCAGGGTGTGAAAGGAAGGGATCGCGGCTCGGGTGGGCGGCAAAACGCTTTGCCACCATATTGCCACTACCGCCCGCGGCGGCAGCTACTGGCCGCCTGACTCCCCTTTGCGCTCGGCCATCTCCTGCGTGCTGGTTGAATAAATAGATCAGCCATTCAAGGGATTAGCCGGTGCAGTGCGTTTTATCGCCGTGCTGGCCCCGCTTATGCACATCTCTTGGCAACACCATCAAGGGTCGTTGTCGCGGAGAGATATCATGATCAGCAACCTGCTTCCCCTTGCCTCTATCGCCCTCAAGCTGGGCAGTCAGCTGCTCGGCAGCAGTGCCAAACCTGAGCCTGTGCAGCAAACAGTGCAGGAAGATCGCCTCGCCCCGACCGTCCAGAGTTTGTTCCAGCGACTCGGCATCAAGGATGCCGACAGCGAGCAAAATCGCGCTGCCATCAACCACTTTATGGGGGAGCTGATGCAGACTCTGGGGCAGGAGAATGGCGGTCAATCCCTCCCTGCCGCCATCGATAGCGCCCGCAGCCAGCTGGCGAGCGGCACCCAGAGTACCCGCCTCGATGCCCTGCAAAGCGAGCTTGATACTCTCAAGGATTCCCTCGGTGCCAGCCATCTCAACCTCGACCAGCTGCTCGGTGCCTTTAAACAGACCCTGCCTAATGGCAAGGGGGAAGGGGTTGGCAAACTGCTCAATGCTCGCGCCTGAACCGCGGTGAGCAATAAAAAACGGCAACCTTGGGTTGCCGTTTCTGTTTGTGGTTTAACACGTCATGAGCGAGGTGATGGTGGGGTCTCCATATCGCTGGCTACTTCTAGCCGCCCTCTTGCATGCAAGGCGTGAGCTGCTCCTTGCCGATCCGCTTCATCCTTGTTCTGGCCCAGTTTGAATTTGCCAACCAGCCGTTCTATCTCGATTTCAATACCGACAACGGTCTGCACCATGGTTTCCATATATTCTCTCGGCGCATCCGCCATTTTCCATGGGGTCGGTTCTCCGGCCTCATGATGACGAGTCAGATTTGCCAGCAGGCGGCGTACGAAACGGGCATCGTCGCGAATCTGAATGCGACCGTGAGCATGCACCACGCTGTAGTTCCAGGTCGGCACCTGCTTGTGATGATCATGCTTGCTCGGATACCAGCTGGGGGAGATGTAGGCATCTTCAGCCTTGAAGATCACCAGTACTTCGTCCCCATCCTGCACCTCTTGCCAGAGCGGATTGTTGCGTGCGACATGGGCGCGCAAGACTCCCTGCCCTCCGGTTTCCTTTGCAAACTCAAATGGCAGATGGTTGGCATCCAGCCCCTGTGAGCCATGGGTGATCAGAGCACCTAGCGGATGTGCCTGCATCAGTTGATGCAGAGCTTCGGGATCATCGGTGGTGAAATGAGGTGGCAGATACATGCAGATTCCTTCTATCGAGCGCTGACATCCATTCAACAACTACAGGCATCCAGTCAGCGGGACAAGCCATTTCGGGCGCAAAAAAAGAGGGCTGGAGCCCTCTCTCTGCGTTAACGGTAATTAGCCGCGCTTTGCCAGCCAGGTTTCGGCTGTGGTCAGGGCCGCTTCTACCTGCTCGCGGGCGACACCGCCTTTGGCAACCCGTTTGGCCAGGGTCGCTTCCAGTTCCAGATTGGGGTAAACGTCAACTCGATCACCGGGCTGAAGCGCTGGAACTCGCCGATGGAGAGCTCCTCCAGCGGTTTGCCCACGCTGATGGCGAATACCACGGTTTCACCGACGATATGGTGCGCTTCACGGAATGGAATCCCCTTGGCCACCAGATAGTCCGCCAGCTCGGTGGCGTTGGCATAGCCGCCCTGCGCCGCCGCCATGGTGCGCTCGCCATTCACTTTCAGATCGATCAGCACCAGCGCGGCCATATCGAGGCAGTCGTGCCAGGTGTCGAGGGCATCGAACAGCCCCTCTTTGTCTTCCTGCATGTCCTTGTTGTAGGCCAGCGGCAGCGCCTTGAGGCTCATCAGCATGCCCATCTGGGCGCCGACCACCCGGCCGGTCTTGCCACGAATAAGCTCCAGCGCATCCGGGTTCTTCTTCTGCGGCATCAGCGACGACCCTGAGGTCACCGCATCGGATAGCTCGACAAAGCCCGCCTCACCGGTGTTGTAGAAGATAAGGTCTTCGGCAAAGCGCGACAGGTGGGTCATGGAGAGGGACGCCACATGCATCAGTTCCACTACGTGATCCCGATCGGAGACCGAATCCAGACTGTTGCGGGTGGCGCCGGCAAAGCCCATGTCGAGCGCCAGCGCTTCGCGGTCGATAGCATAGGCGGTGCCCGCAAGCGCGCCGCAGCCGAGCGGGCTGGTGTCGAGCCGTTTGAGGGCATCTTGCAGACGGGAGTAGTCCCGCTCCAGCATCTCCACATAGGCCAGCGCCCAGTGGGCGTAGGTGACCGGCTGGGCCCGCTGCAGGTGGGTGTAACCGGGCAGCACCGCAGCCTGATTGGCGCGAGCGGAGGCGACCAGCCCCTGCTGCAGGGCGGTGATGGAGCCGAGCAGCAGCTCGCCCTGCGCCTTGCACCAGAGTTTCAGGTCGGTGGCGACCTGATCGTTGCGCGAGCGACCGGTGTGCAACTTCTTGCCGAGATCGCCGACGGCGGCAATCAGTTGGCTCTCGACCCAGGAGTGGATATCTTCGGCATCCGAGCTCAGGATCTGCTGGGGATCCTGCTGCACCGAGGCGAGCAGCACCTCCATCGCCTGCTGCAACTTGCCCTGCTCATCGGCGGTCAATACGCCCACCTTGACCAGCGCTTTGGCCCAGGCCATGGAGCCTTGAATATCCTGCTCCGCCAGCCGGTAATCGAACCGCAGCGAATCGTTGAACTGCTTGAACCGGCTATCGGCTCCCTGACTGAAGCGTCCACCCCAAAGTGCCATACTGCTCTCCTTGAATGCGTTGTCGGCGGCGCCCTGGCCACCGAGCTTGAAATCGTGCCCTGTTTTTCTGCGAGTCTGTTATCTCACAGAAGCGGCCGGGGCGCTGCCGCTCTTGTCACACCCGCTGATGATGGCTCAGGGGCTATGCCCTCTGCCTGTAGAAGAGGGGGCCATGCCCCCTCAACGGAATCAACGGGTTATCGCGCTTGCTTAGCCGTGGGTGTGATCGCCACCGATAGCCTGATGTTGCTCCTTCATGGCGCGGATCCGGCTGGCCAGGGTGTAGAGACGGATAAAGCCTTCGGCATGGCTCTGGTCATACACTTCATCGGCGCCGAAGGTGGCGAAGTCTTCGGAGTAGAGGCTGTTCGGCGACTTCTTCTGCACCGCGGTGACCTGACCCTTGTACATCTTCAGCACCACTTCACCGTCCAGATCTTCGGCGATGGCGTTGGCAGAGGCGAGGATCGCCTTGCACAGCGGAGTGAACCAGCGACCGTCATAGACCAGATGGGAGAACTCGGCTCCCAGCTTCTCCCGCCAGGCGCGGGTCGGGCGATCCAGTACCAGCTCTTCCACCGCGCGCAGCGCGGCGACCATCACGGTACCGCCCGGGGTCTCGTAGCAGCCGCGGGACTTCATCCCCACCATCCGGTTTTCGGTGATGTCGATGCGGCCCACGCCGTGCTTGCCGGCACGCTCGTTCAGGGTCATCAGGATCTGGTGCGGGCTGAGCGGCTGATCGTCAACGGCCACCACTTCACCCTGCGCCACGGTCAGTTTGACGTACTCCGGCTGATCCGGTGCCTGTTCGGCCGGTACGGTCCACTGCCAGACTGCTTCGGAGGGCTCATTCCAGGTGCTCTCCAGCTCGCCACCCTCGGTGGAGATGTGCCAGGCGTTAGCGTCGCGGCTGTAGATCTTCTTCAGGGTCGCCTTGCAGGGGATGTTGCGGGTCTCCAGATAGGAGAGCAGATCTTCCCGGGAGCGCATGTCCCAGATCCGCCACGGGGCGATCACTTTCAGCTGGGGCGCCAGCGCGGCGACCGCGCCTTCGAAACGCACCTGATCGTTACCCTTGCCGGTGCAACCGTGGGAGATGGCATCAGCCCCTTCCGCCAGTGCCGCTTCGACCATCGCCTTGGCGATCACCGGACGGGCCATGGAGGTGCCCAGCAGATAGGTGCCCTCATAGACGGCGCCGGTCTTCAGGGTCGGGTAGACGTACTCTTTGACGAACTCTTCCCGCAGATCCTTGATGATGCACTTGGTGGCGCCGGAGGCGATCGCCTTCTGCTCGATCCCTTCCAGATCGTCGCGCTCCTGACCGACGTCGGCCACGAAGGCAATGATTTCGGCGTCATAGTGCTCTTTCAGCCAGGGAATGATGGCCGAGGTATCCAGTCCACCCGAGTAAGCCAGTACGATCTTGTTGATTCCGCTCATTTTACTTCTCTCCATGATGATTCGATAAAGGGTCGTGATTCAGGTTGATTGCCGCGTTACTTGTTGCCCTGACTATTTATGCCCAAGCAGGGTCAGCAACACGGCGTTCTGGATATGCATCCGGTTTTCGGCCTCGTCCATGATGAGGGAGGCGGGGCCATCCATCACCTGCGAGGTGATCTCCAGCTCCCGGTGCGCCGGCTGGCAATGCAGCACATGCTGAATGCCGGTGCGGTCGAGCAGGGCCTGATTGATCTGGTAAGGCATAAAGAGGTCTTTGACCTGCTCCATCGGGGTGTTGTCGCCCATGGAGACCCAGGTATCGGTGTAGGCCACGTCGAACCCTTCGATATCTGCCACGTCATCGCTGATGTGGATGGTCGCCCCCGACTTGGCCGCCAGTGCCTGCGCCTGCAGGAAGATCTGGGTATCCGGGCCGTGGCCTTTCGGGCAGATGAGGGTGACGTCGGTGCCCAGGGTCGCCCCCAGCAGCAGCAGAGAGTGGCTGACGTTGTTGCCATCACCGAGGTAGGCAAGCTTCACCTTCGACAGGTCGTCGTAGTGCTCAGCAATGGTCATAAAGTCGGCCAGCCCCTGACAGGGGTGGTAGAGGTTGCACAGGCTGTTCACTACCGGCACTGTGCCGTGCTCTGCCAGCTCGACCAGGGTCTGGTGATCGAACACCCGGGCGACGATGGCATCACACCAGCGCGACAGGTTGGCGGCGAAATCCTTCACCGACTCCCGCTTGCCCAGCGCGCCGTTCTGCTGATCCAGATAGACGCTGTGGCCGCCCAGTTTGGCGATGCCGATGTCGAAAGTGACCCGGGTGCGCAGGGAGGGTTTCTCGAACAGGGTGACCACGCTCTTGCCGGCCAGCGCCTGACTGTACTTCTTCGGGTCGGCCTTGACCGCTTTACCCAGCGCAATCAGCGCTTCAATCTGGGCTTTGTTCAGATCACTGTCTTTCAGAAGATGTTGCATCGGATGTTCCTTGTTCCGGTGGAGATCAAATAGCGACTTGGGTGCCGACCGCGCCGCCAGCCAACAGCTTGAGCAGCTGATCCGGGTAGCGCCAGCTGGCGACACAGACCGGTTTGCCGAGGGTCTCGGCGGCGTGCAGGGCCGCTTCTACCTTGACCGCCATGCCGTCCGTGATCACCCCTTTCTCCATCAGGTCCAGCGCGGTCAGCTTGTCGAGCTGGGGCACCAGCTTGCCCTTGCCATCGAGGATGCCGCTCACATCGGAGAGCATTACCAGATCGGCACCGAGCGCCTCGGCAATGGCGGTGGCTGCCTGATCCGCATTGACGTTCATCAGCTGCCCCTCGGCGGTGATGCCGATGGAGCTCACCACCGGCAGGAAGCCCTGACCGAGGATGCCTGCTACCAGCGCCGGGTTGCCCGGCTTGCACTCGCCGACCGCGCCGAGATCCGGGTCGAGCTGGGTCACCTGACAGAGGCCGCCGTCGGCGAGGCAGAGCCCCACCGCCGGAATGCCGGTGGCGATTGCCTTGGCCATCATCTGCTTGTTGGCCGTCCCTGCCAGCGCCCCGGCAATAAAGGGGATCTGCTCGAACGGGGTTACCCGCAGGCCATTCTTCTTGGTGGAGGTGAGACCCAGCCCCTTGAGCAGGTCATCCACCAGACAGCCACCGCCGTGCACCAGCACCAGAGGACGGTGCTGATCGTCGAGAAAGGTTTTGAGGGTGGCGAACAGGGCGGTCAGCGCCTCGTCGTTCTCGATAAGGGCACCGCCCAGCTTGATTACCAACGTCTGTTTGTCCATGTTCGAGATCCTTCCTAAGTCCTTAAATCAGGCCGGTGGCCGGTTCAAAACCAAATTTGATATTTATGCACTGCATGGCTTGCGAGGCGGCGCCCTTGAGCAGGTTGTCGATGGCCGAGACCACCACCAGCATGTTGCCCTGCTGTTGCCAGGCAATGTCGCAGTAAGGGGTGCCCGCGACGCCACGGATGGAGGGCATCTGGCCGGTGAGGCGCACCAGCGGCTTGCCTTCGTAAGCCTTGAGGAAGGCCTGATCCACCTGGGTGGGGGTGACGCCGTCCGCCAGCTGCACATAGATGGTGGCCAGAATGCCGCGCACATAGTTGCCAAGGTGGGGCTGGAACAGCACCTCCTTGCCGAGGTGGTGGCTGATCTCCGGCTGGTGTCTGTGATTGAAGGTTCCGTAGGGATTGAGGCTCACTTCGCAGAAGCTGGTGTTGATGGCCGCCTTGCGTCCTGCGCCGGAGACCCCGGAGACGGCGTTGATGATGGGCTGCCACCCCTTGGCAATCAGACCATCCTGCTGCAGCGGCTTGAGAGCGCACAGCGATGCGGTCGGGTAGCAACCAGGCACCGCAATCAGCTGGGCGGTTGCGATGGCATCGGCATTCCACTCCGCCAGGCCATAGATGGCCTGATCCAGCCACTGCTCGCTGTCGTGGGTGAAACCGTAAAAGCTGTCGTAAAAGCCCTGATCCTTGACCCGGAAGGCGCCGGAGAGATCGAACACCGGCAGCCCCTTAGCGAGAAACTTGGGTGCGAGCTCGGCGCTCACCTCGTGGGCGGTGGCCAGCAGCACCAGATCGGCCTGGGTCAGGATCCGGGTCATGCCGTCGTCGTCCAGCGGTAGCAGCGGTTGATCGAGAGCACCGACCCACTGGGGATGCAGGGAAGAGAAGCGCTTGTGGGCATCCTGACTGCCGGCGGAGACATAGAGGCCGAACAGTTTAAGTTGTGGATGGTTCTGTACCAGTGCGGCCAGTTCGGCTCCCGCGTAGCCACTGGCACCGACGATAACGGTGTTAAGCATGTTGAATATTCCAAGTCAGAGTTCGAGATTCACAGCATGACGCTGCAGTGCACAAGGGTGTTCGATCGCCCCTTTGCACAAGTGCGGAGGGGCAATTCAGGCGGGTGTGTGTCGTCGGTTATAGATCAGGTGACAGAACATTAACTTTCCCTTACAACTAGAAGCCTTTGTTGATGAGCCAGATATTCAGGTAAAATTACAGAATATTCATGCACTCACTTTGCATTTGTATTTTCTAACAGAAACATTCCGGGGACGCAAGGAGGAGCTGATGGCCAATCTGGATTTTTTTTCACTTTATAAGAATATTATTGCGATTCCATCTATCAGCAGCACGGATCCCAAGTGGGATCAGAGCAATGAGGCGGTGATCCGGCTGCTGGCCGACTGGTTCGGCCAGCTCGGTTTTCAGTGCGAGGTAACGGCGCTCCCCGACCTGCCGGGCAAGTTCAATCTGGTGGCGACGATTGGTCAGGGGGAGGGCGGTCTGCTGCTGGCAGGCCACACCGATACGGTGCCGTTTGATGAAGGAGGGTGGAGCAAGGACCCCTTCAAGGTGACCGAAGAGGGCAATCGCCTCTATGGCCTCGGCACCATCGATATGAAGGGCTTCTTCGCCTTTATCGTCGAGGCGCTCAAGGAGATTGACCTCACCAAGCTGACCAAGCCGCTGCGTATTCTCGCCACTGCCGATGAAGAGACCACCATGGCGGGGGCTCGCGCCATCGCCGCCGCTGCCGAGCTGAAACCCGACTACGCCGTGATTGGCGAACCGACCGGGCTGGTGCCGGTGGTGGCCCACAAGGGGCATATGTCTGAGGCGATCCGCATTACCGGCAAGAGCGGTCACAGCTCGGATCCCGCCAACGGCGTCAACGCCATGGAGATCATGCACAAGGCGATGGGGCAGGTGCTGCGCTTGCAGCAGGATCTGAAAGATCGCTACGCCGACCACCGCTTTGCCGTGCCGCAGCCGACCCTTAACCTGGGTTACATTCAGGGCGGCGACAGCCCGAACCGCATCTGCGGCTGCTGCGAGCTGCATATCGACCTGCGACCCACTCCGCAGGTGGGGCCGAATGAGTTGATGGGGATGCTGAAAGAGGCGCTGTCACCCATCGAGATCCACCAGCCGGGCTGCCTGCATCTGCAACATCTGCACGAGCCTATTCCCGCCTACGCCTGCGCCGACGACTCTGTGCTGGTGCGCGAAGCGGAGAAGGCGAGCGGCCGCGCCGCCGAGTCGGTCAACTACTGCACCGAGGCGCCGTTTATCCAGCAGCTTGGCTGCGAGACCATAGTGATGGGCCCCGGTCATATCACCCAGGCGCACCAGCCGGATGAGTATCTCGACCTCTCCTTCGTCAAGCCGACCACCTCGGTGTTGCAGCACCTGATCAGACGTTTTTGCCTGTAGCGGCGGCGGTGAAAGGGGCGTAAAAACTGTAAGTAAGTTACATAACAAGCCGGTTGTGGAGTGGTGATGGAAATACATGTTCTGAATCGGCCTGTTATTTGACCTTGCGCAGACAATCTGGGTAGATTGTCACCCTAAGATGACGGAGCATATGTTGTAATCGCACAACAATAAGTGAGGTCGTCTAGCACCCCGGATGGGTGTCAGGCACCAACAAGATAAGGATGTGGAATGAACGAAAAGTACGCCGCACTACGCGCCAACGTAGGTATGCTGGGTCAGCTGCTGGGTAAATCCATCAAGGATCATCAGGGTCAGGCCTTTCTCGACAAGATCGAAACCATTCGCCAATTGGCCAAGTCCTCCCGCAAGGGCAATGAATCAGACCGGGAACGTCTGCTCGATACCCTGCGAACCCTGAGCGATGACGAACTGCTGCCGGTGGCCCGCGCCTTCAGCCAGTTCCTCAATCTGGCCAACGTGGCGGAACAGTTCCACACCATCTCCCGTCGCTGTGAAGAGCAGGTCTGCACCCCGGACCCGCTGGAGCAGATGTTCGACAAGCTGAAAGCGTCCAACCTGTCGCAAGAGGCCATCATTCAGGCCGTGCGCGAGCTGGATATCGATCTGGTGCTGACTGCTCACCCCACCGAGGTGACCCGTCGCACCCTGATCCACAAGCACGTACAGCTCAACGACTGCCTCGAGGCGCTGGAGCTCTCCGACCTGCTGCCCCGTGAGCGGGACAAGATCCTCAACCGCATCGAACAGCTGATCAATCAGGCGTGGCACACCAACGAGATCCGCGAACAGCGCCCGACGCCGGTCGACGAGGCCAAGTGGGGCTTCGCCGTGGTGGAGAACAGCCTGTGGCCTGCCATTCCCGAATTCATGCGCAATCTGGACGAGCGTCTGCAACACCATCTGGGTGTGCGGCTGCCGCTGGATGCCGCGCCGGTCAAGTTCACCTCCTGGATGGGCGGTGACCGCGACGGCAACCCCTTCGTCACCGCCAAGGTGACTGCCGAAGTGCTGGAGCTGGGCCGCTGGATGGCGGTGAGCCTCTTCTACAAAGACATCAAGGAGCTCACCTCCGAGCTCTCCATGTCCGACTGTACCGACGCCGTGCGCGCTCGCGTTGGCGATCACCCCGAGCCCTACCGTGCGCTGGTGCGCGAGCTGCGTGAAGCGCTGCGCGAAACCAAGGAGCATCTCACCGCCAAGGTGCAGGGCCAGGCGAGCGAGAGCCAGGATCTGGTCAAAACCACCGCCCAGCTGCGCGAGCCGCTGGAGCTCTGCTACCACTCATTGCACGCTTGCGGCATGGGCAACATCGCCGATGGCATGCTGCTGGACGTGCTGCGCAAGGTCGCCTGTTTCGGCATCCATCTGGTCAAGCTCGATATCCGTCAGGATGGCGAGCGTCACGGGCTGGTCTTCTCCGAGCTGACCCGCTATCTGGGTCTGGGTGACTACGCCGAGTGGAGCGAAGATGACAAGCAGGCTTTCCTGCTCAACGAACTGAACTCTCGCCGCCCGCTCATTCCTCACGACTGGGAGCCGAGCGCCGAGGTGCGCGAGACGCTGGATACCTGTCAGGTCATCGCCGAGCACGACCCCGATGCGTTCGGTATCTACATCATCTCCATGGCCGGTGCGCCGTCCGATGTGCTGTCGGTGCAACTGCTGCTCAAAGAGGCGGGCTGCAAGTTCCGCATGCCGGTCGCCCCGCTGTTTGAAACCCAGGATGACCTGATGGCAGGCACCGCCGTGATGGAGCGCCTGCTCTCGGTGGACTGGTATCGCGGCTACATTCAGGGCCGTCAGTACGTGATGATCGGTTACTCCGACTCTGCCAAGGATGCGGGCATGATGGCCGCCGGCTGGGCCCAGTACGCCGCCATGGAATCCCTGGTGGGACTTGCCGAAGCCAACAATATTCGCCTCACCCTGTTCCATGGCCGTGGCGGTACCGTCGGTCGTGGTGGTGCGCCAGCCCATCAAGCCATCCTCTCCCAGCCGCCGGGATCCCTGCGCGGTGGTCTGCGTACCACCGAACAGGGGGATGATCCGCTTCAAGTTCGGTCTGCCGAAAGTGGCGATCAAGAGTCTGGAGCTCTACACCAGCGCCGTGCTGGAAGGGAACCTGCTGCCACCGCCCAAGCCGAAAGAGTGCTGGCGCGAGGTGATGGAACAGCTGGCCGCCGACTCCTGCGATCACTACCGCAGTATCGTGCGCGGTCATCCGGACTTCGTCCCTTACTTCCGTGCCGCCACCCCGGAGATGGAGCTCGGCAAGCTGCCGCTCGGCTCCCGTCCCTCCAAACGCAAGCCCAACGGCGGCGTCGAGAGCCTGCGCGCCATTCCGTGGATCTTCGCCTGGACCCAGAACCGCCTGATGCTGCCGGCCTGGCTCGGTGCCCACAAGGCGCTGCAACAGGCGATCGACGGCGGCAAGCTGGCCGTGCTGGAAGAGATGAGCGCCCAGTGGCCCTTCTTCCGCACTCGTCTTGAGATGCTGGAGATGGTGTTCCTCAAGGCGGACGTCTGGCTCGCCGAGTACTACGACACCCGTCTGGTGCCGCAGGAGCTGTGGGGCCTTGGCAAACAGCTGCGTCAGGAGCTCGCCGAATCCATCGAGGTGGTGCTGAAACTGAGCCCGCGCGGGGATCTGCTGGAGGATCAGCCCTGGATCAAGGAGTCCATCAAGCTGCGCAATCCCTACACAGACCCGCTCAACGTGCTGCAGGCCGAGCTGCTCAACCGCTCCCGCAACCACCCGGAGACCCTGCACCCCGAGCTGGACAAGGCGCTGATGGTCACCATCGCCGGTATTGCTGCAGGTATGCGCAATACGGGTTGATTACCAGTCCAGGCCAACAGGCTTCAGCGATATCTATCAAGCCAAAGGGCGCCGACAAGGCGCCCTTTCTGTTGCTCGGTTAAATTTTTAAAAAATGTGAACTCAATCTTGGTGTAGGGTTGTATCTCTTGGGAGAAAGAAACGGAATCTATTACACAGCTATTTTACATATAGATGTGCCCTTCACATTCTTCATTGCACCATACTGCACTAAGATAATATTCTAGTTTAACAACGGAAATCCATTAGCTGAAATATATGCAACAGCTCCTGTTGCAGCTGTCGCAACAGTAACAACATTAGCTAGATCGCCGATAAATTCACGAACAGTTTTTCCAAAGCCATTTTCTTTGAGATGACCTTTGAAATTAGGGTCTAAAACAGCATGACCTAGGGTCGCTTCCAGTGCATCTAGTATTGGCTGTGCACCAGAGATTAAGTAATCATTGAGAGCCGTAAGGATTTTCTGCAAATAATGGACAATGAATTTTTTAAAATCCTTATCCAGTTCGATGTTTAAAGCATCACTGATTAAGGCTTGCACTCTAATTCTAAATGAGTCAATACTATCTTTGTCGATAATTCTTGTTTCTAATTTGTTGTCTAATAAACTTGCTGTCAAAGATAGCGTGGAAATACAATGAATATCAATATGGTTTATAAATGAAGACCATGTGCCTGATAAGTTCTGCCTAGTGAATGCATCTTGTAGTTTTGACATGGCGTGAATCAAATCGCGTGATAGCTCTGGGTAGTATCGAGATACAAGAATTTGAGTCTCATGTGGTAATAACATGACTTGTCCAAGCTTAGCCATGAGCAAGGATTCAGCAGCCACAACATCATCGTCTGCAATAGAAAGGATAGAGCTCCAAACTATTTTGGTGTTAAAGTCACCATTTTGTTCTTTTCCCTGTTTCAAAATCGCCAATAATCTTGCCGCTGGATTATCACTTCTCATGTAAGCCTCTACTAAACGTATTATTCTGAGTATGTTATCTTGAGTGATAAGATAATGACAATCTCATTGGTAGTGATATGCCGCGAGAAACATGCTTTTTATCTCTAGTAAAGTTAATTATCCATCCTTGCTTGTATACCTAACCTGTAGTTGTTTGATTGTTATGTCGGTATTGCATCCCTCGCCACGCAGGCGCAGACTGTTTGGCCTTGTTTTTATGCGATTCGATTCAAGGCAACCATCATGACTCCTGCCATCAACCTGCTGAAGAAGCTCAAAATCCCCCACAAGCTCTACCCCTACGAGTGCGAAGCCCACGACGATTTCGGCAAGCATGCCGCGACCCAGCTCGGGCTGCCGGAGGCGCAGGTGTTCAAGACCCTGGTCGCCCATCACGACAAGCAGGCGGTGGTGGCCATCGTTCCCTCATCCGGCATGTGCAGTCTGAAGCAGCTGGCCAAGGCGACTGGCCTCAAGAAGGTGGAGATGATGAAACCGGCGGAAGCGGAGAAGCTGACCGGTTACAAGGTGGGTGGCATCAGCCCGCTGGCCCAGAAGAAACTGCTGCCCACCGTGCTCGATGAGTCGGCGCTGCAGTTTGACGAGATCCTGGTGAGCGGCGGCAAGCGCGGCCTCTCGGTCGGCGTGGCGCCGCAGGATATGCTGACGCTGATGAAGTGGATCGCCGCTCCCATCGGCGAAGAGTAGTGCCGGGCACAGTGTGAACCTGCCCTCCGGGCCTGTGGTGGCCCGGATCTATCCTTGTTGGCTCACTCCTGGCTGATATAGTGGAGATGGAATAATTGCCGCCAAGGATATGGCCCATGCGCGCATCTGCCTGCTCCCTGCTCTTTATCGCGTTGCTGCTGCCCGCCACCGGCAGCGCGGCTCCGGCCTTTACGCTGCGTACCTGCTTTGAAAACAGTGATTCCTACCCTTGGCTGCTGCAATCGGGGGAGGGGGTTGTGCAATATCACCTCAAGGCGGTTGCTACCGCTCTTGATGCCGAGATCGTGCTGACGCCGCTACCGTGGAAGCGCTGCCTTTCTAGGGTGAGCAGTGGCCAGATGGATGCCGCCATCAAGATGAGTTACAGCGTCGAGCGGGCGACCAAGGTGGGGGTCTATCCCATGCGTGAGGGTAAACCCGACCCCGCCAAGCGGCTGCTGACCGAGAGCTACAGTCTCTACCAGCTCAAGGGGGGCAAGAGCCAGTGGGATGGCACCACCCTCAGGGTCAAGGGCATGGTGGCGGCCCAGTCGGGATTTTCCATCGTAGACTTGTTGCAGGCTGCGGGAGCCGAGGTGGATGACTCCAGCCGTGACCCGCTGATCATTTTGAAAAAGCTAGTGATGGATCGGGCGCAGGCGACCGCCATCCAGACCGAGGTGGCTGACAGTATTCTGGCGGCCCATCCCGCGTTGCAGGCTCGCATAGAGCGGCTGTCGCCGGTGCTGGTGGAGAAGCCCTACTATCTGGTCTTCTCTCACCGTTTCTATCAGGCCCATCCCCGACAAAGCCGGCAGGTGTGGGATGCTATCGAGCAGGTGCGCGACTCTACTGCCTATCAGCGTTATGCCACATCGCTCAGAAGCACACCTCCGGTGGGGGAGTAGGCTGATGGACACGGTGAGTCAAGACGGGAATGAACCCGTGGGGCAGGGCCGAGCACCCACGCTCAGGGCTACACTGAAAGTACCCCTTCAGCCAAGGCGCGGTTTATGTCACCCCTGCATCTGCTGGCTGCCGCTCTGTTCTGCATGTTGTCGCTGACCGGGCAGGCGGCCACCCGGTTTACCTATATCAGCCCGGAGAGCGAGCGGGATCCGCGCACCACTTATGATCGGGAGCTGCTGCGGCTCGCCCTCGACAAGACCCGCGACCAGTTTGGCGACTATCTGCTGGAGCCTGCGCCGCCCATGACCAAGGCGCGCGAGCGGCTCAGCATGCAACTCGACAGCTATCCCAACCTCTTTGTAATGGACAGCTACAGCAGCACCCGCGAGGATCTGGGGCTCGCCTATGTCCGTTTTCCCATCCATCTGGGGATCGTCAGCTACCGCATCTGTTTTGTCAGCCCGCAGCGCCAAGGGGTGGTGAGCAAAGTGACCGACCTCAAGGGGCTGCGCCAGTTCACCTTCGGTCAGGGCAAGGGGTGGCTGGATGTGGATATCCTGCGTTACGCCGGGATGGAGGTGGTGGAAGTGGAGGGGTACGAGAAGTTGTTCAAAATGGTGTCGCGGGGCCGCTTCGATCTCTTCTGCCGCGGGGTGAGCGAGCTGCGCAGCGAGCAGCTTACCCATAAGGAGATGACGGATCTGCTGGTGGATGACGCGCTGTTGATCTACTACCCGCTGCCCCGGGTTTTCTACACCAATCCCAACAATCGCGAGGCGCTGCAGCGGGTCGAGCGGGGGTTGCAGCTGGCATGGCAGGATGGCTCGCTACAGGCGCTGTGGCGCAAGAGCTTTGGCCCGGCCATCGCCTTTGCCAAGCTCTCCCAGCGCCGACTGTTGCGACTGGATAACCCCTTCCTCGACGGCATCAGCTTCGATTACCGCCCCTACTTCTACAATCCGCAAACCGATCGCTTTGGCGATTACTGAGGTGCCTGCCGCTGGCGGCAGAGGGTCAGCCAGGCCTCTGCGGTGCGCGACAGATAGCGCTCGCTCGGCCAGATCACCCCGAGTCGCCAGCTCAGTTCGGGCTCCAGCGGCCGCAGCACCAGACCATCCGGGGTCAGCCGGTTGCAGACCGGCTCCGGCAAGAAGGCAACCCCCATGCCGCTGCGCACCATGGCGGTGAGAAAATCCCACTGGCTGCTGCGCGCCGCCACCTGCGGCACAAAGCCCGCCTCCTGACACGCCTGCTCCAGCCGCTCGCTCAGGGTAAACGCCTGGGTATAGAGCAGGAAGGGCTCCTCCTGCAGGGACTCCAGCCGCAGCGGCGCTTCGCCATGCCAGCGCGGTTGATCCGGCAGCACCACCCGGATCGGGTATTGATCCAGCTCCAGCGCGCTGAGGGCGCCTCCCTCTTTGGTCGGCAGCATGGTGATGGCGAGATCCAGCTCCCCCTCCAGCACCGCCTGTTCAATGCGGCGACCACCGTACTCCACCAAGGTCAGTTCCACCTTGGGATAGCGGGTGCGGTAGGCGCGGATCAGGTCCGCATAGACGTGACCCACCATGGGGGGAATGCCGAGGGTGAGGCGACCATGTTGCAGGCTCTGCAGATCCGCCAGTTCGGCCTCCAGCTGCTGCATCTCCGCCAAGATGGTCTGGGCACGGTTGAACAGCACCTGGCCGCAGTCGGTCAGGGTGAAGCGGCGCCCTTCCCGGTTGAGCAGGGGCTGGCCCAGCTCCTCTTCGATATTGCGGATCATCTTGCTGATGGTGGGCTGGGTGACGAACAGCTTTTCAGAGGCGCGGGTGAAGCTCTTTTCCCGCACCAGTTCGACAAAATAGCGCAGGGCGCGAATATCCATGGACTCTCTCGACTCGTGTTGGCGGGTACGGGATGAAGTATGCCTATGCGGCATGAATTTGATAATTTTAATTCATTTCTGGCAGGTTTTGCTCAACTCTATACTGTGAGCCGGTTCACAGAAAGACGATGATCATGAAAGCCCTCTGCTTGCGCTGGTTACAGACTCCCTTCCAGATTGTGTTGCTGGCAGCCATCTGGCTGCTGGCCGATACCGCGGTGCGTACCCTCCATCTGCCGCTGCCCGCCAACCTCACCGGCATGCTGTTGCTGCTGGCCTGCATCCTGCTCGGGGTGGTTAAGGCCGAGTGGTTCAGCGCGGGGGCTCGCTGGCTGCTGGCCGAGATGCTGCTCTTCTTCGTGCCCGCCGTGGTTGCGGTGGTCAACTATCAGGATCTGCTGCTGCAAGAGGGGTGGCGCATCATGGTGGTGTTGCTGGTGAGCACCACGCTGGTACTCGGCACTACCGCGCTGGTGGTGGACCGGGTTTACCGCCTCGAACTGAAACTGGCCCGCCGGAGTCGCCGTCATGTCTGATACCCTGCTCGGGCTGATCTGTTTCGCCCTTACCCTGCTCTTCTACTACGCCAGCAAATGGCTCTACGGCAAGAAGCGCATTCTGCCGCTGATGCCGCTGCTGCTGGCGCCGACCCTGCTGGTGGCCGTGGTGCTGCTGTTCCACATCCCCTATCAGGATTACATGGCGGAATCCCACTGGCTGCTCTGGCTGCTGGGCCCCGCCACCGTCGCCTTCGCGGTGCCGGTCTACGAGAACCGCCAGCTCATTCGTCGCCACTGGCTGTCGCTGTCGGTGGGGGTGGTTGCTTCCGTAATCATGGCGGTGGGGAGTACTGTGCTGCTGGCCCGCTGGCTGGATCTCTCCGACATGCTGCAGCGCAGTCTGGCGATGCGTTCCATCACCACGCCGTTTGCGGTGGAGGCGACCCGCGCCATCGGCGGTCAGAGCGATCTTACCGCGCTGTTTGTGGTGCTGACCGGTGTCATCGGCATGGCGGTAGGGGAGAGCGTGCTCACCGTGCTGGCCATTCGCAGCCGTCTCGGCAAGGGGGCGGGGTTTGGTGCCTCGGCCCACGGCGCCGGCACTGCCAGGGCTTATCAGATGGGTAATGAGGAGGGGGTGGTCTCCAGCATGGTGATGATGATCGCCGGTATGGTGACCGTGCTGCTGGCACCCCTGCTGGGCTGGATGTTCTGGTAGGCCTGGCTTCCCTTTAGAAGGCTGCTTGTCCCGGCGCTACACTCTAGTGAGCCTGTATTTCCGGGATGAGCAGTATGACCTTTCATCGCCTCGCTTCCTGCTTGCTGCTGTGCAGCCTTTCCCTCCTTGCCACTCCCCTAAGGGCGAGCGACGTCATCACTCATATCAGCCCCGAGAGCGATCGGGACTTGCGTACCCTCTATTTTCGCGATCTGTTGCAGTTGGCGCTGGAGAAGACCCGCGATAGCTTCGGTGACTACGAGCTGCGAACCGCGCCGCCGATGAACCGTATCCGGATGCGACAGATTGTGCAGACTCAGCAATACCCCAATCTGTTTGTGGCCGACAGTCTGCGTCCGGCCGCAGAGAGCGGAGCGCTGGATTACGTCCGTTTTCCGGTGGAGCTGGGCATCCTCGGTTATCGCATCTGTTTTGTCAGTCCGCAGCAGGCCGATGCGGTGGCAAGGGTCAATACCCTGACCGAGCTGCAGCAATTTCTGCATGGGCAGGGGCGTGGCTGGCAGGATGCGGAGATCCTGCGTCAGGCCGGTTTCAAGGTGCAGGAGATCGACGGTTACGAGCGGCTGTTCAAGCTGGTGGCGCGCGGTCGCATCGACCTCTTCTGCCGCGGGGCCAACGAGCTCTTTATCGAGCAGGAGCAGCACAGTGATCTGCCCGGCCTCACCGTGGACCGGCGAGTGGCGCTGCACTATCCCTTCCTCCACCTCTTCTACACCCACAAGGATAATCAGGCCGCCATCCGCCGCCTCTCGGTCGGGCTCAAGCTAGCGTGGCGGGATGGCTCGTTGCAACAGCTCTGGCTGCGCCACTTCAAACCTTCCCTCGAGCAGGCGCAGCTTCCCAAGCGCCTGTTGTTCGAGTTGGCCAATCCGCGCCTTGATAAGGTGGACTTTGACTATCGGGCGTACCACTACAACCCCGTCGACGGGACGTTCGGGCCCGGGCTGCCTTGATCCTGATGGTGCTGTTTCCGGATAAAGGGCCGTCTCTTCTGATGTGCTAAATTATGCCCAAAAGGCATGTTTTTTATTATTTAAATTCATTTTTTGAAGGTTGGTGCGCTGCATATACTGGGGGTCGCTTCACGGTTCAGGTTTGCTCCTGCCGCCTCTGGCTTGCGCGAGTGAGCCTGAATCGTCCTGCTGCGGCGTCTTGATGTTCTGCATGAAGGCGTCCATCACTGGGCCGGGATCGATCCCGGCAGGTATTACAGCTGACGGAGCCTTGTTATGTTTAATCCCCACTCTTGTGCCCTGATTGTCGAAGGGGGCGCGATGCGCGGCATCTTTGCCAGCGGCGTGCTCGATGCCTTTGTCGAAAGTCACCACTACCCGTTCGATTTCGTCATGGGCGTCTCGGCCGGTGCCACCAATCTGGTCTCTTATCTGAGCGAGCAGCCGCGCCGCAGTCACCACATCATCACCGATCTGGCTTGCAGCTCCCGTTTTCTCGATCCCCTGCGTTTCGTCAAAGGGGGCGATCTGGTGGACATCGGCTGGCTGTGGCAGGCCAGTCGCCATCGCTTCCCGCTCGATCTCGACACCTTCTGCGCCCGCGACATTCCCTTCTACGCGGTGGCGACCGATGTGGCGAGCGGCAAGGCCATCTATCTGCCGGTGCGGCCCGATAACATGGATGAGGTGCTGACCGCTACCTGCGCCCTGCCGGTGGTGCAGCACGATACCCCCTGCGTCGATGGTCGCCCCATGGCCGATGGCGGGATCAGCGACTCCATTCCGGTGATAGAGGCCTATCGGCGCGGGGCGCGGCGGATGACAGTGGTGCTGTCGGAACCCTGGGGATATCGCAAGAAGCCGGCCCGTTTTTGCTGGATGGTCAAAGCCTTGCTGAAAACCCAGCCTGCACTGGCGCAAGCTATGCTGGAGCGGGATCGCGCCTACAACCGGGCACTCGATTTCATTGCCAATCCCCCTGCCGATTGCGAGATCGAAGTGATCGCGCCACCGGCCGATTTCATGGTTTCCCGTTTTACCCAGGATCCGGTCAAGCTGGAGTCCGGCTATCTGCAGGGTTACTGGCAGGGGCGCCAGAGTCTGTTGCGGGCCCGTGGAGAGGTGCGGGCGGTGGCCTGACTGGTTTGCCGGGTGCTGAATATAAAAAGGGGAACCTCGCGGTTCCCCTTTTGCATGCTTGTGCGGTAGTCGATGATTACAGCATCTGCTTGAGGCGATAGAGCAGATCCAGCGCCTGACGGGGGGTGAGCTCGTCCGGGCGCACTGCTTCCAGCTCTTCAACCACCGGATGAGGCTGCGGGGCGAGGGCCACCGGGGCAGGGCGGCTTTCACCGGCGGCGACCGGAGTGGCGCTCTCCAGCTCGTGCAGCTTGTGGCGGGCCTGCTGGATCACCGATTTCGGCACCCCGGCCAACGCCGCCACTTGCAGGCCGTAGGAGCGGCTGGCCGCCCCTTCCTGCACTGCGTGCATAAAGGCGATGGTGTCGCCGTGCTCCACCGCATCGAGGTGGACGTTGGCCAGCCCGCTCATCAGCTCGGGCAAGCGGGTCAGCTCGAAGTAGTGGGTGGCGAACAGGGTGTAAGCGCCAATCTTGCTCGCCAGCTGTTCGGCACAGGCCCACGCCAGCGAGAGGCCGTCGTAGGTGCTGGTGCCTCGGCCAATCTCGTCCATCAGCACCAGACTGCGGGCGGTGGCGTTGTTGAGGATGTTGGCGGTCTCGGTCATCTCCACCATAAAGGTGGAGCGGCCGGAGGCGAGATCGTCCGATGCCCCGATGCGGGTGAAGATGCGGTCGATGGGGCCGATGCGGGCGCTGTCGGCGGGGACGAAGGCGCCGATATGGGCCAGCAGCACGATCAGTGCAGTCTGGCGCATGTAAGTGGATTTACCGCCCATGTTGGGACCCGTGATAATCAGCATCCGTCGCTCCCGCTCCAGCCGGATAGGGTTGGCGATAAAGGGATCTGTCATCACCTGCTCAACCACCGGATGGCGGCCCGCTTCGATCAGGATCTGATCCTCATCGATAAGCGTCGGGCAGCGGTAGTCGAGGGTCTCGGCCCGCTCGGCCAGGTTGGCCAGCACGTCCAGCTCCGCCAGTGCGGCGGCGGAATCCTGCAGATCGCCGAGGTGGGGCAGCAGAGTATCGAGCAGCTCTTCGTAGAGCCGTTTCTCCAGCGCCAGCGCCTGGGACTGGGCGGTGAGTACCTTGTCCTCGTATTTTTTAAGCTCATCGATGATGTAGCGTTCGTTGTTCTTGAGGGTCTGGCGGCGGATGTAGTGGGCCGGCACCAGATGGCTGTTGGCGCGGCTCACCTCGATATAGAAGCCGTGCACCTTGTTGTAACCCACCTTGAGGGTGTTGATGCCGGTCAGCAGCTTCTCCCGCTCCTCGATGCGGGCGAGGCTGGCGGTGGCGCCGTTGGCGAGATCCCGCAGCTCGTCCAGCTCCTGATTGAAGCCGTCACGGATAACGCCACCATCGCGGATCAGCACCGGCGGCACCTCCATCACCGCACGTTCCAGCAGGTCGAGCAGCTCGGGGAAGGTGCTGGCCCGCTCGGCCAGCTGTTGCACCGCTTCGTGCTCGTTGTCCGCCAGCAGGCGCTGCAACTCTGGCAACTGGGCGAAGGCCTGACGCAGGCGGGTGAGGTCGCGCGGGCGGGCCGAGCGCAGGGCGAGACGGGCCAGCACCCGCTCCACATCACCCACCTGACGCAGCAGGTTGCCCAACTCGTCGTAGAGGTTCTGCTCAATGAGCTCCTTGATGGTGCTCTGGCGACCTTTCAGGATCACCCGATCGCGGATCGGCTGGTGGATCCAGCGCTTGAGCAGGCGGCTGCCCATGGGGGTGGCGGTGCGATCCAGCACCTCGGCCAGGGTATTTTCATAGCCACCGGCCAGATTCTGGGTCAGCTCCAGATTGCGGCGGGTGGCGGCATCCATGATGACCGCATGATCTGGCTGTTCAAGGCGTACGTTGCGGATGTGGGGCAGGGCGGTGCGCTGGGTGTCCTTGACGTACTGCATCAGGCAACCAGCGGCGCACAGGGCGGTCTCGCTCTTGTCGACGCCAAAGCCCACCAGATCCTGGGTGCCGAATTGCTGGCAGAGCAGCTTGCGGGCGGTGCCCAGCTCAAACTCCCACTCCGGGCGGCGGCGCAGGCCGCGGCGACCCTCGATATGGTGCAGAAACTCGAACGATTCGGGGTAGAGCAGCTCCGCCGGATTGGTGCGCTGCAGCTCCGCCAGCAGGGTCTCTTCTTTCTCGAACTGGTTGATGAAGAAGCGGCCGGAGCCGATGTCCATGGTGCCATAGCCGAAGCGGCGGCCATCGTGGTAGACGGCTGCGATCAGGTTGTCTTGGCGCTCGCTGAGCAGCGCCTCGTCGGAGACGGTACCCGGGGTGATGATGCGAATAACCTTGCGCTCCACCGGCCCCTTGCTGGTGGCGGGATCCCCGACTTGTTCGCAGATGGCGGCCGACTCGCCGAGCTGCACCAGCTTGGCCAGATACCCTTCGATAGCGTGATAGGGCACCCCCGCCATCGGGATGGGGCTGCCAGCCGACTGGCCGCGCTTGGTCAGGGAGATATCGAGCAGTTGGGAGGCCTTGCGGGCATCGTCATAGAACAGCTCGTAGAAGTCGCCCATCCGGTAGAACAGCAGGATCTCCGGGTTCTCGGCCTTGAGGCCAAGGTACTGCTGCATCATGGGGGTGTGGGCGCTCAGATTGGCGCCGGGAGCGGAGCTTGTGGCGCCGCTGGCTTGGTGTTGTGCGGTCATGTTCTGTTCCAGAAGGGGCCTCTGCGGGCCAGTGTCTGCGGTGATGAGCCTTGAGCTTGATGGCGCCATTCTACACATAAGCGCCGCGACGGGGGAGCGGGTGTTCCGGGCGCGGTTGTTCTGCACTATTGAAGGCATGACGCCGGTGCGGCACCTCACATTGCGGCAGGCAAGGGCGGTCTGCCGTGGTTGCGAGCGGCGCTAGCGGGATCGCATAATGTGCCTCTTGAGCGGATCAGAAGGAGTCGTGATGAAACTGGATGCAGAGATAGAGCACCTTGCCATCGAGCTGGGACGGGCCCTTGGCCAGCGGGGCTGGCTGGCGGCGACCGCCGAATCCTGTACCGGCGGCGGGGTGGCCAGCGCCATCACCGACATAGCGGGCAGCTCCGGCTGGTTCGATCGCGGATTTGTCACCTACACCAACGAGGCCAAGCAGCAGATGTTGGGGGTGAGCAGCGATAGCCTTGAACAGCACGGTGCCGTGAGCGAAGCCGTGGTGCTGGAGATGGCCCGCGGCGCGCTGGCGCACTCGTCTGCCTCCATCAGCGTTGCCATCAGTGGTATCGCCGGCCCCGGCGGCGCCACCGAAGGCAAGCCGGTCGGCACCGTCTGGTTCGCCTGGGCCGACCGCAACGGCCGTCACCACTCCCTGCTGGCCCGCTTCGACGGGGATCGCCGGCAGGTGCGCCAGCAGGCGGTGAGACAGGCCTTGTCGGGTCTGTTGGCCCTGCTCAGATAAATTGGGCTTGATACTGTATGAATAGACAGTATACTTAGCCCAACTTCATTTTTTACTCACGATTTCCAGCGGAGATTGGCATGGATCAGAACAAACAGAAGGCACTGGCGGCTGCGCTGGGTCAGATTGAAAAGCAGTTCGGCAAAGGCTCCATCATGCGTCTGGGCGACAGCAAGACCATGGATATTGAAGCCATCTCCACCGGCTCCCTCTCTCTGGACGTGGCGCTGGGGATCGGTGGTCTGCCGTGCGGTCGTATCGTCGAGATCTACGGCCCGGAATCTTCCGGTAAAACCACGCTGACCCTGCAGGTGATCGCCGAAGCCCAGAAGAAGGGCAAGACCTGTGCCTTCGTCGATGCGGAACACGCCCTCGACCCTATCTATGCTGCCAAGCTGGGCGTCAACGTCGACGACCTGCTCATCTCTCAGCCGGATACCGGTGAACAGGCGCTGGAGATCTGCGACATGCTGGTTCGCTCCAACGCGGTTGACGTCATCATCGTCGACTCCGTGGCGGCCCTGACGCCGAAAGCAGAAATCGAAGGGGAGATGGGTGACTCCCACGTTGGTCTGCAGGCCCGTCTGATGTCCCAGGCGCTGCGCAAGCTGACCGCCAACATCAAGAACGCCAACTGCCTGTGCATCTTCATCAACCAGATCCGGATGAAGATCGGCGTCATGTTCGGTAGCCCGGAGACCACTACCGGTGGTAACGCGCTCAAGTTCTACGCCTCCGTGCGTCTGGATATCCGTCGTATCGGCGCAATCAAGGAAGGCGACGAAGTGGTCGGTAACGAGACCCGCGTCAAAGTGGTCAAGAACAAGGTGGCCCCGCCCTTCAAGCAGGCTGAATTCCAGATCTTCTACGGTGCCGGTATCTCCAAAGAGGGTGAGCTGGTGGATCTCGGCGTCAAGCACAAGCTGATCGACAAGGCGGGTGCCTGGTACAGCTACAACGGTGAGAAGATCGGTCAGGGCAAGGCCAACGTGATGAAGCTGTTCGCCGAGAACAAGGTGATGGCTGGTGAAGTGGAGGCTCGTCTGCGCGAGCTGCTGCTCTCCGGCGCAGTGCCTGTCGATGACAAGGCTGCACCGGTTGAGGCAGAAGAGTTCGATGCCGAAAGCGAACAAGAGTTCGAATAAGGAACAAAGGAAGGCCGGGTAGATACCCGGCCTTGTTATTTATGATGGTTGATGAATCCGTTACCGAACCGGTCGAACCTGCCGAGCCGACCTTTGAAGAGCAGCTTACCGCCGCCCGCGCCTTTGCCATGCGCAGTCTGACCCGTCGCGAGAGTGCCGAGTCGGAGCTGGCCAACCGGCTGCGCCAGCAGGGTTTCAATGAAGAGGTGATCGAGGTGGTGGTCGACTACTGCCGTGGTTACAACTGGGTCAATGACGAACGTTACGGCGGTATGGCTGTACGTGCCGGTGCCGCCAAGGGCCATGGCCCCATCAAGATCCGCTTCGATCTGCGCCGCAAGGGGCTCGACGATATGCAGATTGATGCCGCATTCGATCAGCCGGAGTTGGACTGGTTCGAACTGGCGTTTGCCCTGCTCGAACGGCGCGCCCGAGTGGCCGATCTGGCGGATTTCAAGCTGCGGATGAAGTGGCTCAAGTATCTGCTGGGGCGCGGCTTTACCCAGGATCAGGCACGTTACGCTATCTCTGCCCTGCAGGAGCGGGAGGAGTAACGCCACTGCGTGGCAAACGTCGTTTTACCTCTCCTTGTTGCAGGTTTTTCCTGCCGGCTCAGTAGGTTGCGAGTGCAATTCCGAAAGAGCCACCTTTTGTTCATCTCATCCCTCTTTCTGCGCTGCTTTTTTACCTCTCGACAGTGGAAAAAGCCACTGTGAGCAGTGGCGCTCTTTTCTGGCCCGTTTATGCGCGCTTTTTCGCCCGTGGCGGCCCTGTCCGTTTTACTTTACCCCGCAGAAAACTTACATTAATGCGGTTAAAAGTCCGTATTCGAATCAAGCAGGATTTTCCATGTATATGTCCACGTCAGAGATTCGCGCTGCGTTTCTCGAGTATTTCCGTTCCCAGGGGCACCAGGTTGTCTCCTCCAGCTCGCTGGTACCGCATAACGACCCGACCCTGTTGTTTACCAACGCGGGTATGAACCAGTTCAAGGATGTGTTCCTTGGCGCAGACAAGCGTGCCTACAATCGCGCGACGACTTCCCAGCGTTGCGTGCGTGCCGGTGGTAAGCACAACGATCTGGAAAACGTCGGCTATACCGCTCGTCACCACACCTTCTTCGAAATGCTGGGTAACTTCAGCTTCGGTGACTACTTCAAGCAGGATGCCATCAAGTTTGCATGGGGCTTCCTGACCGAGGTGCTGCAGCTGCCGAAAGATCGCCTGCTGGTGACCGTCTACGCGACTGACGATGAAGCTTTCGACATCTGGGAAAAAGAGGTCGGTGTCCCGGCCGATCGCATCGTGCGCATCGGTGACAACAAGGGTGCCCCTTACGCTTCCGACAACTTCTGGGCGATGGGCGATACCGGCCCGTGCGGTCCCTGCACCGAGATCTTCTATGACCACGGCGATCACATCTGGGGTGGCCGTCCCGGCTCACCGGAAGAGGATGGCGACCGTTTCATCGAGATCTGGAACGTGGTCTTCATGCAGTTCAACCGTCAGGCTGACGGCACCATGGAGCCGCTGCCGCGTCCGTCCGTGGATACCGGCATGGGTCTGGAGCGTATCTCCGCCATCATGCAGGGTGTCCACTCCAACTACGAAATCGACATCTTCCAGGCGCTGATCAAGAAAGCGGCCGAGATTGTCGGTACCACCGATCTGAGCAACCAGTCCCTGCGCGTCATCGCTGACCACATCCGCTCCTGCGCCTTCCTGGTGGCAGATGGCGTGATGCCGTCCAACGAAGGTCGTGGCTATGTGTTGCGTCGCATCATCCGCCGCGCCGTACGTCACGGTCGCAAGCTGGGCGCGACCGATGTCTTCTTCTACAAACTGGCTGCCGAGCTGGCAGTGCAGATGAAGGATGTCGCTGCCGAGCTGATCGCCCAGCTGCCGCTGGTCGAGCGCGTGCTGCGTATCGAAGAGGAGCAGTTCGTCCGCACTCTGGATCGCGGTCTGCTGCTGCTGGAAGACGCTCTGGCCAACCTGGGTGACGCCAAGGTTATTCCGGGCGAGGTGGTCTTCAAGCTCTATGACACTTACGGCTTCCCGGCCGACCTGACTGCCGACGTGGTGCGCGAGCGCGAGATCGGCATCGATGAAGAGGGCTTCAAGGCCGAGATGGAGAAGCAGCGTGCTCGCGCCAAAGAGGCCTCCAGCTTCGGCGTGAACTACAACGAGATGCTCAAGCTCGACTTCGAGACCCCTTTCACCGGTTACAAGACCTTGACCGAGCGTACCCGCGTGGTTGGCATCTACAAGGGTGTGGAAGAGGTGAGCGGTCTTATCGCCGGTGACGAAGCGGTCATCGTGCTGGAGGAGACCCCCTTCTACGCCGAATCCGGCGGCCAGATTGGCGACAGCGGTACCCTGAAAGTGGACGACGGCATCTTTGCCGTGACCGACACCCTGAAAGCGGGCAAGGCGATCATCCACAAGGGCTACATGGAGCTGGGCACCCTGGAGAAGGGCGCCGAAGTGGAAGCCGTGGTTGATGGCGATCGTCGTCAGGCCATCGCCCTGAACCACTCCGTGACTCACCTGCTGCACGCTGCCCTGCGTCAGGCACTGGGCGAGCATGTCACCCAGAAAGGTTCTCTGGTTGGGGCCGAGCGCATGCGTTTCGACTTCTCCCACTTCGAGGGGCTGACCATGGCGACCATTCGCCGGGTCGAGGAGCTGGTCAACAACCAGATCCGCGCCAACCACGAAATCACCACCCAGCTGATGGATCTGGAAGCGGCCAAGTCTGCCGGTGCCATGGCGCTGTTTGGTGAGAAATATGAAGACGACGTGCGCGTTGTGCGCATGGGCGACTACTCCACCGAACTGTGCGGCGGTACTCACGCCAAGCGTACTGGTGATATCGGCTTCTTCAAGATCATCGCCGAGAGCGGTATCGCTGCTGGTGTGCGCCGTATCGAAGCGGTGACCGGCAAAGCGGCCATCGACTTCATGCATCAGGTTGGCGAGCAGATCGAAGAGGCTGCTGCACTGGTGAAAGGTGACCAGTTCTGCATCGCCGACAAGGTTCGCCAGATGCTGGACAAGGCCAAGATGATGGAGCGCGAGCTGGAGCAGCTCAAGGCCAAGCTGGCTGCTCAGGCCGGTAACGACCTGCTGGGTCAGGTGATCGAGATCAACGGTCAGAAGGTGCTGGTTGCAGCGCTGGAAGGGGCCGATCCGAAATCCCTACGCGGCATGCTGGACGAACTGAAGAACCAGATGAAGTCCGGTGTTGTACTGCTGGCAACCTGTGCCGATGGCAAGGTCAACCTGATCGCGGGCGTCACCAACGACCTGACCGGCAAGGTCAAGGCCGGTGAGCTGGTCAATCTGGTTGCCCAGCAGGTGGGTGGCAAGGGCGGTGGCCGTCCGGACATGGCACAGGCGGGTGGTACCCAGCCTGAGGCGGTGCCGGCAGCGCTGCAATCCGTTCACTCCTGGCTGGAAGAGCGCCTGTAATCGGGCGAGGTGATCTGTGGCACTCTATGTACAGAAGTACGGCGGCACCTCGGTCGGCACACTGGAGCGGATCGAGGCGGTAGCTGAGCGGGTCGAGCAGACCCGCGCCCAGGGACACGACGTGGTGGTGGTTGTCTCCGCCATGTCGGGCGAAACCAACCGGTTGCTGGGCATGGCCCAGCAACTGGATCCTGATGCCAACCGGCGGGAGATGGATGTACTGGTCTCCACCGGTGAGCAGGTCACCATAGCGCTGCTGGCCATCGCGTTGAACAAACGCGGTTGTCCTGCGGTCTCAATGACCGGTGATCAGGTACGGATTCACACCGATTCCGCCTATGGCAAGGCGCGCATCACCCACATCGACACCGAGCTGGTTCATGCCGAACTGGCTGCGGGCAAGGTGGTGGTGATCGCCGGTTTCCAGGGCCGTGACGAGCATAACGCCATCACGACGCTGGGCCGCGGCGGTTCGGATACCACGGCGGTTGCCGTGGCGGCGGCCATCAAGGCTGATGAGTGCCAGATCTTTACCGATGTGGATGGGGTATACACCACGGATCCGCGAATCGAGCCCAAGGCGCGTCGTCTCGACACCATCACCTTCGAGGAGATGCTGGAGATGGCAAGTCTCGGCGCCAAGGTGCTGCAGATCCGCTCGGTGGAGTTTGCGGGCAAGTACCGCGTCCCGCTGCGGGTGCTGTCGAGCTTTATCGATGGAGAGGGAACCTTAATCACATATGGAGGTGATAGGATGGAAGCTCCCTTGGTATCCGGGATCGCTTTTAACCGCAACGAGGCCAGCCTGACCATTCTGGGCGTGCCGGACAGACCAACCGTTGCCGCGCAGATCCTGAATCCGATCAGCGACGCCAACATTGATGTCGACATGATGTGTGCAGAACACCCTGGGAGATGGCACCGCCGACTTCACCTTCACGGTGAATCGTGATGACTATCGCCGTGCCCGGGCACTGCTGGAGGAGACCGCCACCGAACTTGGCGCCTCCTGCGTGCAGGGAAATGGCGAAATAGCCAAGGTTTCTATTGTCGGTGTCGGCATGTGGAACCATCCCGGTGTTGCGCGCACCATGTTCAAGGTATTGGGCGAGGAGGGGATCAACATGCAGTTGATCTCGACCTCTGAAATCAAAATCTCTGTGGTGATTGACGAGAAGTATCTGGAGCTGGCGGTGCGAGCCCTGCACGCGGCTTTCGGGTTGGATCAGGCACCGCAAGAGCAGCCCTTGGGCTAACAATCTCTGATTGATTTAGTTTCAACCATTTACCATATCGGTATCTTTGTTAGATAATGTCGCATATCGATATAAAAACAAAACAGGATACAGGAGCAAGCGAATGCTTATTTTGACTCGTCGTGTTGGGGAAACCCTGATGATTGGTGATGAAGTGACTGTCACCGTACTGGGCGTTAAAGGCAACCAGGTCCGTATCGGTGTTAACGCGCCGAAAGAGGTCTCCGTACACCGCGAAGAGATCTACCAGCGCATCCAGGCCGAGAAAGTTCCGGGCCAACCGGGCTTCTAAGCCACTTTCATGGCTGTGACAAGGCGACACCTCATGTGTCGCCTTTTGTTTTTCCGGCCCCCTGAAATCGCCCTGCAGGGCGCGAAACTGCGGGATAAGTGCCGATATTGTTTGAATATTCCACGCTTTGACCAAATGCTGAGCGAACGCACTTTTTTCTCCAAAAAAGTGTTTGACTAAAAATCCCTGTGAAGTATTATCAGCCCCGCAAACGGAGAGGTGGCCGAGAGGCTGAAGGCGCTCCCCTGCTAAGGGAGTATGCGGCTTATACCCGCATCGGGGGTTCGAATCCCCCCTTCTCCGCCATTTGCGCCCGTAGCTCAGCTGGATAGAGTACCTGGCTACGAACCAGGTGGTCAGAGGTTCGAATCCTCTCGGGCGCACCATATTACGACTCAAGCAAGAGTCATGTGTTGACCATCAGCAAGTCGACACTTTGGAAAAGGCTTACTGATAAGTAAGCTTTTTTTATCGTTTTAAAACAGGGCGCCCGTAGCTCAGCTGGATAGAGTACCTGGCTACGAACCAGGTGGTCAGAGGTTCGAATCCTCTCGGGCGCACCATTTAAAACGACTCAATGATTTATGAGCGCCCGTAGCTCAGCTGGATAGAGTACCTGGCTACGAACCAGGTGGTCAGAGGTTCGAATCCTCTCGGGCGCACCATTTTTCAAGCAGTACACAAAAGTTTGTGAGCGCCCGTAGCTCAGCTGGATAGAGTACCTGGCTACGAACCAGGTGGTCAGAGGTTCGAATCCTCTCGGGCGCACCATATTTCAAGCAGTACCAAAAGTTTATGAGCGCCCGTAGCTCAGCTGGATAGAGTACCTGGCTACGAACCAGGTGGTCAGAGGTTCGAATCCTCTCGGGCGCACCATACAGACAGCCTCGACTTCGGTCGGGGCTGTTTTTTATGGGTGATATTTAGCTTTTTGGTGCGGATCCACGTGCGCTGTTGCGGGTAGATCGCCCGTTTACCTGGCTGTTCTTGTCCTTATTTCTTCCCCTTTCTGTGATTGCGCACAGTTCTTCTGATCGTTGCACCGCCTCACCACCCTTTGCCTCATCTATAGGCGCGCTGTATGCCTGCTGTTGCAACGGCAGATGCCGGGCCACTCATCACTAAAGGTTCGCTCATCAACATCCTGCAAGGCCTGCTGAGGCGTTCTGCGGGCAATAAAAAAGGATGCCGCAGCATCCTTTTGTGTTGAAATATTTACTCAGCTTTTCAGCCATTTGCGAATGCGGTTGGCATCGCCGATAGGGGTGCGTTTGCCCACCGAGTTGAGCAGCACGATGGCGAGCTCGCGGCTGTCCGGTTTGGCGCGCATCACCAGACAGCGACCCGCTTCGTCAGTGAAGCCGGTCTTGGAGAGGCGCACGTCCCAATCCGGGTTTTTCACCAGCGGGTTGGTGTTGTTGAACATCAGGCTGTAGGCGGGGGCGCTGAAGCGCATCTCCCGGTTCTCATCCTGAGTGAACTGACGGATCAGCGGCTGACGATAGGCGGCGGCGGCCAGCTTGCCAAGATCCTGGGCGGTAGAGACGTTGCGGGTGGAGAGGCCGGTGGAGTCATAGAAGTGGGTATTGCGCATACCCAGCTGTCTGGCCTTGTTGTTCATGGCCCGCACGAAGGCGCTGCGACCGCCCGGATAGTGACGCGCCAGTGCCGAGGCCATCCGGTTTTCGGAGGACATCAGCGCCAGATGCAGGGCGTCACGGCGGGTCACCTTGGTGCCCATGCGGATGCGGGAGTGAGTGTGTTTGACCCGATCCAGATCGTTCTTGTCGACCGTGATGGTCTGGTTGAGATTCTGTTTGGCATCCAGCACCACCAGCGCTGTCATCAGCTTGGTGAGGGAGGCGATGGGACGCACCTTGGTGGCATTCTTCTGGTAGAGCGTCTTGCCCGTTTTTACATCCACGACCAGGGCGCTGCTCGAGCGTACTTCCAGTTTGGCAGGGTTAGGTGCCGCGCTGACCGCAGGCAATCCCAGCATTCCCATCAACCCGACAACCAGCGCTGCTGCGCGAATCCGACACCACATACAACCGACTCCATTCCCATCCAAAAAAAGGCGCTAGATTCACTCATTTTTACCCCGGCTTTACAAGGGCCGAGCGGGACTATTTCTGCTATTTGCGCAAAATTGGCGATCAAAAAAGCCCTCTGGCGAGGGCTTTCGGGTCGGGCGTTGGGCGAGGGGTCAATCCCGCGGCTGCGCGGCCCTGCGTTTGCTGATCCAGCGCCAGACCAGCGCCACCATGCCACCCACCAGCAGGGCCACCGGCAGATAGATGATGATGTTGAAGAACTGGGTCTGGTATTCGGCGGCCAGCTTGGTGTGGCTCAGGTAGTAGCCAAACCCTACCAGCGGGCAGATCCACATGATGGAGCTGATCAGATTGACGATGAGAAAGCGCCCCTGGGGCAGCTCGGTGGCACCGACGATGTAGGGGTAGGCGGTGCGTACGAAGGCGATATAGCGCGCGGTGATCAGGGTGATGATCCCGTACTTGTCCAGCAGGTGGTAGACCTTCTGTTGGTGCCGCTCTTCCACGTGGGACATCAGCCGATGGTAGAGCTGGGTGTGGCCGAGAAAGCGCCCCTGCATGTAACCGAGCCAGGTGCCGACAAAGGTAGCCATGATCAACAGCGGGATCACCCCGAGAGACAATACATCCTGATAGATGAGCACGCCGGTGAGGATCAGCAGGCTGTCACCGGGCAGAAAGGCGGTAGGGATGAATCCGTTTTCCAGTACCAGAAACGTCAGAATCACACCACAGATCATGAAGGCCATCTTGGGATCGGAAAGTGTGTTCAGATCGTGATTCATAAAGGCGTGAGCCAGTTGGTAAAACTGCTCCATACTTGCAAACTCCGCAGGTTAGCTGGGTTGATCGGTCAAGGGCATGGCGAGCACCTTGTCGATGCGCAGGCCATCCATGTCAACAATTTCCAGTTGCCACTGTTCCAGTGTCACCAGGTCTCCGGTTTGTGGAACACGACCAAGGAGCAGCATGATAAGCCCTCCGAGGGTGTGATAGTGATGTTTTTCTTCTTCTGGCAGACGAACCAACTCCAGACAGTCCTTCAACTCCGGCAGCGGGATCAGGCCATCGAGCAGCCAGCTGCCGTCGGCGCGCCGGAATGCCCAGTTGTCCTCGCCATCCTCCTGCTGGAAATCCCCCGCCAGCGCCTCCAGCAGATCCTGCTGGGTGACCAGTCCCTGCAACTCGCCATATTCGTCCACCACCAGCGCCATCTGTTCGCTGTGGGTGCGGAAGTGGTTGAGCAGCTCGACGCCGTTGAGGGTCTCGGGCAGCAAGCTGCCCTCCTGGGCAGGGCTGCCAGATCGATGGGCTCCCCCTTGATATAGGCGTGCAGCACCTTGCTGACATTGATGATACCCACCAATTCTGACAGGTTGCCGTCGCAGACCGGAAAATAGCTGTGGCGATACTCCACCAGCCGCTGCAGGTTGGTCTCCAGCGGCAGTGCCAGATCCAGATAGCGGATATCGCTGCGCGGCACCATCAGGGAGGAGAGGCTGCGCTCGTCGAGACGGAAGACGTTGCGCAGCATGGTGTGCTCATGATCCTCGATCACCCCGGCTTCCGATCCTTCCACCAGCATGGCGTGGATCTCCTCCTCGGTAACGTTGGCGCTGCCGTTCTGGTTGACCCGCAGCAGCCGCAGGCTGGCATTGGTAGAGGCCGACAGCAGCCAGACGAAGGGGCGGGTCAGGGTGGCGAGCCAGTGCATGGGGCGGGCCACCAGACAGGCGATGCGCTCGGCATTGAGCTGGCCGAGGCGCTTGGGCACCAGCTCCCCTACCACGATGGAGAGATAAGTAACCACCACCACCACGATGACGGTGGCGATCAGGCCACTGCTCTTGGCGGGGAGCCCCCACTCCTGCAACCAGAGGGAGAAGGGCTGGGCCAGCAGGGATTCGCCGTAGATACCGTTGAGCAGGCCGATGCTGGTAATGCCGATTTGGACGGCAGAGAGAAAATGGGTCGGGTCTTCGCCCAGTTTGAGGGCAATGGCGGCGGAGCGGTTGCCTTCAGAGGCAAGCTTGCCGAGGCGAGCCTTGCGTGCGGTGACGATGGCGATTTCTGACATGGCGAAGACGCCATTAAGCAAAATCAATCCCAGCAGGATCAATATTTCCATACAGCAACAGCACTCCTTGAGTGGATAAGATCGCTGGCAGTGTAATGAATTTGGCGGCGATGCGCTTGTGAAAGCGGGTGATCCGGCTCGCTAATTTGATGACAGCGCTCTGGGATGGCTGAAAAAGATGGCCGGAAAAGGGAGGGGGGGCCCGCCAAACGGCGTAATGGGCGAGGGAGCATTGCAGGAGGGAAAAGGGCGGGAAGTCCCGCCCTTGCTTATCACTTGTCAGACAACCGTTATCAGAACTGTTGGAACCAGCGCTGGATCTGGGCCGGATCCTTGCTCTGGGTCAGGGAGAGCATCAGCAGCACCCGCGCTTTCTGCGGGTTGAGAGTGCCGGAGGCCACGAAGCCGTACTTGGCATCATCGATCTCGGCATCCAGGGTGGTGGCGCCGGTCGGCACGCGGGCGGAGCGCACGACGCGGATGCCGTCTTTGCTCGCCTTGGCCAGGGTGTCGAACAGGGTGTGGTAGAGGTTGCCGTTGCCCACCCCGGCGCTGACGATGCCGTCGAACTTGGCATCCACCATCGCCTTGGCTGGCAAGTCGGTGGCGTTGGCGTAGCTGTAGACGATGCCCACTTGCGGCAGCTTGTCGAGCTTACTCACGTCAAACGGCGTCTTGCTGGTGTGCAGACGGGCCGGGCTGCGCTGATAGTCGATCTTGCCGTTGTGGATGTAACCGAGCGGGCCGAAGTTGGGGGAGGCGAAGGTCTGCACCCCGGTGGTGTTGGTCTTGGTGACGTCGCGGGCATCGAGCACGGTGTCGTTCATCGCTACCATCACGCCACGGCCCTTGGAGGCGGGGTCGGAGGCGGTCACCACGGCGTTGTAGAGGTTGAGCGGGCCATCGGCACTCATGGCGGTGGAGGGGCGCATGGCGCCGACCAGCACCACCGGCTTGTCGCTCTTGACGGTCAGATTGAGGAAGTAGGCGGTCTCTTCCATGGTGTCGGTGCCGTGGGTGATGACGATGCCATCCACGTCATCCTTGGCCAACAGCTCGTTGACCCGCTTGGCCAGCTTGAGCCACACCTCGTCGTTCATGTCCTGGGAGCCGATCTTCACCACCTGCTCACCCTGCACATCGGCCACGTTCTTCATCTCGGGCACGGCGGCGATCAGGGTTTCGATGGCCACCTTGCCAGCCTCGTAGTTGGACTGGGTAGCCGACTGGCCAGCTCCGGCAATGGTGCCGCCGGTTGCCAGAATATGGACGTTGGGCAGGGCCATTGCCATGGGGGAGAGGGTCAGGCCAATGACGGCGGCGAGCAGGGTCTTGCGGATCGGTAGGGTCATGCTGCAAATCCTTATGGTTGGAATAATCGCAGCCAGTTTGCCCAGATAACCATCAATATCTGTGATAAAACTCACCAAAAGACAGGTGAGTACAGATTTTTAACCTGTTTTATACCTCTATGGAGATAATTTAACTCGCAGAGAAACCCTTGGCTTCGATCAGGGCGATCAGCTCGGCCTTGCTCAGCTCGCTCTCGATGAAGGCCTTGCTGCTGGCGAAATCGACGGTTGCGGTGGTGACCGCAGGCTGGGCCAGCAGCGCTTTTTGCAGACTGGCGGCGCAGCCACCACAGGACATGCCGGACACAGTGAGTTCGATGGTCATGGAATATCTCCTCTGTTGATGGGCGCCAGCCTAAAGCTGCCGCCTCCGGCAAGGTCAAGCCGTTAGTACATCAACCCTAGGTAGTTCATCAGAGTCGCCCCGAGGCTGGTAGTGACCAGCGAACCTAGGGTGGTGGTGGCGATGATGTTTGCGGCCAGCACGCTGTCGCCCCCCATGGCGCGGGTCATCACATAGCTGGCGGCGGCAGTCGGGGTGGCGCTGATGAGAAACAGAATACCCAGCTCCAGATGGCTGAAGCCGAGCAGGGCGGCCCCAAGAGTGAACGCAGCCGGAATGAGACAGAGCCGCATGATACTGGCCCAGCCCGCAATGGCTGCACCACCGCGCAGGGCGTCGAGGCTGAGGGAGGCGCCGGTGCAGAGCAGCGCCAGCGGCAACGTCATGTTGGCGAAGTAGCTGCCGGTGGTGAGCAGCAGTTGCGGCATCTTGATACCGAGCAGGGTAAACGGCAGCGCCGCCACAATGGCGATGATCAGGGGGTTCTTGATGATGCCGAGCAGGATGGGGCGAATGCCGGTGGCGCCGCCGAGACTGCGGGTGAGGGTGATCACCGCGAGAATGTTGTAGAGCACGGTCACGGCACCGACATAGAAGGCCGCCGCCCCCAACCCTTCGTGGCCATAGGCGTTTTGCACATAGGCGAGCCCGATAATGGCGCTGTTGCCGCGAAAGCTCCCCTGTACGAAGATGCCGCGCAGCCGCTGCTCCCCGATAAAACGTCCGGCCAGCAGCTCCAGCACCAGATAGCTGATAACGGTGGCGAGCAGGCCATAGCCGATAAACCAGAGGCTCGGCATGGTGGCGAAGTTGGTACCCAGAATACTGAGAAAGAGCAGAGCGGGCAGGGTGACCTGAAACACCAGTCGCGAGGCGGATTCGGTAAAGGGATCCGGCAGCAGCCCCAACCGCTTGAGCAAGATGCCGAGCAGCAGCACCACGCAGATGGGGCCTGTGATGGAGAGGGAGAAGAGCAGACTGGCCAGCAGATCCATGATGGGCATCCTGTGCTGTGCCCACACACCGCTGACGGCGGGGCAAAAAGGGCATTCTAACGCCATGGGCTTGTATTCACAGGGGTTAATCACAACAATGTGGGCAATTCCACCGCCTAGCCTCCTGTGAGCCAATTCATGGACAAGAAACTGACCATCCTCGATATCGCCAGACTGAGTGGCGTCGGCAAGTCGACCGTCTCCCGGGTGCTCAACCAGGATCCCAAGGTGAAGCAGGAGACCCGCGAGCGGGTGGAGCAGATCATCGCCGAACATGGCTTCGTGCCGAGCAAATCGGCGCGGGCCATGCGCAGCCAGAGCCAGCAGGTGGTGGGGATCATCGTCTCGCGGCTCGACTCCAGCTCGGAGAATCAGGCGGTGCGCGGCATGCTGGAGACCCTCTATCAGCGCGGCTACGATGCTGTGCTGATGGAGAGCAAGTTCTCCCCCGCCAAGGTACAGGAGCATCTGGCGGTGCTGGAGCGGCGCGGGGTGGATGGCATTATCCTTTTTGCTTTCAATGACTTGGACTATGCCGCCATGGCGCCGCTGCAAGAGAAGCTGGTGCTGGTCGCCCGTGAATATCCCGGTTTCTCCTCTGTCTGCTTTGACGACGCCGGTGCGGTGCGCACCATGCTGGCGCAGCTGGCAAGCCGTGGCGCCCGCGACATCGCCTATCTGGGGGTGGATACCTCGGATCTCACCACCGGCCAGCGCCGCCTAGATGCTTATCTCGCTTACTGCGCAGAGCAGGGGTTGCGCCCGCGCAGCGCCCTCGGCGATCTCAGCCTGCAGAGCGGCTACCGGCTGGCGGCCGAGCTGCTTACCCCCTCCACCCAAGCGTTGGTCTGCGCCAGCGACACCCTCGCCATCGGTGCGGCAAAATATCTGCAAGAACAAGGGCGTAGCGAGGTGCTGGTGACCGGCCTTGGCAACAACCCCATGCTCAGTTTCCTCTTCCCCAATGCCCTCAGTCTCGATCTTGGCTACAAGGGGGCAGGGGAGCAGGCGGCGCGTCAGCTACTCGGCCAGATTGAGCAGGATCAGCCTCCGCTGGTGACTATCGCCCCCTGTCGAACCCTGTGAGCCCCATCACTTCTGACTGAACAAAAAGTGCGCTTTTTGTGATGCTGGCCACGAATTGGGAACGTTCCCATTTCGATCTGGCCAGATTGTCGGCATGCTAAATGGGAACGATACCAAAAACGCTCCGGCCGACAGACTGGCTCAAAAGGGCGATACAGACCACTATTCAATGGCGTCACAGAGGGAAGACCCATGTCCAAGATCAACGCACAGCAGCTTGCCACCCTGATCGACAAGATCGGCGGCAAGGAGAACATCGCCACCGTCAGCCACTGCCTGACCCGGTTGCGTTTCGTCCTGAACGATCCGGCCAAGGCCGACAGCAAGGCCATCGAAACCATTCCGGCAGTGAAGGGAAGCTTCACCCAGGGCGGTCAGTTCCAGGTGGTGATCGGTAACGAGGTAGAGCAGTGGTACAAGGCGCTGACCGAACAGCTCGGCGTCAGCGGTGGCAGCAAGGAGACCGCCAAGCAGGCGGCTCGCCAGAACATGAATCCGCTGGAGCGGGGCATCTCCCATCTGGCGGAGATCTTCGTACCGTTGCTGCCCGCCATCATCACCGGCGGTCTGATCCTGGGCTTTCGCAACGTCATCGGCGACATCAAGATGTTCGACGATGGCACTCACACCCTCACCGAGATCAGCCAGTTCTGGGCTCAGGTACACGCCTTCCTCTGGCTGCTGGGCGAGGCGATTTTCCACTTCCTGCCGGTCGGCGTCTGCTGGTCTGCAGTGAAGAAGATGGGCGGCTCCGAGATCTTGGGTATCGTGCTGGGGGTGACGCTGGTGTCACCGCAGTTGATGAACGCCTACGGCATTGGTCAGCAGACTCCCGAGGTGTGGGACTTCGGCCTGTTTGTGATCCAGAAGGTGGGTTATCAGGCCCAGGTCATTCCGGCGCTGCTGGCGGGTGTCTTCCTTGCCTGGGTGGAAACCAACCTCAAGCGGATCATTCCGGCCTATCTCTATCTGGTGATTGTGCCGTTTGTCTCGCTGCTGCTGGCGGTGATCGTGGCCCACGCCTTTATCGGCCCGTTCGGTCGCTGGATTGGTGATGGCGTTGGCTTCGCTGCCAAGGCCGCCATGACCGGCTCCTTCGCTCCCATCGGTGCTGCCCTGTTCGGTTTCCTCTATGCACCGCTGGTCATTACCGGTATCCACCACACCACCAACGCGGTGGATCTGCAGCTGATGCAGAGCATGGGGGGCACCCCGATTTGGCCGCTGATCGCGCTCTCCAACATCGCCCAGGCGTCTGCGGTTGTCGGCATCATTCTGATTAGCCGCAAGGAGAACGAGCGGGAGATCTCGGTACCTGCCGCCATTTCCGCCTACCTCGGGGTGACCGAACCGGCCATGTACGGTATCAACCTCAAGTACAAGTTCCCCATGTTGTGCGCCATGGTGGGGTCCAGCCTTGCCGCCCTCATCTGCGGTTTCGCCGGGGTGATGGCCAACGGCATCGGGGTAGGCGGCCTGCCGGGCATCCTCTCCATCCAGCCGCAATACTGGGCGGTATTTGCCATCGCCATGCTGGTCGCCATCGTGGTGCCGGTGGTGCTGACCCTGCTGGTCTACAAGCGCCAGCAAGCCGCTGGCAAGTTGGCCCAAGCCAGCGCCTGACACTGATTATCAGGGCGACCCGCGGGTCGCCCTCTCCATTTCATATTCGAGACAAGAGAAAGACCCATGAGCCAAACACCCTGGTGGCAGAGTGCCGTGATTTACCAGATTTACCCCAAGAGCTTTCAGGATTCCGCGGCCCGTGGCACCGGCGACCTCAAGGGGATCATGGCGCGCCTCGACTATCTCAAAACCCTGGGGGTCGATGCCCTTTGGCTGACCCCTGTCTACGTCTCCCCGCAGGTGGACAACGGCTACGACATCGCCGACTACCTTGCCATCGACCCCGCCTACGGCACCATGGCTGACTTCGAGGCGCTGCTGGCCGCCGCCCACGCGCGCGATATCCGCATCGTGATGGATATCGTGGTCAACCACACCTCCACCGAGCACGCCTGGTTCAAGTCGGCGCTGGGGGATAAAAACAGCCCCTACCGCGACTACTACATCTGGCGCGATCCGGTGGATGGCGGCGTGCCCAACAACTGGCAATCCAAGTTTGGTGGCAGCGCCTGGGAGCTGGATCCCGCCACCGGTCAGTATTACCTGCACCTGTTTGCCTGCGAGCAGGCGGATCTCAACTGGGAAAATCCTGCAGTGCGCGCCGAGGTGAAAAAGATCATCCACTTCTGGGCCAAGAAGGGGGTGGACGGTTTCCGCCTCGACGTCATCAACCTTATTTCCAAGGATCAGGCGTTCCCCAACGACGAGATAGGCGATGGCCGCCGTTTCTACACCGACGGGCCGCGCATCCACGAATACCTGCAGGATGTGAGCCGCGACGTGTTTGCTCCTGTCGGCGCCATGACGGTGGGGGAGATGTCCTCTACTTCGCTGGAGCACTGCCAGCGCTATGGCGCCCTCGATGGCTCCGAGCTCTCCATGGTGTTCAACTTCCACCATCTGAAGGTGGATTACCCCAACGGCGACAAGTGGACCAAGGCGCCGTTCGACTTCCTCGAACTCAAGCGCATCTTCAACCACTGGCAGAGCGGTATGCACGGCAAGGGGTGGTCGGCGCTGTTCTGGTGCAATCACGACCAACCGCGCATTGTCTCCCGCTTCGGCGATGAGGGTGAGCATAGGGTGGTCGCCGCCAAGATGCTGGCCAGCACGCTGCATGGCCTGCAAGGCACCCCCTACATCTATCAGGGGGAGGAGATCGGCATGACCAACCCCGGCTATCAGCACATCAACGACTATCAGGATGTGGAAAGTCGCAACATCTTCGCCATCAAGCAGGCGGAAGGGATGAGCGAGGCCGAGATCCTCGCCATTCTCGGTGCCAAGTCCCGGGATAACTCCCGTACTCCGATGCAGTGGAGCGCCGCCCCGAACGCCGGTTTCACCAGCGGGACGCCCTGGCTCAAGCCAGCCGCCAACTATTCCGAGATCAATGCCGAGGCGGCGCTGGCCGACCAGCACTCGGTGTTCTGGCACTATCGGGATCTCATCGCCCTTCGCAAGATGCACCCCATCTTCACCAAGGGGGATTATCAGGAACTGCTGACCGGGCACCCGCAGATCTGGGCCTATGCCCGTCGCGCCAACGGTCAGACCCTGCTGGTGGTGAGCAACTTCTATGGCGAGCCGGTGGAGTTTGCCTTGCCTGCCGAGATGCAAAGCGGGCAAGGTCGGCTGCTGCTCGGCAATTACCCCGATAGCCCGGCCCAACCGCAATCGGGTATGCTGCGCCCTTATGAATCCCTGATCTGGCTGATGGAGTAGGTAATGGAGAAGGTGGTGCGCGGTACAGAGTGGCAGAAGATGGTGGCGGGGGAGCCTTATGATGCGGCTGACCCTGAGCTCAAAGCTGCGCGCGAGCGCTGCCGCCGGCTCTATCACACCTTCAACACCAGCTGGCAGGAGAAACCAGTGCGGGATGCTTTGCTGCACGAGCTGCTCGGTGGCCGCGGCCAGGAGTGTGCCATCAATCCGCCATTCTTCTGCGACTATGGTGCCAACATCTTCGTCGGCGAGAACTTCTACGCCAACGTCAATTGCACCATCCTCGACGTCTGCGAGGTGCACATCGGCGACAACGTGCTGCTGGCGCCCGGGGTGCAGATCTACACCGCCGCTCACCCGGTGGCGGTGGTGCCACGTATCAAGGGTGTCGAGTTCGGCAAGCCGGTGCGGATCGGTCACAACGTCTGGATTGGCGGCAGCGTCGTCATCTGCCCCGGCGTCATCATCGGTGACAACAGCGTCATCGGTGCCGGCTCGGTGGTGACCAAAGATGTGCCAGCCAATGTGGTGGCGGCTGGCAACCCCTGCAAGGTGCTTCGGCCGATGACGGCACAGGAGCTTGAAGGCGTCATCCAGCGGTGAACAGGGACCATGAATGCTATTGCTATCTGATTGATAGAAAAGCGACTTTCAGATTGTTTTGCATTCAGTGCTTATGTTCGGGGCCGCTTGGTCGATACTGTTGAGTGCAGGAGGAACCCTATGGATATATCAAGTTCTGCAAATGCGTCGTTTGGTTCTGCTCTGATGACGGCCAGTCTGGCCAAGAAACAGCAGACCCAAGAGGGCGAAGCTGCGCTGAAGCTGCTGCAAAACGCAGCGCAATCAGCGCCGGTTGCACCGACATCGGCCAGCGCTTCTCTGGGAAGCAAGATCGATATTCGCGTCTGACCCTAATGAAAAAGCCCCCATCTCGCGATGGGGGCTTTTTTATCTCTGCGATTTGCGGGATCAGACCGGGAAAGGAGCTGGCGCCTCGAAGGTCATCCGCTCGCCGCTACGGGGGTGACTGATGGTCAACATGGCCGCATGCAGGTAGAGATGGGGCGCAGCCGCCAGCGCATCCGGATGAGCATAGAGGTTGTCACCCAGGATCGGGTGCCCCAGCTCCAGCATATGGACGCGCAGCTGGTGGGAGCGACCTGTGATGGGGGTCAGCTTGATCAGGCTGTTGCCGTTCTCCACTTTCAGTTTCTGCCACAGGGTCAGGGCGTGACGCCCCTCCTCGTGATCCACCTTTTGCTTCGGGCGGTTGGGCCAGTCGACGCAGAGCGGCAGGTCAACCTGTCCCGACTCTGCCTCCGGCTCACCCCACACCCAGGCGAGGTAGTGCTTCTCGGTCTCCCGCTCGCGAAATTGCCGACTCAGCTCCCGATGAGAGTTGGGATTGAGGGGAATGACAATGACGCCTGTGGTGGACATGTCGAGGCGATGAGCTGCCGCCGCCTTAGGGTGCTGCTGTTTCACCCGATGCAGGACGCTGTCTTCATTCTCGGGGCCGCGCCCGGGGACGCTTAGCAGGCCAGTGGGCTTGTTGACCACCATGATGTCCTTGTCCTTGAACAGGATATCGAGCCAGGGTTCCAGAGGCGGTGAGTATTCAAACATAAATGTCTCGCATCAGAAGGTGGGGGCAAGCCCCCATCAGTTATGGGTAACCACGACAAAGCGGCCTTGGGTATCCAGTTTGAGCTGGGTCTGGCCGCTGTCGGTCGGTACCTTGTCAGTTATGGGTGACCACGATAAAGCGGATGGCATCCAGCTTGAGTTGGGTCTGATCGATCAGGTGGTGCAATTCTGCCTGCAGATTGCGCAGATAATCCAGCTCGCTGTCGCGCACGTTCGGGTTGACTGCCTTGAGCGCTTCCAGACGATCCAGATCCTGCTGCAGGGTCTGCGCCATCTGGGCGCGGGCCTTGTCGACAATCCCGGCTTTCAGCTCTTCGGCAATTGCCTGGCCCTGGCCAATCAGACCGTGGATCACCGGCTGGGATGCAGTCACGAGCTTGCTGCCGAGGTGGCGATTGACCGGCGTCAGCTGACGGTTGAAGGCATCAAACGCCACTTTCTCACCCAGATTCTGGCCGTTCTTGTCCATCAGCAGACGGATCGGCGTCGGCGGCATGAAGCGGTAGAGCTGGGGATGGGCCGCAGACTCGGCAACGAAGATCAGCTCAAGCAGGATGGAGCCGATGGGCAGCGCCTTGTTCTTGAGCAGTGCGACCGAGGTGGCACCGATCTCGGAGCCCAGGATCAGGTCGATACCGCCGCGCATCATGGGGTGATCCCAGGAGAGCAGCGCCATGTCATCACGCGACAGGGCAGTGTTGCGATCGAAGGTGATGGTCATGCCGTCTTGCGGCAAGCCCGGGAAGCTGGAGACCAGCATGTGATCCCCGGGGGTCAGCACCAGCGCGTTCTCGCCACGGTCATCCTGATTGACGCCGATCTCGTCGAACATCTTGAGGGCGAAGGAGATCATGCCGGTGTCGTCATCTTCGGCGGCCAGCTTGTCGACCAGCTGCTGGGCGGCGGCGCCACCGCTGGAGTGGATCTCCAGCAGGCGATCGCGACCCTGCTCCAGTCGAGCCTTGAGCGGCTCGTGCAGTTCGCGGGTCTTGATCAGCAGGGCGTCGAGGGCTGCCTGATCGCCGGTGTTGGCTGCCAGCAGCTCGAACAGCTCTTCACGTACCGCTTCGAATACCGGGCGGGCAGTCGGGCAGGTCTGCTCGAACGCGTCCAGACCATCGTGATACCAGAGCTGCAGGGCGCGCTGGGCAGTCCCTTCCAGATAGGGAACGTGGATCTCGACGGTATTCTGCTGACCGATACGATCCAGTCGGCCGATACGCTGTTCCAGCAGATCCGGGTTGAGGGGCAGATCGAACAGCACCAGATGACTGGCAAACTGGAAGTTGCGGCCCTCTGAGCCGATCTCGGAGCAGAGCAGCACCTGGGCGCCACCCTCTTGTTGGGCGAAATAGGCGGAGGCCTTGTCCCGCTCGAGGATCGACATCCCTTCGTGGAACACGGCACCACGGATCCCTTCACGGGTGCGTAGCGCCTCTTCTAGCGCGATGGCGGTGGCCGCTTCGGAGCAGATCACCAGCACCTTCTGCTGACGGGCTGAGAGCAGCAGCTCCAGCAACCATTCGACGCGCGGGTCAAACTGGGTCCAGGTGGCGTTGTCGCCTTCGAACTGCTGGAAGATCTTCTCGGGGTAGAGGTAGCGCAAGGCGCGGGTCTGCAGATCGCCACCGTTGCCACCCATCATACCCATCACCTTGATGGCAGTCTTGTACTGCTCCGGCAGCGGCATGGGGTAGACGTTGAGGTGACGCTCGGGGAAGCCCTGAATATTGGCGCGGCTGTTGCGGAACAGTACCCGGCCGGTGCCATGCTGATCCAGC
>NZ_JBQBEA010000001.1:3860000-4202500 GCF_051919805.1 Aeromonas sp. 30P | reverse complement strand
GTGGTAGGGGAGCGTTCTGTAAGTCTGCGAAGGTGTATCGAGAGGTATGCTGGAGATATCAGAAGTGCGAATGCTGACGTAAGTAACGATAAAGGGGGTGAAAAGCCTCCTCGCCGGAAGACCAAGGGTTCCTGTCCAACGTTAATCGGGGCAGGGTGAGTCGACCCCTAAGGCGAGGCCGAAAGGCGTAGTCGATGGGAAGCAGGTTAATATTCCTGCACGACTTGTAATTGCGATGGGGGGACGGAGAAGGCTAGGTGGGCCAGGCGACGGTTGTCCTGGTGAAAGTGCGTAGGTGGTGTTTCTAGGCAAATCCGGAGACACAACACTGAGACACGAGACGAACACACTACGGTGTGGAAGCCATTGATGCCCTGCTTCCAGGAAAAGCCTCTAAGCTTCAGATTACAAGTCATCGTACCCCAAACCGACACAGGTGGTCGGGTAGAGAATACCAAGGCGCTTGAGAGAACTCGGGTGAAGGAACTAGGCAAAATAGAACCGTAACTTCGGGAGAAGGTTCGCTCTTGACAGTGAAGTCCCTCGCGGATGGAGCAGTTGGGAGTCGCAGTGACCAGATGGCTGGGACTGTTTATCAAAAACACAGCACTCTGCAAACACGAAAGTGGACGTATAGGGTGTGACACCTGCCCGGTGCCGGAAGGTTAATTGATGGGGTTAGCGCAAGCGAAGCTCTTGATCGAAGCCCCGGTAAACGGCGGCCGTAACTATAACGGTCCTAAGGTAGCGAAATTCCTTGTCGGGTAAGTTCCGACCTGCACGAATGGTGTAACCATGGCCATGCTGTCTCCACCCGAGACTCAGTGAAATCGAATTCGCCGTGAAGATGCGGTGTACCCGCGGCTAGACGGAAAGACCCCGTGAACCTTTACTACAGCTTGGCACTGAACATTGAACCTACATGTGTAGGATAGGTGGGAGGCTTTGAAGGCGTGACGCCAGTTGCGCTGGAGCCGTCCTTGAAATACCACCCTTGTATGTTTGATGTTCTAACGCAGGGCCCTGAATCGGGCTCGCGGACAGTGCCTGGTGGGTAGTTTGACTGGGGCGGTCTCCTCCCAAAGAGTAACGGAGGAGCACGAAGGTTGGCTAATCCTGGTCGGACATCAGGAGGTTAGTGCAATGGCATAAGCCAGCTTAACTGCGAGACGGACAGGTCGAGCAGGTACGAAAGTAGGTCATAGTGATCCGGTGGTTCTGAATGGAAGGGCCATCGCTCAACGGATAAAAGGTACTCCGGGGATAACAGGCTGATACCGCCCAAGAGTTCATATCGACGGCGGTGTTTGGCACCTCGATGTCGGCTCATCACATCCTGGGGCTGAAGTCGGTCCCAAGGGTATGGCTGTTCGCCATTTAAAGTGGTACGCGAGCTGGGTTCAGAACGTCGTGAGACAGTTCGGTCCCTATCTGCCGTGGGCGTTGGATGATTGAAGGGAGTTGCTCCTAGTACGAGAGGACCGGAGTGAACGAACCTCTGGTGTTCGGGTTGTCACGCCAGTGGCACTGCCCGGTAGCTAAGTTCGGAATCGATAACCGCTGAAAGCATCTAAGCGGGAAGCGAGCCCTGAGATGAGTCATCCCTGACCCCTTGAGGGTCCTAAAGGGCCGTTGGAGACCACAACGTTGATAGGTGGGGTGTGTAAGCGCGGCGACGTGTTGAGCTAACCCATACTAATTACCCGTGAGGCTTAACCATACAACACCCAAGAAGTGTTCTAAGGCTTGTAGCAAATACGAACGAATTACTTACGTCAGCTTTCTCAGATTGAAGAATTTGCCTGGCGGCCATAGCGCCGTGGAACCACCTGATCCCATGCCGAACTCAGAAGTGAAACGTGGTAGCGCCGATGGTAGTGTGGCATTCGCCATGCGAGAGTAGGACACTGCCAGGCACCCAATTTAAGAACCCCGCTCACCGAGCGGGGTTTTTTATTGGCTGCAATTCAGCAAATAGCCTGATTGTTGACCTGCCCTATCTCCCTTCCTCTGTTTTTATCCTTACTCGCCGCTGCTTTCTGGTTCCACAAATAGCCTGATGTTCCGCTTGGTACTCTTTCTTCACTGAACCGCTGTAGCTCTGTATGGCGGCTCTGGCGTAGTCATGACCCACGAATCCTATGCTCGCCTGTACGCTAGGATCTCTTGCTTGCGATCTTTCCTGGGCATCTGCGTCCTGTGTTAGCTGAAGTCTTTCTTTTTGAGCCCTCTGCTTGTCCATGATTTTGTTAGTCGCCCACTGACGTTATGCCAGAGAGTGTGTTGGCTGTGCTAACACGCAGGCGCAGTGGTTGCTGCTTTGGGTCCTTGTTGTTTGGGGCAATAAGGAATTGGGAAGGGATACCCGCAGGAACGCAGAGGTTCGATGTTGATAGGGGATCTTGTGGTGGCTTTTGAGCCTGCAGGTGGGAAAATTAATGGGGGGGGGCTGAAGAAGGCTAATGTGTTGAGCTCTATGAGGAGTGGCAAATCGCAGGCAAATAAAAAGCCCACGCAACATGGTTGCATGGGCTCGGTATGAATGGCGGAGGAGGTGGGATTTGAACCCACGGATGGTCGCCCATCGCCGGTTTTCAAGACCGGTGCATTCAGCCGCTCTGCCACCCCTCCGCAGCAGTGCGGCGAATATTACCATGCTGATCCGGCTTGTAAATCCCCGTCCGGTTTGATTGCTGGTTAATTGCGCGAAATGACATGAAAAAGTGGCAGTCAGGGCGCATCAAGCGCTTTTTTGGCCAGATAACTTGACTTGAAAACAGACTCAACCACTATAGTGGCCTCTATCATATCCTCTGCAAGATAACGTTATGACTATTAAAAATGCCCTGTTTTGCGCGCTGGCTGGTGTGACCCTGCTGGCGACGCCGGTACATGCAAGCGAGCTGACCAAAAGCGATGTCGAGCAAATCGTTCGCGACTATCTGGTCAAGAATCCCGAGATCCTGGTCGAGATGTCCAATGCCCTGCGTGCCAAGCAGGAGAGCCAGCAGGCCGAGAGTGACAAGGCGCTGATCAAGGCTCACTCCAAGCAGCTTTATGCCAATCAGGATCCCGAGATGGGGAATCCGAAGGCGTCGCTGACCATTGTGGAGTTTTTCGATTACAACTGCGGTTACTGCAAGCGGGCCCATCCGCTGGTCAAGCAGCTGATGGCGGAAGATAAAGATATCCGTTACATCTACAAGCAGTTCCCCATTCTGAGCGAGTCCTCCTACTTCGCAGCCCGTGCTGCGCTGGCGGTCCAGCTGGGTCAGCCTGACAAGTACCAGGCGTTCCATGAGAAGCTCTATACCCATCAGGGCCCGCTCGCTGATGAAGCACAGGTCAAGCAGTTGGCTGTGGCGGCTGGTGTGAACTGGAGCAAGGTGGAGGCCAAGATCAAGGATGGCAGCATTGACCAGAACCTCGGTACCAACCGTGCGCTGGCTGAAGCGCTCGGTATCTCCGGTACCCCGGCCTTCATCATCGGTGATCAGATCCTGCGCGGTGCTCCCCGTGATCTGGCCAGCCTGAAGGGGTTTATCAAGGACGTGCGTGCCGGCAAGAGCATTCAATAAGCGGTTGTCATGGTCGAGGGCCCAGCGCCCCGGCCAGATACAGAAAGAGGGTCGGTATCACTACCGGCCCTCTTTTTATTATGTCCTTTGGCACAAGTGGTCGTCGCGAAAGGACCATAACAACGTGCTCAGGACCCGGCCTGTTGGCCTCAGTAACAAGTATTAGCAGAGTCGTTCGGAGTCTATTGATAAATATTTCACCTTGCAGAGGCGTGTCGTGAGCATTGCTTAATTCCGGTCAAGATTTTTTCTGCTGCTTGCCTTAGAATCGCCGCCCGTTGCAGGAGAAACCTCTATGTTAGTTGATATTTTACGGCTGGTTTTTATAGCCGGAGGCCTCGTATTCATCTTTATGCTGGTGCAAGCCTGCTGGCGGAAGAAGCAGAGTGGATCCTTTGAGGCGACCCCCTTCTGGCCGGTGGCGTTGATCGGTGGGGTTGCCAACTTCCTCGATACCCTGGGGGTGGGCAGCTTTGCGGTAAAGACCGCCTGCTACAAGCAGTTCAAGCTGATCGATGATCGGGTGCTGCCGGGTACCCTCAATGGGCAGTGCGTGCTGCCGACCGTGACTCAGTCGCTGATCTTCGTCGGCGCAGTAGCGGTGGAGCCGCTGACGCTGATCAGCATGATGATGGCCGCCGCAGCGGGCGCAGCCTGGGGCGCTCGCCATGTGGCCTCGTTTGATCGGCAGACCATCCGGTTGGTGATGGCTATCTCCTTACTGGTCGTTGCAGGGCTTATCTTTGCCGGTCTGCTGGGTCTTTTCCCTGTAGGTGGCGATGCGATGGGGCTCAGCGGCTACAAGCTGGCGATCGCCCTGCTTGGCAATTTCATCTTCGGGGTGCTGATGAATGTCGGTATCGGCCTGTTTGCCCCCTGCATGACGTTGCTTTATCTGCTGGGGATGAATCCGCTGGCGGCGTTTCCCATCATGATGGGCTCCACCGCCGTGCTTAGCGTTTTCTCCGCAGGCACTTTTATCCGCAAAGGGGCGTTCGATGCCAAGGCGGTGCTGGCGGTAGCCATCTTCGGCCCTATCGGTGTGGTGCTGGCAGCCATGCTGGTCAAATCCATGGATATGGAGATGCTGAAGTGGCTGGTTGCCTTTATCGTCATCTATACCTCCTGGACCATGTACGCCTCCTGGCGGGCGGTGCGTCGCTCCCCTGTGCAACTGACAGTGGAGAGCGCAGGCTAGCCTGTACCAGTGCCGCTTCGGCCTTGGCCCCCAGAAAGACATAGAGGCCAAGCGCCAGCAGCAAACCCACCGCACACCCCATCACTCCGACCGCTGGCCAGAGCAGCTCGCTTTGGCCGAGCGAGCCTTTGAACAGCAGCAATAGCCCCTCGATGGAGACCGCGATCAGAATGGCGGCGATAAAGCGGGTGATGGTGCGGCGAATGGCGCTGTGGCGGAAGATATCCTTATGCAGCAGTACCTCCTCTTCCAGAATGGTCTTGCCCAGATCGAACACCGCCAGTGCCAGCGTCAGGAAGATGATGGCGCTAAAGGCGCCGAGCTGGTTCTGCTGCTCGCCGCACAATAGCTGGTAGAGCTGCTCCAGCCCGTGCCAGATCAGGGTGGCGACGATGAGAAACAGCGCCATGCTGAGCACCACATAGACCGTCTTGAACCAGGGCATGGCGCGGCGGCGCTCCCTGTCTCCCATCAACCAGCCAATCAGCTGATTCAGACAGACGGTGATCTCCCGTCCTTGCCCCTGCACGATAAGGTGCAGCCGGTTATGGGCCGCCGGTGCCGCAGGCTGGATGCACATCGGCCCCTGATAGTGGTCAATGCTGACCACAAAGGGATACCCCTTGAGCGAGGCAAGGGGGGCGCTGAGCAGCCCCTGCAGTAGCGGGGTCAACTCCTCCTGATACTCCTGATAGCGCCGCAGAACATCGATGGGGCTCATCTCTGCCATATGGACCTCGGTGACGTGTGCTCTTGTGGTGAATGTGCAAATAGTGGGCCTGCTTTATGACAGGGATGGCAGGGCAAGTTGCACCAGAGGATGACAAATCGGTGGATGACGAGGGGGTAATGCACCAGAAATGGGCGTATTGCCGCCCTGTGTGGTGATGGAGTCTCTGTAATAGAAAAGGGCCCATGACGGGCCCTTTGCGACAACCAGCGGCGATTTAGCCAGCCAGCTTGGCGAAGCTGCGTTCGGCGGCGGCCAGAGTGTGTTCAATCTCCTTGTCGCCGTGAGCCAGCGACAGAAAGCCTGCCTCGTAGGCGCTCGGCGCCAGATAGACGCCCTCTTCGAGCATCAGGTGATAGAAGCGCTTGAAGCGTTCCATATCGCAGCGAGTGACCTGCTCGTAGCGGGTGATTTCGGGCTCCTCGGTGAAGAAGAAGCCGAACATGCCACCCACATAGTTGATGGCGAGCGGGATACCGTGTTTGGCGGCGGCGGCTTTCAGCCCTTCTGCAACACGGGCAGTCTTGGCGCTCAGCTGCTCATAGAGACCCGGCTCCAGCAGCAGATCCAGCATGGTCAGACCGGCAGCCATGGCCACCGGGTTGCCGGAGAGAGTACCCGCCTGATATACGGGGCCGGTCGGGGCTATGTGCTGCATCACCTTCTTCTTGCCGCCGAAGGCGCCCACCGGCATGCCGGCACCGATGATCTTGCCAAGGGTGGTGAGATCCGGGTCGATGTTGTAGTGGCCCTGGGCGCCGCGCAGGGAGACGCGGAAGCCTGTCATCACCTCGTCCAGGATCAGCAGGGCACCGAACTCGTCACAGATGGCGCGCAGCCCTTCCAGGAAGCCGGGGACCGGCGGGATGCAGTTCATGTTGCCTGCGACCGGCTCGACGATGATACAAGCGATCTCGCTGCCGTACTGGGTGAAGGCTTCACGCACCGAATCCAGATCGTTGAAGACGCAGGTCAGGGTGTGTTTGGCGAAATCGGCTGGAACGCCCGGGCTGTTGGGCTGACCCAGGGTCAGGGCGCCGGAACCTGCCTTGACCAGCAGGGAGTCGGCGTGGCCGTGGTAGCAGCCCTCGAATTTGACGATCTTGTCGCGGCCAGTGTAGCCACGGGCCAGACGAATGGCGCTCATGGTGGCTTCGGTGCCAGAGTTGACCATCCGCACCTGCTCCATGGAGGGGACGATCTGGCGGACTTTCTCGGCCATCAGCACTTCGATCTCGGTCGGCGCACCGTAGCTCAGCCCTTTCTCAACGGCCTTGATGACGGCGGCCTTGATGGCCGGGTGGTTGTGACCCAGCAGCATGGGGCCCCAGGAGCCGATGTAATCCACGTAGGCCTGACCATCCACATCATAGAGATAGGCACCGTCGGCGTGATCGATGAAGCGGGGCGTGCCGCCGACCCCATTGAAGGCGCGGACCGGTGAGTTGACGCCACCCGGAATGGTCTGGCGGGCCTGTTCAAACAGCTGATCTGATTTTGACATGGATCATCCTTAATGGGATTTTGGTCGTCACACAAGGGATTGCAGCCGATTGAGACTCGGCAGGCCGGAGCATCAGGAGTATGCTTTGCGCTCTCGCCACCCGGACTCTCGGTCTGCTCCCGTGACAAAAATTTAACGGGCCGACTATAGCAGAAAGCCCCAGCTCTGGGCAGCCGAGCAACGCGCCGGGTGATCCTGATCTCAGCTAGCTGACGATATGGTTTTTCCAAGTTGGTGTAACAAGATGGCGCAACAAGCTCTCTCCTCTGAAGCCGATACCTCTGCGCGGGGGCCGCTTTCCCGCATTATCCGGCAAGACAAGATGCCCTTGCTGGTGCTGCTGCTGGCGGCGCTGGTCGGCACCCTGGCCGGACTGGTGTGCGGTCTGTTCGAATCGGGTGTCCACTGGCTGGCAGAACAACGTATCGATTTGCTGGCAGACCGTCCCTGGTGGCAGCTCGGTCTGCTTGGCTTTGGCTTCAGCGCCTTGCTGGGATTTGTCGGTTACTTCCTCACTCATACCTTTGCCCCCGAGGCAGGCGGCTCCGGCATTCCCGAGATCGAGGGGGCGATGGACGAGCTGCGCCCGGTGCGGTGGTGGCGAGTGTTGCCGGTCAAGTTCTTCGGCGGCATCTGTACCCTGAGCTCCGGTATGGTGCTGGGGCGGGAGGGACCTTCGGTACAGATCGGCGGCAACCTCGGCAAGATGGTGGCGGATATCTTCCGACTGCCCAAGGAACATGGCCATGCCCTGTTGGCCGCCGGTGCGGCGGGCGGTCTGGCTGCTGCCTTCAATGCGCCGCTGGCGGGCATCCTGTTCGTGATGGAGGAGATGCGACCGCAATTCCGCTACTCCTTTCTGGCCATCAAGGCGGTGGGGATATCCGCCATCATGGCGACCTTGATGTTGCAGAACATGAAAGGGCAGGGGGCGGTGATCACCTTGCCCCACTACGATGCGCCAGCCCTCAAGGCGCTCTGGCTGTTCCTTTTTATGGGAGCCACCTTCGGGGTGCTCGGTTTTGTCTTCAACAAGTTGGTGCTGGCCTGTCAGGATGGCTATCTGGCGCTGCACCAGAACAAGCGCCACCGTTTTGTGGCCATCGGCATGCTGGTCGCCGGAATGTTTGGTGTGCTGTCGCTGTTTGCCCCCTCGGTGACGGGGGGCGGCACCGAGCTTATTCCCCATCTGATGGGGGATGAGTATGCGATGGCGACCCTGTTCCTTATCTTCTCGGTGCGGCTGGTTGCGACCCTCATCTGCTTCTGCTCCGGTGCCCCGGGCGGGGTGTTTGCGCCAACCCTGGCGTTGGGCACCCTGTTTGGCGTGGTGTTCGGCCATCTGTTTCATGCGGCGTTTCCGGAGCTTGGCATCGAGCCCGGCGCCTTTGCCATCGCCGGAATGGGGGCTCTCTTTGCTGCCACAGTGCGTGCCCCCATCACCGGTATCGTGCTGGTCACCGAGATGACCGACAACTATCAGCTGATCCTGCCGATGATGATTACCACAGTCGGTGCGACTCTGGTTGCCCAGTGGCTGGGTGGCCGGCCCATCTATTCCCAGATCCTGGAGCGAACTTTACGGCTCGCCGCGCGTCAAAAGCGGGGTGATGGCAGCGCCACGGCCAGTTAATTTTTCCCTTTATCGTCTTTGGCCTCGGTCAGGGCGGTATAGTGAAGGGAGAGGCGCTGCCGTAAATGGCGTGATAACGGGATGAGGGGCTATGTCCAATCTATTGAAGTTATTGGTCGTGTTAGCCGTTGGCGGGCTCATTGGTTACTTTGTCGGTAACCGTCAGGAGCTGGCCCAGAGCAGTCTGTTGGTGGTACAGCAGGAGACGCTGGATCGTCAGGGCAAGGCCATCGGCCAGCTCAAGACCGAATTGGGGGTGAAAGATACCCAGCTGGCGACCCAGAAAGCGGCCTTCGAGCAGTTGCAGACCACCCTGAAGAGTCAGGAGGCGCAGGTGCAGGAGCTCAAGCGCCAGCTGGCCTTTTTCGAGCGGATCATGCGCCCCACCGGCGAACAGGTGGGGGTGGTGATCGACAACCTGACCCTGCAGGAGACCAGCATTCCCGGTCGTTACCACTACCGTCTCGCTCTGACCCAGCCCGCGAAGAAGCGGGAGCTGTTTCGTGGTCAGGTGCAGATCCGGGTCGAGGGGAGTCTGGCCGACAAGCCGAAGACACTGACCGGTCGCGATCTCGGGATGAAGGTGAGCGAGTGGCGCTATGCCCTGCGTTATTTCCAGCTGCTGGAAGGGAACTGGCAGTTGCCGGAAGGCTTTGTGCCGGATCGAATCCGTGTCACCATCAACAAGGACGGCAGGCAACCGGCACAAGAGCTGCTGGTTGAGTGGGGCGAGGTTATCAAGCCGCTGGTCGCCGCGCCGCCTGCTCCGGTTCCCGCTGCCGGTTAAACGTGGTGAATACTTGAACTGAATGGTCGGGTATTGGATAATTTCGCGGTTTCCATGTTTGTGGATCTAATGGTTGTGAGGTCAGTAATGAGTGCAGTAGCAGAAGCCCCGCTGCCCATCCAGATGACGGATGCGGCGGCCAACAAGGTGAAGAACCTGATCACCGAGGAAGAGAATCCCGAGCTGAAGCTGCGGGTATACATCACGGGTGGGGGCTGCTCCGGTTTCCAGTATGGCTTTACCTTTGATGAGAAGATCAACGACGGGGACACCGTAGTCGAGAAGAATGGCGTCACCATGGTGATCGATCCCATGAGCCTGCAATATCTGGTAGGCGGCAGTGTGGATTACACCGAGGGTCTGGAAGGTTCACGCTTCACCGTGACCAACCCCAATGCCACCACGACCTGTGGCTGTGGCTCCAGCTTCTCCATCTGATCGGCGTTATCGGTCTGATGAAACGGCTCTCGGCAACGAGGGCTGTTTTTGTTTGTGGTGATCAGTGAGCTCCATCAAACAGCATTTATCTCAAACAACAAAGGCGCCTCGATGGCGCCTTTGTTGTTTGCAGAATGGCTTAGCGGGAGCTTGCCGCCGCGACCAGCGGGATCCGGTTCACTGCCTTGCCCATGTAGGCGAGGGTGATGGTCACAATGATGCAGGTGAAGCTCAGCCACATGTAGGGCAGGTAGTCGAGGGTTGCCACCCCCAGCACCCCGGCCATGAAGATGCCGTTGTCGCTCCAGGGCACCATGCCGCAGGTGAGGGTGCCGCCAAACTCGGCGTTGCGAGAGAGGTTCTTGCGCGCCAGTCCCAGTCGGTCGTAGTTCTTGGCCATGATCTTGGGAGTCAGGATCAGCGACACATACATGGCTGAGCCGAACACGTTGGCCAGAAACGCGGTGCCGATGGTGTGGCTGGTCAGGCTGCCGACGCTATTGATGCGCTTCTCGAAGGCGCTGGCGATCACTTCCAGAATACCGACCTTCTCCAGCAGGCCGCCAAACCCGAGACCGAAGATGATGACCGCGACCGAGCCCAGCATGGACTCCATGCCGCCGCGACCGAGAATGTTGTCGATAAAATCGATGCCGGAGGTGATGGCAAACGGACTATAAGCCGAGTGCATTGCTTTGACCGGATCCATGCCCTGGAAGGCGATGGCCCAGATCAGGCCCAGCAGGGCGCCGAAGCTGATCACCGGGAAGGCGGGTTTGCGATTTGCCAGCAGTCCCAGTACCAGCACCACCGGCACTATGGCCAGCGGGGTGATGTTGAACTGGTTGTCGAGCGCTTCCATCACCAGATTGACCTGCTCCAGGCTGACGTTGCCCGAATACTGCATGCCCACTACAGTGAACAGCACGGCGGTGATGACATAGGAGAGCAGGCTGATAGGCAGCATCCCCTTGATATGCTCCACCACGTCGACGTTGGACATGGTCGAAGCCAGCACTACTGAGTCGGAGAGCGGAGAGAGCTTGTCACCGAAGTAGACGCCGGAGAGCACGGCACCGGCTACCAGCGGCGCAGGCACACCGAGGCTGTGGCCGATCCCCATCATGGCGATGCCGGCCGTGGCAGCAGAGCCCCAGGAAGTGCCGGTGGCCAGCGAGGTCAGGGAGCAGATGATCAGGGTTGCCAGCAGGAAGATGGACGGATGGATCACCTTGAGGCCGAAGTAGATGATGCTGGGGACGATGCCACCGGCAATCCAGGTGCCGACCAGGGCACCGACGGAGACCAGGATCAGGATGGCCCCCATCCCCTTGGCAACGCCGTCAACGGCTGCCTGTTCCAGGGATTTGTAATCGTGGCCGAGTTTGATGCCAAGCCCCATGATGACGAACCAGGCGATGAACAACGCCAACTGGATCGGCAGATCGAGCACGCTGGTGAACGAGAATGCCAGGGCCAGGAAAATGGCCAGACAGGCAAACACCTGTGCCATGCCCGGTAGTCGGATGTGGTTTTGTTGGTTTTGCATAGATACTTCCTAAACTCTTGCTCGCCAAGGTCACTCCCTCTCGTCCTGTGGATACATCGATCCCGAGGAGGCAACCCAAAAAGAGGCCGCAATCTACCACAAACCCGGCGGGTTAAAGCCCCATCAAATTGGCAAAAATGCACATTTGATTGAAAAAATCACAAATTAGTTGATCTCATAACCCGTTTTTGAGCGGCCTGTTGACACAAAGGGTCACATACGAAGCTTGCCTGTGACACCACTTGCATCCCCAGTAGATGAAGATGATAATTATTATCAATTGTTGATTGGGGAGAAAACAATGCGCTGGATATTGCGGGGTATGATGTTGCTGGTGGCGGTGGCTGTACTCGCATGGGGTCAGGATAAAGAGTACGGCACCTGGAGTGCCGGTTTTCTGCTGGCTGCCTGGGTGATGCTGGAGCCTGGATTGCGGCCCGCCTTGATCTTGCTGCCAGTGGCCGGGTTGACCGGTATCGTCACCCTGCTCTGGCAGCAGCCCTGGTTATGAGCTTTTGACGGGAGCCTGCTTGATCTTCTGCTGTGCCACCTTGAGCGATTCGACCACCAGCTTTTCCATTTCGGTGCGCTTGGCGTCGGTCAGGAAGTAGATCATGTCGACATTGTGGCGAATATAGTGGGCCGGCAGCTGGTTGAGGGTGAGGCAGCAGAGGTCGGCCATCTGATCGCTGTTGAGCTTCTGCTGCAGCCCCTGTTTCTCTATCTCCTTGAGCACCAGATGTTCGTAAAAGTTGTGAATGTCGGTATCCAGTATCATATGCGTTCCTTGGCATGACGATGAGCGGGGAGTCGTCAAAAGCATAGTCATAACAAGGAGTAAAAACAAAAGGCCCATCACTTTCGTGATGGGCCTTTTGCGTAATGAATGGTGCGAAGAGAGGGACTCGAACCCTCACATCCGTGGGACACTAACACCTGAAGCTAGCGCGTCTACCAATTCCGCCACCTTCGCACACTGATTTTCTCCAGCTGGTTTTTAAATGCGGTTGGAGCGCATTGCTCTGTGTTTACATGTCAGAATCATGGTGCGAAGAGAGGGACTCGAACCCTCACACCCGGGGGGCACTAACACCTGAAGCTAGCGCGTCTACCAATTCCGCCACCTTCGCACATTCGGGTTTCCAGTCTGGATTTACATGCTGTCTGGATAAAGCATGGTGCGAAGAGAGGGACTCGAACCCTCACATCCATGGGACACTAACACCTGAAGCTAGCGCGTCTACCAATTCCGCCACCTTCGCACATTGTGTTACCAGTTTTGATTTACATGCTGTCTGGAGAAGCATGGTGCGAAGAGAGGGACTCGAACCCTCACACCCGGGGGGCACTAACACCTGAAGCTAGCGCGTCTACCAATTCCGCCACCTTCGCACATTCGGGTTTTCTAGTTGGATTTACATGCTGCTGAATCAGCATGGCAGTATTGGTGCGAAGAGAGGGACTCGAACCCTCACATCCGTGGGACACTAACACCTGAAGCTAGCGCGTCTACCAATTCCGCCACCTTCGCATCACTGCGGAGGGGGATTCTATAGAGTTTTGGGGGAGCGTCAACAGCCAAAGGGGACTTTTTTCGCTGTTGACGCCCAAAGTGGCGCCAAGGGTACAAAACTTCAGCAATTAGCTGACGTTTGGCATTCAGTAACGGCCCAATGCGCTCTGATACATCCGTTCATACTGGGTGACCGAGTCAGGCCAGTTGAAGCGGGTGCTCATGGCATTGCGCTGTACCTTGGTAAAACGCTCTTTGTCCTGCAGGAAATAGAGCAGGCTGCGGCGCATGGTATCGAGCAGGATGGCGGCAGTCGGATCGTTAAAACAGAAGCCGGTGGCATGCTCGGGATCGGCATCCCAATCCACCACGGTATCTTTCAGACCACCCACGGCGCGCACCAGTGGCAGGGTACCATAGGCGAGACTGTACATCTGGTTGAGGCCGCAAGGCTCGAACAGAGAGGGCATCAGGAAGAAGTCGGCACCGGCTTCGACCAGATGAGCCAGCCGATCGTCATAGGTGTTGATGAAGGCGAGCTTGCCCGGATAATCCCGGGCCATGGTTTGCAGTTGCGTGGCGAGCGCAGGATCGCCAGACCCGACGATCACCACTTGTACCTGATGGTGGAGGAATTTCTCCAACGCAGGGAGCAGCAGGGGAACGCCCTTCTGCTCGGTCAGGCGGCAAACCATACCGTAGATGGGCAAGTCCGCCACGGCCAGCCCCGCCTCCTGTTGCAGGCTCTCTTTGCAGATCTGTTTGCCAGCCATGTTGTCGATGCTGTAGGTCGCAGGCAGGAATTCGTCGAACTCCGGATCCCAGTCTTTGTAGTCGCAGCCGTTGAGGATGCCGCAGAGATCGGCCGCCCGTTGCTGGAAGATATGCGCCATGCCGTGGGCGCCGAGGTGAGTCAGCAGCTCCTGGGCATAGTTGGGGCTGACCGCATTGATCTTGTCGGCGTAGAGCACCCCGCATTTGAGCAGATTGACGTGGCCGTAGTCGTAGTTGATGCGGCGTTCGTAGTCGGCGATCTCGGGCATGGCCCAGAACTGCTCGCGGCCAAACACCCCCTGAAACGCCGCGTTGTGAATGCTGATCACGCTGCGGGTCTGCTGGAAGAAGGGGTTGTGGGCGTGACGGGTTTTCAGCAGCAGTGGCAACAGGCCGGTGTGCCAGTCATTGCAGTGGGCGATATCCGGGGCAAAGCCAAGCTGCTCGCAGGCATGGAGGGCCGCGGCCGAGAAGAAGGCAAAGCGCTCGCCATTATCCGGATAGGCCTGATTGTGCTCGGCGTAGAGCTGGGGACGATCGAAATATTGTGGGCAGTCGAGCAGATAGACGCAGACGCCATCCAGCTCCATCTGGTAGATGCGATAACCGATATCCGGCAGCCCGGGGTGGGTTGGCAACCAGCGTGATGCCACCAGTCTGGCCTCATCCCGTCGCTTTATCGTCTTGTAGAAGGGCAGCATGATCCTGACATCATGTCCCTTCTGGGCCAGGTACATCGGCAGGGCTCTGGCGACATCGGCCAGGCCCCCGGTCTTGACCAGCCCCTCAACTTCCGAGGCAACAAACAGGATTTTCAGTGGGTTAATAGCCAACTCTTGCTCCCTTAGGTACCACCACGATACCGCCTTCGGATACGGTAAATCGCTCTCTATCGTGGTCCAGATTTTCACCGATAACAGTGCCGGGCGCAATTTCAACGTTTTTATCAATGATGGCGCGCCGGATGGAGCACCCCTCACCAATCTTCACATCCCCCAGCAGCACGGATTCACTGATATGGCTGCACGCGCCGATATTGCAGCGGAAACCAAGGATGGATCGCTGGATCTGGCTGCCCTGAATGAAGCAACCGGCGGAGATCAGCGAGTTGGCGATCTTCACCTTGCACTCGTCGCTGTCGATGAAGGTGGCCGGTGGCAGCGCCGGATAGTGGGTGTGCAGGGGCCACTTGCGGTTATAGAGGGAGAAGGGGGGATTGTCGGCCACCAGGTCCATGTGCGCTTGCCAATAAGAGTCGAGGGTGCCCACATCCCGCCAGTAGACGTGCGGTTTCTCGCCGGGGATGACGTTGGTGCTGTAGTCGTAGACATAGACGGGGGCGCGCGGGTAGAGGCTCGGGATCACATCCTTGCCAAAGTCGTGGCTGGAGTTCTCCTCGGCGGCATCCCGCTTCAACTCGCGGCAAAGAGCATCGGTCTCGAAGATGTAGTTGCCCATGGAGACCAGCGCCTGGGTCGGATCGCCGGGAATGTGCTTGGGCTGCTTTGGCTTTTCCTGAAAGCCGATCATCCGCCCTTCGGTGTCGACCTCGATCACCCCGAAGGCACTGGCCTCTTCGATGGGCATGCGCAGGGCCGCGACCGTCATGGCGGCGTTCTTCTGCTTGTGGAAGGTGACCATCTGGCTCACATCCATCTTGTAGATGTGGTCGGAGCCGAAGATGCAGACGTGATCCGGTTCGGCCCGCTCGATAAAGCCGAGGTTCTGGTAAATGGCGTCGGCGGTGCCGTCATACCAGCGTTTGCCCATCCGCATCTGGGCCGGGATGGGATCGATAAAGCGGTCGGTGATGCCGACGATATTCCAGCCCTTCTTCATGTGCAGGTAGAGGGACTGGGATTTGAATTGGGTCAGTACATAGATGCGCAGAAAGTCGGCGTTGACGAAGTTGTTGAGGACAAAGTCGATCAGCCGGTAGCTGCCACCGAAGGGGACGGAAGGCTTGCTGCGGGTGGTGGTCAGAGGCTGCAGGCGAGTACCTTCGCCACCAGCCAGGATCATGGTCAATATGCCTGCCATCGTATTTCTCTCCCTGAATTAACAACATGAAAAGGTTTTCAATGTTCGGTATAAAAACACCCCTAAAGGGGTGGTTTTTATCGTGTGCTTAATACCTTATCAGATGCCGGATGGCGCTCTCTAGCTGTTTTATTGTGCTGTTTACACTTATTTACATTTTGCTCAGATAGACCTTGAATTTGGCATCACTGCTGATCACTTCAGTCCGTTTGAAGTGTGTCTCCAGTATAGGCTGGTAGCGCAAGAAGGCGTTGGCAACAATGGTCAGCGAACCATTTGGCAGTAAAAATTCCGGCGCCTTGGCCAGGAACTGCTCGGTTGCCGCATAGAAGGTTTTGAGACCCGCATGGAATGGCGGGTTGGAGACGATGTGCTGGAAACGGGTGGAGACATCCGAATAGACATCGGAAGCGGTGACCTTGCCCTGCAGACCGTTGATCGCCAGGGTGCGGCGGCTCGATTCGAGCGCCAGCGCGCTGATATCCACCATGTTGACCCGCAGATCCGGATTGCGCTTGGCCAGTACAGACCCAATTACCCCGGCGCCGCAGCCAAAATCGAGCAGCTCGCCCTTCATCGGTGGCACAGCAGCCAGCAGCATCTGGGTGCCGAGATCCAGCTCGGCGGCGCTGAAGACGCCGGGCAGTGCCAGCACGGTCAGCTCGGTATCACCGGCCTTGCACTGATAGCGGCCAAACCAGCTATCCAGATCGAACGGGGCGACCGGTTTGCAGAGCTCACCATGATAGAGCGAGCAGCGGCGGGCCGAGTCACGTTTGATCGGCTTTTCGCCATAGGGGGCCAGCAGCTTGTCGGCGCCATTGATGCCGCCGCGGTTTTCACCGGCGAGGAACAGATCGGCACCCGCTTCCAGCAAGGGGGTCATCATGGCCAGCAGATATTGTGCCTCGGCCTTGGCCTTGGGCATCAGCAGCAACAGGGCATCGAAGCGCGGGGCTCCACCGAGCTGGTGGTCGAACAGGATAGCCTCGCCGAGGGCGGCCTGCTGGCTGCGGTAGTAGCAGTAATCGGTGGTAAAGACGGTCAGGGTCCGGGCCAGGCTCGCCAGCTGGCGGGGGTAGTCATCCTCCAGCGCGCCACAGACAAGTAGCCGCTTGCCGACAAAGAGGGCTTGGTTTCGTTCCAGCATCTGGCTGACGGCACTGATTGGGCTGCTCATCGGGTCTCTCCACGCAATTTTGGGCGGCCATTATACATAGCCCCTTTCGCCTTGACATTTATGCCGTGTTCCCGAAATATGCCCAGACACCATTTTTTGACCAGAGATGACGAAATGCGGTTCAACGGGTTGAAACGAAAGCACAAAAAAAGCCTGAAATTCGGGCCTGCCGACGTTCGCGCGTAACCTCTCATCCCTGAGAAGCTTCAAACCCCGGTTGCGCACATCGTACCGGGGTTTTTTATTGCCATATGCGCGTCATTTAGGAGAAGGAGATCCCATGTTTCAAGGTTCAATCGTTGCGTTGATCACCCCGTTCCGACAGGGAAAGCTGGATGAAGAGGCGCTGCTGCGTCTGGTGGAGTGGCATATCGAGCAGGGCACTCACGGCATTGTGCCGGTGGGCACCACGGGGGAAAGTCCGACCCTGACCCATGACGAGCATTGCCGGGTGGTGGAGCTGGTGGTCAAACAGGTCGCTGGCCGTATTCCGGTGATTGCCGGAGCGGGCTCCAACAATCCGGTCGAAGCAATCGAATATACCCTCCATGCAGAGCGGGTGGGCGCTGATGCCACACTGCATGTGGCCGGTTACTACAACCGCCCCAATCAGGAGGGGCTCTACCACCACTTCAAGGCGGTACACGATGCCACCGCCAAGCCGATCATCGTCTACAACATTCCGCCGCGCGCCATCGTCGACGTGCAACCGGCGACCCTGGCCCTTCTGGCCGAGCTGCCGCGCATTGCCGGGGTGAAAGATGCCACCGGCGATCTGGCGCGCCCCTGGACCGAGCGCCAGCTGATCAAAAAGCCCTTCGCCTGGCTCTCCGGTGAGGATGCCACTGCGGTTGCTTACAACATCGGCGGCGGTCAGGGCTGTATCTCGGTGACCGCCAACGTGGCGCCCAAGCTGGTGGCCGAGGTGCAGAACCTCACGCTGGCGGGCAAGTGGCAAGAAGCGCGTGAGCTGCAAGACAAGCTCATTCCGCTCCATCAGGCGATGTTTGCCGAGCCGAGCCCGGCTGGTGCCAAATATGCCGCTTCCCTGCTCGGTTTCTGTAGCGAGGAGTGCCGCCTGCCGGTGATGCCGCTGTCGGAAGCGACCCGCGAGCGCATTCGCAGCGCCATGCAGCAGCTCAACCTGCTGTAATGCAAAACGGGTGAGCCAAGGCTCACCCGTTTTGTTTTCGGCTTTTGTTTCTGGCCTTTGTATTTACGACATCGCCCTACTCAGATTGCGTGATGCAGCCAGGCGGCGATGGCCAGCTGCAACTCGACATATGCCGGATAGAGGAAGAGATCGGCCAGCTCGGCAGGCCACTCGTCATGCTCGTCCGACTGGGCTTGCAGATGGGCTTGCAGGTTGGTCAGGGCGGGTAGCCAGAGCACTGGTTGTGGCAGCGCGGCCGCACTGCGGGTGACCAGATCGATTCCCTGGTACAGGGCCGCGAGTGCCTGCTGTTGAATGCCTTCATCCTGCGGATGCTCCAGCCAGAGCTGCTCGTGATGCTGCCAGTGGCGCAGCCCTTCGCTTACCCCCGTTATGCCATCCATACCTTCATGTTCGACCAGCGCCTGCAGGGCCAGCGGTTTGCCAAGACCAGCCAGTCGATAGCCGCGCTGGGCCTTGGATTGGGCGCCGAGGCGCAGCCCGCCGATCCTGGCGAGGCGTTGGGCCAGCGCAAACAGCGCCGCGGTCGCGCCTGATTTGAGCTCCAGTTCCAGCTCGTTGATGGTGGTGCTGCCTTGACTGCCGACTATCTCTCCCTGATCCCAGGCCAGTTCAATCTCGGCCCCCTCGAAGGCGATCAGCCAATGGCGGCGTAGGAAGTCGGTACGAAACTGGGGGACCAGCTGCTGCTGAATGTGGTCACGCTCGGTCAGGGTCGGCCAAATTTCATCGGGAAAGGCCGAGAGGGTCGGCAGATCGCCGCTTACGGGAGCGTTGTACTCGGGTCTGGCATGCAGGCCGCCCACCACCTGGCCACGGCATTTGATGGTCTGCTCGGCGAAGGCGTCGCAGCGGCGAATGCGCAACCCCATATCCAGTTGGCGAAGAGCCAAGGTCGGCGTATCGAAATAGACGTTGCCGAGCTGCTGTTGTGACGATTCTTTAATCTCAAGAGAATTCAGCAGGTTGGATAACTCGGGTTGAATGTCGCGGGCGACAAAAAACTTTATCTCGATCTCAGTTTGCATAGTCATTCCGGGCTGGCAGACAACTTTGGGGGGGCAGGATTCGGGTCGCGGGGATATAATGCCCGCGAGACGACTAGATTAATTCGCGGTTTAATTGAGGGCGCAGTTCGGTTACCATGCGCGCCTCATAAAATCGTATCGAGTGTTTTTTCACCGACACAGGTTTGGCCATGCCAGTAAATACTATTTTGGGGCTTTTTGCCAAGTCCCCCATCAAGCCGCTGCAGAAGCATATCGTCAAGGTTCACCAGTGCTCCCAGCAGTTGGTTCCCTTCTTTGACGCCGTTGCCGAAGACCGTTGGGAAGATGCCGAGAAGATCCGGCAGCAGATCGCCCAACTGGAAAAAGAGGCAGATACCCTCAAGCGTGAAATCCGTCTGAAACTGCCTCGCGGCCTGTTCCTGCCGGTTGCACGTACCGACCTGCTGGAGCTGTTGACCCAGCAAGACAAGATTGCCAACCGTGCCAAGGATATCTCCGGCCGCATGCTTGGCCGCCGCATGGAGTTCCCCGCCGAAATGCGGACGGATTTCATGGCTTACCTCAAACGTTGTATTGATGCGACCGCTCAGGCCGAGAAAGCGATCGGGGAGCTCGACGAGCTGCTCGAGACCGGCTTCAAAGGACGGGAAGTGGAAATGGTTGCCGAGATGATCCACCAGCTGGATCTGATCGAGGACGATACAGACACCATGCAGATCGGACTGCGCCAACAGCTGCAAGCGGTTGAGCACAATTACAATCCGATCGATGTGATGTTCCTTTACAAGATCCTCGAATGGGTAGGTGACCTGGCAGATCAGGCTGAGCGCGTAGGCGCCCGTCTGGAACTGATGCTGGCTCGTTCGTAATCGACTGACTGGGTAAACACTACTAATGGACATTATCGCGAATTACGGCACCACTCTGGTGCTCGTGGCGGCCTTGTTCGGCTTTTTGATGGCTTGGGGCATTGGCGCGAATGACGTGGCCAACGCCATGGGGACATCGGTCGGCACCAAATCCCTGACCATTCGTCAGGCGATCATCATTGCCATGATCTTCGAATTTGCCGGTGCCTATCTGGCCGGTGGCGAAGTGACGGCCACCATCCGTAACGGCATCATCGACAGCAATGCGTTTGTCGATAGCCCGGACCTGCTGGTGCTCGGCATGATCGCCTCCCTGCTGGCGGCCGGCGCCTGGTTGATCCTCGCCTCCTACTTCGGCTGGCCTGTTTCCACCACTCACTCCATCATCGGCGCCATCGTCGGTTTTGCGGTGGTGAGCATTGGCCCGGAAGCGGTGCAGTGGAGCAAGTTTGGCGGCATCGTCGGCTCCTGGGTCATCACCCCGGCCATCTCAGGTGTTATCGCCTACTTCATGTTCATCAGCGTGCAGAAGCTTATCTTCAACACCGATGATCCCCTGAACAACGCCAAGCGCTATGTACCGTTCTACATGTTCCTGACTGCGCTGGTGATCTGTCTGGTGACCATCAAGAAGGGGCTGACCCACGTCGGTCTGCACCTGAGCGATGGCGAGGGCATTCTGCTCTCCATCGCCATCTCCATCGCAGTGGCGTTTGCCGGCTGGATCTACATTCGCGGCCAGAAGTACAACCCGCAGGATGACAGCAAGATGCACTTCGCCAACGTGGAGAAGGTGTTCGGTATCCTGATGGTGATCACTGCCTGTGCCATGGCCTTTGCCCACGGCTCCAACGATGTGGCCAACGCCATTGGCCCGCTCTCTGCGGTGGCCTCTATCGTGGCTTCCGGTGGCGAGATTTCCAGTCAGGCTGCCATTGCCTGGTGGATACTGCCGCTGGGCGGCATCGGTATCGTGATCGGTCTGGCGACCATGGGCGAGAAGGTGATGGCAACGGTCGGTACCGGCATCACTCACCTGACCCCGAGCCGCGGCTTCGCCGCCCAGCTGGCGACTGCCGCGACCGTGGTGATTGCTTCCGGCACTGGTCTGCCCATCTCCACCACCCAGACCCTGGTCGGTGCGGTCATGGGTGTTGGTCTGGCGCGCGGTATTGCGGCGTTGAATCTGGGGGTTCTGCGCAACATCGTGGTCTCCTGGATCATCACCCTGCCTGCCGGTGCCATTTTGGCTATCGCGATCTTCTATGTGCTGCAGGCCTGCTTCTCCTAATCGAAGCGCCATTCAGCAAAAAGCCCGAGTCATCGACTCGGGCTTTTTTATTGTGCGCGGAAGCTGAGCTGCTCCCTTTGCATTATCTGCCTTAGAGGCTGGCGCAGATCTGCCACAGATCGTACTGGATAGCAGCTGCGGTCACTTCGCGACCCGCCCCCGGCCCCTGGATCACCAGCGGGTTGGTGCGGTAGCTGTCGCTCTCGATGGCGAAGATGTTGTCGCACGGCAAGAGGTTGGCGAACGGGTGGTGGGGCTCCAGCGCCTCCAGTCCGACCCGCGCCTTGCCGTCATGTTCAAAACGGGCCACGTAGCGCAGCACCTTGCCGAGCCGCCTGGCCCCTTCGAAGGCGGTCTGGATCGGGCCATCCAGCTCTTTCAGCCGGTCCATGAACTGATCGGCGCTCACCTTGCGCAGCGGGACGGGCACCAGATTCTCCAGCTCGATATCGGCGGAGTCGAGCTCGAAGCCCGCCTCCCGCGCCAGAATGAGCAGCTTGCGGCGCACATCCTGACCGGAGAGATCTTCGCGGGGATCCGGCTCGGTCAGGCCATGCTGCCACGCCTCGTCCACCAGTTCGGAGAAGGGGCGGCTGCCGTCATACTGCTGGAACAGCCAGGAGAGGGTGCCGGAGAAGATGCCGGAGACACCCTGAATGCGGTCGCCGCTCTGGCGCAGCATCTGGATGCTGGACTGGATCGGCAGCCCGGCGCCCACGGTGGCGTTGTAGCGCCACTGCACCTGATGGTCGCGGCAGGTCTGCTTGATGCGCTGGTAGAACTCGCTGTCGGCGGCACCGGCAAACTTGTTGGCGGCGATGATGTGAATGCCGAGCTGGGCAAAGTCCGGGTAGTAGCGGCTCACCGTCTCGCTGGCGGTCATGTCCAGTGCAATCAGCGCATCGAAGCCGTGTTGCTCAAGCTGGGAGAGCAACTCCGGCCAGATCAGCGGTTTGGGGGCGAAGTTGTCCTGTACCTTGAGGGGGTTGAGCCCCTCTTCATCCAGCAGGCCGCCTTCCGAGCTGAACACCCCGTAGAGGGTGAGCGCCAGATTGAGTTCATGTTCCAGCCGTGACTTTTCCCGGGCGTAGAGGCTGAGCCAGTGGCCACCGATATTGCCCTTGCCGAACAGCACCAGACCGACCCGGGTCGGGCGACTGAACAGGGCGCTGTGCAGGGCGATCAGCAGCGGCTCCAGCACCACCTGACGCAGCACCGCCACCAGACTCAGGCCATCTCGGGCCACCTGGACGAACTCCAGCGGCTGATCCGCCAGCAGCTGATAGAAGCGGTGACACTGCTCGGCGTTGTCGGTGACACCGGCCCCCACCAGCGCCACCAGACTGTACCCCTCTTTCTGGATGAGACCGGTGAAGCTCCCTTGCAGCTGGAAGTCGCGCAGCAGCTCGAAGGCCCCCTGTGCCACCTCGAGGGTGTAGGCAAGGCGCAGGATCCGGCGATCCGGCTGGCGCTGCAGGGTGAGCGGGTTGAGGCGGTGACGAGCGAGATAAGCCTCAATGGTGGCCACGGTTTGCTCGTAGTTGGTCTGCGGTAGTACTTTCAGCTCGATGAGCGCAATTTGATCCACCGAGGAGACGATGCGGGCGCCGCCGGAGCGCGGTGCGCGGCGCAGAATATGGGTACAGCCCTCATCCGGGTTGTAGCTGCAGCGCAGAGTGAGGCGCTGGCGGCTGTCGGCCACCGGTTGCAGAGTTCGCGAGTGGAGTACCGAGGAGCCAAGGCGGGCCAGCTCGTTCGCTTCGGCGAGGCTCAGGCGCTCCAGCAGACGCGCCTCTTTCACCCGGCGCGGGTCGGCGCTGTACACACCGGCCACGTCGCTCCAGATGGTGGTGGATTCACCGTCCGCCAGCAGCGCCAACAGGCTGGCGCTGTAGTCGGAGCCGTTGCGGCCGAGCAGCAGGGAACGTCCCTCCATGTCGGCGGCGATAAAGCCGGTTACCACGATACGACCGGCATGCTCCGCCAGTCGCGCCTTGAGCAGCTCGCTGGAGAGGGCGGTATCCACCTTGACCAGAGCGCCATCCTCGGCGCGCAGGAAACTGCGGGCATCGAGCCAGATAGCCTTGTCGCTGCGGCTGGTGAGCAGGGCAGCCAGCAGGCGCGCCGACCACACCTCGCCAAAGGCGAGCAGGCCGTTGCGGGCGAAGCGATCAAACTGCCCCTCAAGCGTCTTGGCGATCAGCTGCATATCGTCGGCCAGCTGCTTGCTCAGATCGAGCTGCAGTTCACCCTCCAGCAAGCCGTCGATCAGGCTCTGCTGATAGGCCTGCAGGGCAGAGATGGCTTCACCGGCGGCTTCGTCCCCCGCTTCGGCCAGCTCCACCAGCTGGATCAGCCGGTTGGTGGTCTTGCCGGCGGCGGAGACTACGATCAGTTCATCCCCGCCCACCTGTTGTTCAACGATACTGGCGACCCGGCGATAACAGACCGGATCCGCCAGACTGCTGCCACCAAATTTGTGGACGTGACGTCGCTTCAATCCTGCTTCTGCTGCCACCGCGATCTCTCCTTGTTGCTGCTGTTCCATTACTTCGCTACCTGTTCTGCCTGCTGCGCCTGTTCAAAAGCCTGAGCCAGATCGGCCACCAGGTCTTCACCGTGTTCAATACCGACCGACAACCGCAGCAGCTGGGCGCTGATGCCTGCTGCCTGCGCCGCCGCCGGGGTCATGGCCCTGTGGGTCATGCTGGCCGGATGGGCCACCAGACTCTCCACCCCGCCGAGGGACTCGGCCACCGAGAAGAGGGTGAGGGCCGCGAGGAAGGCGCGAATGCCTGTCTCGCTGCAATCGAGTTCAAAACTTAGCATGGCGCCGAAGCCGGACTGTTGACGGCGCGCAATATCATGGCCCGGATGGCTCGGCAGGCTGGGGTGATAGATGCGTTTCACCAGCGGCTGCTGTTGCAGGAAGGCGAGGATGCGGTCGGTGTTCTCCTGATGGGTGCGCAATCTGGGGGCCAGAGTGCGCAGGCCGCGCAGGGTGAGGTAGGAGTCGAACGCCCCGGAGGTGAGCCCCAGACAGTTGGCCCACCACACCAGCGACTCGGCCAGTGCTGCCTCCTTGGCAATCGCCACTCCGCCCACCACGTCTGAGTGACCGTTGATGTACTTGGTGGTGGAGTGCACCACCACGTCGGCACCGAGGGCCAGCGGCTGTTGCAGCAGAGGGGAGAGGAAGGTGTTGTCCACCACCACCTGCGCACCCACCTCGTGGGCGGCGCTGGCAATGGCGCGGATATCCACCACCCGCAGCAACGGGTTGGAGGGGGTCTCGACCCATACCAGTGCAGGCTTTTGCGCCAGCGCGGCGGCCAGAGCGGCCTCGTCTCCCTGATCGACAAATTGCACCCGGTAGTGGCCCTTGGCCGCCAGATACTCGAACAGGCGCCAGGTGCCGCCGTAGCAGTCGTGGGGGGCGATCAGCAGATCCCCCGCCTTGAGCAGTGCTGTGGTGACCAGATGGATGGCGCCCATGCCGGTGCCGGTAACCACGGCGCCTGCGCCCCCTTCCAGCGCCGCCAGCGCGTCCGCCAGATTGGTGCGGGTCGGATTGCCGGAGCGGGCATAATCGTATTGACGGGGCTCGCCAAAGTCGGCAAAGGTGTAGTTGCTGGAGAGGTAGATGGGGGGCACCACGGCACCGTGTTGCTGGTCTGTCTCAATCCCGGTGCGAACCGCCAGGGTGGCCTTGTGGGTCATATCACTCTCCTTGATGTCTCTTTACACGCTGGCATCTTGCTGCCACGCGCTATCCCGCCATTGCGGGCTCATGGTCAACCACACTACGCCAGCTTAAAAAAGCCGTCAACACTTCCAGACGTCTAAATGGCTTTGCTGTTGGATTGCCATTAATTTCCTTAAGGGTTAAAATCCGCGCTCACGGCTAAATGAGAACAGGTGAGTCATGGGAACAGAGTGGAACGGCGACTACGTCAGCCCCTACGCGGAACACGGTAAGAAGAGCGAACAGGTCAAGAAGATTACCGTCTCGATCCCGCTCAAGGTGTTGAAAGTGTTGACCGATGAGCGCACCCGCCGTCAGGTGAACAATCTGCGTCATGCGACCAACAGCGAGCTGCTCTGTGAAGCCTTCCTGCACGCTTTCACTGGCCAGCCGCTCCCTTGCGACGAAGATTTGCGCAAGGATCAACCGGACAGTGTCCCGGCCGAAGCGCGCGCCATCATGGAAGCGCTGGGCAAAGAAATCGAAGATTTCGACAAGGAATAACCCCCAATGACGCGGCCCTGGCCGCGTCATTGCTATCTGCCATGTCCCGCTTCAGCCTGCGCCACTATCACCACCACGTCTGCAGCCATAGCCACGACTTTGCCCAGCTGGTGATCCCCCTCGACGGCCCCCTCGAGATCGAGGTGCAGGGCCATGGGCGCCGGCTTGCCCCCGGTTCTGCCTGCGTCATCGCCCCCGGCGAGCGACACGACTACGCCGCCGATCCTGCGCTTTCGTTTTTGGTGCAGGAGAGCGACTGGTTACCCGGCGATTTGGCGGCCCGCCCCTTTATCGAGCTGGATGAGCCCCAGCGCCACTACTTCGCTTTTCTGCACCGCATGGTGGCCGAAGGGCGGCAGGTGGCGGGCATGGAGCAGGTGTGGCTCTCCCTGCTGGCTGAAGGGCAGGGGATGCAGAGCGCTGTCACGCCGCGTCTTGCCGCCCGCATCCTCAAGGTGCAACGCCATATCGATGCCAACCTCGCCGCCCCGCTGACCAATCAGCAACTCGCCGCCATCGCCTGCCTTGGCCAGAGCCAGTTCAAGCTCGCCTTTCGCCAGCAGTTGGGGGTGAGCGTCTCCCACTACATTCGCAGTCGGCGCATGGCGCTGGCGCGCACCCTGCTTGCCGGTACGCAACTGCCCGTCGGCGAGATTGCCAGCCGCTGCGGTTACCAGAATCAGGGGGCTTTCGGCGAGCGCTTCCTGAGTGAGACCGGGCTCACTCCGTCCCTCTGGCGCCAGCAAAACGGCCGCCTGCCGCAACGAAACGGCTGATCGCCGAAGACGAGATGCTCTCTTTGGGCCATGCTGTGGGTCATGCAAGGTGCACGATAAACAGGAGCAGAAATGGAGACGATTAGCTGGCAGGATTTCGAGATGGTGGAGCTCCGGGTGGGCACCCTGGTGCGGGTCGAGCCGTTCCCCGAGGCGCGTAAACCGGCCTACAAGGTGTGGGCGGATTTTGGCCCTGAACTGGGGGTTCGCAAGAGCAGTGCCCAGATCACCGCTCTCTACCAGCCAGAGCAGCTGGTGGGCCGCCAGATCATCGCCGTAGTCAACTTCCCGACCAAGCAGATCGGCCCGTTTCAGTCTGAATTTCTGCTGACCGGTTTCTATCGGCCGGATGGCGCTGTAGTGATGGCTATCCCCGAGCAGGCGGTGGAGAACGGCGCCAGGCTGGGCTGAGCGCACACCCGAACAAAGAGAAGAGAGGCGACCCCGGGGTCGCCTCTCTTTTTGTTATCTGCTGCGAGTCGTTACTTCAACAGGCTGAAGATCAGCGCCGATACCGCCAGCGACCCGGTCAGCAGGATAAAGCCGTTGGTCCAGCCGTGACGGAAGCGGGCCAGCGCCTCTACCTTGTAGATGGCAATCACCGGCATGATGAACAGGATCATGGCGATGACCGGGCCGGAGAGGGTCTCCATCAGTCCCAGAATGCCCGGGTTGATGACGGCGGCACCCCAGATGGCGAAGAACATCAGGGCGATACCCAGCTTGTCCGCCTTGGCCAACGGCAGACCGGTGGGCTTGGCGATCAGGCTTTTCAGGCTTTCGCGGGCACCGAGGAAGTGGCCGAGGAAGGAGGAGCTGATGGCGATAAAGGCGATGAGCGGCCCCAGAGTCACGATCACCGGGTTGTCGGTGATGTTGGCGAGATAGGAGAGCACAGAGACGTTCTGGGCCTTGGCTTCAGCCAGCTGGGCTGGCGAGAGGCTCAGCACGCAGGAGAAGACGAAGAAGAGCACGAAGCCCACCAGCATTACTGTGGTGTTGCGCAGGATCAGGCCGCTCTTGGCTTCTGCCTGCTCGCCATATTCACGGCGCTGCACGTTGGCAAAGCCGGAGATGGCGGCGGCGTGGCTGAAGGCGAACACGGTCACCGGCAGCGCCAGCCAGACAGTGTTGAGGAAGCTGACTCCTTCAAACGCGGTCACTTCCGGCCATTGCCACTGGGTAATGAGGTAGCAGGAGAGGGCCGCCAGAATGGCCGCCAGCGGATAGACCATAAAGGCGAAGGCGCGCAGCATCGCTTTCTCACCCGCCAGCATCACGGCGATCATGGCGAACACCAGCACGCCGGAGAGCATCACCCGATCCGGGGTCGCCATGCCGAGCTGGTTGACCATGAAGCTCTCTACCGTATTGGTCAGCCCGACCCCGTAGATGAGCAGGATCGGGAAGATGGAGAGGAAATAGAGCGCCGAGATAAGGCGGCCGGCCATTTTGCCGAAGTGCTCCTCCGCAACTTCGGTGAAGTCGGCGTGGGGGCGTGACGAGGAAAGCACGAAGCGCGCCAGCCCGCGGTGGGCGAGGAAGGTCATGGGACCCGCCAGTACCGCGACGATGACGAGGGGCCAGATCCCGCCCAGACCCAGATTGATGGGCAGGAACAGGATGCCTGCGCCAACGGCGGTGCCAAACAGGCTGATGACCCAGTGGGTGTCGTGACGGCGCCAGCGAGTGGTGCTGGCCGTGGTGGAGCAGGAACCGGATAGCTCCTTGGTAGCCTCTACAGATAAACTCATTACTAATTCACTTTTTGTCAGTGTTTTAATCTGAGTTTATTGTGGTTTATCGGGATTTAATTCTCAAAAAGCGAGACTGAAACATATCACTGCCATTGCGGGGTTTAGCCAGCGAGATTGGGAATGGAATCTGGGTCACAGAATGCAACAAAACTGATAATGATGATTTTTGTGAAATATAAAACCAAAATTTGATCTTCACTCGTTTTTTTATTTTGGCTAATCAGGCGTTTTCAGAATTACGTGAAAAATCGCACCATTTCTCGCCGACCGATTGTGATGTTTCACTATCATTTTGCCGCTTTGCCAGCGTATCACGCTGTTCAAGAGTGCCTTGACCAGCGGATCACGCCGGCCATCACTCGGGGAAACTTCCCTGAAAAAGCAGGCGGCCATCGGGCCGCCTGCTTGTCTGGTGTGATGACATCGCTATCCGCCTAGTGGGCCAGAATGCTACCCCAGGCGAGATCCGGATCCCCCATCACGATAAAGTCCGGGTTCTCCAGCGACTCGGTTTCGTTGTAACTGAGCGGCTGCAACGCCAGGCTGAGGATGCGGCCACCGGCTGCTTCGACGATGCACTGGGCGGCGGCGGTATCCCACTCGCCGGTGGGGCCGAGCCGCACGTAGCAATCGGCCGCACCTTCCGCCACCAGACAGGATTTGAGGGAGCTGGAACCGAGCGGGATCAGCTCGTAGTTGATGGCCGGGTTGAGGCGGCGGGTGAGGTTCTCCAGCTTCTGGCGGCGGCTGATGGCTACCACCAGCGAGTCGGGCTGGTCATGCTCGTGGTGCATGGCACTGATGGGCAGTACCTCGCCATTCACCTCCTTGAAGGCGCCGTAGCCGCGTACCGCCCAGTAGAGTACGTTGGACTCGGGGGCGTAGATGACCCCGAGCACCGGCACATTGTCCCGCACCAGGGCGATCAGGGTGGCGAAATCGCCGCTACCGGCGATAAATTCGCCGGTGCCATCGAGGGGATCCACCAGCCAGTACTGGCGCCAGTTGGCGCGCTGACTGAAGGGGATGTCGGCCGCCTCTTCGGTCAGCACCGGCACATGGGGGGTGAGCGCCGAGAGCGCCTGTTTGAGGTAGGCATCGGCAGCAAGATCGGCACTGGTGACCGGGGTCGCATCCTCCTTCAGCTGACGCTCGAACTGACCGCCGTGATAGATGTCGTGAAGGATCCTTCCGGCTTCGCGGGCAATCTCCTTGACCCCCGGCACCCAGGCCAACAACTCCTGCATCTCGTTATCCTCTGTCTGTTAACTGCCCGTCTGCGGGCTACTCTGCCTGCTCCGCGAGCCACTTTTGGGCCAGGAGCAGGGCACTGATGCTGCGCGACTCGGTGAAGTCGGGTCGCGCCAGCAATTCGTCGATCCGGTTGAGTGGCCAGGGGATCACCTCCAGCGGTTCGGGTTCATCGCCGATCCGCTGTTCGGGGAAGAGATCCCGCGCCAGTAAAATGTCCATCCGGCTGGAGAAGTAACCGGGGGCCAGCGACACCTGTTTGAGCAGGGTCAGGCTGTTGGCGCCAAACCCCGCCTCCTCCATCAGCTCCCGGTTGCCCGCCTCGAAGGCATCTTCGCCCGGGTCGATCAGCCCCTTGGGAAAGCCCAGCTCGTAGGAGTGGGTGCCGGCGGCATATTCGCGCACCAGCAGCAGGGTGTGGGCATCGAACAGCGGCACCACCATGACGGCGCCCCGGTTGCCGCCGCGCATCCGCTCGTAGACCCGCTCTTCGCCGTTGGAGAATTTGAGGTGGAGGGACTCCACTCTGAACAGCCGACTCTCGGCCACAATATCGGCCTTGAGGATCTCCGGTTTGCTTTTCTCCTGCTCCAGCTGGTCGATCGAAATCTGTTCGGGGGGGCTTTTGTGGTGCTCACTCATCAGGGGTGACGGCTCGTTAAAAAATCGTGCTTCAAGAGTAAACGACTCCCACACCGAACACCACGGGGCAGGGAGGGGAAAGGGGGAGGAAAAATCCGTTATACTGCCGCCCCGTTTTCCGAGATCCGCGATCAAGAGGCCCGATGCCACACTCCCGCTCCACCACCTTGCCATGGCACCAGATAGATACCGTCTTGCTCGATATGGATGGCACCCTGATCGATCTGCATTTTGACAACCACCTCTGGCAGCAGCTGGTGCCGGAGCGTTACGCCGAGCGGCTCGGTCTGCCGCTGGATGAAGCCAACGCGCAGATCGATGTCCACTATCACGCCGTCAACGGCACCCTCAACTGGTACTGCGTGGATTACTGGAGCGAGACCCTGGGGCTCGACATCCGTGCCCTCAAGCAGGAGCTGCTGGCGAAGATCCAGTGGCGTCCCCACGCCATCCCCTTTCTGGCCGCGCTGCGCGCCGCGGGCAAGCAGCTGGTGCTTTTCACCAATGCCCACCCTGCCAGTCTGTCGGTGAAGGATGCGCAGCTGGGGCTCCGCGACCATCTGGATCTGATGGTGAGTACCCACGAGCTGGGCTGGTCGAAGGAGAGCCAACACTGCTGGCAGGCACTGGCCGAGCGGCTGGCGTTCGATCCTGCCCGCACCCTGTTTGTGGATGATAGCGAGCGGATCCTGCGGGCTGCCGCCGACTATGGCATCGGCTATCAGCTGGCGATCCAGAATCCGGATAGCTGCAAGCCGGAGCAGAGCATTACCGCTTTTCCGACGATTCGCGACTATGCCGAGTTGCTGCCGCTGGCAATCTGAATCAGTTCAAACAAGAGAGGGCTGCATCATGCAGCCCTCTCTGTATCTGAAACCTGGCGGTGAAACATCACAGCTCCCGGAACGGGCGCCGTTTCTCCTCTTCGATGACGATCGCCTCCAGATTGGCGATCCGCTCCTGCAACTCTCTGATGATCATATCTTGCCTGCCGAGGCGGTCGGTGATGCGGGCATCCCCCATCTGATAGCGGGCCCGCTTGCCGAGATATCCGAACAATACGCTGATAAATACGATCAGGACTATGCCTGTCCACATGGTCATGTCACGACTCCTTGTCGTCTATAGACGGCGAAAACGCTGATGAGATCTGCTCTGTTTTCTCACAGCCGCCGGGCGGCCGCAATGGGGCCCATTGTCCCTTTGTGACGCAGACAGCTATTGCTGCCAGAGGGGCCGCCCGACCCAGAGCGCCCATAGGGTGAGGTGCAGCAGCACGATAAACCAGAAGACTAGCCGGTAGCTGCGCTTCTGGGTCTTGTGACGTAGCCACTGGCGGGCCACCAGTGCCCCCGGCCAGCCGCCGCACAGCTCCAGCAGGTGCAGGCGGGATTCGGGAATGCGCCACTCGCCCCGCACCGCCTGCCGCTTGTCCCAGGCGTATGCCGCCAGCGTCAGCAGACTCATGGTCAGCAGTGCGGCCAGTGGCCACCACTGCTGGCTGTCGAGGCCGAGCCAGAGGGTCCAGCCCAGTGGCAGCAGCGCCAGCGCCATCATTGGGCCAGCTCCCAGCAGCGCTCCTCATCCTGCTTGAGAGTGCGGATCACCCTGGCCGGATTGCCCACCGCCACCGAGTCGGCCGGGATGTCGCGGGTGACCACGGCACCGGCGCCAATGATGGAGCGCGGCCCTATGGTGACGCCGGGGCAGATGATGGCGCCGCCGCCAATCCAGCAGTCATCGCCGATCCGCACCGGCTTGTTGTAGGCAGTCCAGTTGCGTCGTTCCAGATAGTTCATGGTGTGGGTGGCGGTGTAGATCTGCACGTTGGGGGCCAGCAGCACATGGCTGCCGATGTGTACCTCGCCCACGTCGAGAATGGTGACGTTGAAGTTGAAGAAGGTCTTCTCGCCGATATGAATGTTGCGACCAAACTCGCAGGTGAACGGCGTGCTGATCCAGCAGGAGTCGGGGCAGTGGCCGAACAGCTCGCGGCAGATCTGCTGGCGCAGAGGGCCATCGCCCGCCGGTGAACCATTGAGCTGGGCCAGCAGCGCCTGACCGCGGATCCGGTCGTTGGCTATCTCCTCGCTCTGGCCATCCAGCGCCCCGCCTGCCAGTACCTTGTCCCAGTCGCTCGCCATTGCTACCTCCTCATGCTGCAAGAGGGGGCAGTATACGTGACAAGCGCGAGAGGCGTCAGTCTGTCACTTCTGGCAGGTGATCCCCGTTATCCTGCCGGCCAGACGAGGGGCAGGATCAACAGGGCGGAGACGAAGTAGGGGAGCAGCACCCGCAGCCCCAGACTGCGACCGCCGATGCCGAGGGCCAGCAACCCCTTCACCAGCGAGTTGATCAAACCGGCGAGCAGGATGCCGCGGGCCGCCACCTCCAGCGCCAGCTCTTTATGGGAGAGTTGGGAGAGCGACAGCGTGATGGCGTCCACGTCGGTGATCCCCGACACCAGCGACAGCAGATAGACCCCGGAGTTGCCTACCTTGTCTTGCAGCAAAGTTGCCATAAAGCCGATCAGCGCCAGCAGCAGGCCGAACTTGATAGCGGTGGCAAGATCGAGCGGGTTGCTGGTTTCCGGTTGCACCGGGCCGTCGGTCAGCTCCTCGCGCTGACGCCAGAACCAGAAGGCAAAGCCGTAGACTGTGGTGGCCAGCAGCAACAGGGGGGCGATGAGGCGCATCGCCAGCTCGCTGTGAATGAGCAGCACCAGCACCAGCAGCCGCAGCCACATGGTGGCCCCCGCCAGCAGGATGCCGGTGGCCAGCAGCCGTTCCAGCCCCCCCTGCTCCTTGTTGAGACGGGCGAACTGCAGGGTAAGGGCGGTGGAGGAGGCCAATCCCGCCAGTATGCTGGTGAGCACCAGCCCGGCGCGGGTGCCGAGCAGCCGCACCGCGAAGTGGCCACAAAACGAGATGCCGGCGATCACCACCACCATCAGCCAGATCTTGAAGGGGTTAAAGGCATCGAGGGGGCCCATCTCCTCGTTGGGCAGCACCGGCAGCAGCACCAGCGAGATGAGCAGAAAACGCAGGGTGGCGTGGAATTCGGTTTCGCTCAGAAACAGCATCCCCTGCTGGATCTTGCCCTTGAGCCCCATCAGCAGGGCCGCCAGCACGGCGCAGGCGACCGCCTCGCTCGGGCTCAGCAGTACCGACATCAGCCCCAGCAGATAGGTGAGCAGCATAGCCACCGAGCTGGTGAGGCCGAACTCTCCCTGCCAGCGCTGGGCCAGCCAGACCGAGAGGCCGCAGCCGGTCACCACCGCCAGCAGGCCGAGCAGCGGCAGCCAGGGGCCAAGAGTCGGTAGCAGCAAACCGCACACCCCGCCGAGCAGGCCGATGAGGCCGTAGGTCCGCATTCCGGCGATGCGCTGGTTGTCCCCCAGCTGGCGCACCTGCCAGCCCCGCTCCAGTCCGATGATAAGGCCGATGGCCAGCGAGACCAGGGCTCCGTTGACGGGTTCGGCATTGATCCACATGGCGGCTTCCTTTTCGCGTTGTTGCTGCCTGATCCCATGATGGCACAGGGCGTAAGGAGGCAGAGGGGCATGGCTCACAGAGTCTGCGTCCGGCTCCCGGTGCGCGGGTGGCTGAGCTGATATGAGCAAAAGAGATAAGCAAAGAGTTATTTCTTTCTTCTGGGCATAACAACTCCACGGCATGCTGTTCTCAACCCAACAAGATATGGAGTATCACCATGAAATGCGAATGACCGCCCTGACCCTGCTCTCTCTGTTGGCATTGGGCCAGGCCAATGCCGCCGAGATCCGCCTGCTCAACGTCTCTTACGATCCGACCCGCGAGCTGTTTCAGGAGTACAACGCCGCCTTTGCCAAGGAGTGGAAGGCCAAAACCGGCGACGACGTGGTGGTGAGCCAGTCTCACGGTGGCTCCGGCAAGCAGGCCCGCGCTGTGGTGGATGGACTGGAGGCCGACGTGGTATCGCTGGCGCTCGCCTACGATGTCAACGCCATCGCCAAGGCGGGGCTGACCGCTGCCGACTGGCAGAGTCGCCTCGGCAACAACGCCTCGCCCTATACCTCCACCATTGTCTTCCTGGTGCGCAAGGGCAATCCCAAGCAGATCAAGGATTGGGATGATCTGGTGCGCAAGGATGTCGCCATCGTGACTCCCAACCCCAAGACCTCTGGTGGGGCACGCTGGAACTATCTGGCCGCCTGGGGCTATGCCCTGAAGAAGAGCGGCAGTGAAGAGGGGGCCAAGCAGTTTGTTGGCGATCTATTCAAGAACGTGAAGGTGCTGGACTCAGGCGCCCGCGGTGCCACCACAAGCTTTACCGAGCGCGGTCTTGGTGACGTGCTGCTGGCGTGGGAGAACGAAGCCCTGCTGGTGCTTGGTCAGGCGGGTGCCAGCGACAAGTTCGAGTTGGTGGTGCCTTCGGTCTCCATTCTGGCGGAGCCGCCGGTCGCGGTGGTGGACAAGGTGGCCAGGAAGCACGGTACCGACGCGGTGGCCAAGGCCTATCTCGATTATCTCTACTCTGACGAGGGGCAGCATATCGTCGCCAAACATCACTATCGCCCCAGCAACCCGGCGATCCTGAAGGAGACGGCAGCCCAGTTCCCACAGCTTGCCTTCTTTACCGTCAAGGATCTGGAAGGGGATTGGGAGAAAGCCCAGAAGAAACACTTCGCCCAGGGCGGTCTGTTTGACCAGATCTATCAGCCGGGTCGTTGATAGCTTCGTTATCCATCACTGAACTGGCCCCTGTGCCAGCCGATAGGAGCACCAAGATGAACAAGATCCTCCTGGTTCCCGGTCTGCACAACAGTGGGCCGGATCACTGGCAGAGCCGCTGGCACGATCATTTTCCCCAATGGCAGCGGATGACCGGGCTACCGTGGGACAAGCCGGACCTCAGGGTCTGGAGTGCCAAGCTGGCGAGCAAGCTGAAACGTCGCCGCAGCCGGGTCCATCTGGTGGCTCACTCCTTCGGCGCCCTGACCGCCATCGCGGCGGCCCGCTTGCAGCCGGAGAAGGTGGCCTCGATCTTTCTGGTGGCGCCCGCCGATCCGGCCCGTTTTGGCATTGCGGATGAGGCCTTGGCCGGGCCGCTGCAGGTATCGGCCCAGCTGGTGGCCAGCCGCAATGATCCCTGGATGAGCTTTGAACGGGCTGAGTACTGGAGCCGCCTGTGGCAGGTACCGCTGTTCGATGCCGGTGAGGCGGGCCATATCAATGCCCAGTCCGGTCATGGGGATTGGCATCAAGGGCTGCATTTGCTGGGGGCTCTCTATCGCCGTGGTGAGCTGGTGGTGGCACCGGTCAAGATCGCATCGCCCCGGCCGGTCGTATTGGGCTTTCGCTAGGTATCTGTGAAGTGGTTGGAGGGTTGGCGAGCGCGCTGTTCGCTGGCTACTCCATGCCCCCGTTCTTTGAATGCTCCGCTCCGTATTGCTCCATTTCTTAGGTCTTTTATTTATATAAAAGACCTTTTTTTATTTGGAGTGCGCCAAGAGCCTTGTGACTCTGCGGTTAGACAAAAAAGTGATTAGCAAAGTCGCAATTGATGTTTGTTGCCGATGAGGGGAGTGCGCAGAATCACCATATCGAAAATTCTTCATAACAGATGGATGTGTTATGCGATTTGGTTCTTATTCTGTCCTGCCCGGTTTTGGCCCCACCCTGGGGTTCAGCCTGCTCTATCTGGGCCTGCTGGTGCTGTTGCCGCTCTCGGCCCTGGTGCTGTTTGCGATCAACAACCTGACCGCCGCCGAGTTCTGGCAGGTGATCGGTTCACCCCGGGTGCTCGCCTCCTTTCGCCTGAGCTTCGGTGCGGCCTTTGTCGCGGCGCTGCTCAACAGCCTGTTTGGCCTGATCCTGGCCTGGATCCTGGTGCGTTACACCTTCCCCGGTCGTCGTCTGGTGGATGCGCTGATCGACCTGCCATTTGCCATGCCGACCGCCGTGTCCGGCATCGCCCTGTGCGCCATCTTCGCCCCCAACGGCTGGATCGGCCAGTTGCTGGCGCCGCTCGGCATTCAGCTCGCCTACAACCCTATCGGGGTGGTCATCGCACTCACCTTTATCGGATTGCCGTTTGTGGTGCGTACCCTGCAGCCGGTGCTGCGGGAGGCTGAAACCGAGCAAGAGGAGGCGGCCGCCAGCCTCGGCGCCGATCGCTGGCAGACCTTTCTGCGGGTGCTCTGGCCGACCCTGGTGCCTGCCCTGCTCACCGGTTTTGCGCTGGCGTTTGCCCGTGGGGTGGGGGAGTACGGCTCCGTCATCTTCATCGCCGGCAACCTGCCGATGGTCTCGGAAATCGCGCCGCTGATGATCATGAGCCACCTGGAAGAGTATGACTACGCAGGTGCCTCCGCCATCGCCGTGGTGATGCTGCTGATTTCGTTCATTTTGTTACTGCTAATCAACAAGTTGCAGGCCTGGAGCTGGTCTCGCATCGGAGGGAGCCGGATATGAGTTCATCTGCTATCGCCATTGAGGCGGCCTCTGTGGAGGCGACCCCCGCTCGCAAGGCACCGGTCGTGATCCGTGAACCCCAGTGGGTCAAGTGGCTGCTCATCACGGTCGGTTTGGGCTGGTTTGCCGCCCTGTTGCTGCTGCCGTTGGCCACCGTCTTTATTCAGGCGCTGACGCCGGGGCTCGCCTTCTTCTGGCACGCCATCAGCGAGCCGGATGCCTTGAGCGCCCTCGGTCTCACCGCGTTGGTGACCCTCTGTGCGGTTCCACTCAATCTGCTGTTCGGGATTGCGGCGGCCTGGGCTATCGCCCGTTTCCGCTTCCCCGGTCGGCAGCTGCTCATCACCATCATCGATCTGCCCTTCTCGGTGTCGCCGGTGATCGCCGGTCTGATGCTGGTGTTGATGTTCGGCAGCCGCGGCTGGTTTGGTGACTGGCTGAGCGAGCACGACATCAAGATCATCTTCGCCACCCCGGGGATCATCCTGGCCACCACCTTCATTACCGTGCCCTTCGTGGTGCGCGAGCTGCTGCCCCAGATGGAGGCGCGCGGCCCGGAAGAGGAAGAGGCGGCCATCATGCTGGGGGCGAGCGGTCTGCAGATGTTCTGGCGCGTCACCCTGCCCGGCATTCGCTGGAGCCTGATGTATGGCCTGCTGCTCTGTACCGCCCGCGCGGTCGGGGAGTTTGGCGCGGTGTCGGTGGTTTCCGGTCATATTCGCGGCCAAACCAATACCCTGCCGCTGCATATCGAGATCCTCTACAACGAGTACCAGACCGGCGCCGCCTTTGCGGTGGCAAGCCTCTTGGCTCTGTTCGGGATCTTTACCCTGCTGGGTGAAACCCTGTTGGCCCGGCTGCGTGCCCAGCCCACCAAATCTCACTGATCACCGTTTTAAAGAGGCAGCCATGAGCATTCAGGTTCAACAACTCAACAAGCATTTCAATCAGTACGCGGCGCTGGCAGACATCAACCTCGACTTTCACGACGGTGAGCTGGTGGCGCTGCTCGGCCCCTCCGGTTGCGGCAAGACCACTCTGCTGCGGATCATCGCCGGGCTGGAGCAGGCCGACAGTGGCAGCGTCATCATCCGTGGCGAGGACGCCTCGGATCTCCATGTGCGCGAGCGCAACGTCGGCTTCGTGTTCCAGCACTATGCCCTGTTTCGCCATATGACAGTCTTCGAGAACGTGGCGTTTGGCCTGCGGGTCAAACCGCGCAGCGAGCGCCCGGCCGAGGCGGCCATTCGCGCCCGGGTCAAGGAGCTGCTGGATCTGGTGCAACTCAGCCACGTGGCCGAGCGCTATCCGACCCAGCTCTCCGGCGGTCAGCGTCAGCGGGTTGCGTTGGCCCGCGCGCTGGCGGTGCAGCCCAAGGTGTTGCTCTTGGACGAGCCCTTCGGCGCCCTCGATGCGCAGGTGCGCAAGGAGCTGCGCCGCTGGCTGCGCGAGTTGCACGACGAGCTGCACGTCACCAGCCTGTTCGTCACCCACGATCAGGAGGAGGCGCTGGAGGTAGCAGATCGGGTGGTGCTGATGAACGCCGGACGGGTCGAGCAGATTGGCACCCCGGCCGAGGTCTATGACCAGCCCGCCAGCTCCTTCGTCCACAGCTTCCTTGGCAGCGTGAACCAGTTCCGCGGTCGGGTGGCGGAGCAGGGATTCGGTGTCGGCGAGCAGCTGCTCGGCGGGCCGTCGGCTTCTCATCTGGCCCACGGCAGTGCCGCCATCGCCTATGTTCGTCCCCATGAACTGGAGATTCTGCCAGCCGATGCGCCGGGCGGGATCCGTGCCACCATCACCCGTCTGCTGCCCATGGGGCCACGCATTCGGGTGGAGCTGCGTGGCGATGGCGAAACCAAAGGGGCCCACTATGAGGCGGAGCTGAGCAAGGAGGCGGCCAAGCAGTTTGCCCCGGGACAGGGGGTGCGGCTGGTGGCCAGACAGGCGCAGTTCTATCCCGATTACCAGATTTGATGTTGTGTTGCGGGTGGCATGGCTACCCGGGTTCAGGCGCTCTGCCGGGGCATGATCCGGCCAAATAACAAAAATGAGGGGGTGACCAGCTTGTGTCACCCACTCTTCGCAGGAGGCGACAAGGTGAATTTTCAGCAGTTACGCATTATCCGGGAGGCGGCGCGGCGGGATTACAACCTGACCGAGGTGGCCAACGCCCTTTTTACCTCGCAATCCGGGGTGAGTCGCCATATCCGCGAGCTGGAAGAGGAGCTGGGGATCGAGTTGTTCATCCGCTACGGCAAGCGGCTGCTCGGTATGACCGAGCCTGGCAAGGAACTGCTGGTGATTGCCGAGCGCATTCTCAATGACGCCAACAACATCCGCAAACTGGCCAGTACCTTTGCCAACCGCGACTCGGGCCGTTTGCTGGTGGCGACCACCCATACCCAGGCGCGCTATGCCCTGCCGCGGGTGGTGAAGGCGTTTCGCGAGCAGTTCCCGCTGGTGCAGCTGGAGTTGCGTCAGGGCAGCCCGGAGGAGATAGTGCGGCTGGTGCAGACCGGCGAGGTGGATATCGGCATCAGCAGCGAGCAGCTCGACAAGAGCGAAGGGGTGGTGGCATTCCCCTACTACCGTTGGCACCACAACATCGTGGTGCCCGGGCAACATCCGCTGACAGGCGAGCGGGATCTGACGCTGGCGGCGCTGGCCAACTGGCCCATCGTCACCTATCAAGCCGGGTTGACCGGGCGGGTGCGGGTGGATGAGGCGTTTGCTGCGGCTGGCATCGAGCCGCAGATCCTGCTGACGGCGCAGGACTCCGATGTCATCAAGACCTATGTCGAGCTGGAGATGGGGGTCGGCATACTGGCCGACATGGCGTTCGACGCACAGCGCGATCAGGGGCTGGTACAGCTTGATGGCAGCCATCTGTTTGCCCCCCATACCGCCTGGATTGGCCTCAAGCAGGGGCAGTTCCAGCACAACTTTGCCTGGCAGTTTATCCAGCTCTGCAACCCCGAACTGGCGCTGGCGGATATTCAGGCCCGCGCCATGGGCAGCGAGCCTGCCATCGACTTCCAGATTTGAATGAGAAGAGATAGCAAAAGGGGAGCAAATGGCCCCCCTTTTGCTATCCGGTGGCGAGTTACTTCACTTCATCCCACGCCATCTGCCAGTGGGAGCCGATGCCCGGCTCGTACTGGGTGGTGGTGGTGGTCCACTGCTGGCAGTAGCCGCTGTAGGGGAAGGGCTTGCACTGATAGACCTTGCCATTTTTCGGCTGCTGCACCTTGGTATCGGCGGCATAGGATTTGAGCGAGTCCGGGAAGACGAAGTCGTATTCGCCGCTGCTCTGCTCCTTGAACATCAGATCCATGGTCTGCTGGATGGTCTCGCCGCCCGCTTTCGGGGTGGCCTTGATCACCAGCTGGTGGTGACCTGCCTTGAGACCTTCCAGCGCCATGGTGAAGGTGTGGCTGCTGTCCTTGATGTCGGCACTGCTTTCCCCCTTGGCGACGCCGCCGTGGTCATAGAGGGTGTTGGTGACGGCCAGATCGCCCTGTGCGGTGACGGTGAAATCGAGGGTTGCCTTGCCGTTGTCCAGCACATAGTCGCTGGCCAGACCGCTGACGCTGATACTGTCCACCACCGGCGGTTGCTGCTGTTGCAGGTCAATCTCGACTCGCTTCAACTCGCTGTTTCGCTTCAGATAAATGGGGTTCATACCGTAGACCGGATTGAACTGGCCATCGGCTCCTTGCTGGCCGGCGCGGATCAGGCTCTGCTCGGCGTTGATCTTGCTGGCGAGGGCATGAGCCCAGTTGTTCTTCTGGCCCTGCTCGGCAGTGGTGATGGTCAGCACGGTCTGCAGATCGGGGCGCTCGCCGTTGGCATCGAATACCCGGGTCATTGCCTTGTCACCTGCCGCGAGGTCGATGGAGGGGTAGATGGTGCCGGCCTGACTCCACTCCAGCGGCGGCTGGCTGCCATCTTTGAACTTGGCGTCGATGATGTTGTAGAAGCTGTTGCTGGTGTCGCCCACTTCCCACACGCCGAGGATCAACTGATAACCGGTGCGCTCCGGCAGGATGCAGTTGTGGGTTACCTGCTTGGGCGGCTGCACCATGTTGCCGTCGATGACGCAGAAGGGGGTCAGATCGAACGAGGCGCGGGTGAGCGGCTGGTTGGGGTTCCAGTCCTGCTTGGTGAGGTAGTAGCGCCAGTTGCGGGTGACGTGGTTTGCGGTGAAGGTCCAGCTGATGGCGAAGGGGCCGGGCTGTACTTCACGCTTGGTCCAGCGGTCGCTGGTCTGGATGTTCAGCTCGCTCCAGCGCGGGCTGCCCGCCGAGGCGATTTGACCATCCTGCGGGCCGCTCTGCGGGAAGCCGGAAGGGCCCTCCACGCTCTGGGGTTCCCACTGCACGCCACCACACTGGCTGTTGCCGCCGGTTTTGCACAGATAGTTGCGGCTCTCTGGCTGGCTGATGTAGCCATGAGCCAGGGCGCTGCCGCTGGCCAGCAGAGCCAGCACCGCTGCGATGTGATTGAGTTGGATTTTTGCTGCCATACATTCCTCTGTTCGACAGATGTGGGCAGTCAGTTGGCCTGGGAATTCCCCGATACACACTTGCGTGTGGCGACCCCGCTATCCTGGACAAAACGTCTGTAGACCGGAGGCTTTGCGTCCCGACCTTTCGGTCAGTTTGCCAAATGACTAGATGATTAGTGATGGGCCAAATGTTCGGCCATCAGCATTGTGCACTGCATTGATTCGTTATTTGAAGTTGAATGTTTAAACGCATCATCCAATGGCGTGCAAATCATTCTAACTGGCTGTTTTTAAATTGTTCTCTTATTTGTGAACGGTGTCGAATGCCGTTGAATATGCCAATAAGATGCATGCTTGCTGCGTGTTTTGCTGCGTAAAAAAACCTGCCAGCTGAGCTGGCAGGTCGGGTGACAAGGCGACACAGATTGACGCCATCAATGGCGGGCGTGCTGCTCGCCGGAGGGGGGAGATTGGGGCGCCATCATCGGCGCCGCGGCGGACTCTTTGCCCAGTTTGAATACCGCAAGCCGCTCATCCAGACTGCGGGAGAGACCGGCCAGCAGCTCGCTCTCCTGCGCCAGTTGCGAGGCGGACTGGGACATCTCCAGCGCCGAGTCGTTGATGCCGCTGACATTGCGGTTCATATCCTCGGCCACCATGCTCTGCTGCTCGGCGGCGGTAGCGATCTGGGTTGCCATGTCGCTTACATGCTGGATGTGGTTGACGATCAGGGTGAGATCCTGCCCCGCCTGTTGGGATTGATTGACGCTGCTCTCTGCCAGTTTGCGGCTGGTGTCCATGGCATTGGCGGCGGTGACGGCCCGTTGCTGTAGTTGGGCAATGGTGCTCTGGATCTCTTCGGTGGATTGGCGAGTCCGGCTGGCCAGCTGGCGCACCTCGTCGGCCACCACGGCAAAGCCGCGGCCCTGCTCGCCAGCCCGTGCTGCCTCGATGGCGGCGTTGAGGGCCAGCAGGTTGGTCTGCTCCGAAATGGCGCTGATGACGGCGGTCACTTCGCTGATCTGCATCACTCCCTCTTTGAGCTGGTTGACCTGCTGGGTGGCCTGCTCCACCTCGGTGGCCAGCGCCTTGATGCCGTGCACGCTGGCATGAACGTCACGGTTGCCGAGGCCCGCTTCACCGGTCGCTTCCTGGGTATCCCGCGCGGTATTTTCGGCATGACCAGCCACATCGGAGATGGTGGCGCTCATCTCGTTCATGGCGGTAGCGAGCTGGGCCAGCTGATCCCGCTGGCTGGTGACTGCCTGATTGGTCTGCTCGGCAGAGGCGGCGATGCGCAGGGCGGCATCCGCCACGTTGCGGGCCCCTTGGCTGGCTTCCAGCAGGGCGTGACGGATGGCATCGAGACTCTGGTTGGTGCAGCGGGCGACCACTCCCAGCTCATCCTTGCCCTGTACCGGGATGCTCACCACCAGATCCCCCTTGGCGACCCGTTGCATGGCGTGGTTGATCTGGCTGAGGGGGGAGACGATGGAGTGGGTGATGCGCCAGCCCAGCAGCCCCATCAGCAGGATCACGATGGCGGTGGCGGTGGCGGTACCCATCTTCATGTACTGGGCCCAGATGGTCTGCTGAATATCTTGCAGCAGCATGCCGGAACCGAGGATCCAGCCCCAGGGCTGATAGCCGGAGACCATGGATAGCTTGTCGGCGGTCTCACCCGACGGGCCGACCCACACATATTGCAGAGTGCCCTGTTTGCCCCCTTTGGCGATATCCACCATCTGATACCAGAACTGCCCGGCGGTGGCGGCACCTCCTTCACCCATCTTCTGGCCGACCAGTTCGGGACGGATGGGGTGAACCACCATGGTGCGGTTCTCGTCGATGACGAATAAATAGTTGTTGCCATCAAAGCGGGTGTTGGTCAGCAGCTTGCGAGCCTCCTGCTGAGCCTGCTCTGCTGGCAGGGTGCTGGCCAGAAACTGGATCTGGCTCATGGCCTGCTCCAATACCGCATTGAGCCGCGCCTCTCGCTCGCTCATCAGATTGCGCTGGAGCGCGTTGGCCGAGATAAGCAGCAGCGAGACAAAACCGACAAACGCCAGTGCGAGCAGCAAGATCAATTTGCGGCTCACGGTAATATCACCGAGCTTGAACATGACTAAACCCTCATTTCCCTGTTGATTTTATGTGGCTCTGTACCGCGGCAGCCAGTTCGTAAGAGTTAACAACTCATTTACTTTCAGTCTCTTGCTGAGCTTTCTCAAATGAGCGTTTTAACATCAGTATAGTCAGCAGACAGCAACCCCCACTTTTTGGTAGCGTGTTGATGCGCATCCCTGCGCAATTTTTGCCAAAGAGTGTGAATGGTTTGGCATTTCTTCAAAAAAAGGAGTGGGCCCCGCTGCGGGTGACCCCATAACAAGAGGGAATTTATGAGTTCCATTGCCAGGAATTACTTCAACCAGCTCAACGCCGACTACCTGCAGGTGCACAGGCGCAAGGAGGATCTCTTCTGGTCCACCTATATGGGCACCAGCGATGATCAGGCCGGTTTCACCGCTGCCGAGCAGGCCTACAAGGCCTTTTGTGCCAATCCGGCCCGTCTGCCCGAATTGCGGGAGATGTTGGTGCAGGCCGACGAGGATGATCTCAAGCGCGGTCTGCAAGGCTGGATCGCCTTCTTCGAGTGCAATGTGATTGAAGATCCCGCTGCGGCCGCCCTGATGGATGAGCTGGTGGCTGTCGAGGCGGAGCTGTTCGCCCGCCGCAAGGGGCTGAAACTGACCCTGCTGGATGAGCAGGGCCAGCAGGTCGCAGGCAGCCTGCCCGCCGCCAGTACCTCGCTCGCCGCCAGCCCGAACGAGGCGGTGCGCCAGAGCGCGCTCGCCATGTTCCACACCCTGGAGCAGTGGGTGGTCGGCAACGGTTTTCTCGAGGTGGTAGCGATCCGCAACCGCTTTGCCCGCGCTATGGGCTATCGCGACTACTTCGACTACAAGGTGTGCAAGAACGAGCAGATGAGCCCGGAGCAGCTGTTCGCCATCCTCGACGACTTTATCGCCCGCACCGACGCCCGGTTGCAGCAGAGTCTGGAAGAGCTGAAGGTTGCCAAGGGCGAGGCGGCCCTGCTGCCCCACAACCTGCGTTACAGCGTGAGCGGCGATGTGACCCGCCAGCTAGATCCTTATGTGCCCTTCTCGCGGGCACTGCGGGATTGGGTCGAGAGCTTCCGCCGGCTCGGCATCCAGTATCGCGGGGCGACCCTGACCCTGGATTTGCTGACCCGGGAGGGGAAATACGAGAACGGCTTCTGCCACGGTCCGGTACCGAGCTTCTTCCAGCAGGGGGAGTGGGTGCCAGCTGTGGTCAATTTCACCAGCTTGGCCGACCCGGCGCAGGTGGGCAGCGGCTGGAACGGCCTCAACACCCTGTTCCACGAGGGTGGGCATGCCGCGCATTTTGCCAATGTCACCGGCAATGCCCCCTGCTTCTCACAGGAGTTTCCGCCCACCTCCATGGCCTATGCCGAAACCCAGTCGATGTTCTGCGACAGCCTGCTGGACGATGCCGACTGGCTCAAACGCTACGCCAGAAATGCGGCAGGAGAGGCTGTTCCCGATGCCCTCATCAAGGAGATGATCGCCGCCCGCCAGCCGTTTCGTGCCTTCAACGAGCGCCAGATCGCGTTGGTGGCCTACTTCGAGCGGGATCTTTACGCCATGGCCGACGGCGATCGCACCCCGGCCGCCGTGCTGGCGCTGGCCCGCCAGTGGGAGCGCAAGATTGTCGGGGTCGAGAGCCCGCGCCCGCTGCTGGCCATTCCGCACCTCCTTAATCAGGAGTCGGCCTGCGCCTATCACGGCTACCTGCTGGCGCTGATGGCGGTGGAGCAGACCCGCGCCTATTTCCTCAAGCGTGATGGCTACCTCACCGACAATCCGCGTATCGGGCCGGATCTGGCCGCCCACTACTGGGGGCCTGGCAACGGCATGAGTCACGATGAGACCCTGCGCAGCCTGACCGGCGAGGGATTCAGCGCGGTGCCGCTGGCCGAGGCATGCAACCTGAGCGCCGCCGAAGCCTGGCAACAGGCGCAAGCCTGCATGGCCGCCGCGCAGCAGCGCCCCGCGGCGGGTGAGGGAAGCCCGCTCGATGCTCATATCCGGGTGGTACATGGCGCCGAGCTTATCGCCGACAACAGCGAGTCGGAAACCCGCATGCTGGCCGACTTCGAGGCGTGGATCGTTGATCATTACCGACGAGCGTCAGCCGCGTAAACCACAGTGCTCCCGGTGAGCATGCCGGGAGCACGGCGCCTTATGGCTATCCCTTGTTACAGCTGTAGTGGGGGATACCTCACTAGGGATGGGTACGACACCAAGTGTCGCTTTGGCAATAGTGTCCGCGATTTTTCCATCAAATATGTATTCATATGAAGATTAGCGTGAACAGTGAGCGGCAAGGTAATAGATTCGGTGATTCACGCTGTTATGTCTGTTTTGTTAATAGTGTTTTTTGCACTCACCTTTGTGCATAAAGATTGATCTATTCATCTTTTTGAGAACTATTCCCATCTTGTCGGATTGACTAAATTGTCCACAGCTGCAAAATCGCCCACCTTGCCACTCCCGATGTGAATCGGGTTCGGAAAGCCTCAGATCTCCGCCCGGAGATGGCTGGGCCGCACATAGGAAAGGTGTGGCCGTTGCCCGCCTTTCACCCTCGAAATCAGCACACAAGTCAGGAAGCCCTCTTGCTCATCAGGCAGGAGTGGACGGGTGTGTATATCCGTATGGTCGTGCAGGGACGATATGACCAGCGTTTGTTATGGGTGGTATGTTGCGAATGAATCGCATCTTTTTGATGTTGGCGCTGTTGCCCCTGCTGGTGTGTGCCAGTGAGGTGGACAGAGTGCGTGAAGCCTGGGTGATCAAGGCCCGAGCGGGAGAGCTGGATGCGGCAGCGCACGGGCTGGATGCTCTCTATCGACAAAGTGGTGATGGCAAGGTGCTCGATGATCTGATCGCCGTGCAGCTGTGGCGGGGTGATCGCAAGGGGGCGCTGGCCGCCTGTGAGCCGTGCGAGCTCAGCCCCATCAGCAACAGTACACTGGAAGGGGTGGCCCGTGCCGCCCGCGACGAGAAGCGCTACTCCGAAGCGATCAGCTATTACCGCATCCTGCAGGGACGCGATCCGGCCAACCACAATGGCTGGCTCGGGCTGTTTCTCACTGCCAGTGATCAGGGCAACCGCGAGCTGGCCCGCCGCGCAGCGGCTGATTATGAAGCCCGTTTCGGCCGCGACCAAGTGATCCTCGAAGTCCGCATCTATGCCGCCCGCCAGGGTGAAGATCCCATGGGTGAGCTGCTGGCCCGTCAGCAGTGGCTGGAGCTGGAGCCGGATAATCCCGAGCAGGTGTTGGCGCTCTATCGGGTAGCGGTGAGCCTGGGGGCAGGCCCTGCGGCTGCAGACCTGATGAGCCGTTACCCCAAGCTGTTCAAACCGGTCGACCGGCTCTGGCTCGACTACTACCAGGCGGTTAATCTGCTGCGGATCTCGGCCCAGACCGAGGATCCGGTGCTGGCCCGCCGTTCCCTGACCCGCACTCTTGCGCTGCAAGAACGGATCTTGGCCCGCGCCCCCCACGATCATGTGCTCTATATCAGTGCCCGCCGAGATGTAGTGGTGACGCTGGTGGCCCTCGGCGAGTTTGCCCGGGCCGAACGGGAGTCCGCTACGCTGCAGGCCGAGGGGCCATTGCCTGACTATGTGCTGGAGGCGCGCGCCGATGCACTGGCCGGGCTGGGGCGGGTGGATGAGGCCTCCGTGATTTACCAGCAACTGGCGACCCCTGCACGGGCCAAAGACAAACGCCTGCTGGAGAAGCGCTTCTATGCCTATTCGGATGGAGAGCGCTATGGCGCGGCGCAGGGGCTGCTGGCCGGTTGGCAGGAGCCGCCGACTCGCTGGGATTTCACCGGCAACATGCGGATGGCCAACGACGACTACGAGAAGGTGTTGCAGCTTAAAACGTTGCTGCAGGCCTGGCGTGGTGAGGCGGGCGCGGCAGAGCGGCAGCTGGAAGGATGGCTGAAAACCGCGCCTGCCAATCCCTGGCTCTGGCTGCAACTGGGGGATATCCGCCGCTGGCGGGGTCATCCCGATAAAGCCGAGCAGGCCTATCAGCAGGCTGTGCGCTGGCTGCCAGCAGGACGCACCGCGCTGGCCGAGCCGGGTCGCCTCAACGCCCGGCTCGACAAGGGGGACTGGCAGGGCACGCCGCAGGCCGTGCGCACCCTTGGCAACCTGACCCGGGATCGTCAGGAACTGCAGCAGCGGCTGACTCTGGAGCAGGCCCCGCAATTTGTCACCGACCTGACCCATGGCCGCAACGAAGGGGGCTCGGTGCAGGCCAGTCGTGACTGGAGCTACGACAGCCGCCTCTACAGCGCTCGCACTGATGGCGGTGATCGACTGTTTGTCCGCCGTCAGGGCAGCTTTGGCGAGTTCGACCAGCAGCCCGAGCGCGCCGCCTATACCGGGCTGGGGGCCGAGATCTTTTTCTACCCGCTGCAACTGACGCTGGAGGGGGGCGCCGGCAGCGAGCTCAACCACAAAGGCTATCTCTGGAGTCGCCTCGATTGGCGGCTGGATGATCACTGGACATTGGGTGCAGCCATTAATCTCAACAGTGCCGACACCCCGCTGCGGGCATTGGCGCGCGGCAACTACGCCGATCAATACCAGTTCGATCTGGGCTGGCGTCAGGATGAGACCCGCGAGGGGGCGCTGCGGCTGGAGCGGATGGATATCAGCGACGGCAACCGGCGGCTGACCGCCTCCGGCTGGCTGCGTCAGGATCTCTGGCGTCGGGATCGCTGGTGGTTCGATACCACCTTGCGCGGCGCCACCTCCCGCAACGAGGCGTTGGAGGTCGACTACTTCAACCCCTTGCAGGATCGCAATCTGGAGCTGGAGCTGGCGGGGCGCTACCGGCTGCCGCTGGATGGGCGCCGCTCTTTACTACAGAGCCTGACCATGAGTGGCAACCACTACTGGCAGCAAGGCTATGGCAGCGATCAGGGGTGGCAGCTCAGCTATCGCCACGACTGGATCCTCTCTCCCGCCCTCAGCCTGGGCTATGGCCTTGGCCGCCGTCAGGCCATCTATGACGGCAATCCCGAGTTCGGAAATTTCATCTTCGCCAATCTGCAATGGAGTTTCATGTGATGAGACGCTGGCTTGCTCCTTTCGTTTTGCTGCTTGCACTGCTGCCTTCGCTGACGCAGGCAGCCCGGCAACCCGATGACTATGTGGTGCTCTGCTACCACGATATCGTCGATCTGAAATTGACCCCCAACCTCAAGCTCTATCCCCAGACCATCCGGCGCGACACCCTGATCCGCCACTTCAACTGGATCAAGCAGCAGGGTTATCACCCGGTCAGCTTCCAGCAGATCCTGGATGCCAAAGCGGGCAAAGCACAGCTGCCGGAGAAGGCGATTCTGCTCAGCTTCGACGACGGCTACGAGAGCTTCTACCGGCTGGTCTATCCGCTGCTCAAGCTCTACAACTATCCGGCGGTCTTTGCGTTGGTGGGCAGCTGGCTGGATGTTGCCGATGACAAGATGGTCCCGTACGGCAATGACAAGCTACCACGCAGCTACTTCGTCGGCTGGCCTCAGATCCGCGAGATGCAGGACTCCGGACTGGTGGAGCTGGCCTCCCACACTTTCACCTCCCACTACGGGCTGCTCGCCAACCCGCAGGGCAACGTGCAGCCGGCGGTGACCACCGCAGGCTGGAGCCAGAATGGCTACGAGAGCATGGCCGACTATCGGGCCCGGATAAAAGCGGACTTCGACGCATCAGCCAGCCAGCTCAGGGAGCAGACCGGTCGGGCACCACGGATCCTGGTCTGGCCCTACGGCGCCTTCAACCAGACGGCGCTGGAGCTGGCCAGTGCGGCGGGGATGCCCTACACCTTCACCCTGGCGGAAGGGCTCAACAAGCTGAGTGACTCGGGCAGCACGGTGCGCCGTTATCTGCTGGAGGAGGACACCAGCCTCGAAACCCTGGATGAGATCATGGGGGGCAATACCTGGGAGCGGCAGGTGGAGCGCTTGGTGCACGTGGATCTGGACTATGTCTACGACAAGGATCCGCAGCAGATGAACAAGAACATCGACATGCTGCTGGATCGGATCAAGGGTTACGGCATCACCACCGTCTATCTGCAGGCCTATGCCGATGACAACGGCGACGGGGTGGCGGAGGCCCTCTATTTCCCCAACCGTCATATGCCGGTCAAGGCGGATCTCTTCAACCGGGTGTCCTGGCAGCTCAAGACCCGTGCCGGGGTCAAGGTGTTCGCCTGGATGCCGGTGATGGCCTACGACATGGGGCCGAACCACGCCTATGTCACCGACAGCCGTACCGGCGCCCCCGCCAAGGGGCAGTATCTGCGCCTCTCGCCCTGGGATCCTGCCAGTCGCCAGCTGCTGCTGGATATCTACGAGGATCTCGGTTTTTACACCAAGTTCGATGGTCTGCTGTTCCATGACGATGCGTTCCTCAGCGACTACGAGGGGCCGATGTCGCTGGCTCGCACCCCGAATGCGCTGCAGGCGCAGGGGGAGCAGAAGACCGATCTGCTGATCGACTTCACCATGGCGCTGCGCGATGCCGCCGCCCGCTACCGCCAAGGGGGCGCCGACGGCCTCAAGACCGCCCGCAACATCTATGCGGCGCTGGTGACCGAGCCGCAATCCCAGCAGTGGTTTGCCCAGAGCATGGCGGCGTTTGCCAAGGCCTATGACTTCACCGCCGTAATGGCCATGCCCTATATGGAGCAGGCACAAAACCCCGATGAGTGGCTGGCCAGGCTGGCGGAGGATTCACTGGCACAGGTGCCGGCCAATCGGCTGGTGTTCGAACTGCAGAGCCGCAACTGGCGCACCGATCAGCCCATCCCCGATGCCGAGTTGGCGCGCTGGATGCAGATCATTCAGCGCAAGGGGGTGACCAACTTTGGCTACTACCCGGATGATTTTCACAACAACCAGCCGGATCCGGCGGTGCTCAAGCCGGTCTTCTCGGTGCAGACCCAGCCTCAGCCGACCCAGCTGCCGGTGACGCCGGTCGCAGTCAGTGCAGCTAAAGCCACCCCAGGGGAGGCGATGCGGTGAAGGATCTTCTGGAAGGGATAGCCATCTTTACGTTGGCCTATCCCAGTCTGATGGCCATGGTGTGGGTTTGTGGTGGTCTCTATTACTACTTCCAGTGGGAGCGAAGGGATATCGCGCTGGCCAAGCGGGGGCTGGAGCTCCCCTATTACCCCAGAGTGACCCTGATGGTGCCCTGCTACAACGAGGGGGCCAACGTCGAGGAGACCATCGGCCACCTGCTGCGCCAGCGCTATCCCGATTTCGAGGTGCTGGCCATCAACGACGGCAGCAAGGACGACACAGGCGCGCGGCTGGATCGGCTGGCGCAGCAGGATCCGCGCCTGACCGTGCTCCACCAGCACAACCAGGGCAAGGCGATGGCGCTCAACAACGGGCTGGCCGTGGCCAGCGGGGAGATCCTGGTCGGCATCGACGGGGATGCGGTGCTCGACTATGACGCGGTGCGCTGGATGGTGAAGCTCTTCATCGAGAGCCCGAGAGTCGGGGCGGTCACTGGCAATCCGCGGGTACGCACCCGCTCCACCATCATCGGCAAGATCCAGACCGGCGAGTTCAGCTCCATCATCGGCCTCATCAAGCGGGCCCAGCGGATCTACGGTACTGTCTTTACCGTCTCCGGGGTGGTGGTGGCCTTTCGCAAGCAGGCGGTCGAGGCGGTCGGTGGCTGGAGCAATGACATGGTGACCGAGGATATCGACATCAGCTGGAAGCTGCAGTTGGCCGGCTGGCTCATCCACTATCAGCCCCAGGCGCTCTGCTGGGTGCTGATGCCGGAGACGGTACGCGGTCTCTACAAGCAGCGGTTGCGCTGGGCACAGGGGGGCGCCGAGGTCTTTCTGCGCTACGGCTTGCAGGCGATGCGCTGGCGCAACCGACGCTTCTGGCTGCTGCTGCTGGAGTATCTCTCCAGCGTTGCCTGGTGCTACAGCATGTTGCTGCTGGCACTGATCTGGCTGATTGAGCCTGACGTGAGCGGACTGGCGGTGGGTCATCTGTTCCAGTGGGCCGGGGTGATGATGACCGCGATTTGTCTGGTGCAGTTCGGGGTCAGCATCTTTATCGACAACCACTACGACAAGAGCATGGCCCGCAGCTTTATCTGGTGTGTCTGGTATCCGCTCATCTACTGGCTGCTCAATCTGGTGACCGTGGTGGTGGCGGTGCCCAAGGCGATCCTGCGTCGTCGTGGCCAGTTGGCGGTGTGGGAGAGTCCTGACAGGGGGGAGTCGTTCCGTGACAAAACATAAGTTGGCGAAGGAGATGATCATCAGCAACGGTACCCGGCGCAGCTGGAAGTATCGGCTGCGGGATCTGCTGATCCTGCTTGTGACATGGGTCGGCTGGATTTTTCTGGCCCTGCAACCCTGGCTCAACTATCTGGAGGCGGAGGAGGATGAGAGCTTTATCGGTTCGCTGGATGCCATCGAAGTGGGACAACTGTTTCTTGCCCTGCTGTTCGGCATCTTCCTGCTGATCCACTCCTGGGCAAAATACAACAGGCTGCTGCACCGGTTGGTAGGCAAGCGAACGGCCTCAAAAGCGCCGTAATCATGAGGGGCCGGTCGGCCCCTCACTTTTTATCACCGATCAAGCACTGCAAAGCGGGCAGGGTACCCGGAGCGTTTTTTCCGGGCCGGTTTGCCATCGTGATGTCGCCGACACTCCCAAAACCAGTCGCTTTGCCCCTAATTTTTCATTCATCAATGACTTTATTTCCGCAGTTTTCACAGATGGTGTGGCGTTCAAAGCGATCCATGTTGGCCAGAAAGGGGCCGGCGGCCCAGCCGGTAATGAAGTCTTTGATAAATGCAGTGCGCTTTTGCTCTGGTTTCACCTCTTTTCCATAGGATTTGTCGACCAGCACCACGACATGGTTGGTCTCGCGCTGACAACTCGGGCAGTAGCGTTGTTCGGTGGATGAAAGCAAGGGGGATCTCCTTGTCCGGAAGAGTGGGCAGCAGGTTTTCCGCCGCAGATATGTAACGTCCCCATTTGATTCCTTTTTCTGGCAGGTCGTCAATCACAGCGGAGGTGGATTGTGCGCTATCTCCTGTGAAGAGGGGCGAGCCAACAAGGGTGATCACGAGGGACCAGTCGGCCCCTCTTTTGTTTCCGTTTGTCACACATTGCCACACAAGCTTCCCCCTCTGGCAAAGTCTTGTGACCGGACGGGTGTGTAATGGAGCCATCAGCAGGGAGATGAGGCCCTGCCGCGATGGAACCAGGGAGCATGTTATGACGAACAAATGGATGTGGTGGCTGTTGCCGCTGCTGGCGGTCGGAGTCTGGTGGCTCGGTTATGCGGGGGATGCCAACGGGGTGTGGCCCTGGCGCCATGAGATGTTGCTGCTGACGGGTCTGCTGGGGATGACCTATATGGCCATTTCGCTGTGGCTGGCGTTGCGCCTGCCGAAGCTGGAAGTGTGGTGTGGCGGTCTGGATCGGATGTTGCGATTGCACCGTCAGACGGCCATCGGCGGCGCATTGGCGCTGACCGCCCACTGGCTGCTGGTGGAGGCCCCCAAGTGGGCGGTCTCGGCAGGTTGGTTGAGTCGTCCCGCACGGCGTGGGGCCAGCGGTGCCGAAGTGGGTGCCGGAGCAGGCAATGGCATCTCGCTCCATGCCCTTGGCAATACCCTGGGGGAGTGGAGTTTCTATCTGCTGATCGCGCTGGTGGTGCTGAGTTTGCTGGCGCTGGTGAGTTATGGTCGTTTTCGACTGATCCACCGGCTGGCCCCGCTCATCTATCTGGCGGGCTGGTGTCATGGGCTCTGCCTGTTGCCTCAGGTGGGGGCCATGACCCCGGTGGGGGTATCAGTCTGGCTGGTTGGCGGGATCGGCGCTATCGGGGCCTTCTACTCCCTGCTGGGGCAAGTGGGGGCGCGGGATCGCCATCCGGGCCGGGTCATTGCGGTGCGGGCGCTGGCGGATCAGACCTGCGAGCTGACCATGCAGCTGGAGCGGCCGCTCGCCCATTACCGCCCGGGTCAGTTTGCCTTTTTCGAATTTGACGCCAAGGAGGGGCCGCACCCCTTTACTCTGGTGCGGGTGTCGGCGGATCGGCGCCAGCTGGTGATCGCGGTACGGGCGCTCGGGGATCATACCCGTCAGCTGGTGGCAGAGGCGCGCGTCGGGGGTGAGGTGGTGGTGACCGGCCCCTATGGCGCCTTTGTCGCCCCGCAAGGGGGAGGGCGAGCCCTCTGGCTGGGGGCCGGGATCGGTATCACGCCGTTTGTGGCCTGGCTGGAGGGGCTGGCTGCCCGTGGCGAGCGCGGCGAGGGGATCACCCTGATCCAGTGCGCGCCGGATCTGGCGGGGGCGGTTTACCACCAGCGGTTGGCCGAGCTCTGTCATCGCACCGGTGTGCGTTATCAGCTGCATCTGGACAAGGCGGCTGGGCGGCTGGATCTGGCCCGCATCGCGCAGGATGCACCCGAGCAGGTATGGTTTTGCGGGCCGGAGGGGATGGCAGATGCCCTGACCCGGCGGTTGCCGGGCGGGCATCTGCATCGCGAGCTGTTTCGCTTTCGTTGAGCTCGATGGGCGCCGTTATTTGGCGCTGGCTGGCAACTGCTTGAGGGCGGCTTGTACCGCCGCCTCCAGTTGCGGGTCGCGCCCGGCAATCATGTCAGCGGGAGTGAGGGGCACCTGCAGATCCGGGATCAGCTCCTGATTCTCGTAGAAGGTGCCGTCCGGTTTGCGCAGCCCCAGGGTCGGAATGCCGTAGGAGAGGCCCGGGATCAGCCGGGAGTCGTGGCTGTAGACCATGGTGCCGGTGCCGGGCACCGGATCGCCGACGATGGGGCCGACCTTGAGGGCGCGGTAGTACTCGGGGAAGGCGGAGCCTTCCGAGTAGCTGGCGGCGTTCACCAGCACCACCGAGGGCTTGGTCCACTGGCGAGTGGCGGCGTCGGTTTCACCCTTGCCCTGACGAGGCCAACTGCTGGCCATTCCTTTGGTGCTGCCGCTGCCGGTCAGAAACTCCACCAGGGTATTGGCGAGATAGCCGCCGCTGTTGAAGCGGACATCGACGATCAGCGCATCGCGATTGCGCTGTCTGCCGAGGGCATCCGCCACCACCGCATCGTAGACCTCGCTGTTCATTGCCGGCAGATAGACGTAGCCGACCCGTCCTCCACTCAGCCTGGCCACCAGCTCCCGCCGTTTCTCAATCCAGCGATCCTGTTGCAGCTGGTACTCCTGCTGTTTGTCGATGGCGGTGAGCACCACCTCGTCAGTTTGCTTGTTGCCCTCCTGCTGGAAGATGAGGGCGAGCCGGGCACCGGCCTGATGGTTAAGGGCTTGATCCAGCTCGGCCAGATTGGCAATCGGGACGCCGTTGATGGCGAGCAGGCGGGCGCCCGGGGCGATATCGCTCTCCTGATCCAGCGGGCCGCCAGAGAGCAGAGCGGTGAGCATCACCCCTTGCTCGCCATCCTGCCAGTAGCCGCCCAGGCTGGCGGTCTCGTCCGCCATGCGCGGGAAGGGGGCGGGGCCGTTGCCCCAGGTGTGGGAGACATTGAGCTCGCCAGCCAGCTCCGCCAGCAGGTTGCCAAAGTCCCGCGGGTTGCCGATGCCCGGCAGCAGGCGGCGGTAAGCGGCGACATAGCTATCCCAGCTCACCCCGTTCATATCGTCCAGATAGAATTCGTCCCGGGTGAGCCGGGCGATCTGATCGAAGGCGGCGGTCATGCGTTCCTGCCAGCGGCTGGTGGGCTGCAAGGTGAAGGGGGCGCTGGTGGCCTCGCCGGAGTCGAGGTGGATCCGGGTGATCTCCCCATCCCGCACCAGGGTAGCCAGGGTGCCCTGCTGGTTGAGGCTTGCCAGCGCAGGGCCGGGCTGCTCGCCAAACAGTTCGCTGGTTTTGCCCTTGCGCAGATCCTGGCTGTAGCCCTTGATCTCGCTCTCGCTGTTGACCCCCATCTCCTCCACCAGATAGATCAGCTGGTCGCCGATGATGCGGCTGGCGAGCAGGGTGCCGGTGGGTTGCAACAGCAGCGCTTCCCGATGGTTGAGGCGATCGCTCTCAAAGCCGTATCCCCCTTTCGGCGGCTCCAGCTCGGCAATCGCATCGGCTCTGGCGGCGCGGCTGCTGTAAATGCCGAGCAGGTTGGTGACGAGGGGCTCGCCATCGGGCCCCAGTGCGCCAAACCGGGTCGATTGCCAGTAGAGGATGGCACCATCCTGACTCCAGCCCGGTTGCCCATCCTGATAGCCGTTGAGGCTGACATTGACCGGTTTGGCCTTGGGATTGGCCGTGTCGATCACTGCGATCTCCTGCTCTGCTGCATCGGGGCGGAAAGTGAGCGCCAGATGGCGGGAGTCGGGGGCAAAGGCGAGATGTACCTCGTGGCGCGACGGGTTGAAGCTGGCAGGCACCAGCTCCCGCTGCTTGTTGCTCGCCAGATCGAGCAGATGGATGGCCTGGCCATCCACCACGAAGGCGAGCTGTTTGCCATCGGGGGAGAGTACCGGACGGCTGATCCCCTTGTCGGGAATCGCCAGCAGCAGACTCTCGGTCAGAGTGCCGGGATCGCTGAACAGCAGATCCGGATCTCCCTTGCGCAGGCGATAGAGGGCGGCGTGCCCCTGTTGCTCCGACAGATAGATGAGGGCGCGCCCCTGCTCGGCGAAGAGAGGGCTGGATTGCTCGCTCGGATCGCGGGTCAGCTGACGCACCCGCTCCCGCTCGGGGTCGACGGCAAACAGGTTGCCCTCGCTCACCAGGATCAGCTCGTCCGCCCCTTCGCTGACCAGCGCTTCGTCTGCCAGGGTCAGGGCCTCGCTCGCCTCATCCGGCGTGCTCGCCACTTGCGGTGTGAGGGTCAGCTTGCGTGGCTCGCTGCTACCGGCATCGAGGCGATAGAGCTCGCCCAGCCATGACCAGACCAGATCGCCACTGCGAGAGGCGCTGAGCCCCCGCACCGGATGGCCCTGATAGTGGGTCAGCTGTTGCTCCTTGCCGCTGGCGAGATCCCGGCGCCAGACGTTGAAATCACCACTGCGCTCGCTCAGGTAAAAGAGGGTATCTCCCTTGTCGCTCCAGACCGGATCGGTGGCCGCCACCCGATCTTTGGTCAGCTGCTTGTGCTGCTTGCCATCAAACAGCCAGAGACGGGGCACCGCGAACGAGTGCTGATGCTTGCGAAAGGGTTGATCCGCCGCGGGCATCTGGTAGACGAGCCGCTCCCCGTGGGGGCGGGCGAGGGTCGCAGGCAGCGGCAGATTGGCCTGCAAGGTGCCGCCGGAGATGGGAGTCCAGTAGAGCTCGCCCCATTGGTAGCCTTCCGCAACAAAATGGTCGGCATCGGGCGCCCCCAAGCGCTGGCTGCTCAGCAGCAGCCGTTTGCCATCGGCGCTGAAGGCTTGCGGCAGATCGGTGCGCGAATCGCGAGTGAGGCGCACCATCTCGCCGCCGTTGGCGGGTACCACGAACACATCCTCGTTGCCGTAGAGATTGGCGGCAAAGGCGAGCTTTTTGCCATCCGGCGACCAGATCGGCCGCTGGCTCAGGTAGTCGCTGCCGGTGAGCGCCGCAGCGGGGCCACCCTCGGCACTGGCGACAAAAATGCGCCCCTGCCAGGTGAATGCAAGCTGCTTGCCATCGGGGGAGAGGGCGGGCTCGCGCAGCCAGAGTGCATCGGCGGCGACACTGGCGGGCAGCCAGAGCAGGAGTGGCGAGAACAGCAGGGTGGCGAGGCGGCACGAAGAGCGCATGGCATGATCCTGTCGGGGAGTGGAGTGTTATCTTCGCCGATCATTGCCCCGGGTGCCAGCGCGATAATTTTTTGTATCTTGTTGTTTTAACTGTTAATTACCAATGCAAAATGACAGCGTTCAAGGAAGATGGCCTGGCTGCGGCAAGATATGTTTTGCCGGGCATATTGAGTATTGATGGCGATCCAATATCATGGCGCTCGCTCGCCGCTCGGCGGGCATCGTTCAGATGACCTGGTAACAAGAAAAGCCCGCACCAGAGGCTTGTCGAGGGATGGAATGAGAGCCGTATTACTGTGTTTGTTGGGGCTTTGGCCCGCATTGAGTTTTGCCTTGACCGAAAAAGCCGATTTGGTGGTGGTCAAGAAGTCGACCTATAGCCTGACCCTGATGAAGGATGGCAAAGAGCTGAAGCGCTACTGGATTGCTCTGGGCCCGGCGCCCAAGGGGCACAAGCAGCAGGAAGGGGATCAGCGTACGCCGGAAGGGCGCTACACCCTCGACTACAAGAAGACCAATTCCGGCTACTACAAAGCCATCCATATCAACTATCCGAACCTAGATGACATCAAGCGCGCCAATGAGCTGGGTGTTCGTCCGGGTGGCATGATCATGATCCACGGCCAGCGCAACAGTATTGGCAACCGCAGGGTTCAGCCTTCCAACTGGACCAACGGCTGTATCGCCATGCTCAACCACGAGCTGGATGAAGTGTGGGACGCTATTGACCCGGGTACGCCCATCGTCATCGAGCCCTGATCCCCTTGTGCACGCCCGCGACTCCGCGGGCGTTTTATTTCCCGCCAGTGATGACGTGACAGCGCTTGCTGTCCCGTGCTAGTTTTTTCGGCTCGCTTTGGCTGTGACAAGGAAGATCACATGATGTCAGTAACGAGCGTGCCCGAGCGAACGGGGATGCTCTGGTGGCGTGCCACACTGGATATGCTCCCGCTCTCCATTTCGGTGATCCCCTGGGGGATCCTGTGTGGCGCTTTGGCGTTGCAGGCCGGGCTGAGTCCGCTTCAGGCTCAGCTGATGTCGTTGCTGGTCTACGCCGGAGCCGCCCAGCTCTTGGCCACGACCCTGTTCGGGGCGGGCACGCCCCTGCTGCCCATCATGGGCTCCACCATGGTGATCACTTCCCAGCATCTGCTATACGGCTTCACCTTCCGCCGTGACGTATTGCCGCTCTCCCTGCGCTGGCGGGCCAGCCTTGCTTTTTTCCTGACTGATGAGATGTTCGCTGTGGCGCTGAAAGACCGGGAGCGCAGCGGCCACTTTGATCCGGCCTACGCGCTCATCGCGGGATTCGTCTTCTATCTGTTCTGGAATCTGGCGACCCTGCTCGGCATCGCGGCCGGCCAGTACATCGATGGACTGGACAGCATGGGGCTGGATTTTGCCATCGCGGCCACCTTCATCGCCATGACCATTCCCGCCATGAAAAACTTGCCCATGGTGGCGGCCACTCTGGTGAGCGGCGGCACAGCGTTGCTTACCAAGCCGCTGCTGGCGGAGATCCACATCATCGTCTCGGCTCTGGCTGGCATGGTGGTGGGCTATGTGCTGCACCGGATGAGGAGGTAGCGTGAGCTGGCTGATGATTGGCCTGCTGGCCCTGATCACCTTTTTCAACCGCTTCGCCTTCTTTTCTCGGTTGACCCGATATCAGCCGGGTGCCGAGATGGGGGCGTTTCTCGGCTTTTCGGCCCAGTCGGTGCTGACTGCAATCTGGTTGCCCATCGTCTTTAGCTACGAGCCGGGGATAGGTCTTGACTGGGATCCTGACTACCTGACTGCCACCCTGTGGGTAATGCTCTTGACCCTGTTGCGGCTGCCGACTCTGGTTGTGGTGGTGGGTGGAATGGGGGGCTTCTTTCTGCTGCGCTGGCTGGGAGGCATAGCCGAGCTCTTGCCTTGGTGAAGCGCGAGCCGTGATCTTGTGTAATGGATGTCATTATTCGACATCCGTCATGTCATGAATGTCACTTCAAAAAAAGCCTGCAAATGGTAAGGATATGGGTTCTATCCGTGAAGGAGTGTCCCATGTCTTTGATCGAAACCTGTCAGCGCATCGTGCGCGATCCCCATCTCTCCGCTGCCCAGAAGAGCCACGCGCTGGCGCTGGCCGCCGAGAATGCGTTGCCCTACCCCGACCTGCCTGCCGCAGTCGCCGAGGCGATGGAGCAGGGTTTTATCTGCGACATGTTCGAAGGGCACGCCCCCTACAAGCCGCGTTATGTGCTGCCGGACTATGAAAAATTCCTGACTCAGGGCTCTGCCTGGCTGGAGCTGGCGGCGCCGCAGGATTTCGACGAGGCGCTCAACGCCCTGCGCATCCTCTATCACCATGTCCCCTCCGTCACCGGTATGCCGGTCTGGCTGGGGCGGCTCGACCATCTGCTGTTGCCGTTTGTCGGCGAACTGGATGACGAGACCCTCTATCGCAAGCTGAAGGGGTTCTGGGTCTATCTGGATCGGGTGCTGCCGGACGCCTTCATGCACGTCAACATCGGGCCGGATGACAACCGCATCTGCCGCCTGATCCTGCGCATCGACAACGAGCTCAAGCAGGTGGCGCCGAACCTCACCTTCTTCCACGATCCGGAGCAGACCCCGGACAGCCTGCTGCTGCTGGCGGTGAAGAACATCGCCGAGTGCAGCAAGCCGCACATCGCCAACTACCCGATCCACCGCGACACCTTCGACACTCGTGGTTTTGGTATCGTCAGCTGCTACAACGCCCTGCCGCAGGCCGGTGGCGCCAATACCCTGGTGCGCATCTCCCTCAAGCGGGTCGCCGAGCAGTGTCAGGGGATCGATGACTTCCTCGGCTGCCTGCTGCCCCACTACTGCCGTTTGGCTTCTCAGCTGATCGAAGCGCGGGCTGCTTTCTTGCATAAGGAGTCCGGCTTCTTCGACAGCTTCCTGGTCAAGGAGGGGCTGCTGGATGAGGATCGTTTCGTTCCCATGTTTGGCATCTACGGCATGGCGGAAGCGGTCAATATCCTGATGGATAAAGAGAATCTGCCGGATCGCTATGGTTATGGCGAGGAGGCGAACCAGCTTGGCTATCGCATCTCGGCCCAGCTCTCCGCCTATGTGACCACGACCCCGCAGACCCATGCTTGGGGTGGCCGCGCTTTGTTGCATTCGCAAGGTGGCCTCAGCATCGATGTGGCTGTTACCCCCGGGGTGCGCATTCCCTACGGGCATGAGCCGGATCCGGCAAGCCATGTGCTGGCACTGGCACCGCACCACACTTATTACCATTCGGGGATCAGCGAGATCCTGACGCTGGATCCCACCATCCGCCAGAACCCGCAGGCGCTGTTGCAGCTCTGCAAAGGGGCGCTCGCCATCGGCATGCGCGAGTTCACCGCCAACGTGGCCGACAGCGATCTGGTGCGGGTGACCGGCTACATGATCCGCAAGAGCGACGTAGCTCGTTTTGCAGAAGAAGGCTCGCGGTTGCAGACCACTTGTCTCGGTGCCGAGGCGAGTGAAGTGACCGCCATTCGTCAGCGGGCACCGCGAGTGGTCGCCCACGAATCGACTATCGGCGAGTATTGAGTTCGCACCGATGGCTGATGTCTTGCCAACACGCAGCGCCCTGGTAAGCAGGGTGCTGCCGTTCTCCTGTGTCGACGGGCCGGGCAACCGGCTGGTGCTGTTTCTGCAAGGGTGCAACTTTCGCTGCCCCGGCTGCCACAACCCGCACACCATCGGGCTGTGCGACGATTGCGGCGACTGCCTTGCGGTCTGCCCGAGTGGCGCCCTCACCATGAGCGAGGGCAAGGTTCATTGGCAGGAGGCGCTCTGTACCGATTGCGATGCCTGTCTGGAGGCCTGCCCGCGCAGTGCCAATCCCAAGACTGCCACCATGACGGTGGACGACGTGCTGGCCCTGCTGCGCCGCTACGGCCCAATGCTGAGCGGGATAACCGTCTCCGGCGGCGAGGCGACCACCCAGCTCCCCTTTGTGGTAGCGCTGTTTGCCGCCATCAAGGCTGCGCCGGATCTGACCCATCTCAGTTGCCTGCTCGACAGCAACGGTTCTCTGGCCGAAACCGGCTGGCAGCGGCTGCTGCCGGTGCTCGACGGCGCCATGCTCGATCTCAAGGGGTGGCGTGACTCGGTGCATCACACCCTGACCGGCTATGGCCGCGAGCGGGTGCTGGCTTCGCTCAGGTTGCTGGCACGCCACGGCAAGCTGACCGAACTGCGGCTGCTCCATGTGCCGGGCAAGAGCGATTTTCTGGATGCGAGTGGTGAGCTGGACGCGGATCTCGCCGCCTTCTTGCAGCAGCTTGGGCCTGTGCCCATTCGCATCAACGGCTTTCGCCACCATGGGGTACGGGGTGAGGCTGCGCAATGGCCAGCTAGGCTAGCCAAACCGAGCTGGAACAGCTGGCCAGCCGTTTGCGTGCAGCGGGATTGGGGCCGGTCTCACTGCCTGCCTTGATGGGCTGAGTGGCTGCGTCATCCGGTGACCGTCATGGCGTGAGGTGCGGCATGGAAAGGCCGCAACTGTGATTTCTGTCTATTGGAGGGGGCGAGAACGGCGGCTAGAATAATGGCCATCTTCTTACCCCTCAATGACAGATAATCATGAGTGAAAGCAAGGCGTTATATCGGGTTCAGTTTATTTGCCACAGCGAGCGCTACGAAGTGTATGTGCGCGAAGTCAATCAGGGCCAGCTGTTCGGTTTTATCGAGATTGCCGACTTTGTCTGGGACAACCATACGGCGCTTATCGTCGATCCCAGTCACGAGAAGCTCAAGAGCGAATTTGCCGATGTGCGCCAGACCCTTATTCCCATGCATCAGGTGCTGCGCATCGATCAGGTGAAAAAGCAGGGGGCTGCCCGCATCACGGATCTGGGCAGCAACGTCGCCTCCTTCCCCAGCCCCATCTATACCAAACGTCCCTAGTCCCTACTTGCCATTGATGTTTCGCCGCGGTGAAACATCAATCTCTTCTCCTTGTCGCCCGGCTCAGGGCTCAATCAATTCGCGACCCAGTTGCAGGATCCGCTGGCGGAACCAGTGACGGGCCGAGCCATCACCGGCCGGGCCATACCAGACCAGACTGTGACTCACCTTGCCGTAATCGAACGGTGCCGGACGCATCACCAGATCCGGCTGACTGGCCATGCAGGCCGCCCAGCCACCGATGGCGGTGAGGATCAGGTCAGTCTGGGGTAGCAGGGCCGCCGCGCTGGCAAAATCGGGCAGGGTGGCGCCAATCTGGCGACGCACCTGCTGCTGGGCCAGGCTCTGCTCGAAGAAGGGGTTGGCCAGCTCCTGATCCCGGATGGCGATATGGCGCCAGCTCAGATAAGCATCGAGATCCCAGGGCTTGGCCAGCGCGGGGTGGTCTTTGCGCAGCAGGCAGACCAGTTTTTCTTCCCGTAGGGTCTCCCACACCAGCCCGGGCTGGCGCGGCAACGGCTGGCTCTGGTCATGGGGCAGGATCACGAAGTCGAGTTTGCCCGCTGCCAGCGCCTCCAGCCCCTGCTCATCTTTGTTCCAGATCTCCGGCACCATGCCCGGCACCTCTTTCATCAGCTGACCCAGAATGGGGCCCACCGGCCAGGTCATCACGCTCTCGCGCAATCCCAGCCGCAAGCTGCCCTGCCACTGCTGCGGGTTGAAGGCGTTCTGGCGAGTGAGGCCGTTCAGCTCCCCCAGCAGCCGGTGCAGGGTGGGGGCCAGTCGCTCGGCCATGGGGGTGAGCAACAGCTGGTTTCCCTGACGGTAGAGCAGTTGATCCCCCAGCAGATCCCGCAGCTGGTTGAGGGTCTTGCTGACGGTGGAAGGCGTGGTGCAGAGCCGTTCGGCGGTGCGGGTGACGCTCTGGTTGTCGAGCAGCAGGTGCAGGGTGACCAGATGGCGACCTCCCAGCCTAGAGAGAGCGATCAGATCCATAGTGGCTCCTGAAATTGATGAAGATAAACAGGCTTGGAATCAGAAAGATTCAAGGTGACCTGCTGGCATTCTCTCACAGCAAGGGGAGGGTGAGCAGACTCCTCAAGAGGTGACCGCGAACGCAACAGACAAAAAGCCCCGCCAAAGCGGGGCTGATGCGGATTAGCCCTTGAGCACCGCCGCCATGGCGTCAGCCACATAGTCGACGTTGCGGCTGTTGAGGCCCGCCACGCACATGCGGCCGGAGCGCACCAGATAGACGGCGAACTCTTCGCGCAGGCGATCTACCTGCTCCGGGGTGAAGCCGGTGTAGCTGAACATGCCACGCTGGTTGATGAAGTAGCTGAAATCACGGCCCGGCACCTTGGCGCTCAGCACCTCGAACAACTTCTGGCGCATCCCCTTGATGCGGGTGCGCATCTCGGTCACTTCATCGACCCACAGGGCGCGCAGTTCGGGCTGGCTCATCACTGCCGCAGTGATCTGGCCACCGTGAGTAGGAGGGCTGGAGTAGTTGCGGCGCACGGTGGCCTTCATCTGGCCCAGTACGCGGCTCGCCTCTTCGGCATCCTGACAGATGACCGACAGGCCGCCGCAGCGCTCGCCGTAGAAGGAGAGGTTCTTGGAAAACGAGTTGCTGACGAAGAAGCTGACACCGGCGGCCACCATGGCGCGGATGGCGTAGGCATCCTCTTCCAGTCCGTCACCGAAGCCCTGATAGGCGATATCCATAAAGGGGATCAGGTTCTTCTCGACCACCAGTGCGATCACCCGATCCCACTGGGCGCGGGAGAGATCCACCCCGGTCGGGTTGTGGCAGCAGGGGTGCAGCAGCACGATGCTCTTGGCCGGCAGGGTGCTCAGGCAGTCGATCATCGCATCAAACTGCACGCCGCCAGTGGCCGCATCGTAGTAGGGGTAGTCATGCACCTTGATGCCGGCCCCCTCGAACATCGCCTTGTGGTTGTCCCAGGTCGGATTGCTGACCCACACCTCGGAGGTCGGGAAGTAGCGCTTGAGCAGATCGGCGCCGATCTTCAGCGCGCCGGAGCCGCCGATGGTCTGGATGGTGGCGATACGTCCCGCCTTGACCGCTTCATGGTCGGTACCAAACAGCAGGTGTTGCACTGCGGTGCGGTAGTTGGCGGCGCCTTCCATCGGCTGGTAGGGGCGTGGGGCCGGGGCGGCGGCGCGCTGGGCTTCGGCCTGCTGCACCGACGGCAGCAGCGGAATGCGCCCCTGCTCGTCGTAATAGAGGCCAATCCCCAGGTTCACCTTCTGCTCGCGGGTGTCTCTGTGGAAGGTCTCGACTAGCGTCAGGATGGGGTCGCCAGCGTAGGCATCGACGTGTTCAAACATGGGGGATCCTTGAAATTGACTGTCCAGTAAAACCGGCGGTCAGCCGGGCTGGACATCATGGCGCAAAGCTGGCGGTGGCTCAAGCCCGATGCTGGTCGAGCCTGAAGGGATGGCGCCGCGATCCTGCTTACTTCAAATAGGATCGCAGGACGCTGACCACCTGATCCAGATCCTCCAGCCGCTCGGCCGGGGTGGCATCGGGGGCGCCGAGATGCTCGCGCATATGCCCCTCCAGCACCTCCAGCATCAGGCCGTTGACGGCGCCGCGGATGGCGGCAATCTGCTGCAAAATGGCGGTGCAGTCGCTCTCCTGCTCCAGCGCGCTCTCCAGCGCACCGGCCTGTCCCTTGATGCGGCGCACCCGTGCCAGCAGCTTCTTTTTGTCGTGAATGGTGTGGGACATGACGGATCCTCTCGATCAATAAAACTATACTGGGGTATAGTATATTTCATCATCGCTCTCAGGAGAAATCCATGTCATCCCTCGCTCAATCCCACTGCCATCAACCCGTCATCCACGAGGGCAATCCGCTGGCCGAACAGAAGACCCGCTGGGCCGTATTGCTGACCGTCATCATGATGGTGGCGGAGATCGGTGGCGGCTGGTTCTACAACTCCATGGCGCTGCTGGCCGATGGCTGGCACATGAGCTCCCACGCGCTGGCGCTCGGTCTCTCGGTGCTGGCCTACCGCGCCGCCCGCCATTTCGCCCGCGACCACAGATTCAGCTTTGGCACCTGGAAGATCGAGGTGCTGGGTGGCTTCACCAGTGCCCTGTTGCTGGTGGGAGTGGCTGGGCTGATGCTGTTCGAGTCGGTGTTCCGGCTGCTCGATCCCAGCCCGATCCACTATCAACAGGCGATCGCTATCGCGCTGGTGGGGCTGCTGGTAAACCTCGCCTGTGCCTGGCTGCTCAAGGATGATCACGGCCACCATCACCACGGCCACCATCATGAGCATCACGACCACGATCATCATCATGACCATGGCGATCACCACGGCCATCAGGATCTCAACCTGCGCGCCGCCTATATCCACGTGCTGGCGGATGCGGCCACTTCCGTGCTGGCGATTCTGGCGCTGGTGGGGGGCATGCTGTGGGGGGCTGACTGGCTCGATCCGCTGATGGGCATAGTGGGTGCCGGGCTGGTCGCGGTGTGGGCCTGGGGACTGCTGCGCGACTCCGGTCGGGTGCTGCTGGATGCCGAGATGGATACCCCGCTGGTGGCGGAGATCCGCGAGGTCATCGCCGAACTGCCACAGACCGAGATCCGCGATCTGCACGTCTGGCGGGTAGGGCAGCAGCAGTATGCCTGCGTGCTCTCTTTGCTGATGGTCAATCCGCTACCGGCGCAGCAGATCCGCGAACGGTTGGCGATCCATGAAGAACTGGTGCATGTGACCATCGAGATCGCGACCGAATAAAAGCAAACAGGGGGGTCTTGGTCCCCTTGGTTTCAGTGCCGCTGGCTCTCTGATGTCAGTGCGGCTGCCCGGTGATCTCATCCTGGGGCTTGTGTTGCCACACAGCGCCGAGCAGCAGCTTGAGCAGCAGTCCGGGCGGGTTGTCCAGCAGATTGCCGGACTCCAGCAGCAACTGGCCATCGGCGCGAAATCCGAGGCTGGCATCTATGGTGCCATCCTCCGAGACCACTTGGATCAGGCCATTGAGGGCGGAGCGCTCGCCGGGCTGACAGCGCAGCCGCAGTTCGCGGGGTTCCCCCAGCAGGGTAAAGGCGCGGCTCAGCGGGGGCGAGTCTTCATAATCGGGCCAGTTGAAGAAGTGATACTGCTCGGCCAGGGCGCCCGCCTGCTGGCAGAACTGGTCGAACAGCTGCCCGATCGCCTGATACTCCTGATCGAGTCGTCTTGCCTGCTCTTCAATCCGTTTCATTGTTTACTCCTTGTCTATCCACTTGATCAGACATTGCTTTTCTGACCCCGTGACTGCCGTTTTCCAGATATGAGGCCAAATGGCGGCGAGGTCTGTGAGCCGGATCGAAGTTTCAGTCTGAAAACGTTATCTTGTTGAAACTGGATGGTTTTTTTGCCCTTCCGCTCACATTTGAATCGATTGCCGCTGATTAATATGGCACCACCTGGCAATGACCGGGTGCTCGACTATCGAGACTAACTACAGCGGGAATTATAAAAATATGGATATGAAAAAGACCAAAGTGGCGCTGGTAACAGCCTCACTGCTCGCGCTTTTGTCTGGCTGTCATGACAACACATCACCCTCCAATCCCAAGCCCCCGGCCGAGCCTGTCGCCCGTCTGCCCAAGATGGATCCCCCGAAAGAGTTGCTGGTTGCCGGCGAAAATCAGGTGGTCATTGCGCTGGTGGATACCCAGTCGGCAGCCAAAGGGGCCAAGGCACCGTTTGACAGCCACAGCCTGCACCTTTGGAACAACGATACCTGTAACGCTACCTCTGATAGCGGTCTGAATACCGGGTGGGATGACAAGAGCAAGGCTCCTGCCACTGCCGACAGCTTTGGTCCGGCCTGGGTCGTTCCGCTCAAAAATGTGGAAGGGTGCATCAACTTCATTGCCCGCAACGGCGATCTGGCCAACCTGACCGGCAGCGATATGAAGCTGAGCTTCAGTGAGCATCCGGATCGCACCGTGGCTATCGTCGCGGGCAAGAAAGATCTGTTTGACAGCCGTGCCGAAGCCTTTACCGCCGCCTTTGGCGTGGCGGGGGCCAGCGCTCATCTTATCGATGGCAATACCCTGATTTGGCAAGGGGGCAAGGACAAGCCCCACGTTCGCCTCTATTACACCGACTCGGGCACCATCAAGGCCAATGCCGATGGGGTGTTCGATTTCCCCTATATCAGCCTGACTGCGACCACTCTGACTGCCGAGCAGCAGGCCAAATATCCGCACCTCAAGGAGGCAGCTGCCTTTGCCTTGCCCAGCGGCAAGGATCTCAAGCCGCTGCTCAAGGGGGAGCTGGTGGCTATCGGTACCGATGCGGGCGGCATTTTGCAGGGAGCAACTCTGGTGCAGAGCGCCGGCGCCCTTGATGCCCTCTATGCGACCGAGGCAACCAAGCTCAGCTATGGCGCCGTGGTAGATGGCAACCGGGTCACCTTCCGCCTCTGGGCGCCGACTGCCAAGTCGGTCAAGCTGGCTCTCTACAATGCCAATCACAAGAAACGTCGCAAGGTGGCGATGACCTTCGAGAGCGCCAGCGGCAGCTGGAGTTACGAAGGGGGCAGCGAGCTGATCGGCCAGTTCTACCGCTACGACATGGAGGTCTACCACCCGCTAAGCCGCAAAGTTGAGCACTACGAGGTGACCGATCCCTACTCCCTGAGTCTGGCGATGAACTCCGAGTTCAGTCAGGTGGTGGATCTCGACGATCCGACGCTGAAACCGGAAGGGTGGGACAGCCTCAAGGCACCTCACAGCCAGCAGAACCCTGCCGACATCACCATCTATGAGGCCCATGTTCGTGACCTGACCGGGAACGATGCCTCCACCGATGAAGAGAAGCGCGGCAAGTTTGTCGGCCTGACCCAGCCCGACTCTGTACCGGTTAACCATCTGAAAGCGCTGGCAAAAAGCGGCGTCAGCCACCTGCACCTGCTGCCGGTGTTCGATATCGCTACCGTCAACGAGGATCCGGCCAGGGTGGCCAATCTCGGCGATGACTTCAGCAAGCTCTGTCAGGTTAACCCGGAGGTGAAAAACTCGACGTTTGGCGGTTACTGCGGTGGCGGTCAGACCGTGGGTGATGTGCTGGCCGACCTGCAAGGGGGCGACAGCAAGGATAATCCGCAGGTGCAGGAGCTCTCCGGCTATTTGCGCGGCGTCGACTCCTTCAACTGGGGTTATGATCCCTACCACTACACCACGCCGGAAGGCTCCTACGCCACCAACGCCGAGGGCACCAAACGTATTCTGGAGTTCCGCGAGATGGTCAAGGCCATCAAGCAGAACATCGGCATGAACGTGGTGATGGACGTGGTCTACAACCATACCAACGAATCCGGGCTCGGTCCCAAGTCGGTGCTCGACAAGATAGTGCCCTGGTACTATCAGCGCCTCAATCCGGAGACCGGCTCGGTGGAGAACTCCACCTGTTGCTCCAACACGGCGCCGGAGCACGCCATGTTCGCCAAGCTGATGGATGACTCTCTGGTCACCTGGGCGCGCGACTACAAGATCGACGCCTTCCGCTTCGACCTGATGGGCCACCATCCGAAAGATCAGATGGTGCAGGCGCTGGCCGCGGTGAAGAAGGTCAATCCCGAGATGTACTTCTACGGCGAGGGGTGGAACTTCGGCGAAGTGCAGGATGACAAGCGCTTCGTGCAGGCGACCCAGAAGCATCTGGGGGGTACCGGTATCGGCTCCTTCTCCGACCGCTTGCGCGATGCGGTGCGCGGCGGCAGTCCGTTCGACGGCGGCGATACCATTCGCAAGACCCAGGGCTTTGGCAACGGTGCCTTCGTCGATCCTAACGAAATGAGCAAGGTGGATCTGGCTACGGCCTTGCACCAGTCCGATCTGGTGCGGCTCGGCATGGCGGGCAACCTCAAGGAGTTCGTGCTGACCGACAAGGATGGCATGCCGAAGAAAGGCGCCGAGATCGACTACAACGGCCAGAGCGCCGGTTATGCCCAGGATCCGGTGGAGGTGCAGAACTATGTCGACAAGCACGACAATCAGACCCTGTTCGATAACCTGATCTACAAGGCGCCTGCCGGAGCCGATCTGGTGCGGATGCAGGGGGTATCTCTCGCCACCGCCATGTTGGGTCAGGGCATTCCCTTCACCCACGCCGGTGTCGAGCTGCTGCGTTCCAAATCCATGGAGCGGGACAGCTACGACTCGGGCGACTGGTACAACAAGGTCGACTACACCCTGGGCGACAACAACTTCGACAAGGGGTTGCCGCGCAAGGACAAGGATGGCGACAACTATCCGCTGATCGAGCAGGTGCTCGGCAAGCATGCCAAGCCGGGCTCGGCCGAGATGGCGCAGATGGTGAGCTTCTATCAGGAGTTGGCGGAGCTGCGCAACTCTTCCCGTCTGCTGCGTCTGGGCAGCGGTGCCGAGGTGATCAAGCGGGTCGACTTCCGCAATACCGGCCCGGATCAGGTGCCCGGCCTTATCGTCATGACGGTGGATGATGGCGTCAGTGCCGGGACGGATCTGGATCCGGCCATCGACGGTCTGGTGGTGATGATCAACGCCAGCAACCAGAGCCAGAGCATCGGCGACTTCCGTGACGGCAACGATCAGCCGATCGATCTGAGCGGCATGGTGCTTGGCAGCAAGCATCGCGCAGTCGACAGCATCGCCAGCGGCGCCGCCTATGATAACGGCCAGCTGACGCTGGGGGCCTGGTCTGCCGCCGTGTTCGTCAAGCCGCAGTCTGGTGCACAGGGTGCGGGCCTGCCGGTCAGCAAGAAGACCGACCTGAGCACCCTGCCACCGTTTGGCAACACCGATGTTTATCTGAAGGGGTTCCTCGATGAGTGGGGCAACACCAACCAGATGACCTTCAGCGGCAACTTTATGTACGAGTTCACTACTGAGGTGAGAACCGACAAGCTGGGTACCACCAACGTCAAGATCGCTGACGCCAGCTGGGGGCCGGTCAACTACGGCAGCTGCAACGCCGGTGACAAGCTGGTGGTTGGCACTCCGCTGACTCTTTGCAAGGGGGGAGAAACCGGCAATATCGGTGTCGATCTGGCCAAGGCAGGCAGCTACAAGTTTGTCTTTACCGCCATGAACAAGGACAAACCGACCCTGAGCGTCAGCTTCACCGAGCCGGTGCAGAGCTGCAAGGTGCTGGATACGGTGGCGGGCAATCCGCTCGGCTACAACCTGTTCGTCAAGGGTGAGCTCTCCGGCTGGGGAGCCCAACCTCAGTACCAGCTGAGCTACAAGGGGATGGACGGCGATCTCGCCATCTATCAGGCGGCGTTCAACTACGCCGGCAGCACTGAGTTCAAGGTCGCCAACGAGGACTGGAGCAAGGAGTACCTGCTCAACGGTGGCGGCGCGGTGAACGCTGAAACCGGCTATTCGTTCGCCTTCTCCAAGGGGGGCAGTGCCAATAACAGCATCACCCTGCCGCAGGGGCTGTGGAGTGTGCTGGTGAAGGTTGACCCGGCTGGCGTCAAGGTAGGTACTGCCGTCATTCAGGAGTGCAGCGTCAAGTAAGCAAGCCATTGAGTCCGGGGGATGGCTCGGCGCCCCCGGGTTGAATTCCACCTTGCCAAGGGTGGGATAACTCCGAGAGAGTAAGCAAAGCGCGACTGCCGACCGGCAGGCGCGCTTTTTCTTTTACGGGGTGCCGTGAGAGAAATGAGAGGAAAAAGAAAAGCCGTCCCGGTTGGGGGACGGCTTTTGGCTGGGATGCCATTGGCTGGCTTAACGCTTGCGCAGCAGCCGCAAGGCGTTGGCGGTCACCAGCGCAGTGGCGCCGGTATCGGCCAGCACCGCAATCCACAGGCCGGTGATGCCGAGCAGGCTGGTGACCAGGAAGATGGCCTTCAGCCCCAGCGCCAGCGCGATATTCTGGTGAATATTGGCCAGTGCCGCCCGCGACAGCCGGATCATCGCGGCGATGCCACCGAGCTGGTTGTGGGTCAGCGCCGCATCGGCGGTCTCCAGCGCCACATCGGTGCCGCCCCCCATGGCGATGCCGATACTGGCCCGCTTCATGGCGGGGGCATCGTTGATGCCATCGCCGATCATCGCGACTTTCTGCGAGCTGGCGAGCTTGGCAATTTCATTGACCTTGCCCTCCGGTAGCAGACCGGCGCGCCAGCCCATGCCCAGCTCGGTGGCGATCGCCTCCGCAGCGCGGGGGTTATCGCCGGTCAACATAATGCTGTTGAGCCCGAGCCGGTTGAGCTCTTGCAGCGCAGCCGCCGCCTCCGGCCGGATCTGATCCCGCAGCGCCAGCAGGGCGACCGGCAGCGCTTGGTCGCCGCTGCTCTGGCAGAGCACCACGACGGTCTTGCCCTGCCGCTCCAGCGAAGCAATCCGGGTTTGCTGTTCCATATTCAGGATCGCCACCCGGCTCGGTGCCAGCAGTTGCCACAGTTCACCGTTGATGTGTCCCTCAACCCCCATGCCCGGCAGTGCGCGCAGGTCGCGGGCCTCCGCCAGCGTCAGCCCCTGTTCGGTCGCGTTGGCGACCACGGCGCGGGCCAGCGGGTGGTGGGAGCCCTGCTCGATGGCAGCCGCCAGTGCCAGCAACTCGGCCTCCGGTTGGCCATTGAGGCTGACCAGCTCGGTCAGCTGCGGCTTGCCCAGGGTCAGGGTGCCTGTCTTGTCAAACGCCACGGTATCGATATGGGCCAATCGCTCCAGCGCGGCCCCGCCCTTGATTAGTGCCCCCTGACGGGTGGCGGCGGCAAGCGCCGAGGTAACCGCTGCCGGGGTGGAGATGACCAGCGCGCAGGGGCAACCGATCAGCAGCAACGCCAGTCCGCGATAGATCCACTCGTCCCAGCTCTGGCCGAAGGCAAGGGGCGGCACCAGCACCACCAGCAGGGCAACCAGCATCATGGCCGGGGTATACCAGCGGCTGAAGCGGTCGATAAAGCGCTCGATGGGGGCGCGCTGGCTCTCAGCTTCCTCGATGAGGTGCAGAATGCGGTCGATGGCGTTGTTGCCGGGTTCGGACACTACCTCGAGGCGCAGTACCCGATCCGCCGCTAGACTGCCGGCCGGCACCTTGTCCCCCTGGCGACGTTCCACCGGAATGGATTCACCGGTCAGGGCGCTCTCGTCAAACGCACCGAGTTCATCGAGCAGGCGGGCATCGGCAGGTAGGCGGGCACCCGGGGCGATTTCGATGATATCACCGGGACGCAGCTCATCGGCAGCGACCTCTTCGCGCACCTCGCCCTCGGCAGTGGTACGGATCCGCAGCGCCTTGTCAGGCACCAGCGCCATCAGGGCGGTGACCCCGGCCCGGGCGCGACCGGCGGCGTAGGCCTCCAGATGTTCACCCAGCATAAAGAGCAGCAGCACCATGGCCGCTTCCGCGGTTTCGCCGAGGAACAGGGCCCCCACGGCGGCGACCGTCATCAGGGTCTCGATGGCGAAGGGGGAGCCGCTCTTGGTCAGCGCCCACGCCTTGCGGGAGATGGGCCATAGCCCCCAGAGGGTCGCCAGGGTAAAGAGCGGCTGACCGAGCTCTTTCGGCAGCAGGGCAGCGACCAGCATCAGACTGGCCAGTGACAGGGGCTGCCAATATTTGCCCAAAAAGTTACCGAATAGATTGCCTTGCAGGGGCTGTTGTGACGCTTGCTTACGGCCAGCTGCCTGCTTGTCAGCACTTTCCCCCTTGAGCTGGAAACCGGCGGCCAGCACGGCGGCGGTGACGGGATCGGGGGAGAGGCCGGGTGCCAGATCCACTACCAGCTTCTCGGTGGCAAACAATACGCGCGCCTGTTGCACGCCGCTCACCCGGCTGACGGCGGTCTCGATCTTGCGGGCGCAGCTGGGGCAATCCATCCCCAATACCTGCCAGCTGTGGCGGCTGTTGCCTTGCACCGGCGCAACCAGCGGGTCGGCAGGGGGCATATCGTGCTCATGCTCATGCTTATGATCGTGAGCTGGCGATAAGGGGGCGCTGCAGCACGCTTGAGCGTGACAGCTTCCTCGGGGAGGCTCTTCATCCCCGGGGGATTCATTGCCGTCACGGGATGCGTGCTCATGAGGCGTCTGGGTTGAACAGCAACTGACGGGCGTGGTGTTGTCGCAGCAGTGGCTATCGTGGTGATGTTCACTCTGGCCGGGGGCCGCCTTGCTGACGGCCTTGATGGGGGCGGCGTGCTGATGATTGCAGCAGGATTTGCTCATGATGAGTCCCTCTTGATGGATCCCGCCCCTGCGAGATCCCTGATTACCGAGAAGGAGTCTAAACCTTGGTGTTAAGTCCAAGGTCAACCCCTTTATATCCCTTGTCTTCGCGGGTGTTTGTCTGGTCCCGCCGCCCCTATACTGATCACCCGGATTTTTACTACACCAATAAAGGACATAACACATGAGCAACTCAGTCACTCTGCAAGGCAACCCGGTTTCCGTCGCTGGTCACTTCCCGGTCGCCGGTGAGCAAGCCAAGCCCTTCTCCCTGGTGGCCAAGGATCTCTCCGACGTGACCCTGGCAAGCTTTGCCGGTCAGCGCAAAATCCTGAACATCTTCCCGAGCGTCGATACCCCGACCTGCGCGACCTCTGTGCGCAAGTTCAACGAGCAGGCCAGCGCGCTGGATAACACAGTTGTACTGTGCATCTCCGCCGATCTGCCGTTCGCCCAGTCCCGCTTCTGCGGCGCCGAAGGTCTGGACAAGGTAGTGACCCTCTCCACCCTGCGCGGTGCGGCCTTCATGGAAGATTACGGCGTTGCCTTCTCTTCCGGTCCGCTGGTCGGTCTGACCGCTCGCGCCATCGTGGTGCTGGATGGTGACAACAAGGTGCTGCACAGCGAGCTGGTCGCCGAAGTGGCCGACGAGCCGAACTACGCTGCGGCGCTGGCCGTGCTGTAAGGCTGCAAGCCATAAAAAAATCCCGCTTCGGCGGGATTTTTTATGCGGGAATTGTCCGTTCAGGGCGTAGCGGGCGGGGTGGTCGCCGGTTCAGCCTTGGCGTTTGGGGAGGGTTGCCACTCCACATAGGGGCGGTGGATCTTCTCGTAAATCTCGGCCAGTTTGCCGGTGGCGGCCAGCTTATCGATGGCTTGGCGGAGAAATTCGTCCATCTCATCACCTGCTGCCCCTTTCTGGATGATGAAGACATCCTCGAAATCTCCGAAAAATTCTCGCCTGATATTGGTCAGCCCCAGCTGCTTGAGCATCAGGTCGGCCTCCTCTTGCGCCCAGACAAAGGCGTCGATACGGCCGCGTGAGAGCTTGCGCAGTGACTGCTCGATACTCATCGAGCGCTGCACCGGGAAGGGCATATAGTCGGGAACGGCCTCGATTAGCAGATCCCGTTTGGTGGGCACTATGCCGTAGGCCATATCCGTGGTGACTGGATAACTGGTATTGCTGTAGATGACATGGGCAACCTTGCCAAAACTGCGGGTACTGAAGCGATAAGCCAGCATATCGATATCCTTGAGGTTGCGGATGGCGGGCAGCCCCAAATCAGCCTTGCCGGAGATCACCCCAGCCATGGCACGGGCGATGGGGTAGATGGTGATCTTGATGGTTACATCGGGGTAGAGGTCATCGATGGCGTGTACCAGATCGACAAAGGGGCCTGTCTTGTCGGCATTGATCAGCCCCGGCAGCTCGCCAAGGTGGGCATTGAGGATGCGCACAGGTTTCGGCGGCTCGGGGGCGGCGTCGTTCTCCGGAGTCTGCGACAGGCCGAGAGTCGCGCTGCCGAGCAGGGTGACCACGAGCAGCAGAAGGGGGATGTGTCTGGTCATGGCGGGTCTCTCTTGGTGATGGGTCAGCTAAAGTGTAGTCAGCCCGTCGCCAGCGCCCCTCGGCCAGGCCATCATGGATATGGTTTTACTTCTCGGCCCCCGCTCACTAGACTTCGCCTCCCACTTCTTTGTTGACGTAGCGCCATGACCTTTAGCGAACTTGCCCTTCATCCTGCTCTGCTTGCCTCTTTGCCCGCCACCTTGCAGACGCCGACCCGCATCCAGCAGCTGGCGATTCCGGCGGCGCTGGCGGGGCAGGATCTGCTGGCGCTGGCCCAGACCGGCAGCGGCAAGACTCTGGCGTTTGGCTTGCCGCTGCTGCAACGGCTGGATCCTTCCTCCAGTCAGGTGCAGGGTCTGGTGCTGGTGCCAACCCGCGAGCTGGCGATTCAGGTCACTGCCGCGCTTGAAGAGGGCGCCGAGGCGCTGGGGCTGCGTATCGTGACGCTATGTGGGGGCGTTGCGCAGGAGCGGCAACAGGACGAGCTGGCGCAGGGGCCACAGCTGCTGGTCGCCACGCCGGGGCGGTTGCGGGATCTGCTGACCCAACAGTTGCTGGGGCTGGATGGTTTGCAACTCTTGGTGCTGGATGAAGCGGATCGCCTGCTGGAGATGGGCTTTGCTCCCGACATCAAGGCGCTGCTCGGCTTTATTCCTGCGGATCGCCAGACCCTGCTCTTCTCCGCCACCTTGCCTGCCGAGCTGGAGACGCTGGCCAACGGCTTGCTGCGCGAGCCAACCCGTATCGAGGCCAACCCCCTCAACAGCGTGGTGAACGAGATCGAAGAGCGGCTCTATCTGGTCAACAAGAGCAGCAAGGTCCCGGCGCTCATCAGCCTGCTCAAGGAGCAGGCGTGGCCGCAGGTGCTGGTCTTTATCAGTGCGCGGGATGATGCCGACGGGGTTGCCAGAAAGCTGGCCAAGGCGGGCATTGCGGTGGCCGCCCTTCATGGCGAGAAGGAGCAGGCGGTGCGCGAGCAGGCGCTCGGCGATTTCAAAGAGGGCAAAATTCGGGTGCTGGTGGCCACCGACCTGATGGCGCGCGGCATCCATGTGGAGGCGCTGCCGGTGGTGATCAATCTGGATCTGCCCGCCAGCGCCCCTGTCTATGTACACCGCATCGGTCGTACCGCCCGGGCTGGACGCGAGGGGCTGGCCATCTCGCTGGTTTGTCATGGCGAGAGTGACATGCTGCAAGCCATTCGCACCCTGACCGGCCGCGAGCTGCCGTTGGGCGATCTGGCTGGATTCCCGGTTACCGACCAGCCTGCCAGCGGGGAGGGCAAGCGCCCCCCGCGTGACAAGCAGGCCAATCGCCGTACTCAGGCCAAGCGCAGCGTCAAGCAGTTCAAGGGCAAGCGCTGACCTCAGGGTTTGCCTTGCTCCCGCGCGAAGAAGTCACGACGCCACTGGCTCAACACCTCCTCCTTGTGTTGTTGCCACAGCGCAGGATCCATCTGCTGTTGGCTGGCCGCCAGTTGCTGCTCCAGCTCGGCCAGCTCTCGCTGGTAGCGGCTGCGTTGATCCAGCTGTTGCTGGCGCGCCCCGGCAAACGCCAGCGTGGCTTCAGCCTGCTCTGCGGGCAGGAAGTGGCGGGCCAGTGTGGCCAGCTCCTCATCTCCCCAAAGCTGACTAGCTTGCTGCAGGCGGGCATCCGGGTTGAACAGCTCGCCTGCCAGATCTGGATGATCCGCTGCCCACCGGTCCTGCAAGCGGCTGAGGGTGTCCAGCCGCTCGGCCAACGGTAACTGCTCGCTCTCCTGCGCCAACTGATCCAGCGCCAGGGCATAGCGCCCCTGTAACCGGATCAGACTCCCCCCCTCGCTCAGCCACCCGGCCTCTGTTGCTTCCAGATTGCTCACACGCTGCGCCAGCGGCAACTCGCTGTCGCTGATCTCGCTGGCAAGCTGGTTGATCAGTTCATCCGGCATCGCCTGCCAGCTGCTGGGCACTTCTTTGCTTTTGCCATCCATCCCCTCAGCGTTTGGCATTCGGGGAGGCGGGCTCCCCGGTTCTGCTGGCAACTGCATATCGGCCGGAGAAGGCGTCGCCGACCGTTCTGGCGATATCGGGGACTGCTCTTCCTGCCAGCCCAGATTCACCAGCAAAAGGGTCAGGATAGCCAGCGCCAGTATCCCGTAACGGCGAGTCATCGGCTGATCTCTCCCTTGACCGGGAAGTGGTCTGAGAGGTTGCTGGCGGGCCAGAGGCTGCCATCGCTGCTGCGCGGGATCCAGACCGTGTTGAGGTTGTGGCTGGCGCTGCCGTACTCCCGGCTCACCACCAGATAGTCCAGATACTCGACGTTGGCGCCACCGGAGAGTGGGCCACCGGCATAGGGGTTGATCCTGGGATCGAAGGTGGCTTCGGTATAGCCGCCATAGGCGGGTTCATGGGCGTTCAGATTGGCCAGCATGTTGGCGTAGTCATCGGCAAACTTGCGTTTGTTGACGTTGAAGTCGCCGCCGTAGATGACGGTGTCGCTGGCGGGGATCTTGAGGCTGGCTGCCAGAGAGCGGATCTGACCGAACTGGATCTGGCGCAGCTTGCGGGCCTCGTCGGTGTCGAAGCTGGCGGTGTGGGTGGCGAACAGGTGCCACGCCTTGCCCCCCTTGATCACCTCGGCGTACATCACCCCCTTGTCGGCGAAGCAGTCGGTGCCGGTGCATTGGGGATAGACCAGCTGGGCCTCCCGCACTATGGGATAGCGGCTGACGATCACCACGCCGCCGTCATGAATGTTGACCCCGGGCTTGTCGAGTACCTTGGTCTGATAGGGGTACTCTTTCGCCAGCGCCTGCAAAAAGCCTTCGCGGCGGCCATCGAATACCTCTTGCAGCAGCAGGGCGTCATAGCCCTTGAGATAATCAGGCAGCAAGGTCAACCGCTCGCCGATGCTGGAGGCGATCACCGGCAGTGCCCAGACGTTGTAGCTGGCCACCTTGAGCCTGTTCTCTGCCGGTTCCGGTTGCTCCCGTTTTTGGGGAGGCGTGATCATATAGTGCAAATCGTCGTAACGGCCGGTGAACTTGGCGGCAAAGGCCAGATCTTGTGGCCCCGTAACTCGGTGGATCACCCGATCGTTTTGCCAGCCGGATGCGCTGGTCGGTGTCTCGCCACCGTGCTGCAAGGTGGTGTTCCACCAGGTTCCCTCCATCAGCTGGTTGAGCCGATAGACGTCGCCACCCGCTGTGGTCACGCGGGTTTCGAACAGATAGCTCTTGCCCGCCTTGACCCCCTCATAGCGATTGAAGCTGAGTACCATGGCGCTCTCCCACGGGCCCAGCTCGGTGCGGTGCTGGCTCCACTGACTGCCGGGTTGCAGCTGGCCGCTGCCGCTTTGGCGGATGTCGATCTGGAGCGGTTCAGGACTGTTGTTGGTGAGGTAGACATCGGTATCGGCCAGTGTCAGTTGCGGAAACTGGCTGACCAGCAGCAGGGCGGCATAACTGAGGGTTTTCTGCATCACAGGATCCTTTTGGTTGCAGGGCAATGGAAAGTGACTGTTATGGCGAATGCAGAGGTCAGCTTGTTTACATTTTGGTTACAAGTAAATGAATTGGTTTTGTTTGGAGCTTTGTGGAGGTGTAAAGCGAGCGAGGCAGCACGCTTAAAGAGAGAGGGGGAGGAGCGAGGGAAGGCGCCCGTGTCAGGCGCCTTCAGGAATTAGCGGTGGGCCAGAGGGTAGGTGAAGAGCGCCAGATGGGCGAAGTTGAAGGCGAAGTGGATCAGGATGGCCACGGAGAGTCGCCCGCTGAGCTGGAATGCCAGGCCGTAGCAGCAGCCTGCCAGGGTCGCAAACAGCGCCAGCAGTGGGCCACCGGGCAAGTGGATGGCTCCGAACAGTAGCGCAGCCACGACGATGCCAATCCAGGGGCGGTAACGCCCGGTCAGCCCCTGCTGGATCGCGCCGCGAAACAGCGCCTCTTCCGCCACACAGGTGAACAGCAGATTGTTGAGTGCAAACAGCCACCACCAGTGGGGCAGACCCACTTCCGGTTTCAGTGCCCCCAGTTGCCAAGCGATGACCAGCAGGGCACCCAGCGGCAGCAGTAACAGGGCCAGTGGGCGCCAGCGGATTGCGCCCCCCTTGCCCAGCAGCATCGGGCAGGCCAGCAGCAAGCCAAAGAGCAGCAGCGGTTTGTCGAGGTTCAGATACATGTTGAACGGCACGCTGGCGGGGCCTGCCAGCGCCTGATCCAGCACCTTGAGATTGTTGAAGCCGGGGATCAGGTGCAGGGTCAGCGCAATCGCCCAGAGGATCAGCACCACTCTGGCCGCCATCGCCCGGCGGGCGGGGAGGGTTGGCGTACGCCATGCCAGCAGTAATCCTGCGACCGAGACCAGCAGGGCGGGTAGTGTCATTCGGTCAAGCCACAGTGCCAGCAGCAGGGAGAGTCCCAGCAGGGCCAAGGCGGGAAGACGCTGGCGGAAGAGGGCAAGCAGCACGGCCAGCGCCAGCGCGCCCCAGATAAATGAGTCGGGGAGGGGTAACATTGGATCTCCTTGATCGAGGCAGGCGGCAACCTTAACAAGTGGGCGTCAGCAGGACAACCGCGCAGGAGGTGGTCGGATCCCTTCTCTATACTCATCAACAGGGTAAAGGGAGAGCAGCTGATGAAGCACTGTCTGTGGTTGTTGTGTTGTTGGTGTGTCTGGCTGCAGGCCGCACCCTTGCTGCTGGTGACCGGTGAGTTCACCCCATATACCGGCAAGGCACTACCTGAAGGCGGCGAGAGCTCCCGGCTGGTGACGACCCTGCTGCAAGAGGCCGGGTATCGGGAGATCTGGGTCGACTACCTGCCCTGGCCCCGCGGCTATCAGTTGACCCGCAATGGGTTGGTCGCGGCCACCTTCCCCTACGCCTGGACTGCCGAGCGGGCCAAGCTCTTCCACTACAGCGCTCCCATTCATATAGATCGCCTATCCTGGTTCACCTATCGGGGGAGCGAGGCCATTCAGGCTGGCCGCTGGCAAGGGCTGCGAGTCTGCATTCCGCTGGGGTGGAGCACCAGCCATGCCGACGGGGTGATCAAGCGTTTCGGGCTGGATCTGCAGCGCCCCAAGACCCTGGCACAGTGTCTGCAACTGCTGGATCGCAAACGGATCGATCTGCTGCCGATGAACGAGACGGTGACCCGGGATGCCAGCCGCCAACTGTTTGGCGACCCATGCCATCTGCAGGCCTTGCCCCACTTTCGACAGAGCGACACCTTTTACCTGATCATTTCAAGGCAGTACCCGGAGGCCGCCAGCCTGCTTGAGCGCTTCAATCATGCGCTGGCTGCCGCCCGTGCCGATGGTCGCTATGACCAACTGGTCTCCCGAGCCGGAAAGGGGATCGATTGCCGTTGAGAGTGCACGGCCGGAAAACAAAAAGCCGGAGCAGTGGCTCCGGCTTTCTTTTATGCCTTCAGGGGCGATTAGCGGCCTGATTCTGCGATCACGCGGGCGATGATATCGGCGCGCTTGCCGGCTTCCAGTTCGCCCAGGGCGATCAGGCCAGCCTTGAAGATGACGTTCTTCGGCAAGCTGACGTCGTCCAGCGTGGCGATCGCTTCAACGTGCATGCCGTTCAGACGGCTGGCATCGCGCGGGCTCAGGTTGACCTGAGTGTTCATCACCTGCTTGCCTTTCTTCTTGGCAGGTGCAGCCGCTTTCTTGGTGGATTCCTGTTCTTCGTCTTCCGGCAGTTCGTCATCAAAATCGTAAATAGACATAGTCAATCCTGTTGAGTTAGGCAAAAGGGCACGTTTGCCCGACATAGTAATCCGACATTGGGTCAATCAGCCCATATCCTCGTTACGGATAAAGGCGCGCCAGGAGCCGAGCACCTGGGCAAAATCTTCCAGCCCGCACATGGCCAGCTGTTCATCATCGTAGTAGGCGAGATCGTCAAGATCCTCACCCAGCTCGATATTGAGGGCGTTGGCTTTCACCTCCGCCTCTTCATGGGTCAGCAGCAGGGAGTAGTCACCGCCGTTGAGCCGATATTCGACTCGGGTGCGGTTGGAGAGCTGATCAATGATGGAGAAGAGCTCGTCGAGCTTCTCCTCATCCTTGCCAACCTCGTCGATCAGCCACTGACCGATGGCTTCATGGCCCATGGAGAACCGGGCGCGATAGCCACCAAACGGGTCGCGGCGAAATTCATAATCCATAGCACAGTCCAGATCGGAGGGATGGGTCATCACGGGCAGGCGGGTGCAAGCACGCAATTCCTGCTCCATGGCGGGGCACACATCGGGTAAAGTGGCCTATTCTAGCGATCCCCCTCTCGCTTGTCTTGATGATGTGGCATCTTTGCGCCCATGTGCCCTGAATCGCCTCGTGGTGACGTAGCCAGATCAGCCCCTTGTCCGGAGATGTTATGCAGCTAAACGATAACCTTGCCAGCCAGATCGTCGCACGGGCGATGAAGATCCTGTCGTTCTCGGTCAACGTGATGGACGAACATGGCCTCATCATTGCGTCCGGCAATCCGGAGCGGATCCATCAGCGCCACGAAGGGGCCGTGCTGGCGCTCACCGAAAACCGGGTGGTGGAGATCAGCGAAGCGACTGCCTTGCAGCTCAAAGGGGTGCGACCCGGTATCAATTTGCCCATCTCCTATCAGGGGGAGCTGATCGGGGTGATCGGCATCTCCGGCGATCCGGAGGAAGTGCGTGCTTACGCCGAGCTGGTGCGAATGACCGCCGAGCTGATCCTGGAGCAGGCGGCGCTCACCGAGCAGTTGCAGTGGGACAAGCGCCACAAGGAGGAGCTGGTGTTGCAGCTCATTCGTGGCGAGGGACGAGTCGATCAATTGCAGCAGGCGGCCCGTTTTCTCGGGCTGGAGTTGGCCCAGCCTCGGGTGGTGGCCGTGCTGGCGCTGGAGGAGGCCGATCCGGCGCGTCTGCGAGAGCTGGTTCATCAGCTGGAAAATCCGGAGCGGGACAATCTGGTCGCCATCAACGGGCTCGACGAGATAGTGGTGCTCAAACCGGCACAATTGAGTTATGGCGTCTGGCAATCGGCGCAGGAGCGCAGCCGGATCAAGCAGTTGCTGGCCCGCATTCCCCACTTCAAGGTGCATATCGCGGTGGGCGATTACTTCGCCGGGATCGACGGGCTGGCGCGCTCTTACCAGACGGCGCGAGATACCCTGCGCCGTGGCATGCGGCAGGCGCCGCGCAAGCAGGTCTACTTCTTTGAGGACTACCGTTTGCCGGTGCTGCTGGGCAGTCTGGCGGACTCCTGGCAGGCGGATCAGCTGCGCACACCGCTGCAGAAACTGGCCCGGGAAGATGGCAAGGGAGCGCTGCAGAAGACCCTGCGCCACTATTTCTTGCAGGATTGTGATCTGCATCGCTGTGCCGAAGCCCTGTTCATTCACCCTAATACCCTGCGCTATCGGCTGGGGCGGATAGAGCAGATAACCGGGTTGAATTTCAACAAGTTAGACGACAAATTTTTGCTCTATCTCGGCCTTAATCTCGACTTATGATTGTAATATTAGACAAAAAACCACTTTTACTTGACGCGATTTTTGGCTATTCAGCCAAAGCGTTCTGATTGCAGATCTCCATAATGGCGGCCATTCACTCCCATTGAAGGTGTCCGTCATGATCCCGGTTACAGCCCTTGGCGCCATCGCGGCGCTCTCCATCGCCATCATCCTCATTTTGAAGAAGGTGCCGCCCGCTTACGGCATGATCGTGGGTGCCCTTGCCGGTGGCCTGATTGGCGGTGCCGATCTGACCCAGACCGTCGCCCTGATGATCGGCGGTGCCCAGGGGATCACCACTGCGGTGATGCGGATCCTGGCGGCCGGTGTACTGGCCGGCGTGCTGATCGAATCGGGCGCGGCCACCACCATCGCCGAAACCATCGTCAAGAAACTCGGTGAAACCCGCGCCTTGCTGGCGCTGGCGCTGGCAACTCTGATCCTGACTGCGGTCGGCGTGTTCGTTGACGTGGCCGTCATCACGGTCGCCCCCATCGCGCTGGCCATCGCCCGCCGTGCCGATCTCTCCAAGGCGGCCATCCTGCTGGCGATGATCGGCGGCGGCAAGGCGGGCAACGTCATGTCCCCCAATCCCAACGCCATTGCCGCGGCTGATGCCTTCCATCTGCCCCTCACCTCGGTCATGGCGGCGGGCATCATCCCGGGCCTGTTTGGTCTGGTGATGGCTTACTGGCTGGCCAAGCGGCTGAACAACAAGGGCAGCAAGGTCGCCGCCGACGAGGTAGTGAGCTTCGAGGGCACCAAACTGCCGGGCTTTGCCGCCGCCATCAGCGCGCCGCTGGTCGCCATCCTGCTGCTGGCCCTGCGGCCGGTCGCCGGTATCGTGGTGGATCCGCTGATTGCGCTGCCGCTTGGTGGTCTGGTCGGTGCCCTGATGATGGGTAAATTCAGCAAGGTGAACCAGTTTGCGGTCTCCGGTCTCGCCCGCATGGCGTCGGTCGCCATCATGCTGCTGGGTACCGGTACCCTGGCGGGCATTATCGCCAACTCAGGCCTGAAAGATGTGCTGATCAGCGGCCTGACCGCCTCCGGCCTGCCCTCTTACCTGCTGGCCCCCATCTCCGGTGCCCTGATGTCGCTGGCGACCGCCTCGACTACCGCCGGTACTGTGGTGGCCTCCAACGTATTCAGCTCCACCCTGATTGAACTGGGGATCAGCAGTTTGGCCGGAGCAGCCATGATCCATGCCGGTGCCACCGTGTTTGACCACATGCCCCACGGCTCCTTCTTCCACGCCACCGGTGGCAGCGTCCACATGGGGGTGGGTGAGCGCCTGAAACTTATCCCTTACGAAACCGCAGTCGGTCTGACCATTGCCACTGTCTCCACCCTGATGTTTGGCGTGTTTGGCCTCGCCTAAGGAATTGATATGAAAATTGTTATTGCCCCCGATTCATTCAAGGAGAGTCTGAGCGCCATGGCGGTGGCTGATGCCATCGAGGCCGGTTTCAAGCAGGTGCTGCCGAACGCCACCTACGTCAAATTGCCGATGGCCGATGGCGGTGAGGGCACGGTGCAATCGCTGGTGGATGCCACCGGTGGCCGCATCCTGCCGGTCGAAGTGACTGCGCCCCTTGGCAACAAGGTGCAGGGCTTCGTCGGTCTGCTGGGTGATGGCGAGCGTGCCGTCATCGAGATGGCCGCCGCTTCCGGCATCCATCTGGTGGCGCCCGAGCAGCGCAATCCGCTGCTCACCTCCAGCTTCGGTACCGGTGAGCTGATCCTGGCCGCGTTGGAGATGGGGGTGAAGCACCTGATCCTCGGTATCGGCGGCAGCGCCACCAATGACGGCGGTGCTGGCATGATCCAGGCGCTCGGTGGCAAGTTGCTCAAAGCCGATGGTTCAGCCATCGAGCTGGGTGGCGCAGGTCTCAGTGAGCTCGCGACCATCGATCTGAGCGGTCTGGATCCGCGTCTGGGTGAGCTGGTTATCGAGGTGGCGTGTGATGTGAACAACCCGCTGTGCGGCCCGAAAGGCGCCTCTGCGGTGTTTGGCCCGCAGAAGGGAGCGACCCCCGAGATGGTGGCGCAACTCGATGCCAACCTCTCCCGTTATGCCGACTGCATCGAACAGGCCCTTGGCAAGCAGGTGAAGGATATTCCGGGGGCGGGTGCCGCCGGTGGCATGGGTGCCGCGCTGGTTGGCCTGCTTGGCGCCGAGCTCAAGCCCGGCATCCAGATCGTGATTGAAGCCCTGAAGCTGGCCGATGAAGTGGCCGATGCGGATCTGGTTATCACCGGCGAAGGGCGCATCGACAGCCAGACCATCCATGGCAAGACGCCAATAGGTGTCGCACGTTGCGCCAAGCAGTTCGGCAAGCCGGTGATCGGCATCTCCGGTTGCCTAACCGACGATTGCGGTGTGGTACACGATCACGGGCTGGACGCGGTATTCGCCGTGGTCAACCGCGCCATGTCTCTGCCGGAGGCGCTGGAGAGCGCCAGCACCAATATTCAACTCACTGCGCGCAACGTAGCAGCGCTCTATCGGTTGCCCCGCTGATATTTGGGTCGATGCCTGTTATCCGGGCATCGACCATCCCTTGCCCTATGCGGGCCTTGCTCAACTCATGAGAAATCCGGTTGCCCTTAGCATTTTGCGCCGACCCATCGAGGTCGGCTTTTTTATGCCTGCTCTTCGGTGAGGAGTCTGACGCTCAGCACCGGGGCGGCATCGATTTCGTCTGCATTCATCATGGCGGAGATGCGTTGCAGGGAGGAGAGCAGCAGGGTCTGCTCCCACGCTTCCAGCGCCTGAAAACGTTGGATGAAGCGCTCTTGCAGCGGGGTCGGGGCCTCAGCCAGCAGGGCGCGGCCTGCGTCAGTCAGTGTCGCGTGAACCTTGCGTTTGTCGGTATTGCTGCGAACGCGCTGCACCAGTTGGCGGCTCTCCAATCGGTCCATGATGGTGGTGGCGGTGGCCTGGCTCATGTTGGTGTGATCGGCCAGCTGACGCATGGAGATCTGTCCCAGCTCGTCGATCCCTTTGAGCAGCAAGAGTTGCGGGGAGGTGAGCCCGGCTTCTTTGATCAAGCGCCTGGAGTGCATGTCGATGGCACGAATAATCTGGCGCAGGGCGACCAGCACTTCATCATGTTTTTCCATGGGGTGTGCGTCATTGGAGGGCAATGGAGAGGCGCAAAATTTTCCGCCTAATTCGTCACAAGGTCAATATTGTTTTTGTTGTAATAATTTCTGCTCTAACTAATTTTGTGTTAGGTTGACGGGCATTTCACGGAATTCACCCTGACATTTGAGGAGCGAAATGATGAATGACGAGCTGGATATCAAGTCTCTGGTGGCCGAGTTACGTGTGGTCAGAGTGCGCTATGAACTGCCAGATACCTCGGCTTTTGTGCGCTATCAGCCTGCCTATGATGAAGACCCCAACAACCTCAAGGTACACCACTATGATGGTGAGTTACCCCTCTCTTGCAGTGAGACAGATACTTTCAACCTAAAGGAGTTGGTGAATGAATTACGCTATGCCTATGTGCTGGTGCACCTCTTTCCTGACGAAAGTGCCATGAACTTCTATCTGACCGGCCTAGATACCGGCCTGGCCCAGCTGGAGTTCATCGGTGGCTCTTACGACTTCAACCGCCTCTGGATCACCAGCGGTATCTCCAATCTGGGCGTCCCCATGGCCATCTTCCTTGGCAAGCGTCACGCCGTGAATGGCCAGCCCTCGGTTTCGCTGGTGGATCACCGCGAACAGGCGGCTGGCAAACTGGTCTATCGCGCCATCGGCGGTGCCGGTGATCATGTGGGCGAAGACTTTTTCAACAACGACTAAGGAGGCTGGATGCGAGCAAGCAAAGGGCTATTGAAAGGCCTCAACCCCACCATGGCCATGACGGCCCTCACCGTGATCACCCTGTTTTTGCTGTTTGGCGTATTTGTTCCCGATACCGCGGCCGCCTGGTTTGTCGGTGCCAAGGATCAGATTATTGCCGGGTTCAAGTGGTACTACATTCTGGTGGTCGCCCTGTTCCTGTTCTTCGCTGTCTACCTGATGTTCAGCCGTTTTGGCAGCATCCGGCTGGGTGACGACGACCAGGTACCGGAGTTCGGCTACTTCGCCTGGTTCTCCATGCTCTTTAGCGCAGGCATGGGTATCGGTCTGGTGTTCTGGAGCATCGCCGAGCCGATGAACCATCTGCAGGGCAATCCGTTCATTACCGAAGGGATGACCCCGGAAGCGGCCCAGATCGCCATGCGCCTCACCTTTTTCCATTGGGGCCTGCACCCCTGGGCCATCTATGTGATCGTCGGCCTGTCACTGGCCTTTTTCAGCTACCGGCGCAAGTTGCCGCTGGCGATCCGCTCTGTGCTTTACCCCATCCTTGGCGAGCGGATCTACGGCTTCTGGGGCCATGCGGCCGATGTGCTGGCCGTGTTCGGCACCGTCTTCGGGGTGGCGACTTCCCTTGGACTGGGTGTCTCCCAGATGAATACCGGCCTCAACCAGATGTTCGGTATGGACGTATCGCAGTCCAACCAGCTCTGGCTGATTGGCGGCATCAGCCTGATCGCCACCCTCTCGGCGGTCTCCGGGGTCGGGCGCGGAGTGAAGATTCTCTCCGAGCTCAATATCTGGCTGAGCGTGTTCGTGCTCGCACTCTTTCTGGTGCTGGGGCCGACCACCTATATCCTCAACGCCTATGTGCAGAACATCGGTGATTACCTGCAGAACATCGTCAAACTGAGCTTCTGGACCAACACCGAGGCCAACGGCACCTCGGCCTGGCAGTCGAGCTGGACGGCGTTTTACTGGGGCTGGTGGATTGCCTGGGCGCCGTTTGTCGGCATGTTTATCGCCCGTATCTCCAAGGGGCGTACTATCCGCGAGTTTGTGCTCGGTGTGCTGTTGGTACCCTCGCTGCTCGGCATGTTCTGGCTCACCGTGTTTGGCGGTACGGCGATGAATCTGGAGCTGTTCGGTGGTGGTGGCGTGGTCGCTGCGGTCAATCAGGATGTGACGCTGGCGCTCTACAAGACGGTCGAGCTGCTGCATTGGGATACCTTCGGCTGGATCGCCAAGGCCGTGCTGACCCTGCTCATCTGCACCTACTTCATCACCTCCAGTGATTCGGGCACGCTGGTCATCACCACACAGCTCTCCATCGGTGATCAGGAGCCGCCGGTACTGCACCGCGCCGTATGGGGTCTGGGGCAGGGGTTGGTTGCGGCCATCCTGCTGGTTTCCGGCGGCCTGGCGGCCTTGCAGGCGGCCAGCATCATAGCGGCACTGCCGTTCTCGGTGATCATGCTGGCGATGTGCTATTCGCTGATGCTGGGGCTCAAGCAGGAGAACCAGCGCCAGTTCGAATATCGCCAGAATCTCAAGCGCCACGATGGCTCATCCCATATGAGCCTGATGGAGCGAATTGGTCCGGCATAACGGCACCAGCAGGGGTTGGCGCCCCCTCACATATCAATCTGGATGCAAAACGGCCGCCCTGGCGATGTTCTCCTTGCGGAGCTCATCATCAGGGCGGCCGTCTGTTATGGGGCCGAGGTTACTCCTCGATAAAGGTCCACTCATCCTTGATGCGGCTGATGGCATCGGTGCGCTTTTTGGCGAGCTGCTCCTTGATCTCTTCCCTTTTGAAACCGGCCGCCACTATCTCTTTCACCGGCACCGCCTGGGCGGCAGCCAGCGCTTCGGCCACATAGTCCGGCTCGGCGTAGACCCGCTCCTCGAAACCGGTGCGGCCATGGAAGTCGGCGCGGCAGGCATCCAGCAGCTGGGCAAAGCGCTCGGGGCGGCGCCAGGCATCGGCCTTGTCGAACACCTTGAGCAGGGTGGCTGGCTTGAGCTCAAAGGCGATATGGATGTGGGTATGCAGATCGCTCACCAGCAGCGCCAGATCCCGGCACTCATTGGGAACCCGGAAGCGCTCGCACAGTGCGCGAATAAGCGGCAGCCCCTTCTGGCCGTGACCGTGATGGCTTGGCCAGAACTCCTGGGGGGTCACTCCCTTGCCAAGGTCGTGGCAGAGGGCGGCAAAGCGGACGGTCAATTCCGGGGAGATCCGGCACGCCTGCTCCAGCACCATCAGGGTGTGGATGCCGGTGTCGATCTCCGGGTGCCACTTGGCCGGGGCGGGGACGCCGAACAGAGCGTCGATTTCGGGGAAGAGTGCCTTGAGGCGCGCGCACTGGCGCAGCACCTCGATAAAGATCTGCGGGGTCGGCCCCAGCAGCACCTTCTCCAGCTCCTTCCAGACTCGCTCCGGCGTGAGGTGGGCCAGCTCGCCAGCGGCCGTCATCTCGCTCATCAGTGCGAGGGTCTCCGGCGCTATGGTAAAGCCCTGAGCGTGGAAGCGGGCGGCGAAGCGGGCGACCCGCAAGATGCGCAGCGGATCTTCGGCAAAGGCGGGGGAGACGTGGCGCAGCAGCCGCTTTTCCAAATCCTCGATGCCACCGTAGGGATCGTGGAGCTGGCCCTGATCATCCTCGGCGATGGCGTTGATGGTGAGATCCCGGCGCAGCAGATCCTGCTCCAGCGTCACATCGGGGGCGGCGTGGCAGACAAAGCCGGTGTAGCCCTGACCCTGTTTGCGTTCGGTACGGGCGAGGGCATACTCCTGCTGGGTTTTGGGGTGAAGAAACACTGGAAAGTCGCGACCGACCTGGGTAAAACCCAGCGCCAGCATCTGTTCCACGGTGGCACCGACCACCAGATGATCCCTGTCGCCCTGCGGCAATCCCAGCAGGCGATCCCGCACTGCGCCCCCAACCAGATAAGTCTGCAAACCGTCTCTCCCGTCATCAATCGTGGGGCCGAGTATATCGTCTTTGTTACCGCTTTGCTGCCTGACCACCGCCTGCCCGCAGTGCCAGTCAGCGCGGCTTTGACTTGGGCGTGACGAGGCCTTACGCTGCCGCACCAGACAGCTGGCGCTGTGCTGCGGGATGACTTTATGCCCGCGCAGGCCAGATGAGCCGAAGGAACCGCAGAGTTCCCCATATATCAACGACATGAGAACAACGTGAATCAATCAACCTTCGCAAGCCGGGTTCTGGAGTGGTACGAGCTTCATGGCCGCAAAACCCTGCCCTGGCAGCAGGAGAAGACCCCTTACCGGGTCTGGGTCTCGGAGATCATGCTGCAGCAGACCCAGGTCGCCACAGTCATCCCCTATTACCAGCGTTTTATGGCGCGCTTCCCCGATGTAGTGGCGCTGGCCGATGCCCCTGTCGACGAGGTGCTGCACCACTGGACCGGGCTTGGCTACTACGCCCGGGCCCGCAACCTGCACAAGGCGGCCCAGCAGATCCGCGATCACCACCACGGTCTCTTTCCCGAGAGTTTTGACGAGGTGATGGCGCTGCCGGGCATTGGTCGCTCAACCGCCGGGGCCGTGCTGTCGCTCTCTCTGGGTCAGCCCCACGCCATCCTTGATGGCAACGTGAAGCGGGTACTCACCCGCTGGCTGGCGCTGCCGGGCTGGCCCGGCCAAAAACAGGTGGAGAACGAGCTGTGGGAGATCGCCATCCGGCTCACTCCCAAGCTGGGTGTGGCGCAATACAATCAGGCGATGATGGATATCGGGGCAACGATCTGCACCCGCAGCAAGCCTGCCTGTGAACGTTGCCCGGTGCGGGCCGATTGCCAAGGGCTGTCGCAAGGCAACCCGACTGCCTATCCCAACAGCAAGCCGAAGAAGAGCATTCCGGCCCGCGATGGCGTCATGTTGCTGATCCGTCACGGCGATGAGCTGCTGCTGGAGAAGCGGCCGCCACAGGGGATCTGGGGCGGGCTCTACTGCTTCCCGCAGGTGGCCTCGCTGGCGGAGGTGGATGGTCTGCTGGCATCCCTCGGCCTGAGCCATCACGGTTATCGGGAACTGGCCGGTTTTCGCCATACCTTCAGCCACTTCCATCTCGATATTCAGCCGCTGCTGATTGACATTGATGAGGCGCAGCCGCTGCGGCTCATGGAAGCAGATAACCGACTCTGGTATAACTTACGCCATCCTGCCGAGGTGGGGCTGGCGGCCGCCACGGCCCGTCTCCTCGCCTATCCAGAGTTACAACCATAGAGGTCAACATGAGCCGTACTGTATTTTGCCAACGCCTGAAAAAAGAGGGCCCGGGTCTGGATTTCCAACTCTATCCCGGTGAGCTCGGCAAGCGGATTTTTGAACATCAGCAAGGAAGCCTGGGCCGAGTGGCAGAAGAAGCAGGTGATGCTGATCAACGAGAAAAAGCTCAACATGATGAATCTTGAGCATCGCCAACTGCTGGAAAAAGAGATGGTCAGCTACCTGTTTGATGCAGGTGAAGTGCAGATCGAAGGTTACACCCCGCCTGCCCAGTAAGCTCTCCGGCTGTTGTACGTGTGAACAGGTGCGGGAATGGCGCCACACTGGCGTGACCGCTCCTGAAGTCGCAGCAAATGAATGATGGGCAGCTCTGCTGCCCGGTTTGAGGATCCTATGGGCCGATTTTTTTGGCTGCTGTGCACCCTGCTGTTTCTCTCTGCCTGCTCATCCTCCCCCAAGCCCAGCGGGAGTGAGGATGACGATCTGGTCAACGGCAAGGACATCCGCGGTTTTGAACACATGATCAGCGCGCTCTCCCATAACGTGAACGAGATATGGGGGCGGGAGGCGCTGTTTGCGGGCAAGTTTGACTACGTCAAATACACGGATCAGTACAAGAGCCGGGCCCACATCGACTTCTCCAGCGGTCACATCATGGTGGAGACGGTCTCGGGCATCGATCCCCGCGCTCACCTGCGTCGCGCCATCATCGAGACCCTGCTGACGCCGGACGATCCGGCCGAAGTGGATCTTTACTCCGACCGGGAAATTCTGACCGGCGGCGAGCCCTTCCTCTACGGTCAGGTGCTGGACAATCAGCGCCAGCCAATCCGCGCCTCCTGGCGCGCCGAGCGTTATGCCGATTACCTGCTCAACACGGCGATGAAGAAGCGCACTCTGGGTATTCGCACCATCTTCTTCGTCGATATACCCATGGTGGCCAACCATGAAGACCGACGGGGCTACAAGTATGCGGGGATCATCCGGGAAGCGTCGCGCAAATACGGCGTGCCGGAGAGCCTGATCTATGCGGTGATCAAGACCGAGAGCAGCTTCAACCCCTATGCGGTGAGCCATGCCAACGCTTATGGCCTGATGCAGGTGATCCCGGCTACCGCCGGTCGTGACGTCTATGTTCGGGTCAAGGGCAAGAACGGCCAGCCGACCCGGGAGGAGCTGTTCAACCCGGCCTACAACATCGATGTCGGTACCGCCTATCTGCACCTGTTGCAGACCGTCTATCTGGCGGATATTCAGGATCCGCGCTCCCGTCGCTATGCGGTGATCTCCGCCTATAACGGTGGCGCTGGCGGGGTGCTCAATACCTTCTCCAGCGATCGCAAGGCGGCGCCGGGCCGGATCAACCGGCTCTCCCCCGAGGCGGTCTATCAGGTGTTGACCGAGCAACATCCCAAAGAGGAGGCGCGCCGTTACCTCTACAAGGTCAATCAGGCCGAGAAGGGGTTCAAGAGAGCCTTTTCCAGTCGGGCCGGTTAAGCGGTGACGCTGGGTTAACCATGCAAAAGGGCGCTTGATATCAAGCGCCCTTTTAACGTCTGGCCAGTTCGTCGTTGAAGTGGCCTTATTTGGCGATAAAGCCGCCCTTGGTCTGCGGGGCCGCGCCCACTTTCTCTAGGGTTTTCACTTCCACTTCGGTTTTGTTCCAGCTGTGGTCCACTTCACCACGGATGCGGATCTGATCATCCGGGCCCACTTCGGTGCCACGCCACACATCCTGATCCACTTCGACCTCCACTTCACCGCTGGCATCGCGGAACAGATAGTTCTCGCCGCCCAGGTGCTTGACCAGTTTCCCTTCCAAGGTGGCCCAGCTGTCATCGGCCAGATCTTTCAGCTGAGCAACGGAAACCTTGTTCTGCTCTTGCGGGCCTGTGTAGGCCGCCATGGCAAAAGAGGAGACAGACATCAGGGTCAACAGTCCGATTACGCTTGCGCTTGCCTTGTTCATTTCATACTCCTGTCGTTGGTATGAGGGCATTGTGCCGGGGGGGGCGTGAAACAAGCGTGAAAGAAATAGGCTGGTGTGATTGTCTGTTTTGTGAGCGCAAGCGATTTCATCGGTGGCGGAACATGTGTGATTTCATCTGGAACTGTAATCTGTCGCCTTCACCAGAAGTCAGTGGCAGCAGACTCTTCCCATGCCTGTCGCCACTCGAGGAGAAGTCCGCAGGTCTCACCTGCTTAATCGAAGAGCATAACAATATGAAAAAATGGCTTGTTTGTTTATTGGGGTTAATGGCATTGACCGCGCAAGCGGCAGAGGGACGCCAACCTTTTTCCCGGGTCGTGATGTTTGGTGACAGCCTCTCCGACACCGGCAAGATGTACAAGAAGATGCGGGGGTATCTCCCCTCCAGCCCACCTTACTTCAACGGGCGCTTCAGCAACGGCCCGGTGTGGCTGGAGCAGTTGGGTGACGAGCGTTTCCCCGGTCTGGTCGTGGCCAACGAGGCGGAAGGCGGTGCAACCGCGGTGGCCTATAACCATCTGGGCGCCCTGAACGGCTGGCTCGGTTTCTGGTCCTGGGATCCCAAATATCAGGTGATCAACAACCTCGATTACGAGATCGATCAGTTCCTGAAAAAGGACAAGTTCCGCCCCGATGATCTGGTGGTGATCTGGGTCGGTGCCAATGACTATCTGGCTTATGGCTGGAACACCGAGCGGGATGCGGATCGGGTGATCGATACCATCCGGCTGGCATCCAACCGGTTGGTGCTCAACGGCGCGCAGCAGATCCTGCTGTTCAATATTCCTGATCTGGGGCAGACCCCGTCAGCCCGCAGCATGAAGGTGGTGGAGAAGGTGCGCCATGTGGCCAGTTACCACAACCAGAAGTTGCAGAACCTCACTCGAGAGCTGGCTCCCCTTGGCATCGTGAAGCTGTTCGAAGTGGACAAGCAGTTTGATGAGATGATGCGCGATCCTCAGCAGTTCGGGCTGAGTGACACAGAACACGCCTGCTACGGTGGTGGCTATACATGGAAGCCGTTCTCCGGCAGCGCCGCCGAGGTGGCTGCGACCCCGGCTTTGAGTGTCTCCGAAAGAGTGGCTATTGCCGGTAACCCGATCCTGGCGCAGGCGGTGGTGAGCGGGCAGGCAAAAGGGCGAGCAGCGACTCTCAACTGCGATGAGCATATGTTCTGGGATCAGGTGCATCCGACCAAGACGGTGCACAAGGTATTGAGCCAGCGTGTTGCTGACTTTATCGATCAGCACTACGAGTTTGTTCGTCACTGATATCGCTTCGGGCCAGCATCTTGCTGGCCTTTTTTCCCTTTCAGCCCTCATCTGTGCGTCTTTTTGCGTCACATTCAGTTCAAATAACAAACGTTTGTTGCTGTTTTTGTAACGTGGTTGCGTTAGAGTGTTTTTTGTTAATTGATATCAGTGACTTGAAAATAGGCTAACGTTGATATGCTGCGATCGCTTTTGGGTGGTTGCACCTATAAGACGAGGTGATATCAATCAACCTCCTCCTACATAAAGTTGCAGAGGCTCAAACATGAAAAAATCATTGATTACCTTGCTGGTTACCGGCTTGCTGGCGGCCAATGCCCAGGCTGCCGGTCAAGACAACACCTGGTATGGCGGTGCCAAACTGGGTTGGTCCAACTTCTACGGCATTGATGAAAGCAATGCCCTGACCCTTGGCAATGAGACCAACGATGCCTTGGGTGCAGGCGTGTTTGGCGGTTATCAGATCAACCAGAATCTGGGGCTGGAGCTGGGTTACGACTATCTGGGCAATTACAAATACGATGCCACTACGGCGGCAGGCGCTTTCAGTGATGAAGTAAAAGCACAGCTGGCTCAACTGACCCTGAAACTGGGTTTCCCGGTTACCGATAATCTGGATCTGTATGGTCGTGTCGGTGGCGGTTATGGCTGGGCTGATACCAAGAGCGATGTCTACAAAGATGACAGCCGCTTTGTCATGGTCGGTGCACTGGGTGCCGAGTATGCGTTCAATCTCGACTGGGCCGCTCGCCTGGAGTACCAGTACACCACCCCGTATGGCAGCCGCGATGATACCGGTCTGAGAATGGATAACGGCCTGCTCTCGCTGGCTGCGGTTTATCGCTTTGGTCAGGTTGCCCCTGTGGCGCCCGCCCCGGCTCCGGAACCTGCTCCTGCACCTGTGATGGTTGAGAAGCAGTTCACCCTGAGCTCCGATGTGCTGTTTGACTTCAACAAGGCGACTCTCAAGCCAGAGGCCAGTCAGGCATTGGATAGCCTCTATAGCCAGATTGAAGAAGCACGACCCAAAGATGGCGTGGCAACCGTAATTGGTCACACCGACCGTATCGGTTCTGATGCCTACAACCAGAAGCTCTCCGAACAGCGTGCCCAGACCGTTGCCAACTATCTGGTTGGTAAAGGGATCCCGGCCGCCAAGATCAATGTGGAAGGGCGTGGTAAATCTTCACCGGTTACCGGCGACAGCTGCGTCAGCAAGTCCAAGCGTGAGCTGATCGTCTGTCTGGCTCCGGATCGTCGTGTTGATGTGAAAGTCGAAGGTGTCAGCGAGGTGCAGGAGTAATCCTTCACACTGAGCAGAGTTCCACTGGGGCTGGAATGAACAGCCCCTGTCGGAGCAAGAGAGACCAAAAAGCCAGTCAGTTGATCTGACTGGCTTTTTACATTGGCATTGCGGTCGGGCAGGGGACTAAATCAGGAAGGGAGCGGCATCACCCGGTTGCGTCCCAGCTCCTTGGCCTTGTAGAGCAGCTTGTCGGTACGTTCGACCAGACAGTCTGCGCTCTCCTGACCGTTGAACTCGCCCACGCCAAACGAGGCTGTGATGTGGTCGATGCGGCGGCCCGATTTGCGATCCAGAATCGACATCCGCTCGATGGCGCGGCGCATGCTCTCCGCCATCTGTCTGGCCAACGCCAGCGAGCGATGGGGGACCAGCATAGCGAACTCCTCCCCACCCAGCCGATAGGCGGTGACCCCCTCCTTGCAGGCATCGCGCAGCCGTTTGCTGAAGGCGCGCAGTACCTGATCGCCGAGCAGGTGCCCATATTCGTCGTTGAAGTTCTTGAAGCGATCGATATCGGCGAGGATCAGCGAGAAGGGGTGCTGGCTGCGGATCAATCCTTCCAGCTCCAGATCGAAGGCGCGGCGGTTGAGCAGGTTGGTGAGGGCATCCTCGTTGGCCAGTTTGCGTGTCTCGTTGAGCGCGGCCCGCAGCTCCTTGATCTCTTTCTCCGCATTGCTGAGCTGGTTGCGAAAGTGCATGGTGGACATGCGCACATCCCGCGATTCGCGCACCAGCTCTCGCAGGATCCCCATGGTGTCTTCCAGGCTGAAGCCCTCGTCATCAATGCGGCTGAGCTTGTCAAAACTCTTGTCGAGCATCTCCTGAAACATGCCGGTATCGGAGATGGCGTCCTGCATGGAGTGGCCGAGCTCGTTGGCCATGGCGGCGAGGCTCAGTTTCATCGCCTCCATCTGCTTCTCATCCTGAGCGGCCAGATACTGGTGATAGAGTCGCTCGCAGGTGGTGAGCGAGCAGGTTCCCTGCATTTTGACTGCCTGATCGATCGCCTGGTTGAGCTCGGGCATGCTGGCCGAGACATAGTTGTACCACAGGTGGTAATTGTCCGGCGTCGTGGGGATCTGGTACTTGATCATCAAGGGGACCGCCTGTTTGAGATAGGCGGCGGATTGGGCAAATGTGTCCTTACTCATGAGTTCTGTGTCTCATCATGCCAGCGAACTGAAGATAGTATGACAGAGAGATTGGCCAAAAGGCAGCCGATGGATGCCATTCGCCCCCCCCTCCGATATAATGGCACCGTTACCACCTACCCTAAGGCCTGCTTATGTCTCAAAAAGATCCTTTCCTCGAACGCGAGGCCGAAAAATACGATAACCCCATCGCCAGTCGCGAGTTGATCCTGGAACTCATCAAGGGCCATGAAAAGCCCATGTCCCGTGAAGAGTTGGCCAAGGTCCTCAAGCTGAAAGATGAAGAGCCGTTGGAAGCCTTGCGTCGTCGTCTGCGCGCCATGGAGCGTGATGGACAACTGGTATTCACTCGCAACCAATGTTATGCCCTGCCGGATCGCCTGAATCTGGTCAAAGGTTATGTAATCGGCCACAAGGATGGTTTCGGTTTTCTGCGTCCGGAAGGTGGTGGTCCGGATCTGTATCTGAACAACCGAGAGATGCAACGCCTGATGCATGGCGATTACGTGCTGGTTCAGCCGACCGAGATCGACCGCAAGGGTCGTCAGGAAGCGCGTCTGGTGCGCCTGCTCAAGTCCCGTGAGGCAGACATTGTCGGCCGTTACTTCGTCGAGAATGGCGTTGGTTTCGTGGTGCCGGATGACAGCCGTATCGGCCAGGACATCATCATCCCGGAAGGGGAAAACAAAGGGGCTCGCCAGAGCCAGGTCGTGGTTGTGCGCATCAATCAGCGCGCCACCTCCCGCATCAATGCCGTCGGCACCGTACTGGAAGTGCTGGGCGAGAATATGGCGCCGGGCATGGAGATCGAAATTGCCCTGCGTACCCACGGTATCCCGCACACCTGGCCGGAAGAGGTGACCAAAGAGGTTGCCGGTCTCGGCGAGCAGGTGCCGGAGAAAGCCAAAGAGGGCCGCATCGATCTGCGCGCTCTGCCACTGGTGACCATCGACGGGGAAGATGCCCGTGACTTCGATGACGCCGTCTTCTGTGAAGCCAAGCGTGGTGGCGGCTGGCGCCTGTGGGTGGCCATTGCTGACGTCTCCGCTTACGTGAAGCCCGGCACGGCGCTGGATGCCGAAGCGTATCAGCGCGGCAACTCCGTCTACTTCCCCGAGTTCGTGGTGCCCATGCTGCCGGAGGTGCTCTCCAACGGCTTGTGTTCCCTGAACCCGCAAGTTGACCGTCTCTGCATGGTGTGCGAGATGACCATCTCGGCCGCTGGCCGCATGTCCGGCTACAAGTTCTACGAAGCGGTAATGAACTCTCACGCCCGTCTCACCTACACCAAGGTGGCGGCGATCCTCGATGGCGATCCCAAGCTGCGCCAGCAGTATGATCCGCTGGTGGGCCATATCGAGGAGCTGAACAATCTCTACAAGGCGCTCAAGCATGCCCGCCATCAGCGCGGTGCGGTGGAGTTCGAGAGCGAGGAGACCCGCTTCATCTTCAACGCCCAGCGCAAGATCGACCGCATCGTGCCACTGGTGCGCAACGATGCCCACAAGATCATCGAAGAGTGCATGATCCAGGCGAACGTGGCTGCTGCTCGTTATATCGAGAAGAACGAAGCCTTTGCCCTGTTCCGGGTGCACGACCGTCCAGGCGAAGAACGTCTGACCGGTTTCCGTGACTTCCTGGCCGAACTGGGTCTGGAGCTCAAAGGCGGCCTCGAGCCCGAGCCGAAAGACTTTGCCGAGCTGGCTGCCAAGTTTGAAGGGCGCCCGGATGCGGAGCTGCTCTCCACCATGCTGCTGCGCTCCATGCGTCAGGCCATCTATCAGGCCGACAACATCGGTCACTTCGGTCTGGCGTTGAAGTCCTACGCGCACTTCACCTCGCCAATCCGTCGCTACCCCGACCTAATCCTGCACCGGGCGATCAAGTATCAGACCGCCAAGGAGCAGCAGGGCAATCTGCGCCACAAGTGGACCCCGAGCGGTGGTTATCACTACCAGCTGGAGGAAGTGGACCCGATGGGCGAGCACTGCTCCATGACCGAGCGCCGTGCCGACGATGCGACCCGCGACGTGGCCGACTGGCTCAAGTGCGAGTACATGCTGGATCACGTGGGTGACGAGTTTGACGGCGTTATCGCCAGCGTCACCGGCTTTGGCTTCTTCGTGCGTCTGGCGGAGATCCACATCGACGGTCTGGTGCACGTCAGCACCCTCACCAACGACTACTACCAGTTTGATCCCCTGCACATGCAGCTGATTGGCGAGAACTTCCGCCGTCGCTACCGTCTGGGTGACAAGGTGCGGGTCAAGGTGATGGGCGTGAATCTGGATGATCGCAAGATCGACTTCGTGATGGTGGAAGAGCCGCTCAAGGCCACCGGCAAGAACGCCAAAGAGATGGCGCGCAAGCAGGCCGAGATCAAGAAAGAGAAGGCCAAGAGCGCCCAGCGCCACGAAAAACGTAAAGAGGGCAAGGATCACGGCAAATCCGACAAGGGTGGCCGCGCCAAACCCAGCAACAGACGACCGAGCAAAAAGGCTCGCGATAAGGCCAAGAGCACTAAATGAGTACTGAACTGATCTACGGCATTCACGCTGTCACCGCGCTGCTGGAGCGCACCCCGGAGCGTTTCATCGAGGTATGGGCGCTGAAAGGGCGGGATGACGACCGGCTGCAACCCCTGCTGACCGAGCTGGAATCCCTCGGTCTCAAGGTGCAGAGCGTGAACCGCAAGACCCTTGATGACAAAGCGGAAGGCAACAATCACCAGGGCATCATGGCCCGGGTGAAAGAGGCGCCGAAGCTCGCCGAGCACGATCTGGCCAGCCTGCTGGATGAGTTGGCGGCACAACAGAACCAGCCCTTCCTGCTGGTGCTGGATGGCGTTACTGACCCGCACAACCTCGGCGCCTGCCTGCGCAGCGCCGATGCTGCCGGGGCTCATGCTGTCATCGTGCCGCGGGACAAGGCCACGGGTCTCACCCCGATCGTGCGCAAGGTTGCCTGTGGCGCGGCCGAAGTGGTGCCGCTCATTCAGGTCACCAACCTGGCCCGCACCCTGCGCGAATTGCAGGAGCGCGGCGTCTGGATTGTCGGCACCGCTGGCGAGGCCGATCACGACCTCTATCAGGCCAAACTGACCGGCCCGATGGCGCTGGTGATGGGTGCCGAAGGTAAAGGTATGCGTCGCCTGACCCGCGAACATTGCGACGAGCTGGTGAGCATCCCGATGGCAGGGGCGGTATCCAGCCTCAACGTCTCGGTGGCAACCGGCGTTTGCCTGTTTGAAGCCGTGCGTCAGCGTCGCGGTTAATCATGTTGACTGACAGACCCCCCTTCGATTGGGCGCTGGTCGCAGATAAAGAGGAGGCCGCGCGCCTCCTCTCTTTTGCCCGCCCGCTGACCCTCAGCCCGAAAAGCTGCCTCTGGCACGCCGGCGACAGCCCGGACCTCCTGGTCAGGGTGGAGCAGGGGCTGCTGCGGGCCAAGCTGGTGCTGGAGGATGGCCGCGAGTACATCAAGGAGTTCTACTGGGAGGGGGACGAGTTTCTCGACTTTCACCACCTGCTCAGTGGCGAGCCGGCCCGCTACAGCGTGGAGGCGCTGGAACCCTGCCGTTTGCAGCTGTTCAGTCTGGCTGACCTGCGCCAGCTGCCTGGCTGGCCGCACTGGTACCAGCACCTGCTGGAGGTGCAGCTGCGCATCAAGGAGGAGAAGGAGCAGTTGCTGCTGACCGGCAGCCCGCAGGCGCGCTATCAGCACTTTCTGGACAGCTTTCCCGCGCTTGATGCCAGAGTGCCGGATCACCAGATCGCCGTCTATCTCGGTATCACTCCCATCAGTCTGAGCCGCATTCGCAAACGGCTGAAAGAACTTAACAAAGGTTAATGCAGGGCGCTGGCGCCACTATTATGCTGGCAGGCCGAACTGATAAGGAGTTGCCGATGAACTGGATCCTGAAACCCTGGTCTGAACTGACCACTGACGAGTTGTATGAGTTGCTGGCGCTGCGGGCCGAGGTGTTCGTGGTGGAGCAGACCTGCCCCTTTCAGGATCTGGACGGGCTGGATCGCCGCGATGGGGTCTGGCACCTGCTCGGCTATCAGGGCGACCAGCTTGCTGCTTACGCGCGGATTATGGCGCCCGGCATCGGCGATGAGAGCGGCGCCGCCATCGGCCGGGTGGTGACCTCACCCAAGGCGCGTGGCGGCGGTCTCGGTCATAAGCTGATCGGCGAGGCGGTCAAGGCGTGCGAGGCGCGCTGGCCGACCCACAGCATCTGGCTGGGGGCGCAGGCCCATCTGCAGGGCTTCTATGGCCAACACGGTTTTGTGGCGGAAGGGGAAGGCTATCTCGAAGATGATATCCCCCATATGGGAATGCGCAGAGTGGTGGCATAACCACTCGTCAGAGTGATTCAGAATGCAGAAGGGCCATCCCGCGGGATGGCCCTTCTCTTTATCGCTCAGCGATCACTTCTTCTTTTTCTTCTTGGCGGACTTCTTCTTGTCGACCGGCTTTTTCTTCTTCACCGGTACCCGCGCTTCCTTGTGTTTCGGGCGCAGCTCGTCGATCACCCGGCGCTTGAGGCGCTCCTCGGTGTAGCGTTCGATCTTGGCGACCATCGCCATGTCGTGGGCTTCCACCAGGCTGATGGCACAGCCACGGTTGCCAGCGCGGCCGGTACGGCCAATACGGTGGACGTAAACGTCTGCGCCGTAGGGCATGTCGTAGTTGATGACATGGCTGACGTTCGGCAGGTCGATGCCGCGGGCGGCGACGTCGGTGGCGATCAGGAAGGGTACTTCCCCTTCGTGGAACTTGCGGATCGACTCGATACGCTTGCTCTGCTCCATCTCGCCACGGATCCAGGCGCAGGAGATACCTGCAGCCTGCAGCTGGCCGGAGAGCTCCGCCAGACGCTCGCGGGTCTTGACGAAGATGATGGCTTTCTGGGTTTCCGGATCTTTCAGGATATGGGTCAGCAGCGCCAGCTTGTGGGCGGCGTCATCAGCCAGATGGATCCACTGGGTAATGGGGCGACGTTCGCTGCGGGGCGGCTCGGCGTGCAGCTCCACCGGATCCTTGAGGATCTCGTTGGCGAACTTCTCAAGGCCTGCCCCTTCCAGGGTGGCGGAGAAGAGCATGGTGTGCTTGCGGTAGCGCGCCTCTTCCACGATGCGGTTCACATCCTTGATAAAGCCCATGTCCAGCATGCGGTCCGCTTCATCCAGCACCAGCACTTCGATGTCGTGGCTCTCGAACTCCTCTTTCTCGATGTATTCGAGCAGACGGCCCGGGGTGGCCACCACGATGTCGGTGGTTTTGGTCAGGGCAGGCAGCTGCTCTTCATGGCTGACGCCGCCGATGATGGTCTCGATGCTGAGGTTGGTGTGAGCCGCCAGCGCCTTGGCGTGGGCGGTCACCTGCAGCGCCAGCTCGCGGGTCGGGGTCAGGATCAGCATGCGGCAGGGGCCCGGCTTGCGGCGCGGGAAGTCCAGCAGGTGCTGGAGTGCCGGCAGCAGGAAGGAGGCAGTCTTGCCGGTACCGGTCGGAGCGGATGCCAGAATATCGCGGCCGTCCAGGGCTGGCTCCAGCACCATCTGCTGGATGGTGGTGGGGCGGGTGAATCCCATCTCGGCCAAGGCCCGGTTGAGGGCTGGGTGCAGGTCGAAATCATCAAAGGACTGGCTCATGGCAATACTCGGTCATTAAGGAAACGGCAGATTATAGGCGATTATCTCGTCGGCTCCTATTGGTGAGTGTGTCTTAGCCGCTATAATCGCCCACCATTTTTGCAGATGACGGGGGCCAGATGGGACGTAGTCGCGGATTTACCTTCAAACAGTTCCATATCAATCACGATCGCTGCGCCATGAAGGTGGGCACCGATGGCATTTTGCTCGGTGCCTGGGCGCCGGTCGAACAGGCGCGTCGAGTGCTCGATATCGGCACCGGCAGCGGCCTGATCGCCCTGATGCTGGCCCAGCGCAGCAGATCTGACTGCCGTCTTGATGCGGTCGAGCTGGATATTAATGCGGCCAGTCAGGCGCGGGAGAATGCGGCTGCTTCTCCCTGGGCCGATCGGGTGACCGTCATAGAGAGTGCCATTCAGGATTATCAGGCCGACCCTTACGATCTTGTCGTCTCCAATCCTCCCTATTTCGTGGCAGGCCAGTCATTTAGCGATCCGGCGCGGGCGTTGGCCCGCCATACCGGTGCCCTCGACAGCCACGCATTACTGGCGGCCTGCGATCGTTTGCTGAGCCCGAACGGGCAGGTGGCGCTGGTGCTGCCGACGGCGATGGCCGATGAAATTTTATGCATTTCGGCGAATTATGATCTGCATGGCATTTGTTATACAGCTGTTATCACCAGAGAGGGTAAAGAGGCAAATCGTGTTTTATTGCTACTTGGCAGAGGATTAAACAGGTGTGAGAGGGGCGAAATTGTGATCCATTCTGCTGATGGGGCCTATTCCGACAGATATATCCAACTGACCAACCCCTTCTATTTGAAGATGTAAATTTCGTCTTGAACTATTTTTTCACGCCATTATGCTGGTTCCAGATCGAGCGCCCGCTCCAGACCAGCTAAAACCACTGGTTGCGATGAAAAAACATGCGGGGCTCTTTTTTTATACCCCCTGAACACACCCGGTCAGCGACCGATAAAAACTATAACAAGCAATAATTTACAAGACAGACGAGGTTGAACTTGACGAAATCACTCACATTGTCCGATGTACTCGGATTAGGGTTTATGACCTTCGCCTTCTATCTGGGCGCCGGTAACATCATTTTCCCGCCGTTGGCCGGTTACATGGCTGGTGAGCACCTCTCCCTGGCGATGTTTGGCTTCCTGGTCACTGCCGTGGGCCTGCCTCTGGTGACCATTCTGGCCGTGGCGAAAGCCGGTAACGGCTGGGCTGGCATGACCAAGCTGCTGCCTGCCGGTGTTGCGACTGCGCTGGCCGTTGCCATCTATATCATCATAGGCCCGGCCTTTGCCGCGCCCCGTACCGGTCTGGTTGCCTACGAGATGGGCCTCAAGCCGTTCATCGGTGATATGGGGCAAGCGGGTCTGGCTGCCTATACCGTGATCTTCTTTGGTGTGGCCATTCTGGTCTCCATGAACCAGGGCAAGCTGATGGACGCCATCGGCAAATACCTGACTCCGGTACTGATGCTGCTGCTGCTGACTCTGGCGATCGGGGTATTTGTTGCGCCGCAAGGCTCCATGCCTGATGCGTCCGGTGACTATCAGAACAGCCCCTTCGTCAAAGGGATCCTGGAAGGCTACAACACCATGGACACCCTGGCGTCCCTAATGTTTGGCGCCCTGATCGTCGATCTACTGCGCCAGAAAGGCATCAACGATTACAAGAGCCAGTTCAAGTATCTGGCCATTGCCGGCCTCATCTCTGCCGTTGGTCTGAGCGTGGTGTACGTCTCCCTGTTCCAGCTGGGTAACACTGCAGCCGGTGTGGCGACCGATGTCAGCAATGGTGGCGCCATCGTCAACGCTTACGTACTTAGCCTGTTTGGTCAGCCGGGTCAGTTCATTCTGGCGGCCATCATCACTCTGGCTTGCTTCACCACTGCCGTGGGCCTGATCTCTGCCTGCTCTGATTTCTTCCACAATCTGACCGGCATGGCTTACAAGAAGCTGGTGGTGTTGCTGGGCGTTATCTGTGCCGTGGTGGCCAACGTGGGCCTGAGCCAGTTGATCAGCCTCTCCATTCCTGTGCTGGTTGCCATCTATCCGGTTGCCGTGGCGCTGGTGCTGGTCACCTTCCTGAAAGGTTACTTCGGCCGTCCCCGTCTGGTGTTCCGTGGCGTGTTGATGGTTGCCTTCCTGTTCGGTTGCCTGGATGGTCTGGGTGCTGCCGGTATGAAGATGGATGCGTTTGCCTTCCTGCCGCTGTTCGACAAGGGCCTCGCCTGGCTGATGCCGACCCTGCTGGCCTGCGTAGTTGGCGTGATGGTGCGTCCGACCGAGATGGCTGCCGAAGCGGCCTGATCACACCCGATCTGATAGTGCCAAGAGCCTGCCCCGTGCAGGCTCTTTTATTTTCTGTGAGCCTCGCTTCTCGCCTCGCTTTGCACTGCCGTAATTGTCACTGTACACAGATTGCATCTGAGCAGCCGTATTTTGCCGCTATAACCGGTTTCCCTCTTCTTGCCTCCCATACGCCAGGTGTGACACCTGTTTATGGAGCGCGAAGTTGTTCGGTGATTAATTCTGCAGCGGTAAATTGTTTCAAGATATTAATTGGTGATTGAGATCGAACTCCTCTTCTTTATGCTAATGGTGGTGCGCCTCATCCGGTCAGCGGGCCGTGTGGGGGCGAGAGGTATTGTTACCGGTTATTTGCCAGGCAGTGGGTGCAATCAATAACAAGCTGATAAGGCAGATGAGGTTGAGTTTGACGAAATCATTGAAGTTGTTCGACGTATTCGGATTGGGGTTTATGACGTTTGCCTTCTATCTGGGGGCAGGCAATATCATTTTTCCGCCGCTGGCCGGTTTTATGGCCGGTGAGCATCTGCTGGCCGCCATGTGCGGCTTTTTGCTGACGGCGGTGGGTTTGCCGCTGATCACCCTGATTGCGGTGGCCAAGGGGAGTTCGGGGGGCGGCGCGAGTGGCTGGACCGGAATGACCCGCTATCTGCCCGCCGGGGCGGCGACAGCGCTGGCCATCGCCATCTATATCATCATGGGGCCCGCCTTTGCCATTCCCCGCACCGGTCTGGTCGCCTACGAGATGGGGCTCAAGCCCTGGCTCGGCGATGCCGGTCATGAGGGGCTGCTGATCTACACCTTGAGTTTCTTTGCGCTGGTGATCCTGGTGGCGCTCGATCGGGGCAAACTGCTCGATGCGGTCGGCAAGTATCTGACCCCAGCCCTGATGGCGATGCTGCTTATTCTGGCGGTCGGGGTCTTTATGACGCCGCAGGGCACCATGCCAGATGCCAGCGGTGAGTACATAGATGCGGCTCTTACCAAAGGAATGCTGGAGGGGTACAACACCATGGATACCCTGGCCTCCCTGATGTTTGGCGCCCTGATCATCGGGTTGCTGCGCCAGGAGGGGATCGAGGATTATCGCAGCCAGTTCAAATATCTGACCATTGCAGGCTTGATCTCGGCGGTCGGGTTGTCGGCGGTGTATGTCTCGCTCTTTCAGCTAGGCAACAGCGCCGGTGGGGTGGCGAGCGATATCAGCAATGGTGGGGCCATCGTCAATGCTTACGTCCTGAGTCTGTTTGGTCAACCGGGTCAGTTTATTCTGGCTGCCATCATCACCTTGGCCTGTTTTACCAGTGCGGTCGGCCTGCTCTGTGCCGGTGCCGACTACTTCCATGGCCTGACAGGTTGGGCCTATCGCAACTGGGTCATGCTGCTGGGGGCGCTCTGTGCAGTGGTGGCCAATGTGGGGCTGAGCGAGCTGATCGGCCTCTCGATTCCGGTGCTGGTGGCCATCTATCCGGTTGCCATCGCGCTGGTGCTGGTGACCTTCCTCAAGGGATGGTTTGCCCAGCCACGGCTGGCGTTTCGCGGCGTGCTGACGGTCGCCTTTCTGTTTGGTTGCCTCGATGGGCTGGGGGCTGCCGGGATGTCGATGGACGGCTTTGCCTTCCTGCCGCTGTTCGACAAGGGACTTGCCTGGCTGCTGCCGACTCTGTTGGCCTGCATCGTCGGCATCTTGATGCGACCAAGCGGTAAGCTGGCGGCCGAAGCGGCTTGATTCAGAAACAACGAGATAGCAAAGAGGCCAGCATCTGCTGGCCTCTTCTGTTTCTGCTGTAGCAGTTACAGGATCAGATTTGCGGGCCTTTTGGCTTGGGTTTTCCCTCCAGACCATACCAGTGGGTTTCTACCCGTCCGGCATGCCACTCGAAGGTGCCCCAAGGCTGCTTGGATTCCCAGCGCGGGAAGTTGATAAGCACCCGGTTATCTTCGTACTTGTAGAGGGAGGTGCTGATCTGAATGTCCGACAGGATCAACAGCAGGGCCCAGCAGATGAAAATCCATTTCAATGCTTTCCACATAGGGTTACTCGAAGCAGATTTCGATAGTGGCGCGACCGAAATCCGATTCGAACGGCATCATGATCTTGGTGCCATCGGCACGGTGGGTAATGGTGTGGTTGGGGCCGGAGACGATGATGGGGGTCGCCATGTCAAACTCGTAGCCCTTCTCGCCCAGCATCCGCTTTGCACCGCCGGTCACCATGTTGGTGATTTCACCGACCATGTCGGTCACCTCTTCGTTGATGTTGGCGGGAGCTTCCCCCAGCATGCGGCGCATGATCTCCAGCGCCAGCCCCTTCTCGAAGCTGATGGAGAGGGAGCCACGGGTCTGCGGGCCGACCATGCCGATCAGGCCGGAGACGTCGCCGCGCGCCAGCTCATCCATCTTGCGTTTCGGTTTGCCCGGTTTGAGTTCCAGCTGTGCCATGGTCGAGAGCACATTGAGCAGGGATAGCAGGAACGGATTTACAAAATCAGCCTTCATGATGACTTCCTACAGTGGGCGTACAACGGGCACATTGGCCATGTGCCTCTATCGTCTTATTGGTAATAGTAAAACCATGCAAGTGGGCCTGCTCGGAAAACGCGCTATCGATCGCCGTATCGTGAAGCTCGACTACATCCCCGCACTCGTCGCAGATCAACAACTGCATCGGGTGAGCGTGATCGAAGTGGCAGCAGAAGATAAACGCGTTGAGAGATTCCACCTTGTGAGCAAAGCCCTGTTCGAGCAAAAAATCGAGTGCACGATAGACGGTTGGCGGCTTGGCATTGGCTTCGGTTTGTTGCAGCTGGGCCAACAAATCATAGGCGCTGATGGCGTTGCCGTGTGCCGCCAGCAGGCGAAATACCTGACGTCGGGTCGGGGTGAAGCGGATCCCTCGCTGTATACAGAGTCGCTCGGCTCGTTGTAAAAGTTGGTCTTGATTCATGATCGCGCAGATACCCTTTCTATTAGCCGGATACTATCACAGGGCCTCGCATGGCGCGGCGACAAAATTCATTTTCTGGGGCTGCTTCACGTTGTGATAAAATCCGCCCCTTTCTTTAGCCAACCCGGATGATTTTTATGCAGGCGCAGCGTTTTTCCATCGCCCCCATGCTGGATAGGATCGACAGGCCTTAAATCATCAGGCTTGTGGCGTTTGTGGTGTACTATTGGTGTCCTGATGCACCACGAAATCAACGAAAATATCCCAAAATAAAACCGCCTCGAGGGCGGTTTATTGGCAGTGAGCGTACTCTTCCGAAGCCTCTTTTCGGCGGTTGTCGATGAATTCGGCGAGGTCTTTTACGTGTACCAGACGGGGGCTTTTTTGGCTCTCTCCCATCCTGAAAGTCGGGAAGGGGAGGCGGCCCGTTCTGGCGTGAGTTTCTGCGGTTGCCGGCTTCAGTCCGAGGAGGCTTTCGGCGATCTGGGAGAGCGGGATGGTGGCGGCGTTGAACTGGGCCATCAGCAAAAATACGGTGTTCATCTTCAATCCTTACGCCTCACGGCGAGAAGGGCGGCTGCGAGAGCCGCCGGTTGTTCTGTCTTGCCTCAGATGCAGTTCATCAGCGATGGGTGACCTGCGAATCTAAAGAACGGGATATCGTCGTCAAACTGGGGTGGCGGCTCGTTGTAGTTCTGGTTGTGCTGGGCTGGCTGCTGGGGTGGTCGTCCATATCCGCCCTGTGGCTGCGAGGCGGGCGCCTGCTGCTGGCCGGTACCCTGCGGCCTGCCGCCAAGCATCTGCATCACGCCGGTGAAGCTATCGACCAGCACCTCGGTGGTGTAGCGTTCCTGGCCGCTCTGGTCCTGCCATTTGCGGGTCTGCAGTTTGCCTTCCACATAGACCTGGGAGCCTTTCTTCAGGTGCTTACCTGCCACTTCAGCCAGAATGCCCATGAACACTACGCGGTGCCACTCGGTGCGCTCCTTCTGCTCACCGGTCTGCTTGTCGCGCCAGGTTTCGGAGGTAGCCAGAGTAATGTTGGTCACAGCACCGCCGCTCGGCATGTAGCGCACTTCCGGATCCTGACCGAGATTGCCTATCAGGATGACTTTGTTGATACCACGACTGGCCATCAGCGAGCCTCCAGCGTCTGGTGGAGTTGCTGGAACTTCTCGTTTACCTGGCGCCACTCTGGATCTTTGGCGCTCTTGAGGCAGCGAATGCGGCGGGCCATGGCGAACTTGGCCTTGCTCAGCATATTGGCGCTGGCGGCGTGGTGCTGGGCCTTCTTGTAGGAGAGCGCCGCATCGGCAAAGTTGCCTGACTGCTCTTGCTGGATGGCTTGAGCCATATCATCGCGGTAATTGCGTTGGTGGAGTTTGGTGCTCATCGTGTCCTCCCGGACAGTTGTTATCTGTTACATCGCGGCCAGGGTGGCCAGTATCACTGTGGCGATCACCAGGATGGCTACGCCTTTCGCTTTTTCAGTTTCCATTGTTGCTCGCTGATAGCTATTGCCGGGGCCGAGCTCAGCGCTGCGACCATGGCGCACATGACAAGAGAGGTGCGCAGGTTGCGCGGCGGTGGACCGTTGCGCATGGCTTGCAGCTTTCGCTGATGCTCCTCTCGTTTGAGCTGGTGCTCTGCGGCGGCCTGCTTTCTCCGTTGTCTGCTATTCACTGGCTTCCTCCCGGTACTCCAGCTCGTTGAAATTGAGATACTGGGCTGGGGCCTTGTCGATGGCGGCCAGCCTGATCTGTTGATGGGTCATCGGGTGGTGCGCCTCGATGGTGCCGGTCAGGCGATCCGGCGCAGAGCCCAGTTCTGTCGCGGCGTTCAGGGTGTAGCTGTAGCGGTGCATCTGCTTGCTCCTTTGGTAGTGTCTATCTGCCAACTGTACCCGCCGTGTTTATCCTGCTGGCCGGCAAGGCAGCGGGTGATGGCAACCCGGACAAAACCGCCCTTAGCCTCGGCTTCGTAGATACTGTCAAACCGGACCACCTGGCCACCGCAAGTGCCTATCACAGGGGTCTTGCGCCACTGCGGCGGCTTTACCGCATCCACATAGAGGCGGCGAGTGTGGCGGCCACGGCCGTTATCTCCGACAAGGCGGAAGTGCTCAACCCGGGTAGCGAATCGAGGTGCTATGTGGATCTGCCCCATCACAATGCTGGCCGCGCTGACAGTGAGGGAAAACTCGGCGGCCACTTCGGCACTGATGGCCCCGCCTTCTCTGCCGTGAATCCACTCGGCTATGTCCTGCACGATGCTCATCACTGTATCTCCCCGTGGTCAATGCCATACTGGCTTGCCAGTTGGCGGAGTTCGATTTCATTGCGCTTCTGCTGGCGCCGCTTGAGCGCCTCGGCCGCAGGGCGGTCTTTCTTCAGGCCTTTGCTGCAGATTAGCTTCTGGCTGTTGGTGGTCATGCGGCCTCCATCAGTGCCTGGATGATTCGCTTTCCAGCCAGTGGCGGAACTGCGTTGCCAGCCATGTGAACAGTCAACCGGTGGTTGCTTGGGCGCTTGATGTCGCGCGGGAAGCTCATTGCCAGCAGGTTTTCTTCTGCCGTGAGCATCCGCATGCGGTCACCGTCCACGACAGCCCAGCGATCGCGGGTAGTGATGGTGCCAATCGGCCGCTCAATGCTTCGCCCGGTGCGGGTGTTGCCGTAGTAGCTCATCACGAATCGGTCACCGTGGGCCGCTCTGCCGTTGGCAACTCGCTCCAGCGTCGCCTCTGCTCGCCCTGGCTTGGCTATCGGTGACCAGCGCCCTGCGGCAAAGTCAATGAACTGAGTCGCAGGAACATGCTCCAGCTTTGGCAGGTTCAGGGTTAATGGGTTTGCCGAGCGGGTGCATACGATGAACATCCGGATCCGCTCCTGCGGAACACCGAGATCAGCGCAGTTGACTACATGGGGCGCCAAGGCATAGCCGAGAGCCTGCATGGCTGCTGCCCACGCCGGATAGAGCGGCCACTCAAGGAACTCCGGCACGTTCTCCACGATGGCAGCTTGCGGCCGGTGAAACTCAAGGGCAGAGACCACGGCCCATGCTGTTGAGCGGCTGGCATCATGCTGCGGGTTACCGCTTGCCTTGCCACGCGCTTTGCTGTGCCCTTGGCAGCAAGGCGAGGCTAGCAGCAGATCATGACTCGGCACTTGCGTCCAGTCGGCCTGGTGCAGGTCTTGGCAGACGTGCTGAGTGTCAGGGTGGTTCTCGCTGTGCCAGTGAACGGCTTCCGGCCAGTGGTTGGCCGCCCAAAGCACTTCGCAACCAGCCATCACGGCACCGGTAGACCAGCCACCCAACCCAGAGAACAGATCGATTGCCTTCATGCTGCCTCCATGTTTTTATGTAGCCATTTGTGAACATCTTCTGCCCGCCATGCGGTAACCCGCTCGGATAGCTTTACAGGCTTGGGGAAAGAGCCCTGTTTGACATTCCGCCACAAAGTGGTTTTAGAGAATGGGAGTTGCTTTAAAAGCACTGACTGACGAATGAACCCTGTAGATGGAATACCGTTTTGTTTTTCCTGTACCGGTTTTGATTTGTGGGGCTTTTTTTCCTTGGACATCTCTTTAACCAGTTCGTACAACCCCTCAATTTGGCAGGCCGCCTCTCTCATCCAATAGGCTGTATGCTCTGGCTCGCTTTCGCTAATGCTTCGTAGTTGTGCGCTGATATCGAGTGAATCAGCAAACGCGGCCAAACGTTTAGAGCTCATGCGGCCTCCCCGTTGTCGATAGCGAGCTGGAGCTGTTCTTCTTCAGGGTTCAGCATTTGCTTTGCCATCTGAATGGCGTGGCTGAGCGTGTTTTCGCTGTCAGCCCCTGATGCTTGCAATCCCTTGATGTAGCCGGCCAGCAGGCGGGTGTTGGCAGGCGTGAGCAGGTCAGCCTCGTCAATCTGGTAAATCACGAATTTGATGGCAGGGTGTTGCTGCCAATCGTTCAGTGGCTCAATGTTTTGAACATCATTACCACAGGCGATCCGCTCAATCTGATCAAGGTCAATTGGGCGACTGTCCTCAAACTCCAACAAAGCCTGCTCTTGAGCTGTTGCCTCATTGGTCTGGTCATCGGTTGCCACCGTAGGCTCCCACTCAGCCGGCTTGGCTACGGCTGGCTGGTCTTGCAGCATGGCTGGCTCAGCATTGACTGACTTGGCAATAGTCCGGCTTGCCTCTTCGTTAAGCGCGACAGCTTGGCGATGGATCATGTCGAGGAGGATCTGGCCTGTGGTGATCAGGTCGTCACGGCGCAGGCGTGCTTCCGGGCGGCGCTCGCCCTGCCAGCTGGCATCGAAGATCACCACTGCGGAGGCGAAACCGCTGGAGCTTGGTTTGTCCTTCTTCGGATCACGCGGGACGTACCAGCTCGGCACCTCAAATGCGATGCGGCCGCTGATGAACTGGATAAAGTCGGCATCCTCCGGCCACCATGTTTCGCTGGTAGCAGCCTTGATGAGCAGCATGATCTTGGCGCCCTGCGCCCGCTGCTCGCGGCAGAAGTTGAGGATTGGCTCCATCCCGGTGATGTGGTTGCCCTCACCATCGACGCATGGGCGGGAGTAGGGCGGGTTGCCGAAGGCTGCACCACCCAGGCGGCGCAGGTCGGATGCCAGCTCCTGAGTGAGGGCGTTGTCGGCCGCATCGTAGTAGTTCGGCACCAGGTGGTTGCAGTCGTCGGCGAACATGTCGAGCACCACCGGCCCCAGGGTGGGCGCGAAGTGGTGGAACAGGCCCCAGGCCAGCGCCTTTGGGGTCTGCCACTGGTCGCCTATCTGCTTGAGTTCGTGGTCAGGCTGGAGCTGGAGCTCTGCCAGTGCTTTGGCGTAGTGGTTCATGCCGCCTCCTTCTCGCTCGGCAGGCCGATGAGCTCGTTCAGGTCTGCAGTTTGCACTGCCGGCAGTTGCACCTTCTGAATCTCTTTCGGCATCAGTTCGGCGGCTTCCGGCCACACTTTCAGAAGCTGGTTATCGGTGTTGATGCCGCTCATCGCTGCAGCCACGCTGTTTTCGATGTGCTCGCGCTTCTCCTTGAGTGACTTGGCATCCTGCTCAAGCTGGTGAAACTCGATGGCAAGTGGATGATCTGCCGCTAACTTGCATGGACGGCACGGCTTTTTTACCGTCTTATGGCAAGAGTCATAACCAAAGGTACCGTTGAAGCGCGGGCGAAGGCTGATACCGCCGCAGTTCAGATAAAAATCGCTGTCTATGTTGATCGGGTTGTATCCGGTAGTGACACCCTCCGGCAGCGCTGCCATGATGACCTTGATTTGCTCGATGGCATTATCGACAGCCTCAGCACCTTCCTTGCCACCAAGAGAATCAACCCGCACAGCCTCTGCCCAATCAACGCGGCGAAGGCGAAGCGCCTCTTCTTCTGCAGGAATGCCAGCCTTGGCGATGGCAGCTGTGACAATCTGCTGTTTAATCTGGTTGGTCAGTCTCATGGTCTTTCCTCACTCGTTGCGACCCGAACCCCGGATCAGGGCTTGGCCTGCTTGGCCGATTCCGCCTTCTTCGCGATCCTTGCTACTGCGCGGGCCGCCTTGAGGCACTCATCGAACACCTTTCCTTTGGCAAAGCTGGGTGTCCGGTCGAAATAGCGCTTGGCTTCAGCCACGCCCAGCGAGATCGCATGGGGGGGAATTGCTCTTTCTCCAGCGTTGCCTTGATGTGCTTGGCAATGAACTCGCTTGGGTGCATGGCTGCCTCTGCTATCTCTGAAATTGGTCTCATCACACAAGCGACAGGCAATAGGAGGCCGTGACCCGCTGTTGGGCCGCTATCGCTTGTGGGATAAGGGCCCCGTTGCCGGGGCCAGGAGAGAACATGTCGGGCTGGTTTGGCAGGGCCTGGAGCCCTGTGCCATCGTGAGCGGTGGAACTGCCCTTGATGGCGCCGCCATGGAGGTGACGGTTGGTGTTGCTTGTTGGTCCTGCCAGCCCGAGCAGCCAGATCAACATCAGGAGTAGTAACCACATGCGTTGCACCTGTGGTGAGGCTGAGCGCTTCACAGCGAGTCAGCCGTTCTTGTTGTCGGCACCAGTGCGCCCTCACGGGCAGACCTACCATTTAGAAACTGTCGCCTCTCGGCGAGGGCCTGGGTGGCGCTTCACAGCGTGACCAGGCGACCGCGTAACCCTGCGGTGGGAGATATGATCACCTCCTTGGGTGGTCAAATCGGTTGGCTGTGGTGGTCGCGACCAAGACGGAGTTCTTCAGGTCGGTATCCCTATCTCATTCGATGGGGCGCATTCCTCGCCATTTATGGCCCTCACCACAACTGTGGATTGCACTCGCTCAAGTGTGTCTTTCGGGCGTGTTGTTTGGCGCCCTAAGTCCAGTTAGGAATGCAATCCCAGTTGTGCCCCGGCCTTTCACCGGGTGGGTGGCTGGGGAGTCAGACCCGCCACTCGCTTTGTTCGCTTTAACTTCGCTGTCTTTCCAGCTGCCAGCCGGTCACTGATTTTGTTTTCCGGTCACCCTTGTCGGCACGCATTACACCTTTCAAGGGGAGAGCGGGGAGGTGAATCAGCCCGGTTGCCGGTGTTATATCCCCAAGCGGTCTGTTGCCACCGCTGCCAGTGTTGTGCTGGCCCTCCGGCTGGGGTTGTCTTTCGCACTTGTTTTAACTGGTGTGTGTCTACGAGAAATACAGTAACCAATGGTGTGCGTTTCGTCAATCATTGGTGTGTGTTTTTTTATGGTGTTTTTTAGCAGCAAGCGAAGAGGTTAGAATGAGACCTTGAAACGAGGTGCTTGAATCCGGTTTAACAACAACTACTTGGGGTGGGTTATGGAAGTGTTCATTGGGCTGCTGGTTTTCTTCGGCCCCTATGTCTTGGCATTTGTCTTGTACCGAAGGAAGCGATTACTTGAAGCAAAGTTGAGGGATGCGGACTCTGCACTGGTGAAGATGGCAGTGCGAAATGCCGAGATGGAGGCGAAGCTGCAGCCAATTGAAGATGCAGAGCGGTACACCAGAATGCTGGTTATTAATGCTGAAGACAAAGTTGCTGAGATCATGGCTGAACTGGAGAAAAGCAGCCTTGAAATAAATGAAAAAATTTCTAAAGACAAAGAGTTATCTGCGTTTTTAGAGCGCACTGTTCAAGCAATGAAAAATGCAATTGAAGGTTACAGTGATGAGTACATCATTCCGAACCAAAGTGTTTTGGATGAACTTGCTGAGTCGTATAGTCACAAGCAAGCCGGTGAACAACTAAAGATTGCGCGTAAAAATGTTAGGCACCTGATCCAGAGCAACCAGGCAGGTAACTGCGATTACAGCAACTCATATCGCCGTCAATTTGCTATCCATTTTGTTGTCGATGCTTTCAATGGGAAGGTCGATTCTGCTCTTAGCAGGGTTAAGGTCGACAACTATGGGAAGATAAAGCAAGAGATCATTGACGCATTTACTTTGGTGAACCATAACGGCATGTCATTTCGTGGAGCTAGAATTGAACAGGTTTATCTCGATGCTCGCCTTGATGAGTTGAAATGGGCCGTCGCTACATATGAGCTTCAGCAGCAAGAGCGTGAGGAACAGCGCCAGATCCGTGAGCAGATGAGGGAGGAGGAGCGGGCCCAGCGTGAGATGGAGAAAGCCATCAAAGAAGCGGAAAAAGAAGAGCGAATGTTACAAAAAGCATTGGATAAGGCTCGTCAAGAACTGGCTGGTGCAAATGATGAGCAGCGCCAGCTGTTTGAGGCGCAACTAGCTGAACTTGAAGCGAAACTTCAAGAGGCAGAGGCAAGAGGGCAGCGAGCGATCTCAATGGCTCAGCAGACTCGTAGGGGGCATGTCTATGTAATAAGTAACATTGGTAGCTTCGGTGAAAATGTCTTCAAGGTTGGCATGACCCGGCGTTTAGAGCCACTCGATCGCATTAAGGAGCTGAGTGACGCTTCGGTACCATTCGACTTTGATGTTCATGCGATGATCTACAGTGATGATGCTCCATCCTTGGAGAAAGATTTGCACCGAGTATTCGACGAAAACTCTGTCAACAAAGTGAATCCAAGAAAAGAGTTTTTCCGCCTACCGCTGGCCGATATTAAGAAAGCGATCGAAGGCCATGGTTTGGGTGACATTCACTGGACAATGAAAGCAGAGGCCACTGAGTATCGCGAGTCACTCAGCTTGCTAAAAAAGGAACAGACAGTCAGAGAACTTGTTGAGGCATAAATCTCAAATTAAAGGGCACCATATCGGGGTGGTGCCCTTATTCTTGCTGTACCGCACAGCGAACTACCCCGCAGATCACCACATCTTCAGTTACTTCAATCATTCGGAATTGTGGGTTAAGTGGTCTTAAGAACCAATGGCCCGCATCGTTTACCAGTTCCTTGAATGTCGTCTCATCACCAATCCTAGCGATAACTCTTTTATTGTGCTCAGGAACTGCATCTGGATCCACAATCAAAATGGTTCCTTCTGGATAACTTCGGCCTCCATTCATTGACACCATCGAGTCGCCACGGACTCTTACCGCATATGCCCTTTTTCCAACCTTCACCGGGCTAGGGATGAACTCTTCAACCTGCTCGAGCAGTGGAATATCGCCGTTATTACAGAACGCCCCAGCCTGGACCCATGAAAGCAGCGGTACATTCCCCAGGGCCAAGCCAGCTTCATCAACATTGGTATCTGTGCCGGTCAGCAGCCATTGCACTGATTTTCCAATGATATTTGAGATGGTTCCAAGCCGCTTTACTTCCGGCAGTGAGTCACCTTCTAACCACTTTCGTATGGCTGTGAGTGAGGGGATTTGCACATCAGTAGTGGATGGTGTCTTGGCGAGCAATTCTTGCAGACGAGCTGGGCGTCCACGTTTTGGAATGCCAGCCTCATCAAGACCTAAATTGAGCCTTCGCGCGAAGTCGATTTTATCGGTCTCATAACGAGCCATTTCTTCTTGTCTCTGTTCCATCTCTCGGTCCTCTATTGTCCCCATTTCGCACTCGAACTTTCAGTTGCAAAAACACGCACCAACGGTTACTGTTTTGTCGGTTATGTTCAGATAGGTAAGTTCCTGTGGAAACTCTTCTCGCTCACTTCAAAAACAAGGCAGCCCTTGCCAAGGTTCTTGGCATCAAGCCTCAGGCGGTCCATCTCGCATGTGCGAGGGGGCGAGTTCCAACAAGCTGGCTGCCTAAGCTGATCAAGCAAGGTATTAGCATCTCGGTATTGTCATCACTGCCACTAAGCAGGAACGGCTCCGAGTTAATCTCCGTCATGAAGGATATGGAGTGATCATGACACAGACAACCGAAAGTTCCACGTTAAGTAAACCAAGGGTTTCACGTCCAGATGTGCTGCTGGCTGCTTATTTGCTCGGCAAGGACAACAACATCAGCGAGCTGGCCCGCCTGATGGGAAAGGGTGAAACGGTGTTGGCCAACAAGATGAACCCAGAGTGCGACAGTCATCACCTGAATCTGGGGGAGGCTGTTGCAGTAACCGAGATCACTGGTGATAACCGGATTTTGGAAGCTTGGGCCACCAGTCGTGGCAAGGCGCTGGTTGATCTACCGGCTGGAGTTGTCAGCGACGATGACCTGGTTGAACAGGTGCTGCTGGCGCAAGCGGTGTTCGGCAAGTTGATGCAGGCCATTCACGACGCCAGAGCTGACGGCGTTATCGACCGGGTGGAGCACAGCCAGATTGAGCGGATTGGCACCCAAGCAGCAGAGCATGTGCTTGGCCTGATCAGCACTACCGCCTCCAACGTGCGGAATCTGCCGGTCTCTGCTGGCAAGTAAATACAATTCGGCCCCGCACTGCGCTAACAGTCGGGGCCACGGCTCAAACATCACTAGGAGATGTGAACATGGAAAATCATACGGATATCCAGCCCATTGGGCAAGTCTGGGATGAAGCTGAGTTGGAAGAGATCAATGCCTGGTCTCGCGCTCACCGCCCTGTCAAATCATGTGGCCGCCGCAACGGTGCCACCCGTCGCAATGTGATCCCCGCTGTGCTGCCGCGTCTGGTCGATGGCACCAGCGGCACCTATCTGGTCTACGGCAGCCTGAAAAGCGGGCTCAAGATCCCGGTGACCGCCGAGCAGGCCCAGCGCCATCTGCAATGCCTGATGCAGCACCTGCAGGAGGTTCGCCATGGGTGAGGTAGTCAGACTGGCGGCCCATGCGGCCGCCCCAATTCAACGAGGTTGCAACGTGACCGAGAACCGCCGCAGCGGGTTTGTTCTGCTGTACAAGAGCATCAAGGATGCGACTTTTTACCGTAACCTTGAGCGCAAGTCCCTATGGCTGCACCTGCTGATAGAAGTCCAGCACGAGCGCACCGTTGATACCTTTAACGGCAACCGCGTCACCCTGAATCGAGGCCAGCTGGTTGGGTCTGCTCGTTCGCTTGGAGAAGCCTGTGGCGTCTCTGAGGATAGTGCCCGCCGGTCTTTGGAAGCATTCGAACGTGATGGCATGATCACCCGCACCAGCAAGCAGGGCACCAAGGGTTACACGCTGATAACAGTTCTCAACTACGACCCTTATCAGCGCGGAGTTTCAGAACACGATTGCGCGGAGTTAGGCGCGGAGTTTGAAGCCGCGTCAGATATGGGGTTGCAGGTGGTATCGCAATCTGATTGCGCGGAGTTAGGCGCGGAGTTTCACGCCGAAGCTCTAAACAATATAAACAATAAAACAAGTAAAGATCTTAAAGACTCTTCGTCGCAACTCGCTAGCGCGACTTTCGACCAGCAGGGTGAGCAGCTCATCACTGACGAACCTGTTTCTGCTGAACCCGCTACCGAACCCAAGACCCGGGTTATTCCAGAGGCCGCCATCCAGACCCCGAGCGGCAAGGCATGGGGCACCGCTGAAGACCTGCAAACCGCGCAGTGGATGTTTGCCCGGGTGCAGCGGATTAACCCGACCGCACTGGAGCCGAACTGGCCGCAATGGGCCAACGTGATCCGCCTGATGCGCGAGCTGGACCTGCGCAGCCACAGCGACATCTGCGAGCTGTACGACTGGGTGAGCCGGGATCCGTTCTGGTGTGCCAACGTGCTCTCCCCGCAGAAGCTGCGCCAGAAGTGGGACCAGCTCACTGCCAAGCGCAATGCGGCACCGCTGCATAACAAGCGACCGCTCGGCAATCTTGCCGCTGCTCAACAACACGCTCAGGCCATCATGGCGAACTCAGGAGTCGGCTATGACGATAACACAATCCTCTGAGGTGGCAGTGCTTCACCGGGGTGCCCTGCAGGCCGAGCACGTTGTTGCAGATCCGCTAACCCTGTTTCTGGCAAACGAGCTGTTCCCGATGATGATCGCTTACTGGCCTGCCAGTGCTAACCAGCTGGACAGCAACGCCACCGGTACTGCGAAGGCATGGGCCCTGACCATCAAGGGCTTCCCTGTCGGTTTGGTGCGTGAAGCGGTGCTCAAGCTGGCCGATGATGCCGATCGGCAGTTCGCCCCCCGCCCTGCCGAAGTAAAAGCGCTGATGACAAGCATGATGCAGACCGCCCAGCCTACCGCTCAAACAGGGCGCACCATTTCGATTCGGGCTTGTGAGATGGAGGCCACGGTTCGCGTGTATTTGCGGGTGGGGAAGGTTGATGAGTTGGTGACTGACGATGCCGTAGCCGCAGAGCTGGAGTCGATTTTATCCGATAAGCGCCGCGCAGGCGTCACAGTGACAGGGAGGATTTAGTCATGAGCAACAAGAACGATGTGATCGCCGGTGCGGCAATAAACAATTTGCACAAAATGTGGCCTTCCCAGTTCGACGTCGAGGTGCCAGAAGCTCCGCAAGGCTGGTACTGGACTGTGGCATGGAACAATAACCACTTCGATATGATTTTGGCACGGCCAGGCGAAGGGGATATCTGCGATCCTTCCGCCGTGGAGGTGATTACCAAAGATTCTGTAGCCCAGATGGCATCAATCCTGAAATCAAATATCGGTTGTCTGGGGGGGCAGTGATGAGCAGTCAATTCAATGCCACCGCCGAGCGTGATGTGCGTGAGGCGCAGTTCTGCCGGGTTGCCATCTATCCGCCGGTGCGCGGCTGGGTTGGGGAGCGGGTCCATCTTGAGGTGTCGAACTCGCTGGAGACGCTGGGCACTACCGATGCGAAGACCGCTGCCGGTTATTACCTGGTGGTTGATGGTGCCGAGGAGGCGAGGGCGGAAGCGGCGCGGATCCGTGGTAGGGCGGTGGAGCTGGTGAGGGTGGGGTCATGAGCGAACAGATGACTCACGCTCGGCTGTCTGAGATTGCCTGTGCGTGGCTAAAGCGCCCAATTGGAAACAAGGGGCCTGCCTGCCAGATAGCAATGATCGAGGTTGGCGGCCTCTATGGCGGTGAGCGAGCTGATGCTTGGGGTTACCGCTGGGGCTACAACGGTGGTTCGGTTCTCGTTGAGGTGAAGGTCTCTCGTTCTGACTTCCTTGCCGATGCCAAGAAGCCGCACCGTAATGGAGAGGTTCTGGGGATGGGGACCTATCGGTACTACATGTGCCAGGAAGGCATCATCACACTGGATGATCTGCCGTATGGTTGGGGCCTGCTCTTGGTGAACAGCCGCGGCCATGTGAAGTTGATGGCCGGTCATGTCTGCATGCTTCAGGGGCGTAACGGCCCAGGGGCTGAACAGGTGTGGGCTCACCGGAAGAATGATCAGCTCGAGCTGGAGATGTTGGCCCATATTCTCAGCCGCATTGGCGATCCAGAGGTTATGAACAGACGCCTCCGAGATGCTGAGCAGAAAGCACAGAGGCTCGCCCGCTACCATGATGACTTTCATCGTCAAAAGAGTGAGATGCAGCTTCTGAATTATCGGGTGCGGCAACTTAACGATCTGCTGGTCGAGAAGGAGGCGCAGCCATGATGCACTACTACGCCCAGCATACGGCAACCCGCAACTGGTTTGCGCCGCTGCTGACCATCGAGGAGGTGGAGCGGGCCAAGGAGGCGCAGATCCCCGTGGTGACCGCGCTCCACCTGATTGGGGAATTCGGATTTGAGTCGGTGGCCGAACAGGCTGCCGATGTTGTCGGGCAGGCGCTCCATCGCGCCGCCCACCACGCCACCACCGGGAGGGGGAGGAGTTGATGGAACTGGTATGGATGTTTGGTTTGTTGGGGCTGCTCTGGCTGGCGCTGCTGGCGATGTTGGTGGTTACCGTTCGCCAGTGGTTGGCGGAGGAAATTGGCCCAGCACTGGACGGTGACGGCCCGGATGATGAGCCGCGGTTGGTATCGACCTGCCGCGAGCTGAGCGAACTGGCAGCCAAGACCCGGGAGGCCAGTCATGGCTAAAGCGGGGTTCGTGGTGATGCTGGTGTTTGTGGCGCTGTTTCTGGCCGCCAATCTGTCGGTGGGGGCGCCCGCCATTCAAAGCCAAGCCGAGGAGGCTCGCAATGACCAATAAACCGGTAACGGAAGCAGGCCAGATCGCCCTGGCCGGGGTGAAGGTGTATGTGGCTGGCCCGATGACGGGCCTGCCTGAGTTCAACCGTCCGACCTTCTTTGCCGCCGAGGCGCACCTTAAGGAGTTGGGCGCCGTGGTGATGAACCCGGCGATCTTGCCGGATGGCTTCAGCCATGACGCTTATATGCGGATCGCCATCCCCATGCTGATGGAGTGCGAGGCGGTGGCGTTTCTGCCGGGCTGGCAGCAGAGCAAGGGGGCGCGGCAGGAGTTCACCCGCGCTCACGCCTTCGGGATGGATCTCTACCAGCTGGAGGTGGGCTCGGTGGCGGGTGAATTGTGGATCACCAGTATTGCGGTACTGGATATTTAACCAGTAGTATTTAGGTCTGACCATTCATGACAATCGGGAGAGTGACATGCAGGTGTTGAGTTTTGACAGTGCGGAATTTGGCAAGGTACGGCTGATCCAGGAGGAGGGGCGCGTGCTGTTCTGCGCGGTCGATGTGTGCAAGGCGCTGGGCTACAGCAATGCGCGGGATGCCGTGAAGCGCCATGTGGATGAGGGGGATGTCGTGAAACGCGACACCCCCACAACCAGCGGGGTGCAGGAGGTCTCCTTCCTCGATGAGGGTGGGGTCTATGCGCTGATCTTCGGCAGCAAGTTGCCAGCGGCCAGGGCGTTCAAGCGCTGGGTGACCGGTGAGGTGCTGCCATCCCTGCGCAAGACAGGCCAATACCAGGTGGCCCGCCCCGCGGTCAATGTGGAGGCGGTGCAGGTGGAGCTGCTGTTTGTCGAGACCGCCGCCCGCATGCTGAACGTCAGCAACTCCGGCAAGCTGGGGATGCTGCAGACCATCCAGCGCCAGCACGGCCTGCCCAATCTGCTGCCGAGCTACGCCATCGATGCGCCGAGCGATGCCACCGATGGCAGTTCGCGGCCGACCTTTTCTGCCACCGAGGGGCTCAAGCAGCATGGGGTGACCATGAGTGTGCGCTACTTCAACGCGCTGCTGGAGTCGAATGGGTTGATCGTCAAGATGCAACGACCCTCCTCCAAGACACCGGAAAAACAGAAGGAATTCTGGTCGATCACCCCCGCTGGCCTGCGCTATGGCAAAAACATCGTGGATCCGCGCTGCCAGCGTGAGACGGCGCCGCACTGGTACCAGAGCCGCTTTGCAGACCTGCTGGCAAAGGTCGGGCTGGGGAAGGTGGCAGCATGATAGTCATTAAGCAAGATCTGAGTGGCCAATATCGCATTGTTAATACTGACAAGGTTGAGAACCCGTGCAGGCTATTCATCACCCCCAATCGCCGCAATGATCGAGCGGCAGCATCAAAGCGAGCTGCTCGCAGCCGTCGCAACAAAGCCAAGCGAGGTAACGCATGATTTTTAGCGGCCTGAGTACGAAGCCATTTTACGAAGTGTCAGCCGAGCGGCTTGCCGTGGTCGATATCGAAACGCTGGGGCAGGGGGCTGATGCGGTGATCTGCTCTATCGCTGTGGTGGTAGTCGATCTGGGCAGTCTGGTGGTGGTCGATGAGTTCTATTGCCGGGTTGACCACAACCAAGTAAACCGGAGCCGCTCGGAAGGCACGCTGGCTTTTTGGGAGCAGCAACGGCAAGAGAGCCCGGCGGCGTGGGATGAGCTGTTCAACCCTGCTGGCCAGCGGCTGTTTATTACCAGCGCCCTCGAGTTGCTATCTACCTTCTTGCTCAAGGCGTTTGGCCGCATTGAGGATGTGCAACTGATGGGCAACGGCAGCGAGTTCGACAACGTGATCCTGGCTCACGCCTATGATCAGTGGGGGATGGCGCAGCCATGGCACTTCAGGGGTAACCAGTCGCTGCGAACTGCGGTATGGATGGGGCGAGTGTTGCTGGGGATTGACCCCAAGTATCAGCTCCCCTTCGAGGGTGTTCGTCACCACGCCCTGCACGATGCTCGCCATGAGGCGGCCTATCTGATCGCCATCCTGAAGGCGTTCAGGGAGCGGCTGGCAGGGGGTGAGGCATGAAAACCTGGCTCGCAGAGTTTGTTGAAGCATCAGTAGACGAGGACGATCCGAACAAGCTCAATCTGGTGATGTCGCTGCCATCTGCAGCCCATCACGCCAAGGCGCTTGCTGACTCTTTCAGCAAGATTTCTTCGCACCTTAACCGGTCGCTGCACGAGCTGGAACGTACCGCTGAGGTTATGCGCAATGCCGCCCGTAGCGGGATCACGCCGGAGGCGCTGGCCTTTGCGGCGGATCATGCGGCCAAGGCGGCCAGTCAGATACGAAGTGAGGTATCCGGCCATGATATTCAACCTCGCGAGGCTTCCTGAAGAGGCCCGTAAGAGGGTACACTTGGACAAGTTGGCGGCCCTGCTGGTATGGCAGTGTCGCCACGGCCAGGCGAGTCGCGCCGATGTCGCCAGGGCCATCACCGAACAGCCAGCGGATTACCAGGCGTATTTTCGCGAACGGCTGAACCACTACCGTGAGGTAAAGGGGTCACATGAGCAGTAAATTCAACAGCCGCAGTGCTGCCCGTGCGCAGCATTTGCAGCGTCAAGCCGCCAATCCGATTGGCGCCGAACTCAATATCAGTGCCGAGCTGTTCCGCTCAATCGACAACGCCAGCCCCGGCCTGACCGCCGCCGAGGCAGCCCGCCGCGTGATCGCCTCCGAATCCGCCGCCCTGCGCCGCAGCGCCAGCTATCAGCTGCTCGCTCGCCTTGGCCCGTTACTCGACAAGCTCGAGATGGTGGAGAAGCTGGCGTGAACCCGACCCATCCGGTCTTTGTACCTGAGATGGGGATGGTGTTGCTGGCGGTGGGGGATGGGTTGGCCAAGTTGCGCTCATCCCTGGGCAATCGTCCGGCAATGCTGGTTCCCGCTGCTGATGGGGGTGATCTGCTGGCGCAGTTCCCGGAGCTCGCCAGCGCCCTACTGCACCCCGCTATCGTCAAGGCCGCCGGTGGCGAACTGGCCTTGCGCAGCGTGGGCCAGTGCCTGATCGGCGAGGGGTGCGTGGGCGAGACCGTCACCACCGAGATGGGTGGTCTGCCGCTGCCGCTGTGCTGGCATCACGATAACGAGTATCGGGATGGTCAGTTGCCGTTCAACCCCGCCCAGCATGCCACCGCCATTGCGCGGGCGCTGCTGACCCGGGTTGCCGGATGGTGCGGGGTGCCGCTTGCCCAGCTGCAGGCGCGGGATCTCTGTTGGTGGGCCAGCGTTTACAAGGTGCAGGGGCATCTGCCGATCTCGGTGGTGCGCCACGCCTGCCGCTTGCCGCCGCTGGAGCCGGAGCGGGTGCTGGTACCCGGGCGCGGTTATCGGGAGACCGATGCCCGCTTTCGGGTGAGCAAAGAGGAGATGCTGGAGCAGGACCCGCTGGCTGAGTTGCGGCAAAAGATCCGCGCCAAGCCTGCGGTGAAGGCCATCGACCCGGAGCCGTCGATGCTGCACATCCCCCGCCCCAAGATGAAGCGCTGGGAGTCTGCCGATTATCTGGCGTTCGTGCGCCAGCTGCCCGTGGTGACCGGCCAGACCGAGGGGGTCGAGGCGCACCATGCGATCGGCCACGGCCTGAGCGTGATGGGCAGCAAGGCGAACGATCTGATGACCTTTCCGCTTAGCCACGATGCACACATGGAATTGCACAACAAGGGCTGGCAGCAGTGGGAGCGCACCCACGGCAGCCAGCTGGTTCACGTCGCGATGACGTTAAACAAGGCCGCGGGCCTGGGAGTGTTTGGATGACGCCTTACAGTGGGAAAAAACCGGTAAAGAGCAGGGCACGGCCACGGCCGATACCCGGCAAGATGAACCAGACCGAGCAGGCCTATGCCGATCACCTGCGGCTGCTGATGCTGGCGGGGGAGATCCTCTCCTATGAGTTCGAACCGCTCAAGCTGAAGCTGGCCGACAAGACCTTTTACACCCCGGATTTTATGGTGGTGGGCAAGGATGGCTTGATCGAACTGCATGAAGTGAAGGGGTTCTGGGAGGATGACGCCCGGGTCAAGATAAGGTGGCCGCCGCCAAGCAGCACTGGATGTTCACCTTTGTCGGTGTGATGCGCAAAGGCGCCAACTGGTCACTGGAGGCATTCTGATGCGGCTTGAATATGCTCTCTCTATCGGTAACCCGCGCTCGGCGATGATCCAGGCCATTCAATCCCGTTCGACAGGAGCCAGCCATTTGAACAAGGCGGATATTCTGGGGGCGCTGGGGCTGGTGCAGAAATATGAGGCCGTTGGCCTGGCGCTGGTGATGGCCCGCTACAACAAGGACATGGAGAGCCAAGGCGTGGCGGTGCGCGGGGTGAAGGCTCACTGCAGCAAGATTGCTCCCAAGTATGTGGGGGCCATTAAGGATCGCCGGCAAGGTCTGGCGCTCAAGGCACTGGCGGCCCTCGCCGTGCAGCACTTTTGCCGCACCGTGGATACCCCGGGGGCAGCCTGTCACCCGCAGTTCTGCCGTGGGCGCGGGGTGATCCGTGATCTGGAGCTGAGCCGGCTGCACGGCAAGGTGATCGACAAGACCTGCCCGCGCTGCAACGGTACCGGCCTGCGCCCGATCCCGGGCACTCAGGTTCGCCGCGCCATCGAGCCGCTGCTGGGCACTCTCAGTCGCGGCGAGTGGGAGCAGCAGTGGTACCCGCTCTATCAGGCAGTGCTGGCATGGTGCCATGTGCAGGAGAGCGAGGTGGAAGCATTTTACAAGCGAGTGACGGCGGCGTGATGAGAGTAAAAACCACATTGCCTAAAGTGGTGATCTTTTGTTTTTGGGCTTTCTTCGTCCTTGTTAATGCGAGCCTTATTGCCCGCAAGATTATGGGGTGGATGTAGATGATTAACGCGATGTTCACGTGGCTTAAATGGAAAATTGCCGGCAAGGAGCTGCTTGAGCTTCATCGGTGGCGGGTTAAATGGCAGGAGTACCGCCGCTGGCTTGCCGAGTTCGAGGAGGTTGGCATCACGCTGGACAACATGAAGTCAGAAGTGGATGGAGAGGGGTTGAGTGCCAGCTATCCGCCGGTAGACGTTGGGCCGTGGACTGTTGATGCTCTGCGTGAGCATCTTCGTGGCAAGGGCCGCGCAAAGGTTCCATCTCCACCACCACCACCTCCAGTTCGCTCACGCCATGACGGTGAGCCACCTGTGACCAGGTAGCCATGACACTGGCAAGAAACATTGTGCTGGTTGCGGCCATACCATCAGAAGCGAATGAGTTAGAGGAAAACACGACATGACAGAACAAAACACACAGCTCGTACTTGAGCGCAACGACTGGATAGTTAGCCTTATCCGTGCTGCAAAAGGGTTGCCGCTCGATGTTGATGTGGAGACGCTGCCGGATCACGTTCGCCAAGGAGTTGGGCTGATCCAGCAACTGTTTGCCCGCGCCAACTCCAGCGAATGGCGAATGATGAGCGGTGACTGGCGGGAAGAGCTGGTTTCATTGCATGACGATAACGGGCATATCGTAAGTGGCCTTACGGTATCACAAGCACGGGCGCTTATTGATGCTCATGGCGTAACAAGGCCAGCAGCAAAGGCTTGCGCCATAGTAATGCAAAACATCCACTGCAAAGACCCTGCTGGCGTCTCAAAGCTAATTGAAAATGCTATCGAGCAGCAGCGCACCTCTAATCCGATAGGTGATAAACATGATATCTGATCGCACATGCAACCTTATCGCCGCTGCCATTTTCATCGGCATCGTGCTTTATGCCCAGTTCGCTTGAGGAACTGCTGCAGGCCAGACGTGAGCGCAAGTGCGCTCATGTCTTTTCCGGTGGTCATATGGGCCAGCGGGATGAAACAGGCCAGCTTGATTGGCCCTGCTGCCGCTGTGGCAAGGTGTACCGCTTTGAGTATGGCTTGCAGGCCGGCAGCGTTGGCATCATCACCGGCCCGTGGTTTCGTGCCAGAGGGGCAGGGATAACGCCCTGCTTCTACCCGCCCAGTCCATCCCCCATCCTGCTGGCTCTGCGCAAGGCCAGCGCATTTTTTACACACAGCTAGTCAGGCCGCTTCTCCACTGATTCTGTGGATAAGCTGCCCCCGCGAACTTTCCGTGAACCACTGACCAGAATTGAACAAGGGGCCTTTATGGCCCCTCTCTTTTGCTGTAGTCTCTCTGTTTAATGTCGATAATCGGGATTATACAGTTAATGCCAAAGGCTATTGTTGTTGAAGATCCGCAGCTGGCCCATGCCGTTGCGGTGGCCAAGGCATCGAGCCCAGAGAACGGGCTCAGGGATGCCGCCGTGCTGCTCTGCTGCTTCGGTACGGGCATGAAGCCAGCCGAGCTGGCGCAGCTGCTGGTGAGTGATTATCTCTCCCCTGGTGGTGAGCCGCTGGGCGAGACGGTGGTCAGGCCGGAGATCGCATTTAACGGGCGGGCTCGCCCATTGTGCTGGGTCAACAAGAAGCTGATCACCGCCATTGATGATCACCTGGCCGACCGGCTCAAGCGCGGGCATGGCATCACCGGCAGGCTGACGGCCTATCGTGGACTCGACCCGCAGAGCGGTCTGTTTGTCTCTGGTCGAACCGGCCAGCCGCTCAAGCTGACGCGCATCGAGCGGGATGGTCGGGTGAGCTATCGGGCTGACCAGCTGACGGCCCTGATTGCTCGCCTGTTCGCTCAGGCTGGCATTGAGGGGGCTACGGCTCAATCTGCCCGCCGAACGCTGGCTGTGAAGCTCAAGCGCAAGGGGATAGACGAGCGCCATATCGGCGAGATCCTGGGGATGACCAGCATCAAGGCCATTAAGACCCTGTGCGATACCGATCCGGTTAGCCTGGGTGATTTGATTAAGAGGATTGTGTGATGACCAATGCGCAGTTTGACCTGCTGCTAAAACTGACCAGTATCCGCTCTGACGACATCAAGGCGGCCGCTCGGGCCGTGCTGGTTGATGGGGAGACGCAGAAGGCTGCCGCGGCCGCTCACAACGTCAACGAGGGGCAGCTGTCCCGCCGCCTGACAGTCATTCGTGAGATTGAAGAGATTGTGATCGGGCTCTCTATGTTTTACCAAAAAGGGTGAATTAGCTATTGCATGATTTACCATATATGGTAAATTTAACTCATCGAAACGAGACAGCCCTAGCAAGGAAACGAAAATGAGCAAGTACACCACCGAGCAACTCAAAGCAGCATTGATTGGCCTTTACGACATGAACACCCCAGGCGCCGATCTGGCGTTTGAGATGACGTTGTGTGAGGTGCAGCGCCGGATGGGTGATGAGGCGTTTAATGCGTGGTGTGAGGCTCAGGGCTGGTAATCGGGTGAGTTAACGGGGCCAGTGTGGCCCCCTTATTAGAGGAAAAACGGGATGACTCAAGAGTGCCTCCATTGCGGCAAGAAAGGGATCGAATTTGACCTAGCGTGGGAGGGGAAGCAATGCCGCCGCCCAGTCATTATTGACCCTGCTGTTGGCGGCTGGTCATGCGGATATAAGCCCCTGCCGGTCGTGGATGGTGTGACTCAGGATGTAGCCATCAAGGTCATGAAATTGAAGTGCCCGGTATGCGGTGATCTGCACGACCCGACCACGTTTGTTGGTGGCAAGAAACATTGTGCTGGTTGCGGCCATACCATCAGAAGCGAATGAGTTAGAGGAAAAAACGAGATATGGAACGGGTAACGATTGAGATAGACAGGGACGACCTGCCGACCCATACGGATGATGAGTTTGAAGAGTGGGTTCGGTTTTGTGTCGGCTATCAGGCCGATATTGATAGCACCAATCCGCTCTCGGATATGGACATGGCCGCCCAATCTGTAATGGTCGGCTGATTGATAGAGGAAAGGGCGGATGTGGATCAACGCAACTACACCACCAGAAGGGCAGCCACACAAATGGACTCGAGATGTTGTGGTGGTGACAAACTACGGCAAGGCCTACACCATGGCATACATGCATGGGTCTGATGGTGGTGGAGTGTGGCAAAGGCCTGCGCAATTTGAGCATGGGGAAGAGGTCGAGTGGTGGACTGAAAACCCAGCCGGCAAGTAAGAGTAAATGCGCTGAAAGCCATCTGTATGGCGCTTACTCACCGATAACGCAAGCCCGCTGATGCGGGCTTTTTGGTGGGGGTCTATGATCACTCCATGGCCGCTATGGAGTATTGCCATGTCACCCATTCAGTCGTCTGACCTCGGCATGCCCGCCGATCACCCCGTCAATCTGACCAATCAGGAGCTGGCGGCCAGGCTGCAGGATTTGCTGCCGGCGCTGCCGCCTTTGTTTATGCCACTGGTTGAGGAGGCGGCGCAGCGATTGCTGGAGCATGGGGATTGATGTGGTCTATCACTCTGGCCTTGTCGAGGGTGGGCGCCAGTTCGCCAGAGGACAGCGCCAGCGCCACGGCGTTGTATCTGTTATGGGCCCCCAGCTTTTTACCAGCCTCGGCGAGGTGGTGGTTCACGGTGCGCTCAGGCATGCTCATGATGATGCCGATCTCGGCGGCGGTTTTGCCCGCTCCGACCCAGAACAGGCAATCCGCTTCGACCGCCTTGAGCGGCTGGGTGTCGCTGGGGCGGCAGGCCTTTAGGGTGGCATCCAGCACATAGGGTACGACCATGGCGAGGGTGGGCGCCATTTCGAGGTATAGATCCGGACGGTAGCGCTCGGTGATAAAGCTGAGTACGCCGGTTTCCCCTTTCGGCCCGTGCAGCGGGTGGGAGACGCCGCTGCGCAGCCCGCACTTTGCCGCCTCGACCATCACATCCATCTGTTCATCTGTCCCGCGCAGTTCGTGCCATCTGATTGGGGTTGTCTGGCTGCGGGCGGCGGCCACCACCGGATCGCGGGCGATCATGCCGTGGTGGTTGTAGTGCTCTATCCAGTCAGGCGGGCAGGAGTTGAGGATGCGGATTAGCGGGCGCTGCTGGCTGACCGGGATGATGATGGCCAGTCTGAAGTAGTCAAAGCCCAGCGCCGTTATCAGTTGCTCGATGGCGGCGCTCAGTTCGTCAGGGTCTGTGATGTGGTCAAGCGCGTTAAGGCGCGCCAGCAGGTTTTTGGTCATGCCGCTGATTCGAGTTTAATAATTAATCTGCGGTTATTGTCCATGGATGTCTGATGCATTGCCATAACCATGGCTGTACGGTGATTAATTTTTGTGTGGCAGAGGGCGTTTATCGAGGCTATTTACATCCGCTGCAATTTTGTGTAGGCTGATTGCCAATGATGGGAGACTGCAACCAAATGGTGGCGGTCTCTTTTGTTTTCTGATTCTCGAACCTCGGCCCAGGCCGGGGTTTTTGCGTTTCTGGGCCCTGCGGGGAGGTAGGTATGTAGATGCCTGAAGCAGCCCTTGTTCCGCTTGGTCTGTCATCCATGCGCGAGCCATGTGACGGTTTTGCCGTGGAGGTAAGTTATGACGCCCGATAAAGACCCTCAAAGCTACAGCCTGCTGGCCTATCTGGCATTCGGCGGCTTGAGTGTGTGGGGCGGTCTGGTTGCCTATATCCAGACCATCCGGCGCGAGGGGCGCCCATTTGCGTGGCGCGAGGCGGCAGCGCAGGTTGCGGTTTCCGGTTTTGCCGGGATGCTGACCATGCTGCTGAGCTGGTATATGCATGTGCCGATCCCGCTGTGCGGTTTTATGTCCGGTCTCGCCGGATTGATGGGCTCCAAGGCGCTGGCGATTTATGAAAAGCGCGCCGCCCGCTGGATGGGTGAGGAGGGCAAGAATGGCTCGAATTGAGTGCAGCCGCAATCTGGCGGCCTTTCTCGATATGCTGGCATTCAGCGAGGGTACCATCGGCCGCGGTGATGATGGCTATGACAAGCTGGTCAACCCGGGCAAGACCTTTGCGAGCTATGCCGAGCATCCGAACGTGTCTATCCAGGTTGCGCCGGGGCTGAAAAGCACGGCCGCCGGTCGCTATCAGTTTCTGAGCAAGCACTGGCTGCACTATAAGGCGCAGCTGGCGCTACCTGACTTCGGCCCTCTTTCGCAAGACAAGTGGGCGATTCAGTTGATCAGTGAGCGGCGGGCGCTGGCCGATATCGAGGCCGGGCGCATCAGCGCGGCGATCGACAAGTGCCGCAATATCTGGGCATCCCTGCCGGGTGCCGGTTACAACCAGCCGGAGCACTCCAAAGAGAAGTTGCTCGCCAAGTTCGTTGAGCTCGGCGGGGTGCTGGCATGAATGCGGTTCGCCTGTTCCTCAAGGCGCACCCCGTGTTGTGGTTTGTGCTGCGCCAGGCAGTGTTGTTTTTTCTGGTGTGGCTTCTTTATCAGCAAGGCTACTCGAAGGGGGCTCACGATAAGGAGCTGGAGTGGTCTGCCAAGTGGAACGAGCAGGCGGCCGAACTGGCGACAGTGAGGGCTGATGCCGAGGTGGCCGCCCGCAAGGCCGAGGAGCGCCGCCTGGCTGATATCGAGAGGGTGAGGCAAGATGCAGAAAAACAGATTGCCAGTGCTGAGCGCGATGCTGTTGCCGCTGATGCTGTTGCTGTCGGGCTGCGCGAGCAAGCCGGCCGATTGGCCAAGCGAGCCAGTCAGTGCGCCAGCGATTCCGGCGCTGCCCAGTCAGGCGATGCAGCCGGACAGTCCGCCGTGGTGCTCGCCGACCTGCTCGGCCGGGCTGATGCGCGAGCGGGAGAGTTGGCAAGAGCGTATGACCGCGCTCGAGCATCAGGCTTGGCCTGCCAAAGAGCCTACTTCTCCCTGACCAATCCCGATTAACCGAATTGCCGCACCGAGTCACTCTCCAAACTGACGGGTCGTCCCGTGTAACTGCGTCCGGTGCGGCGCCCTATTTGAAGCGATAGCCATGCCTCCACGTATCAAGCAGATCTGCCGGGCCAAAGGGTGTCATGCCCTGACCGATAATCCTGGCGGTTACTGTGCCGATCATGCTGGTCAGGCTGTCGGCTGGCGGCGCGTTGCCGCCAAGTCATCTGCCGAGCGTGGCTATGGGGCCAGCTGGCGCAAGCGGCGCGAGCGCATCATGCAGCGCGACCGCGGGCTGTGTCAGCCCTGCATTCGCAAGGGGATCATCACCCAAGCCTATGCCGTTGACCACATCGTACCAAAGGCCGCTGGCGGCACGGATGACGATAGCAACCTTGAGGCCATCTGCCGGCGCTGCCACAAGCTGAAGACGCAGCAGGAGGCCTCAGCTGGCCGCCATTGGCAGCCCTGAGGGGGTAGGGGGGATCAAATCCTTCCACCTTTTCGCCTCCGTGACTGCCAGCCCGGTCAAATTTTTATACCCGCGAAATTAAAAATTTAAATGGAGGGCGCGATGGCAGGGGCACCAAGAGCGCCTGGTCAAGGTCGCAAGCCCAAACCGACGGCGCTGAAGCGGCTGGCTGGCAACCCCGGCAAGCGCTCGCTGAACAACGCCGAGCCAACCTTCACCCCGCTGCTCTATGTCGAATGCCCTGAATGGCTGGCAGAGGATCAGTGGGCTCCGACCATTTGGGACATGGTGATCCGTGAGCTCTGCGGTGCCGAGGTGCTCTGCGTCACCGACCTGCACAACCTCGAGGCATTCTGCGCCGCCTACTCGCGCTGGCGCAGAGCCGAGATCGAGATAACCAAACACGGCCTGGTTGTCGAAGGGGCAACCGGCGGGCCGGTCAAAAACCCCGCCTGTACGGTGGCCAACGAATCACTCAAGCAGATGACCACCTACGGTTCGCTGCTGGGGCTGGACCCATCCAGCCGCTCACGCCTGATCGGAGGCAACAAGAAACAGGGAGGGGGGAACCCGTTCGCAGCTTTGTAGGGATGACCGATGGCAACACGCAAAAGTTATCCCTATGTCAACGTGGCGAACGGCTACGCCCGCGACGTGGTGCGCGGCAAGATCCCAGCCTGCCGCTACGTCATCCAGGCTTGCCAGCGCCACCTCGATGATCTGGCCAAAGAGAAGTCGGCCAAGTTTCGGTTTCGGTTCGACAAGGACAAGGCAGAGCGAGCCGCCACCTTTGTCCAGCTCATGCCCCATACCAAGGGGGAGTGGGCCTTCAAGCGCCAGACCCTAAGCCTAGAGCCGTGGCAGATGTTCATCATCTGCTGCGTGTTTGGCTGGGTGCGCAAGGGCAGCGGCCTGCGCCGCTTTCGCGAGGTCTACAACGAGATCCCGCGTAAAAACGGCAAGTCGGCGCTCTCTGCCCCGGTCGGTCTCTACTGCTTCGCGGCAGACAACGAATTCGGCGCCGAGGTTTACTCTGGCGCCACCACAGAAAAACAGGCGTGGGAGGTGTTTCGCCCCGCCCGCCTGATGGCCAAGCGCACCCAGGCGCTGCTCGATCACTTCGGTATCGAGGTGAACGCCAGCAACCTGAATATCCCGTCTGACGGCGCCCGCTTCGAGCCGCTGATAGGCAATCCGGGTGATGGTCAGTCGCCATCCTGCGCCATCGTGGATGAGTACCACGAGCACGACACGGATGACCTCTACACCACCATGATCACCGGTATGGGCGCCCGCCGCCAACCGCTGATGTGGGTCATCACCACCGCCGGCTACAACATCGACGGCCCCTGCTACGACAAGCGGCGGGAAGTGATCGAGATGCTGGCGGGCACGGTGCCGGATGATGAGCTGTTCGGCATCATCTACACCATTGACGAGGGTGACGACTGGACGGATCCCAAGGTGCTGGCCAAGGCCAACCCGAACATGGGCGTCTCCGTCTACGCCGAATACCTGCTGGCGCAGCAGGCCAAGGCCATCAAGTCCGCCCGCTTTGCCAACATCTTCAAGACCAAGCACCTCAATGTCTGGGTGTCGGCAAAAACCGCCTACTACAACATGGAGGCGTGGAAGGCCTGCGAAGATCGCAGCTTGACGCTGGAGCAGTTCGAAGGGCAGGAGCTGATCCTCTCGTTCGACCTTGCCCGCAAGCTCGACATGAACTCCATGGCTCGCCTGTTCTGGCGAGATATTGACGGCAAACGCCACTACTACTCGATCGCCCCCGAATTCTGGGTACCGGAAGATACGGCCTTCAACACCGACAACCGGCGGCTGGCAGAGCGTTACCAGAAGTGGATGAACCTTGGCGAGCTCAGCACCACAGAAGGTGCCGAGATCGACTATCGCGAAATCCTGGCCGTAGCCAAAGAGGCCGCAGCCAGTGGTAACGTGCTGGAAGTCCCGCTCGACCCGGCAGGCGCAACCGCGCTGGCTCACGATCTGGCAGATGAGGGATTGACCCCCATCTCAATCACCCAGAACTACACCAACATGAGCGACCCGATGCGAGAGCTGGAGGCCGCCATTCAGTCCGGCCGTTTCCATCACGATGGCAACAGCCTGATGACATGGTGTATCGGCAACGTGATCGGCAAGAACCTGCCCGGTAACGATGATGTGGTGCGCCCGGTCAAAGAGTCTGCCGATCAGAAAATTGACGGCGCTGTCGCGCTCATGATGGCCATCGGCCGCGCCATGGTCGCGGGTCGCGGCAATACCAAATCCATTTACGAAACCACGGATGTCCTATGCTGATGAACATCGTCGCCTTTCTGGTGGGCCTGCTGGGTGCCGCCGCGCTGACCTATGGCGCCTGGCTCTGGTCTGCCCCGCTCGGTTGGGTGGTCGGTGGCCTGCTGGCGCTGGGCTGGTCTGCCTGGTTGAGCCGCGCCATCGCCTGGCACAAGTACAATAAACAGAGCGGGGGTGGCTGATGTTCTTCCCATTCCTGTTTGAGCGCAGGGGGGGCGGCGGCAACTTCAGTCAGTGGATCTCGAGCGTAGGGGCGCGGCGCAGCAAGGCTGGCGTCATGGTCACGCCGGAGTCTGCGCTGGCGCAAGGCACTGTCCGCGCCTGCGTCACCCTGCTGGCTGAATCCATTGCGCAGCTGCCGTGCGAGCTCTACCAACGCAGCGACGACAGCCGCACCCGGGCGACCGACCACCCGCTGTACGACATTATCCACGCCTGCCCCAACCAGAAAGACACCAGCTTCGAATTCAACGAGCAGCGCATGGGCCACCTCGGCCTGCGCGGCAACAGCTACAGCCTGATCGAGCGCAGTGGCGACGGCTACATCACCGAGCTGATCCCGGTCAACCCGGACAAGATGATGGTGCTCAAGGGGCCTGACGGGCTGCCTTACTACCAGTTGCTCGATGGCAGCAACCAGATCCTGCCGATGCGGATGGTGCACCACGTCAAGGCCTTCAGTCTGGATGGCTACCTCGGCGTCTCGCCGATCCAGAGCAACCCGGATGCGATCGGGCTTGCCATGGCAGTGGATGAGCATGCCGGCTCGGTATTTGCCAATGGCACCACACTGTCTGGCGTTATTGAGGCGCCAAATAAGCCACTTGGAACCCAAGATCTTCTTGATAATTTCAGAAATAAATTTATCGAGACTTACTCCGGGGCGCGCAACTCCTTCGGTGTAGCGATCCTGCAGGAGGGGATGCAGTACAAACAGATGGCGATGACCAACGAGCAGAGCCAACTGCTCGAGTCGCGCAAATATGGCGCCATCGAAATCTGCCGCCTCTACAAAGTGCCGCCGCACATGATCGGCGGCTGGATCGGGCAACCAACAACAACATCGAGCATCAGGGGCTGCAGTTCGTCATCTACACCCTGCTGCCGTGGGTCAAGCGCATCGAGGCCGCCATGATGCGCGACCTGCTGCTGCCGAGTGAGCGCAAAGACCTCTATATCGAGTTCAACCTCTCCGGCCTGCTGCGGGCAGACCAGAAGTCCCGTTACGAGTCATACGCCCTCGGTCGCCAGTGGGGCTGGCTCAGCGTCAACGATATCCGCCGGTTGGAAAACCTGCCCCCTATCCAGGGTGGTGATATCTACCTGACCCCGCTCAACATGGTCTCTACCGGCAAGCTGCCGCAAGGCATCGGCCAGGCGACCCAGGAACAAATCACGGAAATTGAGGCCATCCTATGCCGAAGCTGATGATCAACTACCCGCACCTGGCCAGCCAGGTGTTCGGGTGTCCGCTCTACGTCACCCAGGAGGTGCTGGCAGGGGTCAAGAGCCTGCTGATGCCCCGCATGCTGGGCAACCAGATCGAGGTGATGGCCGCCGATGACCTGCCGGATGGGCTGGAGCCAAAGCCTCTCGAGGCCCGCAGCGAATCGCGGTACCGCATTGAAGGGCTGGCGGTGATCCCGCTGCACGGCATTCTGGTCGCGCGGCGCGGTCAAATCGATAACGCCTGCACCGAGCTGACCAGCTACGAGTGGGCGCGGGCGCAGATCGCCACGGCGCTCGCCGACGAGCGGGTCAAAGAGATCGTGCTCGACATCAACTCCGGCGGCGGCCATGCGGTCGGCTGCAAGGAGCTGGCTGACTACATCTATGCCAAGCGCAGCGTCAAGCCGATCACCGCGCTGGTCAACTTCTCTGCCTACTCGGCGGCCTACTTCATCGCCGCCGCCTGCAGCAAGGTGGTGGTCAGTGAAACCGGCGGCTGCGGCTCCATTGGCGTCATCATGGAGCACATGGAGGTGAGCAAGTGGGAGGAGGAGGTAGGTCTCAAGTTCACCACCTTCTACCGCGGTGACCGCAAAAAGGACGGCACCCCCCATGAGCCCCTCAGCGATGGCGCCATGGCGGCCATCAACCACCGCATGGATCAGGCCTACGACCTGTTTATCAGCTCGGTGGCCCGCTATCGCGGCCTGTCAGTCGAGCAGGTGAAAGCCACCGAGGCCACCCTCTACAGCGGGGCCGAAGCGGTCAGCAACGGGCTGGCCGATGAGCTGGCCAACCCTCAGGATTATCTCAACGGCCTGGCCGCCAGTGTGGCCAAGCCGGCAAAACCGGCGCAAAGCATCGCCATGCGGGCCCGCGCCATCGAATTACAGAACCAGTTCTAGCCCAGCGGCGGAACCGATCCAACAAGCCCCGAAAGGGGCTTTTTTTATGTCCAAAGGAAACCAATCGATGAAGACTATCGAAGCCCTCCGCCGCGAGCGTGGCGAAATCGCCGCCCAGGTCAACGCCTTGGCGCAACTCGAAGCCAGCGGTACAGCTCTTACCGATGAGCAGCTGCAGCAGTTTGCTGACCTTGAGAGCGAAGCGAACAAGATCAGCGCCGCCATCGCCCGCCAAGAGAGCGCTGAGCGCCTGATGGCGCAGCAGGCTGTACCTGTCAATGCTCACGGTTCTCAGGCGCCTCCGGCCGTCCATGTGAAGCAGGAACTGAAACAGTATCCCGGCGCAGGCTTCGCCCGTATGGCAATGTCTATCGCCGCCAGCAAGGGCGACATGCAGCAGGCTGAGAAGTTTGCCGCCACCGAGATCGGTGATCAGCAGGTAGCCATGGCCATTAGCACCGCAGCCGGTTCCGGTGGTGCGCTGATCCCCGAGAACCTGCACTCCGAAGTGATCGAGCTGCTGCGTCCCAAGACCATTGTGCGCCAGCTGGGCGCCCGTGTACTGCCGCTGCCCAATGGCAACCTCTCTCTGCCACGCATGAGTGGCGGCGCTCAGTCCAGCTACGTTGGCGAGGGCTCTGATGCCAACAGCAGCGCCAGCCAGTTCAACGATGTGAAGCTGTCTGCAAAGACCATGATCACCCTGGTTCCTATCAGTAACCAGCTGATTGGTCGCGCCGGCTACAGCGTCGAGCAGCTGGTGCTGAGCGACATGATCGCCGCCATGGCGGTGCGCGAGGATAAAGCCTTCCTGCGCGATGACGGCACGGGAAACACCCCGACCGGCTTCAAGAAGGTCGCGACCGACAATAGCCGCACCGTCGAGTGGACCGGCACTGCCGACATGAAGACCATCGACGCCTATCTCGACAGCCTGATCCTCCTGCTGATGAGCTCCAACAGCCTGATGGTCAATCCGGGCTGGGGTATGAGCCCGCGCACCTGGATGAAGCTGTTCGGCCTGCGCGATGGCAACGGCAACAAGGTCTATCCGGAGATGGCGCAAGGCCTGCTCAAGGGCTACCCCATTGCGCACACCAACACCATCCCGGCAAACCTCGGCACCGGTACAAACGAGTCGGAGATCTACTTCGCCGACTGGAACGACGTGGTGATCGGCGAGCAGGACAACATGACCATCGACTTCTCCACCGAAGCCACCTACAAGGACACCAACGGCGATCTGGTCAGCGCCTTCTCCCGCAACCAGTCGCTGATCCGCCTGGTCGGCAACCACGATGTGGGCTTCCGTCATCCGGAAGGTCTGGCGCTGGGTACCAAGGTCACCTGGTAAGGCCGCAGCAGGGCGCCGCACTGGCGCCCTCTCTCATCCCCTTGTAACAAGGAGCAGACATGGCCAAGCCACCGAAAGGCCCTCGCGCAGGGCAGGCATCTGCCACTGACGCCGATCGCGAGCAGAGGAGCGGCGAACTGCCGCAGGCGCCGACCAGCAATGCAACTGACACCCCCCAACCCGATGCCGATGCAGGTACCGGGCAAGATCCCCACGCCGGAACTGGCGAAGGCGATGAATCAGATTCTGACCACCCCGCAGCAGGTCAAGCGCCAAGCGATGCAACCGGCGATGCAGCCGGAGCTGGCGCCGCGCCGCTGACCGGTGATCAGCCCGTTGGCGCCACTGACGCCGATAACGAGCAGCAGGGCGGCGATGAGCCAGCGCCACTTCCTGATGAGCGGGTGCTGGTGCGCTTCACCGGTCCGTGGAAGAACTACAGCCGCGATGATGTCACCCGCCTGTCACCGGCCGAAGCCGAGCTGGTGATCAAGAAAACACTGGCGCAGGTCGAGCCGGAACAAACCGAGGAGTAGTTATGCCGTGGATCACGCTGGAAGAGGTGAAGCACCAGTGCCGCCTCGAAGAGGACGACGCCAGCCAGGATCTGCTGCTTAACCTCTACATCGGGGCCGCCCGCCGGGCTATCGAGCAGCACACCGATCGGGAGCTGCTCGATGCTCCGCAGGCCGAGATGACCGATCGCCAGCTGGTGATCGGCGATGATCTCAAGGCCGCTGGCCTGCTGATGGTGGCGCACTGGTTCAACAACCGCGAGGCGGTCTCGGACTTCGAGAAGGTCGAGGTGCCCTTTGCCTTTCGCTACCTGATTGGCCCCTACACCAGGATGCCAATATGAAGATCAGACAGTCATCGGTCGTTAACTCGATGCGTCCGCCCAGCGCAGGCGAGCTAAAGCACCGCCTGCAGATCCGGCGCGTTACCGAGGTACCCGACGAGGATTTTTCCACCCGGCAGGAGTACCACGACCAGCTCGCCGTCTGGGGCAAGCTGATGCCTGTCACCGGCGGCATCTATCAGGCCGGGGTGCAGATTGACGAGAAGGTGACGCACAAATGCCTGATCCGCTGGCGCCAGCTCACCTGTGACCACCAGATGGTACATAAGGGAACTGTCTATCGGGTCAAGCGCTGCGAGCCACTCAACGGCGAAACCGTCTGGGCGCTGGTCGAACTGGAGCAGCTTGACCTGCCGACATAACAAGAGAGGCTGCCATGTCGTTTGAGAACTCAAACTCCGGCATCTACCTCCACGTTGATTTCCCTGACGCGCAGGAGATCCGCTTCAACAAGGCCCGCGTCAGGCGGGCATTTGTCGATATCGGCCGCACCCTGCTGCGCGATAACCGGCGAGCAGTGGCGCGGCGAGCCATATCAGGAGCCGGGCAGGCCCCCGGCTACCAGTCCGGCGATCTGGCCAAGTCGATCGGCTACTTCGTGCCGCGAGCAACCGCCAACCGCCCGGGCTTTATGGTCAAAGTCAGCCACAACAAGGGTGAAGGGGCATCGAAAGATATCCCGAGCGACGGCTTTTACCCGGCATACCTCTTTTACGGGGTCAGGCGTGGCGCCAAGCGGGTCAAGAGCCACCGCAAGGGGGCCAGCGGCGGCTCGCCGTGGCGCATCGCCCCCCGCCAGAACTACTTTGCCAAAACCCTCAAATACCGCAGCTACGAAATCCAGCGAACCCTGTTCACTGCGCTGAGGGCATCGGTCAGGCCGGAGAAACCGACATGAAGATAAGCCCGCTGATTGCGGCCATTCGCCAGCGCTGCCCCATGTTTGGCGGCAGGGTCGCCGGTGCGTCCGAGTTCAAGCCGCTGGCCGAGAACAACAAGCTGGCCCTGCCCGCCGCCTATGTCATCCCCCTCGATGACAACGCAGAAGAGAACCGCAGCAAGACCGACTACTGGCAGAAGATCACCGACGCCTTCGCCGTGGTGGTGGTGGTAAACAACACCCAGGACGCCCGCGGGCAAGCCTCGGTTGACGTGATAGAGGAGGCGCGAGAGGCGCTCTGGAAGGCCCTGCTCGGCTGGTCGCCGGACGAGAAGAAGTACGACGGCATTACCTATCAGGGCGGCAACCTGCTTGATATGAATCGGGCACACCTCTACTACCAGTTTGAATTCTCGGCCGAGTTCGATATCGGCCCGGAAGATACCCGCCAATGGACTGACCTTGAAGAGTTGCCATCGTTCGATGGCGTTGATGCCAATAACCCGGGCAAAGGGTTTGGCATCGATTTGATAGACCCGGGCAGCGGGCCTGACGGTGTTATCGAGTTCCAATTCCAGATAAATCCGGAGCAATAAATGTTCGTCAAACCCAACGACGGTCGATCGGTTCCCGATCCTGACCGCGGCGACCTGCTGCCTGTAGAAGGGCGGGAGGTGAGCGCCAACCAGTATTGGTATCGCCGCCAGCTTGATGGCGATGTCGTCATCGAACCTCCGGTTGAGCAAGAACCGGCAGCAGAGCAAGAGCCAACAGCCGAGGCAGCGCCTCAGGTCACGGTCAGCAAGAAGGGAGCAAAATAATGCCCGTCAGCTTCAATAATGTTCCCGCCGATCTGCGGGTGCCGCTGTTCTATGCGGAGATGGACAACTCGGCAGCCAATAGCGCCAGCGAAACCCTGCGGGCGCTGGTGCTGGGCCATGGCCTGGCTGCTGTCACCACCGGCAAGAACCAGCTGCAGCAGATCACCAACCCTGCCCAGGCGGCAGGTCTGGTCGGTGCCGGCAGCCAGCTGGCCGCCATGGTGGCCGCCTATCGCAATGTCGATTCGTTCGGCGAACTGTGGCTGATCGACGTACCCGAGCCCAGCGCAGGCACCGCCGCGACCGCCACCATCACGGTGACTGGCACTGCCATCTCTGCCGGGGTGGTCTCGCTCTACATTGCGGGCAAGCGGGTGCAGGCCGGTGTATCCGCCTCTGCCGCCGCCACTGCGGTGGCATCCAGCATCAAGGCCGCCATCGATGCCGATACCAGTCTGCCGGTGACCGCCTCCGTCTCGGCGGGCGTGGTGACCCTCACCGCGAAATGGAAGGGGTTGACCGGCAACGACATCAACCTCGCACTCAACTATCGCGGCGTGATGGGTGGGGAATCCCTGCCGAATGGCATCAACGTGGCACTGCCTGCCCAGTCATGCCTGAGCGGTGGCGCCGGATCTCCCGATCTGACCGCCGCCATTGCCGCCATGGGTGATGAGCCGTTCGACTTTATCGCCACCCCATGGCACGACAGCGGCTCGCTGGATGTGCTGGAGGCGGAGATGAACGACGCCACCGGCCGCTGGTCTTGGCTGCGTCAAATCTACGGCCATCTCTACAGCGCCAAGCGCGGCACGCTCTCTGAACTCTCCACCTTCGGCAAGGCCCGCAACGGCCAGCACGTCACCATGACCGGCATTGAGCCGCTGACGGCTGCCTCGCCTTACGAAGTGGCGGCTGCCAGCTGTGCCCGCAATGCGGTGTTTATCCGCATCGACCCGGCGCGGCCGACCCAGACCGGCGAACTGAACGGCCTGCTGCCGGCACCGACCGGCAAGCGCTTCACCATGGCCGAGCGGCAGGTACTGCTGACCAGTGGCATCGCCACCCAGACGGCCAGCTCTGGCGTGATGATGGTCGAACGGGCGATCACCATGTATCAGCGCAACAAGTACGGCGCGGCAGACAACTCCTATCTCGACAGCGAGACCCTGCACACCTCCGCCTACGTGATCCGCCGCCTGCGCACCCTGGTGACCAGTAAATATGGCCGCCACAAGCTGGCCAACGACGGCACCCGCTTCGGCGAGGGCCAGGCCATCGTCACCCCGGCGGTGATCAAGGGCGAGCTCAACGGCGAATACCGCATCATGGAGCGCCTCGGCATCGTCGAGAACAGCGAGCTGTTCGCCCAGCACCTGATCGTGGAGCGAGATGGCGACTCTGGTCGGGTCAACGTGCTGTTCCCGCCCGACTACGTCAACGGCCTGCGCGTCTTTGCGCTGCTTAACCAGTTCCGTCTGCAATATCAGGAGGCATAAATGGGCCGTATCGCAGGTACTTGTTATTTCAAAGTTGATGGCGAGCAGCTGTCAACTACTGGGGGGATGGAGATCCCCCTGAACACCAACGTCAAGGAGTCGGTCGTAGGCCTCGATGGTGGCGTTGATTACAAAGAGACTCACCGCGCCCCCTACATTAAGGGCACGTTCAAGATCCCGAAGAGTTTCCCGCTCAAAAAAATCACCACAAGCGATGACATGACCATCACCGCCGAACTGGCCAATGGTCAGGTGTATGTGCTGAAAGGCGCCTGGCTTGAGGGTGAGGCCAACCATAACCCCGAAGACGGCACCGCCGACCTGCAATTCAACGGAAAAGAAGGGTTCCATCAATGACAAAACAAGTAATTAAGCTGAGCGCACCTATCCAAGCCCACGGCGATTCAATTTCAGAACTCACTATTCCAGCCCCGACCGGTGAACAGGTTTGCAAGATCGGCCTTCCCTACACGATGACACCTGAAGGCGAAGCCAATATCAGCATGAAAAAGGTGAAGTTTTATCTGGTTGAGCTGGCTGGCATTCCAGCAAGTTCGGTGGAGCAAATGAGCCCGTCAGATCTAAACAATGCAGGCTGGATGGTTGCGAGTTTTTTCCTCAAGGGGTAACCCAGCAAGACATCCTAAATCGCTACTTTGATATGGCGAAATGGTGGGGGAGCGACCCAATGGTATTGCTCTCCCGCGACCTCGATTTTCTTGACCTGTTAGAAAAGCAGTGCAGCAGGATCAAATCACTACCGAGCGATGCATAACTCATGGCCAATGAATTTCAGCTCAAAGCCCTGATCACCGGTGTGGATAAGCTCTCTCCGGCGCTCAAGGGGATCCGTAAAAACATCAAGGGCTGGGAGCGTGACCTCAAGAGTGCTGGTGAGGGCGCTCCCGCTTTGGGTATGGGGTTGGCTGCGGCGGTGGGCGGTAGCCTGGCCGCCTTTGCCCAGTCAGAGAATGCCGCTACCGGCCTCAAGGTCGCGATGATGGATGCCAGCGGTGCTGTTGGCCCCGAATTCAAGAAGATCAACGATCTGGCGGTCGGGCTTGGCAACAAGCTGCCCGGCACCACCGCCGACTTTCAGAACATGATGACCATGCTGCAGCGGCAGGGCCTGAGTGCCGAAACCGTGCTGGGCGGGGTGGGTGAGGCCACTGCCTATCTGGCCGTGCAGCTTGGCAAGACCCCGGAAGCAGCAGCTGAGTTCGCTGCCAAGATGCAGGACGCCACCGGCACAACCTCCAAAGACATGATGAGTCTGTTCGATACCATCCAGAAAGCCTTCTACATGGGGGTGGATGACAACAACATGCTCCAGTTCTTTGGCAAAGCATCATCCGCGATGAAGCTGGTGAGCAAGGATGGATTGAAGGCGGCGCAGGCGATGGCACCCCTTGCCATCATGCTTGATCAGGCGTCTATGGCTGGCGAGTCCGCAGGTAACGCAATGCGGAAAGTCATGACGGCTGGCTTTGACAGAAAAAAAATGAAAGAAGCTAACCAGATGATCCGAAGCATGGGGTTGAAGGGTGCCAAACTCGACTTCACCGATGGCAAGGGCGAATTTGGCGGGCTTGATAACATGTTTGCGCAACTCGAAAAGCTCAAAGGGCTTACTGAGGGCGACAAACTCACTGTGCTTGGCAAGATTTTCGGAACAGATTCTGAGACCCAACAGGCGCTCAAGACGATTATTGATAAAGGTAAGGCTGGGTACGATGAGATCCAGAAGAAAATGGAGCGACAGGCCAGCCTGCAAAAGAGAGTAGAAGAACAGCTCGGTACCCTGCAAAACCTTTGGGATGCCATGACCGGCACCGCAATAAATGGCCTTGCAGCTATTGGTGGTGCTTTTAAAGGTGAAGCCAAGGATACGGTTAAATTCCTTGCGGATATGGGGGAAAAATTCCAAGCCTTCGCAGACGCCAACCCCGCAGTAGTCAGAGGGGTTGTTGCTGCGGTTGGGGCATTTACTGCTATGAAGCTTGCGCTTTACGGCGCAGGTATTGCGATGCAGTTCCTTGGGAAAGCCACCATGGCAACACCTCTTGGCATGATCATGACGGGCATTGCGTTGGCTGCCGGGCTGATTATTGCCAACTGGGACAAACTTGGGCCGTGGGTAATAAAACTGTGGGACTCAATAGTCGTTATTGTTAGCGCCGCATTTGATGTACTTAAGGCTTTGTTCTTCAATTTCACGCCGCTTGGTGTGATAGTGAAAAATTGGGGGGCTATTGGTGAATGGTTCGCTCAATTTTGGGCTGGAAACGAGGAATTGTTTGGCTTCCACATGGAAGAAATAATGCAGGCACTCCTTAACTTCACCCCGCTTGGTTTAATCATCAAGAACTGGGACCCCATCGTTGAATACTTCAGGGGGCTCTGGGAAAAGATAAAGCCATATTTGCAGCCGATGTTTGATGCTGTCACATGGCTTGGTGGCGATAAGTTGGCGCAAGTTGGAGATGCCGCTAGTGGCGCATGGGATACAGCCAGCAATGCATTAGGCAAGATTTGGGGCGGTGGTTCGAGCCCAATAGGCCAAAACTCACCACTTTCAGCGGTCTCACCTGCCACCGGAGCCAATGCCAATGGTGGGCGTGTAGCGGGCGAAATGGTGGTGCGCTTTGAAAATGCCCCGCAAAACATGCGAGTAGACGAAGGGAACACATCTCCAGGCTGGTCTATGTCACCGGATGTTGGTTACTCAAGATATGCAACAAGATAGAGATTCTTTAATCCAGATGTGACCTCTGTGGTATGTATGAATCCGGTCAAGCGGTAGTATTCACTTGGTAATTCATCAATCAACAGGAGTTCACGTGGCTAAAGAGTCGAAGCACGTTGCCGCATTTGCCAAGCGGCACCTCAACCAAGACGAGCGGGTAACCGCATGGACCGAAGGCTATACGGGTAAAATGTTAGGAAGCGGTAAGGATGCCCAGCGTAACGGCGTGCTGATTGTCACAAATATCAGGGTGGCTTTTTACCGCAAGGGGTTCATCGGTGAGATCATCGAGACGATCCCTCTTGATAAACTCACCTCTGTAGAACGTCAGTCTGCGATGGGGCACCGCACCATTCGCATGCACACAAGCCATGACGACTTGGAGTTCAAGACCTTTGATAAGGACGGGGAGACGCTGGTTATTGAAGCGATTGAGGCTGGTCGCCATAAGCCAGCTGATAAAGCTAGTTCAGGCAGTGACGATGTTGTTGAGAGATTGAAAAAGCTAGCATCTCTGAAAGATGCCGGGGTTATTACTGAATCGGAATTCACTGAGAAGAAGGCTGAGTTAATGGCGCAAATTTAAGCCATCTGAAATACAGAAAACCCGCTTAACTGCGGGTTTTCTGTATCAGGCTACTCATGTTGTTTATTGTTATCTTTAGCGTCTGTTTGAAGTTCACTGAACGACTCCACTACCATTTTTCGCAATACCTCATGTGGCTGAATGCCAAGCTGTGCTGATTTTTTATCTATAAAATCAGCAAGTTCACTTGGGAGTGACAAGGAAAATTCGATCTCACCTTCTGGAAGTGGAGATTGAATGAATTCCGAAGTATCCCCGTAAGCAAGCCATGAGAAGGGGACCAGCATACCTTTTGCGAGCTTGGCTATTACATTGGCTCTTGGTTTGTTCACTCTCGCCTCGTAACGCGATATTTGGGCTGCAGCAACGCCAGTCTCCTTAGACAACTGTTCTTGCGACCAGCCCAGTTCGGCGCGCCGGGCTACGATTCGCGCGGCTACATCATCATGTTTTGTCATAATTAGTATTGAAGTGTATTGACTTGTGTGGGTTCGTACCATACGATTCACTATACATGATACTTCATGACACTTAAATACTAATGGTGACAAAATGCGAACAAGAAAATCAATAGCCGACATCAAATACGTTCACCAACTAAAGACCAAATTTGAGCGCAAGATTGGTGATGTGAATGCGACTGGCTGCATGGAGTGGCAAGGGTCATTAAATTTCGAAGGTTACGGACAATTATCATTTGAAGGGAAAACATGGGCAGCTCATCGACTAGCTTATGAGTTTGCACATGGAGCAATACCACAAGATGCTTTGAAGTGGTGGGTTCTTCATCGATGCGATAACCCAGCTTGCTGCAATCCTGAACACCTTTATCTAGGGAATGCAAAAGATAATGCGGCAGACATGATTGACCGCAAGCGCCAGAGGATTGGATATAAATCATACGATGGTGGCGAAGATACTCGATTCGGCCGAGTGTTTTATGAAATTAGAGGTGAAATAAAAACTCTAGCTGAATGGGCTGATAAATTTAATGTAAATCCATCTACCTTGGATCGGAGAATTTCTGCCGGGTGGCCTGAAAAAAATCTTGGTCTTCCTTCGGCGGTTTACAAACGGCATTTGAAGGCAGATAGAACGGCAAAATACAGAAGATTTTCAGGCGTAGAAGACGTTGAGCGCTATAAGAATGAAGCCTCAACCGCTGTAACGGTTGAGGCCTCTAACTTGTCCGAACTTACAAGGAAACAGACATCATGACTATACACTACAGTCAAGCGCAAAACCAAGCGCACCCAACGCAGATTATTTCCAGAGCTGATATCACTACCGTAACCCTGGCAGATGGAGTCGAGAAAATCTGTGAGCAAGTGCGGATCACCCCGAAAGGTCTGACCAAGCTGGCTCAAGCCCTGTCAGTGGGAGGTGTGCAATGAGCGCACTGCCACAAGGTTATGAGAAGAAAGTGCCCGCCCTGCTCAAGTACAAGGCCAAGAGTTCGGCAATGCCTTTCGTTGCTAGCCAGCGGGTTGATCCCGAGGCGCGGTTCTGGAATGTGCCCATGACTGGCGGTGTTCTTGGTGGTGTTGAAACCGGTGAGGCGCTTGCTCTTATCTACCTGAAAAATCTCCGTCAACCCGATGGCAAGCGAGGTGCTGGAAACCTTCAATTGGTGGCTCGCTCCATGTTTGCAAGTCATAGGATGCTGGTGGAGCAGGGTGTTGACGAGTTTGATGAACGAATGATGACCATCAACGGCCAGATCACGGGCTTTTTGAGCAAGCTGGATCAATGGCTGTCCGCCAGTGCGAAGTTTCAAGGCAGTGGACTGGACAACATCACCAATGCTGAATTGCTGAAAAGGGCGAACGCAGGTCTTCGGTTTGATGCTGAAGCCTACTATCAAAACCCGCTTGGAGATGATGAGTACGTGTGACCTCATCGCCATCTGTAACAAACCCGCTTCGGCGGGTTTTTCTTTTTGAGGTGCTATGAGCTGGACAGACCGTTTGCAGGCCGCCTCGTTTCGCGGGGTGGCATTCAAGGTTGACGGCGATGACCTGCAGATCGGCCGTCGCACCGTGGTCCATGAGTATCCCGGCCGCGACACCCCCAGCGTCGAGGACATGGGGCGAGAAACCCGGGAATACGCCATCACCGCCTACCTGATCGGTCCCGACTTTATCGCCGAGCGGGATCGGCTGATTGCGGCGCTCGAGCAGGTTGGCCCCGGTGAGCTGGTGAGCCCCTGGTACGGGCGGATGAACGTGGTGGTGATGGGCAAGCAGCGCATCAGCCACAGCAAGAAAGACGGTCGCATGTGCGTCGTCAGCTTCACCTTTGTGGAGTCTGGCGAGGATGAGTGGCCAACCGCCACCCCGCTCGGCTCATCGCTGTTGGCGGGTCGCTCAACCAGCCTGCTCGACCGGGCGCAGAGCGCCTTCGCCAGCGCCTTTGGCCTTGACGGCCTGCCGGAGTGGATGTCGATGGCCACCGTCGAGCACGCTTCATCCCTGCTGGGCGATGTGGCCGACATGCTCGGCAGTGCTGACGGCAAGATGTCTGCCGCCATGCGGCTGCTGCAGGGGGATCTCGGGGTGCTGATGCCTCCCCCTCTACCGCCTGGATCTTCTCGCGGCGCCTCGCCGATGTGCTGGATGCCGGCAAGGGCTCCAGCAGCACGGCCCGCTCCCTGCTGTCGCTGTCAAACCGCACCGCCACCGCCTCGCAGACTCAGTCCGCCAGGCCGGTGGGGGTGTGGCCTTCTGCCGCGCAGGACAAGCAGCAGGCCGATCGGCTGACCAACAGCGTCTCCGAGCTGGTGAGGGTCAATCTGATCGCCAGCAGCGCCCAGGCGGTGGCCTTGATGCCGCCGCCTAGCCAACCAACCACCACCCCGGCACGGGCCCCCGCGCTCGATAGCGTGGTGGTGACCCCGCCCGCCGAGGCGATAGATACCCCGACCCATGATGAGCTGGAGGAGACCCGCCAGACCATCATTGCGGCGATCGACAAGGAGAGCGAGCGCACCACCGATGACGGCGTCTATCAGGCGCTGCGGGATCTGCGGCGCGAACTGGTCAGTACCCTGCGCCAGCAGCAACAGCATGCCTCCAAACTGGTGACGCGCACCCCGAGCGACACGGTACCGGCGCTGGTGCTGGCTGCCGAGTGGTATGACGATGCCAGCCGGGCGGATGAGCTGATCGCCAAGAACAACCTCTCTCACCCGGGCTTTGTGCCCCCTGACCCCCTGCGGACATTGGCATCATGAGCGACGAGTACCACCTGCGGATCAATGGCAATGCCTGGTATGGCTGGACGGCCATGCGGATCAGCGCAGGCATAGACCGGCTGGCTCGCGATTTCGAGGTGCAAGTCACCAGGCGGGCAAAAGAGAAAGGCGGGTTGCTTGATGCCGCATCTACAGGGATTAAGCAGGGCGACAGGGTTGAGGTGCTGATTGGCCGCGACGTGGTGCTCACCGGCTACGTCGATGCCAAGCCGGTGAGTTATGACGCCCGCAGCATCACCCGCTCCATTCGGGGGCGCTCCCGCACCGGCGACCTGATCGACAGCGCCGCCACGGTGCGCCAGTTCAGGGGGCAGACCCCGCAGCAAATTGCCGCTGCGCTCTGCCAGCCTTTCGGGGTATCGGTGTTCGGCGCGGCAGGACAATCCCCCATCTCCGATTTCTCGGTGGACTGGGGAGAGACTGTGGCCGAGGCCATCGACAGAATGATGCAACAGCAGCGCCTGCTGGCCTATGACGATGCCAACGGCGATCTGCACTTCGGGGCGGTCGGTGCGCTGCGGGCCACCACGCCGCTGGTCTATGGCAAAAACATCCTCAGCTGCAGCGCCCCGCAAGATCAGAGCGACTGCCACTCCGAATACCGGGTCGCAGGCCAGCGAGCGGGCACCGATGATGACTTCGGTGAATCCAGCTCGACCAAGGTCAGCCACAAGGTCGGCGGCAAGGTTGGTCGCTATCGCCCGCTGCTGATCAAGCAGACCGGCCAGGCCAGCGTTGCCAGCTGCCGTGCCATGTGCGAGTTCGAGGCCCGCCGCCGTGAGGCCAAGGCGCGAGAGGCGACCTATTCGGTGCGCGGTTGGCGGCAGGAGTCCGGCGCACTGTGGCTGCCAAACATGGTGGTGCCGGTATTCGACCCCCATAACGACTTTGCCGGTGACGAACTGGTGATCGCCGAGGTGGAGTACAGCCGCACCGATAGCGGCACCATCGCGACCCTGCGCGTCGGCCCCGCCGATGCCTATCTGCCTGACGTGCCGGATCCCAAGCCAGCCAGCAAGAGCAAGGATGAGGACATTTTCTGATGCGTGAACTGAAAAGTGCCATCCGCAACCTGCTATCCCGCGGCGTGATCAGGCTGGTCAACTCGGCGGCCAAGTGCCAGCTGGTGCAGATCGAGATGCTGGGCGGCGAGCTGAAAGACGATGTCGAGCATCTCGAGCCCTATGGCTACACCTCCTGCCCCCATGACGGGGCAGAACATGTCGCCGTCTTCCCGGATGGTGACAAGTCCCACGGCGTGGTGCTGGTCGTGGCCGATCGGCGCTACCGACTGAAGGGGCTCAAAAAAGGGGAGGTGGCGATCTACACCGATGAGGGGGACCGCATTGTGCTGCGCAGGGGGCGCCGCATCGAGATAAAGACCCTGACCCTTGAGGTTGAGGCCAAGACCAAGGCCCGCTTCGATACCCCGCTGCTGGAGTGCACCGGCGAGATCCGCGACCAGACCGGCACCATGCAGAAGATGCGCGACCAATTCAACGACCACGAACACCCCGGCGGCACCCCGACCGGCAAGCCAAAAAACCGAATGGAGTAACCCCATGCTGATCTCTGTCAACGGCGTCCTCACCGACTCCGGCGACCTGCTGCACCCGCTGCACAGGGCGGTGTTTATCAGCCTCTTCACCTGGCGCCGCGCTGGCGCCTCTGACGATAGCGATCGCCCGTACGGATGGTGGGGAGACAGCTACCCGACCGTGGCCGGTGACCGGATCGGCAGCCGCCTCTATCTGCTGCGGCGCGAGAAGAACCTGCCAGAGGTGCGAGAGCGGGCCCGCGACTACGCCCTCGAGGCGCTCGCCTGGCTGATAGATGACAAGCTGGTCACCCGCATCGATGCCGAGTGCCGCCGCCGCGAGATTGACGGCGCCGAACTGGTCGTGACGCTCACCGTCGATGGATCTGACCAGCAAATTACCATCCCCGACATTCTGGAGGCCGTCAATGTCTAGCTACTCCCTGCGCCCAACCCTGCGCGAGATTATCCAGCGGGTGCGAGCCGATGTGACGGCAGAGCTGGATGAACCGCTGCGCCGCTCGGATGCCGAGGTTTACGCCCGCGCCTATGCTGGTGCCGTGCACGGGGTGAACGGCCATATCGAATACCTCGAGCGCAACCTGCTGCCTGATCTCTGTGATGAGCAGTGGCTGCTGCGCCATGCAGGCATGAAGAAGTGCCCGCGCAAAGAGGCGCAACCCGCTGCCGGCTGGCTGCGGATCGCCGGTGTCAGCGATGGCATCACCGTTCCGGCCGGTGCGGTGGCCGTTTATCAGGGCGGTACCCCGATCCAGTATGTCGCCACCGAGGCGGCAACCTCATCAGGCGGCGTGCTGCGCCTGCCGATCACCTGCTCAGAGACCGGTTATCACACCAACCTGGATGATGGCGAGGGGCTGATCCTCTCCGAGCCGGTGGCCGGGCTCTCATCCTCCGGGGTGGCTGACAGCGTTCAGGGTGGCACCGACCTTGAGAGTGTTGATGACTGGCGTGGACGGGTAATGGATCGCTGGTATTACACCCCGCAAGGCGGTGCGCCAGCTGACTACATCATCTGGGCGGAAGAGGTGCCTGGAGTAACCAGAGCATGGTGTTATCGCAACTGGATGGGGCTCGGCACTGTTGGGGTCTTTGTTGTTGATGATAACTCCGAGGCTATGGTGCCATCTGCAACGGTACTGACCTCAGTTCGCGCTCACATTGAGCAAAAGGCACCAGTAGCCGGTTCTGAGCTCTACATTCTCGGAATTAACCTCAAGCGCGTAGACCACCACATCAGGGTTACCCCTGATACCCAACCAGTGAGAGCTGCAGTCACCGCAGCGCTGCGCGAGTTTTACCGCCGGGAAGGTGGGCCAGAACAAACCATCGCGCCGTCTCGGCTGTCAGAGGCTATCAGTGCAGCCAATGGCGAGTACAAACATCAGGTAATTTCACCATCAGCAGAGTTCACTACTGCAAATGGTGAGGTGGTAGCGCTGGGGATCATGACATGGGATTGACCTCCGAAGATTACGCTGACCAGTTGATTAAGTTGCTCCCATATGGCCCGGCGTGGGAAGGGGAGCACCCTTGTCTCACCGGTGGCGCAGCCGAACTGGCCAGAGCCACATCTCGGGCGGATGCGCTGGCGCAGGAGGAAGCCGACCCACGCCAGACAACTCACCTCCTGTCGCGATATGAAAATCTGTGCGGCTTGCCAGATAGTTGCGTCATCGGTGTGCAGACAGTTCTTGAACGCCAGCAACGGTTGGCTGCAAAGATGTTGGCAGATGCAGGGATCAACGAAGGGTATTACCTCAGTCTTCTCGCCAGCCTTGGCTATCCTGATGCAACCATAACCAGGTACCACCACCGCACTTTTACCCCAGGGTCCAGAGCCGGAGACCAACTTTACTCACCAGTCTGGCGCTTTGTCTGGACAGTCAATCTTCCATCTTCTGGAAAGGTCACCTATTTCACCCCCGGGTCTCGAGTGGGCGACCCCCTTCGCATATGGGGTGATGCTGAAGTGCAATGCATTATCAGCAAGCTGGCCCCGCCAAATACTCACGTAATCTTCCGCTATCAAGGGGAATAAGAAATATGCACCGTATCGATACGAGCACTGCACAGAAGGATAAGTTTGGTGCGGGTAAAAATGGTTTTACGCTTGGTAACGCTCAGACTGGTGTTCCACCTACCGAGGTTAGTGATGATATTCTTGATGCATTGCAGGAGGAGATCGCTGCTGTCATTGAAGACCAAGATAGCGGCATGACCCTCGACAAGACAAAAAACAATCAGCTCCTTACGGCGATAAAAAAAATAATTCGCTCTGTTGGGTTGGCTTCCACTGAAGCGGTTAGAGGGGCGATAAAGATCGCTACTCAGGATCAAGTAAATAGTGGTAGTGCTGATGATGCTGCAGTTACCCCAAAAAAATTACGAGCTGGTTTTTCTATCTCTCTAACCAGTCAGCCTTACGTCTGTTTCCCTTCATGGCTGGGAGGATGGATTATCCAGATGGGGGACTCTGCACCTAGCATGTCGAGGACTACATGGCCAATAGCATTCCCGACGCGATGTATCTCTGCAGCAGTGTTGTCAAAAAGTAGCGCAACCACGATCACCTACGACTCACTGGAAGCGACGGGAACATCATTTTCTCTTCAGTCATCAACGACGGGCGCTAATCAACCGGCAGCGTCATGTAAATACATCGCAGTGGGGTATTAAATGGCAGCCAGATTCTTCTCGAAAAAAACCGGCGGATTCTACACCGAGGCGATCCATGGGGCTGATATTCCTGATGATGCAAAAGAGATCGAGCAAGCCAGGTACGATGAACTCATGGCCGGTGCCAGCGATGGAAAGATAATTTCATCGGATGACAATGGTTATCCAATCCTGATATCGCCACCAGAACAACCAGCCGCCGAAAAAGCGCTTGCAGAGCTTGAGAACAGAGTAAGTATTGCAAACCAGCAAATTGCAATACTCAAGCCCGCCGTCGATGGCGGCTATGCCAAACCGGAGCACACCCAGCTGTTGGCCGACTGGCAACGCTGCCGCTACGAACTGACCCTGGTTGCAGAGCAGCCAGGCTGGCCTGATAACCCGCAATGGCCAGAACAGCCGGCGACTGTCATCTAACACCAAGCCCTGCGTCATTGGCGCAGGGCTACCACCCCCTTCTCATAGGTATCCGCCAGCCACCTCAGGTGTGGCAGCGGTATCCCCATCAAGAACACCACCATCTGCGAACTCTCTGGATGCGAGCAACCCCAGGTTGCCGGCGGCAGCATGGCCTGCACATCGATCCCGATAGCGCGACAGATCAGCGCGACAGATCAGCGCGGCATCAGCCAGCGTCATGAACTCCCCCCTCTCCTGCGATAACCAGCGGCTCAGGGTTGATACCGGGATCCCGGTCATCTCCTCCAGTTGCGACTCGCTAATGCCCTTTTCAGCCAGAATGGCGGCCAGGTAGCGCTTGGCGGCAGCCACATAATCCAGTTCGGCGGCGGTCAGGTAGGCCTTTCGTCTGTTCTTCATTGGGCAACTCCCGAGTTACAACGTTGCCCGCGCTCTGAAAAATGCAAGTTTTTTTTCTTAAATTGTCAGATCTGACAATGTTTTCATACATGAAAAATGCTAGCCCACTGGGGCTATCTTTGCGCACTCTTGGCGGATAAATTGCGCTGGTCAGACCTTTCACTGATGAGTTAGACATTAACCAGCCAAGAGACATACACCATGCACTACCATGTTTATTTCAATGTGGGTGGGCGCCCGAGAGGCCCATTTGGATTAGAAGCTGCAGATCGGGAGGCGATGTTTCAGCAGGCCGCCACGGTGCGCGATGATCTGCAGTTGCCGCCTGAAACCGGCTTGTTGATTGAGGCCGAAGCCGCCACTGTGAAGCCAATGCCACTGATAGCCGCCGCAACAAGCGCGGTCGCACTGGTACTGTTGACAACCAAAGCCTGGTCTCTGACCTATGGCGGCTGCCTGCTGTGCCTGTTGCTCTATTGATCTTTGGTCAGAGTGGCGAACTTGTCATGCAGCGATTTCGGATACAGCTCTGTATAGACCTGCCACAACACATTCAGGGAGCGGTGGCCTGTCACCTGGGCCACCTCCTCGATGGAAAATCCCGCCTCAAATAGACGGCTTGCCCCCTCTCTTCGCATATCGTGATAGCGAAGATCATCGATCCCCAGATCGTTGCGCACCCGCTGAAACCCTGCCGTGACCGATCTCGAGTTGTATGGGAATACCAGCCCCCCCGCCTTTGACTGGCGTTGCAGTATGGTCCATGCCTCGCCGAGCAGCGGCACCATCATATGGTTTCCATCCTTCTTGCGCGGGTCTTTGCGATCCCGCACCAGCACCGCCCGCTGCAGCTCATCCACATCATCCCAGCGGATCTTGCATACCTCCCCGATCCGCATACAGGAGAGGATGGAAAAGTTGAGGATATCCACATAGGGGATCTTGGTTCCCATGTGCGCCTCGCGTTCCTTGAGCCCGGCGATCAACCGATTTAGCTCCTCGGCCTGCGGGCGGCGGCTGCGGCGGTTCGACTTGCCGATCAGCCCCATTGATAACAACGTGTCGCGGGCCGCCTTTGCCGGGTTTGTGGTGTACTCAATACCGTAAATTGGCTGTGCTGCGGCCAGCACTCCGGCAAGATAGGTCACATCATGGCTCACCGTGGCGGGGCCAGCTCCCGCCGCCTGCCTGTTGCGGCAGTGGTCGATGATGTGTGACTCGGTCAGCCTGGAGAGGGATATCTCGGCCAGTTCGCAGTCGAGCAGCATCTGCAGCACATAGCGTTTGGTTCTGCCGAGCTTGGCGCCAATCAAGGGGTCGGAGAGGTAGCGGCTGATCAGCTGCCCGACCGTGAGCAGGTCTGCGCTGCGCTGGTTTGGCACACCGCTGGTCTCGAGCTCCATCGCCCGCTTGGCGCCCCACGCCTTGGCCAGGGCCTGCTTGGCAAAGGTCTTGCTCTCTCGGTAGAGGTGTTGCCCCCCTTCCTTGATCCCGACAATACACCGCCAGCGCGGAGTACCGTCCGCCCTCACCCTCTTCTGTATGTTATAGTACGCCAAGTTAACCTCATGCTCTCCAGTTCGGTACACCAAGATCGTGGTGTACTGGGTGGTGTACCGACAACGCAAAAATATAGCAAAACCCGAGATAATGCACGAAAATCAGACCAACCAAAAACAGGCTAAAACCCAGCAAAACCGCGCCAGCACTGGGCTTTCAAGCAATAACCGATTCTCCATTGCTCCCATGCTGGACTGGACCGATCGGCATTGCCGTTACTTTCATCGACTGATGAGTCGCCAGACCTTGCTCTATACCGAAATGGTGACCACTGGCGCCATCATCCACGGCAAGGGGGATTATCTGGGTTACAGCGAGCAGGAGCACCCCATCTCCCTGCAACTGGGTGGCAGCAATCCGGCCGATCTGGCGCGCTGTGCCAAGCTGGCCGAGGAGCGCGGCTATGACGAGGTGAACATCAACGTCGGTTGCCCCTCCGATCGGGTGCAGAACGGCCGTTTTGGTGCCTGCCTGATGGGTGAACCGGCGCTGGTGGCGGACTGCGTCAAGGCGATGCGCGATGTGGTCGATATTCCGGTGACGGTGAAGACCCGTATCGGTATCGACGATCAGGACTCCTACGAATTTCTGCAGGCCTTTATCGAACAGGTGCGCGATGCCGGTTGCGACACCTTTATCGTCCATGCCCGCAAGGCGTGGCTGAGTGGCCTGAGCCCCAAGGAGAACCGTGAGATCCCGCCGCTCGATTATCCCCGCGTCTATCGGGTCAAGCAGGATTACCCGGATCTAACCATCGCCCTCAACGGTGGTGTTACTTCCATGGAGCAGACTTTCGAGCACCTGCAACACGTCGATGGCGTCATGATGGGGCGCGAAGCCTATCAGAACCCCTACATTCTGGCGCAGGTGGACAATCTGGTGTTCGGCCAGAACAACGCCGTGCCGAGCCGCCACGAAGTGGTGCGGATGATGCTGCCCTATATCGAGCAGGAGCTGGCCAAGGGCAACTACCTCTCTCACATGACCCGCCACATGCTGGGGTTGTTCCAGAATATGCAGGGGGCCCGCGCCTGGCGTCGTCACCTGAGCGAGAACGCCTGCAAACCGGGAGCGGATATTCAGGTGGTGCTGGATGCCATGGCCAAGGTGCCGGAGTTTGCCGCCAGCGAGACGGCCGAATAAGCCAGTTGTGCCAAGGCAAGAGCAGCCAAAAAGCGCGTCAGTTGACGCGCTTTTTTATTACTGTCGCTTCAATATCTGAACTGGTTGATCAGCCGCGAGAGATCCTGCAGCCGCTCTACCAGCAGGGTGATGCCATCTAGAGCCTGCCTGCTGTTGTCGGCGGTGTGGCTGGCAAGTTGATGGATCTGGTGCACCCCTTCATCGAGGGTCGCCGTCACATCGGCCTGCTGACTTACCGCCTGGGCGATCTCGTCACTGGTGCGGGTCACCTGCCCCAACATTTGGTTTATCTGGGTGAGCACATCGGCGGTGGTGCCCGCGTGATGCTGGCAGCGCACCGAGGTCTGCGCCCCTTGTGTCATCCCGTCCGACAGCTGTCGTGTAGTCTGTTGCAGCGCCTGGATCATCTCGTGGATCTCGCTGGTCGAGGCACGGGTCTTCTGAGCCAGCGCCCTCACTTCATCCGCCACCACGGCAAAACCGCGCCCCTGTTCGCCAGCACGGGCTGCCTCGATGGCTGCATTGAGGGCGAGCAGGTTGGTCTGGTCGGCGATTTTACTGATCACCTCCAGAATGCCGCTGATCTTCTGGCTGTCGCTGGTGAGCTGGGCCAGCACGGCATGGTTGGCATCGAGCTCCTGATGAAGTTGGTTGACGGCAGATCGGGTGGTCGCCAATGCTTGCAGCCCCTCGTCGGAAACCTGCTGTACCTCTATAACCAGATTGCTCGCCTCATGGGCACTGTGGGCCACATCCCGAATGGAGTGGCTCAGCTCGGTGATGGCGGTCGCCAGCTGCTCGCTGTGGGCGCGCTGCTGCTGCAGATGGGTATCGATGGTCTGGATATTGCCCCGGTCATCTTCGGCAGCCTGCAGGATCTGCTGGTTGGTGTCGGCGCTGCGCCCGACCACGGCCTTGAGCTCGGCCTGCTTCATCCGCAGGGCTAGTTCGACGGCCGCCAGGGTGTCGCGCCGTCGGGTGTAGAGCACCTGACAGAGGCGGGTTCCCTTGTCTTGATCGGCAAGGGTGAGCAGATGAGACAGCCGTTGTTGCAATCGCCAGCCGTGGATTGCCTGTGCCAACAGCAACAAGGCGGTGGACAGCAGCCATAACAGGTTGCCGGTGGCAAAGGTAGCAAGAGTGGTGAGCAAGGCAGAAGCGGAGAGGCAGAGGGTCAGCTGACCCGGTTCAATGTGAAAGCGGCTCAGCCAGGGAAGCGCCTTGCCGCTGCGCAGCAGGCCATAGAGCTGCTCGGCCCAGGCCACATCGCTGGCGGCGGGTTTGGTGCGCACCGACTGGAGCTCGACGATCTCCTTCTGCGCATTGAGGATCGGGGTGACGTAAGCGTTTACCCAATAGAACTGACCGCTTTTGGCGCGGTTCTTGACCAGCCCCATCCAGCTTTTGCCCTGTCGCAGCCGCTGCCACATGTCGGCGAAGGCCGCCTTGGGCATGTCGGGGTGTCGCACCAGATTGTGGGGTACCCCTTCCATTTCGGCCGCACCATACCCGGCCACATCACAGAAGTGCTGGTTGGCATAGGTAATATGACTGGCGGGATCCGTGGTCGAGATGAGTGCGATGTTGTCGGGGAAGTGTATCTCCCCCTCCTGATGGCGTCTGGTCATGTGTCGTTCCTGAAAAAGCCAAATAACTGATAACTATGTTTTTTATTGTCGTTCTCAGTTAATCATTCTAAGGCTCTTCAGTGACCCGAACTTGGCTTGGGTCAATTAATCAACACAATGAATTGATGAAGTAAGGGTCAGCTGGCCGGTGTGAAATCGTGAACTTCGCCGCTTCTCGGTTTAAAGCGCGGATCGCTATCTTTGTAGCTGCGCACCAGCTCCATCGTCTTGCAAAAGCTGGTCTGCTTGTCGTACTCCTGACGAGCCAACTCGATGGCCCGCTCGGCCCGGCGCCGTTCCATCTTGTCAGACTTGCGATCGCTGAACTGTTGCTGCTGATGCAGCATCCAGCCGACAAACTCTTGCTGGCATTGGGATTCACTGTTGGCCTGCGCAGGCAGGGTCCACAACAACGAGAGCAGTATCAAATAGCGCATGTCTGACTGGGTATTGAAGATTAATTGAACAGAAGGGGCGGCATTTTAGGCTGGAAATCGAGGTGTGAACAGTATCAATAGCGAGGCCCAGCGGGGCCTCGCATCGTTGTGGCTGGTGTCAGTGTTTGACGAGGTACAGCTGGCGGCTGTAGGCCACATCTTCCGGGTTGTTGATGGGGTAGCCCTTGAGCCATGGCTTGATGAGTCGGGCATTGGTGTACTGGTAGATGGGGGCTATAGGGGCCTGATCCAGCAGGATCGCTTCCGCCTCGCCAAACAGCTTGCTGCGGCTGGCGGCATCCTGGGTGCTGGCAGCCTCTGCCAGCAGCTGGTCATAACGGGCATTGGCAAAGCCTGCCATATTGCCGCTGTGACGAGAGCCCCACAGGCCGAGGAACGCTGACGGGTCGTTGTAATCTGCGACCCAGGAGGAGCGGATCACCTCGAACTGACCACTCTGGCGGCTGTCGAGATAGGTTTTCCACTCCTGATTGGTCAGCTCGACCTCGGCGCCCAGCTTCTGCTTCCACATGCTGGCGATGGCCAGCGCCATCTTCTTGTGAATTTCCGCGGTGTTGTAGAGCAGGCTCAACTTGAGCGGCTTGTCCGGGCCGTAACCGGCCTCCTTGAGCAGGGCCTTGGCCTTGCGGTCCAGCTCCGGCTGGCTGCTGGTGGAGAGCAAGTTGGCGGCCGGGGTAAAGCTGGCGGTCACATCCGGAGTGAAGTGATAAGCCGGTTTCTCGCCAGTGCCGAGCACCTTGTCGGCGATCAGGGCGCGGTCGATGGTGTAGGAGAGCGCCTTGCGCACCCGCACATCGTTCAGTGGTGCCTGACGGGTATTGAAAGCGTAGTAGTAGGTACCGAGCTGATCCGGGGTGTAGACCTCATTCGGGATCTGCTGCTTCAGCTTGTCGTACTGCTCCTTGGGGAAGGACTCGGTGATATGCAGATCGCCAGCCAGGTAGCGGTTGGTCGCCGCGCTCTCCTGATTGATCGGCATGAAGATCACCTTGGTCAATACGGTATGGGCCCGATCCCAGTAATAAGGGTTGGGGGTCAGCTCCAGCTTCTCGTTGACCACCCGGTTGTTCAGCACAAAGGCACCGTTGCCCACCAGTTTGCCGGGTTGGGTCCACAGGTTGCCGTACTGCTCGATGCTGGCTTGATGGAGCGGCGACAGGCTGGGGTGGCTCAGCAGGTTCAGGAAGTAGGGCACCGGCTGGGAGAGGGTCACCTGCAGGGTGTGGTCATCGAGGGCCTTGACCCCCAGCTCGCTGGCAGGCAATTTGCCAGCGACTATCTCGTCCACCTTGTCGAAACGGGCCAGTTGGGCAAACCAGGCGAAGGTGGCCGCCTCTTTCGGGTCGACCAGCTTGCGCCAGCCGTAGACGAAGTCGCCGGCCTTGACCGGATCGCCGTTGGACCAGCGCGCATCCGGGCGCAGATGGAAGGTAAAGAACTGGTTGCCCTTGTTTTCCCAGCTGGCCGCCACCCCGGCAACCGGTTTGCCATCCGGCCCCTGGGTCAGCAGCCCCTCGAACAGATCCCGCAGTACCTGCAACTCCGGCAGGCCGACCAGCTTGAGCGGGCTCAGGCTCGCAGGTTCATCCTTGAGGTGGCGAACGACAATCTGCTCGGCGGCGAGTTGTGTTCCGGCGGGAATATCGGCAGCCTGGACAGCAGCACAGCCCAGCAGGGCCAGCAAGGGGCTCCATCCTTTCATGGGTCGGATCCTTCAAATAGTGTGAAGCGGGGAGAAAACTCGGCGAGAAAATATCGCCGACAGATGGGAAATCATGATATCCCGTTTGCTGGTCTGACCGCCAGCATTCGACTCTCACTCCCAATCGGGGTAGAAGAGCGTTCCCGGCGTCTGTGCAGTTCAATGTGGTGAGGAGTGTCAAACGATGAAAGCATGGTTATTGCTGGCCTGTGTGTTGAGCCAGGGTGCCTGGGCGTTGGCCCCGTGCCAGAGCGACACGGCGGTGGGCAACTGGTGCGAGATCGGCATCGATGCCTTGCACCCGACTCAGGGGGGCGTCGGCCAGATCCAGGTCGATGAGACCCAGGCCACATTGGCGGGCATGAGCGCAAAGCAGCTCGACAAGTTGATGAAAAAGAAAGAGATCCCCGTGGTGATTGCGCCGGATGGCAGCTACTGGCTGGTGGACCGCCACCATCTCACCAAGGCGTTGTGGCAGCAGGGCGTCAAGGATGCCCGGGTCAAGGTGATTGGCCGTCTGCAGGACAAGGCCAACTTCTGGAGCCAGATGCAGAACAACCATTGGGCCTGGCTCAAGGATGAGAAGGGACAGCCGCTGACCCCGGAGCAGTTGCCGAGCAGCATCGACAAGCTGCCTGATTACCCCTATCGCACCCTCGCCGGACTGCTGCAGAATGCGGGCTACTTTCGCAAGGACAAACAGGTCTATTTCGTCGAGTTTGCCTGGGCCAGCTGGCTCGGCAAGCAGATGCAGTGGATGCCGGTGGACAGCGCCAATCTGGCGGCCCGCCTGCAACAGGCCAAACGGCTCGCCTGCGGCAGCGATGCCAAGGAGCTACCCGGTTATCCAGGCAAGCAGTGCAGCCTCAACCAGTCCAAAAGCGCGCAGTGAGTGGATGTGCGATGTCGGCATCCAGAGCATGCCGGAGATAAAAGAGGGCGACCCCGGGGTCGCCCTTATGCTGTCAGCTACCGGTTAGCGGTGGTCACTCATGGCGCTCCGCCCAGCGGGCAGCAGCCTGTTCAAGCAGGGCGACGTCACCTTGCTGGATCAGCGGTAGCAGATCGTTGACCTGTTGATCCCGCCAATCCCACCAAGCGAGGGCCTGTAGCCGGGCAATCTCCTCCTCGCCAAAGCGCATCCGCACCACCCTGGCCGGGGTGCCCGCCACCATGGCATAGGGCGGCACATCCTGATTGACCAGCGAACGGGCGGCGATGATGGCGCCGTCGCCGATGGTGACGCCGGGCATGATCATCGCCTCCATTGCGGGAGGCGTGGTCGCATTGTGGTGTGTTCCAAAGAAGGGGGGGAAGGGCACGATCATAAGGTCGGGCGCCGGGTTTGCCAAGGTTGCGCAGAGATCCTGCACTAACCCTCTGGTTGATATTTATTCTCAATTAGCCATGATAACACTCCCACCATGACGGACTCGGGAGAGCGAGATGACACCGCAAAGTTGGCAACGATACATGCTGGAGGCGGAGCGTGCCTGGCAGGCCGGTTCGCTGGGGGCTGCGATCTGCTTTTATCAGCAGGCGCTGGGGGATGTTTACGAGATGACCCAGGTCGAGTTGACCGAACTGGCCACCATGCGAGTCGCCACCTGCCACCGGCTGGCCGACTTCTGGCGGGCGATGGATGAGCCGACTTACGAGCTGCGCTACCTGAAACTTGCCTCCGAGCTGGTGACTGCGCTGGTGCCGCAGTGCCCCAACCGGGAGTGCGAGGCGCTGATCAGCGAGCTGGGTTGCTGCCGTGGGGCCCTGCTCGCCTTTCTCAAGCGCCACCCCAATCCGGAAATTGCCCGGCTGATCCAGCTGCAGGACAAGGTGCAGGGCTGCGAGCTGATCGGCCGTTTTCGACTCAACTGACTGGCGTTGAGCGGCAGCTCAGCTCCGCCGTTTGAGTTTCTGGGCGATCCGCTGCTGCGCCTCTTCCCCTTGCAGTGCCTGGGCGAAGGCGCGCGCCTCCAGATCGATGACAAAGTGCACCGCCTGTTTGAGCTCCTGTTTCAGCAGCGCCTTGCTCTTTTGCAGCGCTCTGGGCGGTTTTGCCGCCAGCTTCAGTCCCTGCTCGCGGGCAAAGGAGAGCACTCCATCGGCCGCCACCACCTTGTTGGCGAGCCCGAGTCGCAGCGCTTCCTCGGCATCAATCGCCTCGGTCAGCAGCAACAGCTCGGCCGCCTTGAGGTGCCCCACCAGACGCGGCAGCAGCAGGCTGGAGGCGAACTCCGGCACCAGCCCCAGCTCGACAAAGGGAAGCTGCAAGCGGGCGTTATCCCCCAGATAGACCAGATCGCAGTGCAGCAGAATGGTGGTGCCAATCCCCACAGCCGGGCCTGCAACGGCGGCGACCACAGGTTTGGGGAAGTCGGCCAGGGAGTGGAGGAACTGCAGGATGGGGTCGTCGGGCTCCAGCGAGCTCTTGCCCATAAAGTCAGCCAGATCATTGCCCGCGGTAAAGCAATCCTGCTGCCCCTGCAACAACAGGACATGCACCTCCTCATCGGCTGCCGCCTCTCGCAGCGCTGCCACCAGTTGCTTATAGAGCTCGGTATTGAGAGCGTTGCGCTTGTCGGGGCGGTTGAGGGTCAGGGTGAGCAAGCCATCCTGCTGCTCGGCAATGAGAATGGGGGCCATGTCTAAATCCTTGTTATTGAAAGGTGCAAAAAAGGTTGCTGCTGGGGTAACCTTGGTGCCGTTTAACAACATCATAAAAGGATTTCAACCATGTTTAAACGTGCGTTTTATTCTCTGCTGGTTCTGGGTATGACGGCGCCTGCACTGGCCAAGGTCGAGGCTGTCGACGGCTATGTGCGCCTGTTGCCGCCGGGTTCCCCCAACACCGCCGCCTTTATGGTGCTCAAGAATGACGCCGATCAGCCGGTCAAGCTGGTGGCGGCGGCTTCTGCTGCGGCGGGGCGTGCCGAGCTGCACACTCATCTGCACGAAAATGGTGTGATGAAGATGCGTCAGGTCGAGAATATCGAGATCCCGGCCAAGGGCGAGGCGGTGCTGAAACCGGGCAGCCTGCACATCATGCTGTTCGAGGTGGGCGCGCTCTCCGAGCAGACCCCTTTCCCGCTCACCCTCACCATGGATGATGGTCAGAAGCTGGATCTGTCACTGCCGGTGAAGCCGATTGAGCCGATGGCAGAGATGAAGCATATGAAGCACTGACATTTGTCGTCGTTTGTTCAGGATTGACGCTGGGTATTTTGGCTGCACCGAGTAAAATAGTGCTCTTTTCCATGTATGCAAGAGGAAGTGACGTAATGAAAAAGACGCTGATTGCCGGTTTTGTGCTGGCTCTGTGCAGCCAGAGTGCCATGGCCGCTGACGACTGGCGTTTTGCCGCCGGTGCCGACGTATGGGCCGCCAAGGGCAGTGGTCAGGCTTATGGCACCAGTGCTGATGGCAGCTATGACGACAGCTACAACTGGAACGGCTATCTGCAACTGGAACACGGCATCATCTTCCTGCCGAACGCCAAGTTTGAAGTCTCCGATTTCAGCACCTCCGGCGGCAACTTCAAAAACGATCTGACTGCCTACGATCTGAGCCTCTACTACCGTCTGTTCAACAACGATCTGTTCAAGATCGATCTGGGTATGACCGGTCGTCACTACGATGGCGAGCAGGTCTACTTCGGCCGCAAGGGTTATGACGAAGATACCCTGATGGCCTATGCCGGCAGTGAAGTGAAGATCCCGGGCACCGGCATCGCCTTCTTCGGCGATCTGCGCACTCACGATGCGGACAACTATGACTACCGTCTGGGTGGTTCCTACAAGTTCTCCTCCATGCCGATCAAGCTGCGTGCCGGCTGGCGTGAAGCCAAGGTCGACTTCGCCAATATCGATCAGTCTGTCGATGGCTGGTTCATGGGCGGCGAATTCACTTTCTAATCTGACCGTCAACTGACGACGAGGAGCGATAATGGGCCACATCATAGTGACAGGTGCCGGTTCTGGTCTCGGCCGGGCGCTGACCATAGGTCTGGTTGAGCGGGGCTATCAGGTCTCCATGATGGGGCGCCGTTATCAGCGACTGCAGGAGCAGGAGCAACTGCTCGGCAGCGCGGTGATCGGCATCGCTGCCGATCTGGCGCACCATGAAGAGGTCGACGTCGCCTTCGCTGCAGCGGTGGAGTGGGGCGGGCAGCCCGACATGGTGATCCACTGCGCCGGGGTGGGCGAGTTTGGCCCGGTCGGTGTCTACACCGCCGAGCAGATCCGCCGGGTGGTGGAGAGCAATCTCATCTCCACCATTCTGGTGGCTCAGCAGACGGTGCGGCTTATCGGTGAGAAAGGCGGAGTGCTGGCCAATGTGCTCTCCTCCGCCGCTCAGGTGGGCAAGGCCAACGAGAGCCTCTACTGTGCCTCCAAATGGGGGATGCGCGGCTTTCTCGAATCCTTGCGCGCCGAGCTGAAAAGCTCGCCACTGCGGCTGGTCAACCTCTACCCGAGCGGGATCCGCAGCGAATTCTGGGACAACTCGGATCACGTGGACCCGAGTGGCTTCATGACTCCGGAAGATGCGGCGGCCTATATGCTCGACGCACTGGAAGCCAGAAGCAGCTGCCACGTGACCGACCTCTTTATCGGTCGCAATCCCTGAGGCAACCCTTCATCCGGTTGCCGTCGTCAGCACACAGAAACAAAAAGCGCGCCAAATGGCGCGCTTTTTTATATCGGGAAGAGGGCGGAATTAACGGCCCAGCTTGGCCTTGAGCATGGCGATGATGTCGCTGATGGCCACTTCCTGCTTCTCGCCGGTGCGGCGGCACTTGTACTCCACCACACCGTTGTCCAGACCGCGATCGCCGATGACGATGGCGTGCGGGATGCCCAGCAGCTCCATGTCGGCGAACATTACGCCCGGGCGCTCTTTACGGTCGTCGAATAGCACGTCCACACCGGCGGCTTTCAGCTCGGCGTAGAACTGCTGTGCCTGCTCGGCCACGCGCTCGGACTTGTGCATGTTCATCGGCACGATGGCCACTTCGAACGGCGCGATGGCGTCCGGCCAGATGATGCCGTACTGGTCGTTGTTCTGCTCGATGGCGGCAGCAACCAGACGGGAAACCCCGATCCCGTAGCAACCCATCTCCATGGTGACGGATTTGCCAGCTTCGTTCAGCACGCTCGCCTTCATCGCTTCGGAGTACTTGGTACCCAGCTGGAAGATGTGGCCCACTTCAATACCGCGCTTGAGCAGCAGCTTGCCCTGGCCGCACGGGCTCGGGTCGCCTTCCACCACATTGCGCAGGTCGGCAACTTCGTAGGTAGCGATGTCGCGATCCCAGTTGGCACCGGTCAGGTGGAAGCCGGTTTCGTTGGCACCGCAGACGAAGTCCGCCAGATGGGCAGCGCTGCGATCGACGATGATGCGACCGGCAAAGCCGACCGGGCCGATGGAGCCTGCATCGCAACCGGCGGCAGCTTTAATCTGCTCGTCGTTGGCGAAGGTCAGCGGGTTGGCCACGCCAGCCAGTTTCTCGGCCTTGATTTCGTTCAGTTCGTGGTCGCCACGCAGTACCAGCGCAATAACGGCCTGCTTGCCAGCCTCATCCTCTTCGCCCAGCACCAGCAGGGTCTTGGCGATGGCGGTCGGCGCCACGTTCAGGAAGGCAGCCACTTCGTCGATGGTGTGGACGTTCGGGGTGGCGACCTTGGTCAGGGCTGCGGTGGCGGCAGCGCGCTCACCAGCCGGTGCCAGCGCTTCGGCCATCTCGATGTTGGCGGCGTAATCGGAGCTGTCGGAGAAGGCGATCAAGTCTTCACCGCTCTCGGCCAGCACCTGGAATTCGTGAGAACCGGTACCCCCGATGGAGCCGGTATCGGCCTGCACCGGACGGAAGTTCAGGCCCATGCGGGTGAACGCCTTGCAGTAGGCGGCGTGCATCTTCTCGTAGGTATCGACCAGAGACTCTTTGTCGATGTGGAAGGAGTAGGCATCCTTCATCAGGAATTCGCGGCCGCGCATCACGCCGAAACGGGGGCGCACTTCGTCGCGGAACTTGGTCTGGATCTGGTAGAGGTTGAGCGGCAGCTGCTTGTAGCTGTTCACTTCGTAACGCACCAGCGCAGTGATCACCTCTTCGTGGGTCGGGCCCAGCACGAAGGGACGGTTGTGACGGTCGGTCAGACGGCACAGCTCGGGACCGTAGTCATCCCAGCGGCCGGACTCCTGCCACAGCTCGGCGGGTTGTACCACCGGCATGGAGACTTCGACGGCACCAGCATTGTTCATCTCTTCGCGAACAATGTTCTCGATTTTCTTCAGTACCCGCAGACCGGTTGGCAACCAGGCATACATGCCGGAGGCCAGTTTACGGATCATCCCGGCGCGCAGCATCAGCTGGTGGCTGACAACTTCAGCGTCGGAGGGGGTTTCCTTGAGAGTGGAAAGCAGATATTGGCTGGTACGCATCGCGGTAGACCTTAGCTAGAACGGGCGCGGGGCCCAGGATAATTTCAAGGGCGGAATTTTAACAGGCTGGGCGTTATGGCCCAAGGGCTAAATTTGCCGCAACCCGAAAGGTGGAAACGCCCGGCAGATAGCCTGGGGCAATGACCATTGCAACAAGCAGGCTTTTTATGCCTGCAATTTGGCCGGATCTCCGCTAAACTCTGCCACCTTTTCTCGATGGGCATGGCTTTTCCGCGTTCATCACCCCCCATTTTTAGTACTTTTGGAGCCGCTCATGCCGTTAGTGGGACATCAACACCAGATCGAGATCCTGGAACTGACCGACAAAGGAGATGGCAAAGGACGCCTGTTCGATCGCCCCCTGTTTGTCGAAGGTCTGCTGCCCGGTGAGCAGGCGCTGGTGGAGCTGACCGAGGTCAAGCCGAACTATCTGCACGGCAAGGTCGCCGAGCTGCTCCAGCCCTCTGCCGATCGGGTTGCCGATTTCTGCCCCAACACCGAGTGTGGTGGCTGTCAGGTGCGCCCGCTGGCCTATCCGGCCCAGCTCAAGCTCAAGCAGGCACTGGTGCAGAGCGCACTGGAGCAGGCCGGGCTGGGTGACACTCCGGTCAAGGATATCCTTGGCATGGAGAGCCCGTTCGCCTATCGCAACAAGGCGCAATATGCGGTGCGTGGCTGTGACGCCGGTGCCGAGATCGGTTTTTATCGCAAGCACTCCCACGATCTCATCACCGCCGATGACTGTGCGGTGCAGGATCCGCTGCACGTGGAGCTCAACGCCCGGGTGCGCAACTGGATGCGCGCGCATGACATCGCCGCTTATGACGAAGTGAACCACAGCGGCTGCGTGCGCAACCTGATGACTCGCAAGGGCTTCAAGAGCGGCGAGCTGATGGTGGTGCTGGTGACCCTGGGCGAGGAGTTACCGTTCGAAGCCGAGCTGCTGGCAGCTCTGAGCGATCTGCCGGTCACTACCCTGGTGCAGAACATCAACGATGAGCGCACCAACCGCATTCTGGGCGCGACCAACCGGGTGCTGCTCGGCGAAGGGGTGATCCGCGACAAGATCCACGAACTCGAGTTCGAGATCTCGCCACTCTCCTTCTTCCAGAACAACCCGACCCAGACCGATGTGCTCTACTCCAGCGCCCTCGAGTATGCCGAGCTGACCGGTAACGAGACGGTGTTCGACATCTATTGCGGTATCGGCACCATCTCCCTGTTCCTGGCTGGCAAGGCCGCCAAGGTGGTGGGGATCGAGTCGGTGGAGAGCGCCATCAGCGATGCCCGCCGCAACGCCGCCCTCAACGGCATCGAGCACACCGAATTCCACGTCGGCAAGGCCGAGCAGCTGATGCCCGAGCTGCACGCTCAGGGTGTGACCGCTGACGTAGTGGTAATGGATCCGCCGCGCAAAGGCTGTGACAAGGCGGTGCTGCAGACCTTGGTCGCCATGGCGCCCCGTCGTCTGGTCTATGTCTCCTGCAACCCGCAGACCCTGGCTCGTGATCTCGCCTGGCTGGTCAAGCAGGGCTTCGTGCTGGACGAGGTGCAGCCGGTCGATATGTTCCCGCACTCCATGCATGTGGAAGCGGTTGCCCGCCTGAGCCTGCCTGCCAAGGCATAAGTCGCCCCCGACTCTTGTCCATAAAAAACGACGCCAGCTGGCGTCGTTTTTTCTATCTGATGCTCGCAGGTTGATGTGCTCAACCCTGCTTGCGCACCTCGGCGGCGATCTGGTCGAGCAGCTGTTGCCAGCCCTGACCCAGCTCGTTCACCAGCGCGTTGTAGCCATCTGCTGGCAGTACCCGCTCCTGCCGGAAGGGGGCATCGCGCAGCACGGTGCCATCCTCCGCCAGCAGGCGCCATCGGCCGCTCAGCACGGCGCTGCCGTCATGACGGCCCTGAAAGCGCTCCACCAGAATGGTCAGCACCGGCCCCTTGCGGGCGCCATCCTGCCGTACCACCCAGCCCGGCAGGCGGGTGGAGAGGCCATTGAGGGTGAGCTGGTTGAGTTGATCGTCCAGCGCACCGGCCCAGCGATGGTACTCGGTGAAGTGCAGCTCTTGCCCTTCCAGCTGATAGACCAGACTGATCCGGTCGAGCTGGCTGGCCAGCGCCACCGGGCGCAGCACCAGCTGGTGCTGCGGTTGGGCCGGGGCCGTTACGGGTTGCTGGCTGTTGGCATCGAGCGAGTAGTAGTGCAGGCTTGGTTGGCTGCTGCAACCCGCCAGCAGGCCCAGCAGGGCCAGCGTCAGGATCTCTTTTTTCATTGTTTGCCTCGCTTGGGCTCAGGGTCCGATGGATGCGCGCGATCGAAGATCAGCGAGCTGGGCTGCTCGTTGAGGGAGTGCACCAGCGGCTGCAGTTCGCGCATCAACTGATTGAGGGTCTGCACCGACTGGCGCAGGTCCTGATTGGTCTGCGACTGGGCATCATAGGCCTGCAAGGTCTCCTGCAACTGCTTGAGGCTCTCGTTGAGCGAGGCCGGCAGCTGCTGGGTGGAATCCTTGGCGGTGAGCTTGTTCAGGTTGGCGCTGACTGCACTGATGTTCTTCAGGGTGCCATCCAGGGTGGTCAGTGACCCGTTGACCTTGGTCAGGGTGGTCGCCATGTCCATGTCGACAAACTTGTCGAGGATGAGGTTCACCTTGCGCTCGATCTGATCCAGCCCGCCCTGCACGGTGGGGAAGACCTGATAACCGGCCAGCTTGGCCTGTTCGAAACGTGGCGCGTCCGGATAGAAGTTGAGATCGATGATCTTGCCGCCAGTCAGCAGGCTCGAGGTCTTGAGGCTGGCACGCAACCCCTCCTTGAACTGCTTGCCGAACAGGGCGCGCCACTGATCCTTCTCCGCCTTGGCATAGCGGTGGGAGAGGCGCTGCACCTCGATGCGGGCCAGCACCGGGATCTGGCGGCTCTTGAAGATCTGCACGCCCTTGTCTTCGATGAGGTAGGGGGCGGAGATGACGGTACCAACCCGGATACCGCGATACTGCACCGCCGCGCCCGGGTGCAGGCCACCCACGTTGTCATCGAACAGGAAGACGTAGTCGATGAACTGATCCAGACTACCGGCCAGCACGCTCGCCTCATCCTGGAACAGGGTGAACCCTTCCATCTGTTTGACCGGCTCGCCAGGCGCCCAGCCGGGTGGCAGACCCATGGTGATGCCGCCATCGATCAGGCTCTCCAGCGAATCCATCTTCACCTTCATCCCCTCGCTGCTCATGGAGACCTCGAAGCCCGGGGTCATCCAGAAGCGGGAGTTGCTGCTCACCAGAATGTCATAGGGGGCATGGATGAAGATTTGATACTGCATCTCGCTCTTTTCCGGCAGGAACTTCGCCTCTTCCACCTGACCTATGGTGAAGCCCTGATAGTTGATGGGGGAGCCTTCCCCCAGCGCGCGGGTGTCGCGACTGCTGAGGGTGAGACGCAGCCCCTTGGCATCGAGGGAGGCGAGCGGCGGTTTATCGAGCATGGCGTATTCGTCCCGCGCCCGACCTTTCTTGCCGGGGGCGAGCTCGATATAGGCGCCGGAGAGCAGGGTGCTCAGACCCGATACCCCTTCACGGCCCACTCTGGGCTTGACCACCCAGAACTGGCTGTCACCGCGCAGCATGCCGGAGGCGGCATTGGTCAGCCGTCCTTTCAGCACCGCATGGCTGTAGTCATCGCTCAGCTCGACGGCCTCGATGCGGCCGACGTCCACTTCGCGGGAACGGATCACCGTCTTGCCGGCGACTATGCCCTCGGCAGTGGCGACTGTCAGGGTGAAACTGGGGCCCTGGGAGTACCAGTGCTGGAACAGCATCCAGAGACCGATGAACAGCGCCAGCAGGGGCACCATCCAGATTGCGGCGGCAGAGCTCAGAAAGTCAGAGCCCGGTTTCCACCTTTTTTTACGCTCACTCACGTTCGCGTTCTCCTTGTTGTAAATCCCAGATCAGGCGGGAGTCGAAACTCATGGCGGCGACCATGGTGATCAGCACCACACCTGCAAATGCGACGGCCGCAGGGCCGGGATAGATGGTCATCAGATTGTCGAGCCGGATCAGGCCCGCCAGAATGGCCACCACGAAGACGTCGATCATCGACCAGCGTCCGACAAATTCGGTCATGCGATAGAGTTTGAGCTTGCCGAGGGGGGAGGTGACATTGCCGCGCTGCACCATATAGCAAAGCCAGAATAGCGCCAGTATTTTCACCAGCGGCACCACCACGCTGGCGAAAAAGATCACGGCGGCAATTGGGTAGGAGCCCATGGCCCAGAGCAGCACCACACCGCCGAGGATGGTGGAGGGGCTGTCATCACCGAGAAACACCGTATCCATGATGGGATAGACGTTGGCCGGAATGTAGAGAATGGCGGAGGTAAACAGCAGCGCCCAGGTGCGGTTCAGGCCGCCTGGCTTGCGCGCATGCAGCTTGCCGCCGCAGCGGGAGCAGCTGTGGCTGCCCACCTCGCTCAGGGCGCCACAGATATGGCAGCCCACCAGACCTGATTCCAGCGCACCCGCTTCCGGGTCGATCTCCCGCGACTCGGTAGGGCCGAACAGCCGCTGCCACAGCCACATCTGATCCAGTGAGGAGATCATCTTGATGAGCAGCACTGTGTAACCGACGAAAGCCCAGAACGACAGCCCCATCTTGATGTCGGCCATCCCCATCAGCTTGACCAGCGAGATGAGCACCCCCACCAGAAAGACATCCACCATCAGCCAAGGTTTGATCCGGCAGAGCAGACGGCCGAGGGAGCGCAGGGCATTGCTGTGCAGATCTTTATCGACCCGCCACAGCACCAGCATGATGGAGCCCATATAGACCAGCGGCAGGCCGATCAGGGTCAGGCTCAATACCGCGCCGAGAAACAGATAGCCCTCATCCACCAGGGTGGTGATGCTCTGCAAAAAGGTCATCTCCTGGCCCACCCCTTTGGCCGAGAAGGACATAAAGGTAAAGGCATTGGCGAGCACGAACATGATGAGTGCCGCGAACCCGTAGGAGATCGGCAGCAACTCCTGCTGTGGCAGGTGGCGACTCAGGGTGTGTCCGCAACGGGGGCAGCAGCTGGCCTGTCCCACCTCGAGCGGTGTGGCCGGTATCAGCAGGTCACACTCTTCGCAGGCAGTGGCATCATGGACATAGGTGGTGTGGTGTTGGTGTGAAACCGGATGCAAGATAAAACCCCAGATAAGGCCCGTGGTAGAGCCAGAGCTGGCGATTATCGCAGTTGTGCTGGTCAGCGACCAGCCCCCGGAGGCCGCTATTGCTGGCGGGAGTGAGAATGACTTTGACAAGCCAGTGCCCATTTAGCACAATCAAACGCCACTTTTTTTCCGCGGGACAATAATTTATGACAACTGAATCCCCCAGCTACTCCACGATTGAGCAAGCCTTCTCCCTCGGGAACGGGCAAGATTCTGCCCTCAACTGGTTGCGCAAGAACCGCAGTCAGGTCGCTATTTTTCTGGTGAGCGGCATCAAGCTGGAAGGCACCATCAGCGGGTTCGACCAGTACAGCGTGCTGCTGACCGATGCTCATGGTAACCAGCAGCTGGTCTACAAGGCCAAGATCTCCACCATCGCCATGCACACCGGCCGTCCGCAGGTGAATATCCAGCGTGCTCGCAAGCCACGTGTCTCCATGGCGCCGCGTCCCCACGGTGCGCCGGGTCGTTATGACGACAATCAGGGTGGCGGCAACAACGAGTAATCGTCTGCCCCGCACTCCCCGTTGATGCGCCCTGCGTCAGCGGCTGACGGAACCTGCTCTCATTTTCATTCATGTCCCGTATGAGAGCCGGTTCCGGTTATCGCCCCTTGCAGGGCGATATTTTTTTCCGCACTACGCCGTTATGCCGACTGGTTGACCCTCTTTGACCATGCAGGTCTGCATACCCGCCGCTTCTCCGGCCTGTACCCCGATACCGGTATCTTCAAACACCAGACAGCCTGATGGCTCGACCCCCAGCTTGCTGGCGACCAGCAGGAAGGTGTCCGGATTGGGCTTGTGCAGCTCCACATCGTCTGCGGTGACCACCACGGAGAAGTAGCGATCCAGCCCGGTGTTGCGCAGCACCGCTTCGGCGTTGACGCGGGGCGAGCCGGTGCCAATCCCCATCGGGATGACGCCATGATAGCGCTCGACCAGCGCCTGCATGGCCGGAAAGACGGTCGCCTTGTGCAGGTTGGCCACATAGTGGGCGGTCTTGCAGCGGGTGACTTCGAGCGGATCGAGTGGGATCTGCTGCTCCTGTGCGACCAGCAGGGCTATCTTGCGGCTCGGCATGCCCCCCAGCTCATAGAACCAGTCGGCGTCGAAGTGAAAGCCAAACTCGCGGGCGGTATGTTCCCAGGCGGCGAGGTGCAGCGGCATGGAGTCGACCAGGGTGCCATCAAGGTCAAAGACCAGGCCTTGGAATCCGGAAAGCGTCATGGTGCGGGTCAGTCTCTGAAAAAAGGGAGCCCATTCTAGCCAGTGGCTCCCCGCCTCGCCATCACCTAGCTGGTGAGAAACGCTTGCCCCCACATTTGTGACTGAAAATAGACGGGGGTGAGCTGGGCCGGATCGAGTTGATATTTGGGGGCAAGCTGTTCCAGCAGGGCCCAGTTGCCCTGTTCATAGGTGCTGACCAGCTGAAACAGATGAAAGAGTGGCCCTTCATGCAGTTCGATGGCGCGCTGCACGCTCTTGGGCAGGTGGGCCATCAGCGGTTCCGACAGCAGGGAGCCATCGAGCACCAGTCCCACCAGAAAGGCCCAGCTTGCCTCCGCTTTACCGAGGGCGGTGAGGGCAATCAACTCGCAGAAGCGGCCGCGGGCGATGGCCATTCGGGTGCAGGCCTCCGGCATGTGCTGGCTTACCCGGGCCAGACCGTTGATCAGCACGAACTTGCGGATCTCCTGCTCCCCCAGATAGGAGAGGGCGCGGGGTACCGAGGTGATGGGGGCGGCATGATCGAAGCCGGGGGCGTTGACGTAGGTGAGCAGCAGGCCGGGCAGCCAGGCATCCTGCTCCAGCAGGCGGGCTACCTGGGCGAAGGAGAACTCCTCGTGGCAGATGAGCTGAAGGATCTGCTGCACCAGCGCCATATCGGGCTGGTTGGCCCGCTGATTGACCAGCTCCGGACGGGCGAGAAAGCCGCCGGCAAAGAAGTCGACCCCCGCCTCCCGCAGCGGGAGAAAATCCGCCCAGGTTTCGATGTTCAGCGCCATCCGCTTGTGCTCGGTGGGCTGGCAGATCCCCTCTTCCCCCATCCAGTACACCAGCAGGCGGCTGGCGCCGAGCCAGCGTGGATCCCGGTTGGCGCCATGTACCGCCAGTCTGCGCCGGCTGTCGCGCCACTGCTCCAGCACCGGGAACGAGTTGGGCTGGCGTTCACTGGAGGCTTCAACCAGCGGGATCGCGTCCTGATCCAGCAGCAGGGGACGCTGTTCATCGAGCTGTTCGTGGGTGAAGGGCACCAGATATTGGCGCCCCTGCGCCAGCAGGCGGCAATGTTGCGCCAGTGAAGGCCATTCGGCCGGTGAGCTGAGCTGATAGTCGATGCCGTAGGCCACCAGAGCCAGGCGACGATTGAAGATGGGGTAGCGACGCAACAGCATGGGATCACCGATAGGCCAGAGTGCGTGCCCTCCCTTGTGACTTGGCGTGGTAGAGCGCCTGGTCAGCCTGTTCAGTCAGGGTCTGCCATGCTCCGTCCTGGGAGGGAACCAGATAGCTAAAGCCTATGCTAACCGTAATGAAATCAGCAACCCGCGAGGCGGGATGGGGCATTTTCAAGCGGGCAAGACCATCGTGGATCCGTCCGGCCAGCTGTTCGGCCTCACCGGGTTGGGGGGCGCAGAGCAGAATGACGAACTCTTCCCCGCCGTAACGGGCGACCAGATTGGTGCAGCGCCGCTCTGCATCCCGCAGCACATGGGCCACCTGTTGCAGGCAGAGATCCCCCTTGGCATGGCCGAAGTGGTCGTTGTAGGCCTTGAACTCGTCGACGTCGATCATCAATACCGCCAGCAGGTTCTGGGTGCGCCGTGCCCACTCCCACTCCCGCTGCATGGTGATGTCCCACTGGCGCCGGTTGGCGATGCCGGTGAGGGGATCTTCCAGCGACAGCAGGGAGAGGCGGTGATTGGCCTCCTCCAGCGCACGGTTGGTCTCGGCCAGCTGCATGGTGCGTTCGGCGACCCGGGCCTCCAGCTGGCGGTTGAGGGTTTCCAACTGCTCCTGAGTACGCTGGCGGATCAGCAGTTGTGACAGAATGGCGGCGTACTGTTTGAAGATCTCGCTCTGATAGGCCTTGAGCGGACGGTGCCAGAGCAGGTTGTCGGCGGCGATCCAGCCGATGGGGGTGGTGCCATCCCACAGCGATATCATGGCGTTCCAGCCACGGCCCACCTGCTGCTTCTCGTAGTAGAGGGGGGTATCTTCCATCACCAGAACGTAATCCTTGCGCCTGAGCGCCTCTTGCACCGTGGGGTGATCCGGAATGGGGCTGATGAAGTTGTGTTCATCCATCAGCTCACCGTCCTCGCTGGTGCCCCAGGTGCCGCGCATGGTTTTGCCATCGGGTTCGATCAGGAAGATGGCGACCCGATCGAATTGCAGCTCCTTGCGGGCCAGCAGCACGGCATCCCGCAGCAGATCGTTCTCGCTGCGACTGCGGGAGAGGGTGACACTGACCATGTGCAGCGCCTGCAACATGGTGAGGAAGGAGCCCTGCAGTGCCTGACTCTGTACCAGATCGGTCTGGGTATGGAGCCGCTGGTCCCGCTCCTGATTGACCTGGCTGGAGAGCAGGTGATTGCTGAGCTCGGCCGTCAGATAGTGGATAAGGAGCTGGATGCCCTGACGCTGGTGGGAGGAGAGGCGGTCGATGCGGCGGCGGGTCTCCAGATAGATGACCCCTTCCAGTTTCATGTGACGCTTTAGAGGGAAACAGGCGCGTAACTGCGGCTGGGCAGGCTCCACATTTTCGTCGGGATCAGGCGGTGGTGGGAGCTGCTCGATCACCAGTTGTCCCTTCTCCATCGCCTTGTCGATCAGGTGGTGGGGCAGGGTCAGTTGGCCGAGATGGGCGAGATCAAGCGTGGTCAGCCCGTGATCGAGCTGAAAACTGTAGAGCTGCGGTTCGGGGGCTTTCAGCCAGAGGTAGAGGCGTTCGGCATCGGTCTTTTCACGGATGGTGGCGAGGCTCACTTCGCATAACTGAGCGAAGTTGGTGAAGTGTTCCGGGTCCCATTCCTGCATACCAATATCCCTTGGATTGTACCCAAGCGAGTATAGACATATTTCTCCTTGATTAATATGTCAGAAAGGAGAGGCAGCGCACATAACGGTTGCTTTCAGCCATTCTGGTGGAGACATTCACTGTGTTCTCTGCCAATCGTGGCTAGAACTGTGTGCCATAACGGTATATATGGCAGCTTGTAAGGCGGGGTGTTGGGTAAAAAAGAGCCCGCACGATGGCGGGCTCTCGGGCAGATCAGATGATTCTGCGCGGCTTATTCTGCCTTGGGGGCAGCCTCAGCGGGCGTTTCACTGCTATCGGTTGGCGCACTCTCGGCCGCCGGGGCTTCCGGTGCCGGACCCGGTACCAGATCTACCGCCGGTTTGGCGATGAGAGAGCGGGTCTCTTCTACCGCTTCGGTCAGCTTCACCTCGATGATCTGGCCGAGCTCGTAGACCACCTCGGTCTTGTCCAGATAGACGCGGCCGTTGTCCCAGTTGCACTCCAGCCGATCCTTGTTGTCGAGAATATGGCGGGCAGGCAGGAAGACCACAGCGCCGTTCTCCTGCAGACGGAGCTTGAGGCCGGCACGCATCACGTCGATGATCTCGGCGTTGAACACCTGATCGGTGCCAGCGGCGGCTTTCAGGTAACGGACATAGAGCCAGTCGCCGATGTCGCGCTCCACCATGCGGTGCAGACGGCGGCAGGCGGTCAGATGCTCGGTGAGCTCGGTGCTCGGGCGCTCACCCGGGGTCTTGCCGGCGATAACCGCTTTGAGCAGACGATGGTTGACCATATCGCCGTATTTACGGATCGGGGAGGTCCAGGTGGCGTAGGCATCCAGACCCAGACCGTAATGGGCGCCCGGTTCGGAGGACATCAGCGCATAGCTCTGGAAGCGGCGGATCTTGCCGTCCAGCCAGCGGGTGTCGAGGTTGTCGATCCAGCGGCGCAGGGCACAGAAGCCGGAGAGACTGGCGATCTCGTCGCGCTCGAACGGGGCTTCGGCACTCTTCAGCAGGTCGATTGCGCCGTCGAGAGACTCTTCGTCAAAGCCGGTGTGAACGTTGAAGATGCCGTAACCGACGCTCTTGCCCAGCACGCGACCAGCGCAGATGTTGGCAGCGATCATCGACTCTTCCACCATGCGGTTGGCGATGCGGCGCGGCTCGACGTGGATAGCCAGCACTTCGCCATTCTCGCCCAGCTCGAAGTCGTAGTCGGGACGATCCGGGAACACCAAGGCATGCTCGGTGCGCCACGCGATGCGCGCCTCGGTCATTGCCTTCATCAGCGGCAGCTGGGCCAGTACGCCTGCGTCTATGGACAGCTCTTTGCCATGCTCGGCCCAGTCGGAGACGTCGTCATAGTTGAGGCGGGCGTGGGAGCAGATGCGGGCGGCGAAGAACTCGGTCTCCTCCAGCAGCAGACCATCTTCGGCGATGAGCAGACGAGCGCACAGAGTGTTGCGCTCCTCACCCTCTTTCAGGGAGCAGAGCTCGTCGGAGAGGGTGCGCGGGATCATCGGCACGTTGCGGCCCGGCATGTAGACGGTAAAGGCGCGCTGGGCGGCCTCTTTGTCCAGCTCGCTCCCTTCGGCCACATAGGCGGTCGGGTCAGCGATGGCGACCAGCAGCTCCCAGCCGTTATCCAGCTTGGTGATGGCCAGCGCATCGTCCATGTCCTTGGTCTTGGCACCGTCGATGGTGAAGAAGGGCACCTTGGTCAGGTCACGACGGGGCAGCTCTTCCTCTTCGATCACCTTCCACTCCGGCAAGTCAGCCGGCTCGACCTGGGCCAGATTGTGGCGCGCCAGCACCACCCACCAGGGCACATTGTGATCTTCCTGGGCGGCGATCTTCTGGATAATCTCGGCAGAGAAGTTGCCGTCGACCAGCGCATGGCGCTTGAGGGTCGCCACCACCCAGTCACCTTCCTTGAACTCTTTCTCATCCAGACCCTTCTTGACGCGGGCCTTGATGGCATCCTTGATCAGCGGATGGTCGGCCACCACGTTGAGGCGGTCACGGAACATCTTGACCCGGGCCACGAAGCGGGTGACGGACTGCTCCAGCAGGGTATCCGGCTCGGCCACTTCCTTCTCTTTTTCAGTGCGGATCAGGGCGGTCACCCGGTCACCGTGCATCACCTTCTTCATGTAGGGAGGCGGCACGAAATAGCTGGTCTTCTCATCGACTTCCAGAAAGCCGAAGCCCCGGTCCGAGGCGCGGATAACACCCTCTTTCTTGGGGATGTTTTCGCGGATTTGTTGCTTGAGCTGGGCCAGCAGCGGATTGTCTTGGAACATAAGTGAGGAACCTGAAGTGAAAACCTGGGTGGAGACCTGATGAAGGATCGCCCAGCACTATACGTTTTTAGCCCTGCAAAGCCAAGGTGAATGGCCTGCTCAGCGTGGTTTCAACTGCGATCTGGCATGGTCGATAAGGCGTTGGGAGAGCTGCTTGTGAACCCCTTTTTCCAGTACCCAGCGGTGCCAGTAGAGGCGTTCCGTCAGGACGTGGTCGGGACTGAGGTTGAGCAGTGACCCGCCTGCGAGCTGGCCTCTTATCTGCAATTCGGGAATGAGACAGTAGGCCAACCCCTGCTCGGCCATGGCGACGAAGGCCTCTGACGAGTGGACCGTATGGCAGGGATAACCGCCCGGCTCCAGCCCGAAGTGTTCTCTCATAAAGCTCACATGCATGTCATCGCGCTGATCGAACGCCACCGCCGGTGCCTTGGCCAGCGCATCGCGGGTCAGGCCATGAGGGAAGTGGCGGGCTACGAAGGCGGGGCTGGCGGTAAGCAGATAGTTCATCTCACCGAGCTCGTCGACGCAGCAACCCGCCAGCGGCTGGGGATGCAGGCTGACCGCACCAAAGGCCTGACCCTCGCGGACCTTGTCGAGGGTGCGGCTTTCGTCATCGACCAGCAGGTTGAGTTCGATGGGGTGCTGTTTCAACAAGGGGGCAATGGCGGGCAAAAACCAGGTGGCCAGGCTATCGGCATTGACGGCGATGCTGATCCGGATTGGCCCTTGCGGCTGGTCGGGGGTCAGCTCCCCCGCCAGTTCGAGCTCAAGCTGATGTACTTGCCGATAGTGAGCCAGCAGCTTCTGGCCGAGTGGCGTGGCCTGCAGCGGCTGGCTGCGAATGAGCAGCGGCTCGGCAAATTGCTGCTCCAGCTGCTTGATCCGCTGGGAGATGGCCGACTGGGTGATATGGAGCGACTTGGCCGCCCGATCGAAGTTCTGCTCCTGCAGTACCGCATCCAGAGCCCGCAGCAGTTTGTAGTCCAGCTCTTTCATCTTCTCCCCCTTCCGTTGCCCAAGGGCTGACTCTACGTTACTCGGCAGGGGACAACAATGGGCGGTGGAAGGGGCGTTGCGCTGTGATTTTTGACAGTAGTGGTCAGGCCATTGAGGGAGGATACTCTCTGGTGCCGCATGGGGTAGCCCTGCGCAGATCGTAGCGACATCTTTATCCCGGGTCTGTTTTCCCGGGATTTTTTATGAGTGAACTGCCAACACCGGTGACGGTTGCTGCAGTGGATAATGGCTGGTTTGATAATGGCCCAGCAGAGGTTGGGAGACCGCCTGCGCGAAGCGCTCATCCAGATGGAAGCGGATGCCAACGCCCCTTACCGCACCCAGATCGACCGCCTGCCGATGACCGAGCCGCTCGATGGGCAGGCCAAGTCGGCGGAAGATGCGCTCCACCGGCAGGCTGACGACGGCGACCAGCTCCCGGATCCCGTGGGCATGGGCGAAGGCATAGACCTCGCGGAAGATGACACAAGTGAGTTCGCTGACGCCATTGCTCATGCGCGGTGCGCGCTGGGCATCGATAGCCAGACGGGTGAGTTCCCAGACATCGGGGGTGCGTGGCGCGCTTTCACCGGCAAGGGCGGTGGGGAAGATGGTGGGCAGCATATAGGCATCGGCACAGTTGAGCAGACGAATACAGCCACACAGCCCTTGTTCGTCCTCGATCAGAACCCAATGGGTGTCTGGCGTGTCGAAGCTGTCACGCTCCAGGCCCCGATGAGACTCGACATCCCAGCCTAGCCGGTCGGAAAAGACGCGATTTCGAAAGCGATAGAGTTCATTCTCCACCTCGTTTCGTGGATGTTCTCTCAATTTTCCTTTAAAAACCAACATTATGGACCCTCTATCTTGCTATTCGCCGTTATAATCACATGTCTGGCCAAGGGGGCTTTCATATGAACAGAGACCAACTGCTTGAGTACCTCGAACATTTCACTTCGGTGACGGACGGCAATCGTCTGGCCGAACTGATCGGTCGCTTTACGCTCGGGATGGGCTATGACTACTATCGCTTCGCCCTGATCCTGCCGATGTCGATGCAAAGGCCCAAGGTGGTGCTGTTCAACCAGTGCCCCGATTCCTGGGTGCAGGCCTATACCGAAAACAACATGCTGGCGTGCGATCCGGTGATCCGGCTGGCACGCAAGCAGACGCTGCCCATTTACTGGAACCGCCTCGATGAGCGGGCCAGTTTTCTGCAGGAGGGAACCATGGACGTGATGGGGTTGGCAGCCGAGTTCGGGTTGCGTAACGGCATCTCCTTCCCTCTGCACGGTGCTGCCGGGGAGAACGGTATTCTCTCCTTCATCACCTCCGAGCGGGCCTCGAGCGACCTGCTGCTGGAGTCCTCGCCGATCCTCTCCTGGATGTCCAATTACATCTTCGAGGCGGCCATTCGGGTGGTGCGTTTCAGCATGATGGACAGTGCGGGGAAAGACCCCTTGACCGAGCGCGAGACCGAGTGCCTGTTCTGGGCCAGCGAAGGGAAGACCTCTAGCGAGATCGCCTGCATCCTCGGGATCACGGAGCGCACGGTCAATTACCATCTCAATCAGGTCACCCGCAAAACCGGCTCCATGAACCGCTATCAGGCCATTGCCAAAGGGGTTAGTACGGGGCTTTTGCTACCCAATCTGGAGCAAGTTGTGGTTACCAACTTCCCCAGATTGCTGCAGTAGGCTGAGCCCACAGGCGCAACAGATTCTCCTGCCGCACTCTGAGGGTCACAATTGTCAGATCCGGTAATTGACAAGGGCTGGAACAGCGGCTGGGTATGCCGGTTTTTATTAGCAAAATGAATCAATCAGTAAATCAATGAATTTCTAAGAAGGAACCACCATCGCTATAGTGCCGCTCATTCATCATTTCGAACGGTGCTCTCCATGATGCTCGCAACGACACTACAAGGCTTCACCATCGGTCTGGCCATGATCATCCCCATCGGCGCCCAGAATGCCTTTGTGCTGAGTCGGGGCATCCATCGCAATCACCATCTGCTGACTGCCACGCTCTGCAGTTTCTGTGATCTCACCCTAATTGCTATCGGCGTATTTGGCGGAGCCAATGTGCTGGCCGTCAGCCCCCTCGGCATGGCGCTACTCACCTGGGGGGGCGTGCTGTTTCTCGGCTGGTTTGGTGGCCGTTCCCTGCTCAGTGCCTGGCGCGGTAAAGGGGAGGGAGTTGCCGATTCTGCTCAGCAGATGGGGGTCAAAAGCGTGCTGGCGATGACACTGGGAGTTACGCTGCTCAATCCTCACGTCTATCTCGATACCCTGATGCTGCTCGGCTCCCTTGGCAGTCAGGTGAGCGAGTCCCTGCGTCCGGCCTTTGCTGCGGGGGCCATGCTGGCCTCGTTGGTGTGGTTCTACTCGCTGGCGCTGGGGGCGGCGGCACTGGCGCCCTGGTTGGCCCGCGGCCGGGTGCAGCAGGGGATCGATCTGCTGGTAGGCATCATCATGTTGAGCCTGGCTGTTCAACTGGCCATAGGACATTGAGGAAGTTAAGGCGGCAGGAATGAGCGACCGGTAACAAAAAGATGCCACTCACATGAGTGGCATCTTTGCTATTGAAAGGGGTCAGACCCTGAACTGGGAGAGCAGGCGCTGTTGCAGCAGGCTGGCTTGATGGAGCGAGGAGGCGAGCTGCAGGCACTCCTGTGCCTCCTGTTCGCCGGTTCTGGCTTGCAGACTGATACCGGAGACCTTGTCAGAGGAGTGGCTCAGGGTGTGTGACAGCTGTCCTGTAGCCACGGCCACCTGTTGCACCATGTCGGCCAGCTGGTCGATGGCGCCTTCTACCTTGAACAGGATCTGTTTGGTGTTCTCGGAGTCCTGCATGCCGGACTCCACCGTCTTGAGGTTGCGCTGCATCATCAGGTAGGCGGTCTCGGTCTGCTGCTGGATACTGCTGATCACCTGGCTAATTTCGGCGCTTGATGTCGCCGTGCGATTGGCTAGGGTGCGCACCTCGTCCGCAACCACCGCAAAGCCACGTCCCATCTCCCCCGCGCGGGCCGCTTCGATGGCCGCATTGAGGGCCAGCAGGTTGGTCTGCTCCGAGATACCGCTGATGGTGGAGATGATCTGGCCAATCTGACCCGCCTGCTCCTTGAGGGAGTTGATGGCGATGGCACACTCGCTCACCTCCTGTACCACCCGCTGCATGCCCGCGCTGGCGGAGGCGACATACTGGCTGCTCTCGGTGGTCAGCTGGCGCACCTCGTTGGCATTGTGGGCCGCCATGCTGCAGTTGTCCGAGATACCTGTGGCGACTTGCACCATCTGTTCACTGTCGTGGTGCAGGGCCAGCGCATGTTCGGCGGTCTGGCGGCTGCTTTGGCTGATTGCCTCCACCCGGTTGACCGAGGTGTGAACGTGTTCGCTGATGTGCTGGTTGTTGTCCATGGTGGAGCTGATCATCTTCTGCAGTTTCTCGATGAAACGATCCACGCTGTTTGCCAGCGAGCCTATCTCGTCATCCCGTTGCAGGTTGATGCGGGCGTTGAGGTCTCCCTCGCCGGCGGCGATATCCTGCATTCGTTTGTCCACTTGCAGCAGCGGGGTCACCAGCTTGCGGGTCAGCCAGAAGCCGCAGAGGGTGACCATGATCAGGCTCAGCAACAGGCCACCCAGCAGCAGGGTTCGGGTCTGGCTGATGATGCCGTTGAGCTGGGCCACCTGATCCTCGACGGTGGCATCGCCGCTCTCCTCGATGGCAACCAGCTGTTGTCGCAGCTCATCGGCACTGACCTCATAGACGGACTGCTGGGCCTGATAGCTGCCGAGCGCATCGACCCACTGTCCCATCAGTTGCTGATGCCGGGCCAACAGGGCGCGATATTCTGCCGACAGTGTCTTGCCGGCAAATTCGCCGGTTCCCTCGATATCGAACAGCCCGGTGCCGAGCATGCTGTCGACCGCTTCGTGGTAGAAATCGGTCGCCTCTTTCAGCTCGGCCTTGATCGCCTCTGTGACTCCTTGTCTGCGCATCTTTTCCAGCGCATAGAGCTGGCGCAAAAAGCCTATGTTGGATTCCATCCCCCCATCGGCCGCTTCCCAGCGAGTGGAGAGGCCGCTGTTCCAGCTGATGGTCTGGTCGGGGGATTGGGTCAGCGCCTCGACCGCGCCATCGCCAATCACCTCCAGCTGGGTCGAGAGGCGAGCCATCAGATCGGCGTTGTGATGCAGGGTCTGATCCACCTCGGTATAGGCGTGATAGAGCGCCAGCAGCTTCTCTTGTTGCTGTTGATAGTCCTGCTTGTGCTGTTCCATGTTGGCAAGGGCTGCACCATCAATGAGCTGCCCTTGGCTGACCCGGGCCAGTGCGTCATCTGTCGCCGCCTTGGCTGCATCGAGTTCGGCGCGATTGAGCGGGGTGCCGTTTTGCATCTTCTGAATCTGTAGCTGTTGGTTGCCCAGCTCTATGGAGCCCTCCATGGCACCGTCGGCGGTCTGCCAGGCGGCGCCCAGGACATAGGAGAGCAGATTGGCTAGCCGCTGGCTGCCATACCAGCCAACGACCCCCATGCCCAGCGTACAGCCGAGCAATATGGCAAGACCCAGATTGGAGGTGGTAACAATTTTCATGTGATGGCCTTCCTTGGTATCGACATTGGCACCAGTTTCGGTTCCGAACGGGTTTAGTGTAGTGGTTTATCCCCCGCTCGGGGGCCGGTGCGGCGCTGAAACATCCCGTGCACTGGCTGCACCCGATCAAGCATGGTGGAAAATGGGATAAAAAGCCTCTCTGACTACGCGGGTGTTGCTGCCCTATGCTGGATACTTATCCAGTTATTCTTTATGCTATGAGCCAATTTACGAATAGTTGTATTGGTGAGGAGAGAGCCGTGATTGGTCGCTTGAGAGGCATTGTCATTGAAAAGCAGCCCCCCGAGGTCCTGCTGGAAGTGGGCGGGGTTGGCTATGAGGTACAGATGCCGATGAGCTGCTTCTATGATTTGCCGGAGATCGGCAAGGAAGCGACCATCCATACTCACTTCGTGGTGCGGGAAGATGCCCAGCTGCTCTATGGTTTTAACCACAAACAGGAGCGGGCGCTGTTCCGCGAGCTGATCAAGACCAACGGAGTCGGCCCCAAGCTGGCGCTGGCGATTCTTTCCGGCATGACAGCTACCCAGTTTGTGCTGAGTGTCGAACGTGAAGAGATAAGCTCTCTGGTCAAACTGCCGGGAGTCGGCAAGAAGACCGCCGAGCGGCTGGTGGTGGAGATGAAGGATCGCCTCAAGGGGTGGGTCAGTCACGACCTCTTCTCCCCAGCCATGGTCACCCTGCCAGCCAGTGAGCCCGAATTGCGGGCACCGGATGTGACCGAAGAGGCGGCCAGTGCGCTGGTGGCCCTCGGTTACAAGCCGCAGCAGGCGAGTCAGATTGTCAGCAAGATCGCCAAAGAGGGGATGTCGGTGGAAGATATCATCCGTGAATCCCTGCGTAGCCTGGTATGAGGTAGTTGATGATTGAAGCAGACCGCCTCATTTCGGCCAGTGCCGCCCGTGAGGATGACATTATTGACCGGGCTATCCGCCCCAAGAAGCTGGCTGACTACACCGGTCAGGATACCGTCTGCGAACAGATGGAGATCTTTATCGAAGCGGCCCGTCAGCGGGGTGAAGCACTCGATCACCTGCTGATCTTCGGTCCGCCGGGTCTGGGCAAGACTACCCTCGCCAACATCGTCGCCAACGAGATGGGGGTCAATATCAAGACCACCTCCGGCCCGGTACTGGAGAAAGCAGGGGATCTGGCCGCGCTGCTCACCAACCTCGAACCGAACGATGTGCTGTTCATCGATGAAATCCATCGCCTCAGCCCTGTGGTGGAGGAGGTGCTCTATCCAGCGATGGAGGATTACCAGCTCGACATCATGATCGGGGAGGGACCCGCAGCTCGCTCCATCAAGCTGGATCTGCCTCCCTTCACCCTGATTGGCGCTACCACCCGGGCAGGTTCACTGACCAGCCCGCTGCGGGATCGCTTCGGCATCGTCCAGCGGCTGGAGTTCTACAACGTCAAGGACCTGACCGATATCGTCTCCCGCAGTGCCCGTTGTCTGGGGCTAGACATGACGGAAGATGGTGCCATTGAGGTCGCCCGTCGCTCTCGCGGCACGCCGCGGATTGCTAACCGTTTGTTAAGGCGGGTGCGCGACTTTGCCCAGGTGAAATCCGATGGCCGGATCGACGGCCCCATTGCTGCTCGCGCCATGGACATGCTGGATGTCGATAACGAAGGCTTCGACTTCATGGACCGCAAGTTATTGTTGGCTGTGATAGACAAGTTTATGGGGGGCCCTGTGGGTCTCGATAATCTGGCCGCCGCGATCGGGGAAGAGAAAGATACTATCGAAGATGTGTTGGAGCCTTATCTGATCCAGCAAGGGTATCTGCAACGTACACCCAGAGGACGGATTGCGACCACACGAGCCTACGCTCATTTCGGTCTTCAGCGACCAGATGAGAAGTAAAAACAGTCGTTTGAACATGAAACCGCCGTCAAAGGCGGTTTTTTATTATCCGGGCAAAAAAAAGCCCACGGCGGATGCGGTGGGCAAAGACAATTCAGGATGGATGTTCACAGACAGTGAGTGCGTCTGGACACAGACCGGAAAATAAACAGGTGAGCCGTCGCGAGCTCTCAGAGTCGGTTCAGTTGATAGAGCTGAACAAAGGAAAGCTTGTAGTAACGGATGGTTTTAGCAACAAACTTTTTCATCTTCGATTCCAATAGACAGGTTCAAATTGATCGTCGAATACGTACCGTGAACCCGGATTAACCGGCCTGTATCCAAGGGTATGCCCTCACTGCGAGGCGCATTGTAGGAGTTCGAATCGACCCCGGCAAACAAGAAAAATTGCACTCTTCAAATTAGTTTATCTAATGTCTTTATTGATGAAATTGGTTCGCATGAGTATGCATTCTTTGCAATTTTAAATTGAGTTTTCGAATCAGATTGCCTGACTCGGATAACATGGAAAAAGGCGCGTCATTCACGCTTTTCAAATTAAACCGAGCGGTGGGATGTTAAATTCTTAAATTGATTTAAATCAATGTTTTACGCTTTATCGTGTTTTGTGATCTGGCTCGCGTCAATAATCGTGAAATAGATTAAAAATGCCTTTCAAAGCCATGTATGGCGGGTCCTTTTACATTGATTTCAATCAAATAAAGGTGATATAAAAACCCGGTCATCATGGGCGAGAATAAATTTAGGCTGATTGTTTTGGAATTGTTAAACATTAGCTTTATTTGTGTTCTCGTATTGCCTTGTTGTTAATGCCAGTGGTTACTGAACGCGTTTTGTTGTGACACGTCCCAATAAGGCTCATTCGCTAACCTCCAACGGAAGCTTTGTGCTTAAAACTTAAAATAGCCGTGCCAATAATCGGTGAGGAAACATCATGATTGCTGAGCATGTGGTAGACCTATCGCGGTTCCAGTTCGCTGCGACGGCCCTTTATCACTTTTTGTTTGTACCCCTGACGCTGGGAATGGCCTTTCTCCTGGCGATCATGGAATCCGTCTATGTGATGACCAACAACACCATCTACCGGGACATGACCAAATTCTGGGGTAAGTTGTTTGGTATCAACTTTGCCTTGGGGGTCACCACAGGTCTGGCCATGGAGTTCCAGTTCGGGACGAACTGGGCTTACTACTCCCATTATGTCGGCGATATCTTCGGGGCCCCGCTGGCTATCGAAGGGCTGATGGCCTTCTTCCTGGAGTCCACCTTCGTCGGTATGTTCTTCTTTGGTTGGGATCGTCTGAGCAAGCATCAGCATCTGGCTGCCACCTGGTTGATGGCGCTGGGTACCAACCTTTCAGCCCTCTGGATCCTGGTCGCCAACGGCTGGATGCAGAACCCGGTCGGTGCCGAGTTCAACTTCGAATCCATGCGGATGGAGATGATGAGCTTCGCTGACGTGGTGCTCAACCCGGTTGCTCAGGTCAAGTTCGTCCACACTGTGGCGGCTGGCTATACCTGTGGCGCCATGTTTGTGCTGGGTATCTCCTCCTACTACCTGCTGAAGAATCGTGATGTGGCGTTTGCCCGTCGCTCCTTCGCCATTGCCGCTGCGTTCGGTATGGCTTCCATCGTGTCCGTGCTGATCCTCGGTGACGAATCCGGTTACGAGACCGGTGAAGTGCAGAAGGTGAAACTGGCCGCTATCGAAGCTGAGTGGGACACTGAACCTGCTCCGGCTGCCTTTACCCTGTTCGGTATTCCGAATCAGGAAGAGATGCGCACCGACTACGCCATCAAGATCCCCTATGCGCTGGGCATTATCGCGACCCGTTCTCTGGACGGTCAGGTAACCGGTCTGAAGGATCTGAAGAGCGAGCACGAACTGCGCGTTCGTAACGGTATGACCGCTTACGACTTGCTGACCAAGCTGCAATCCGGTGACAAGTCTGACGAGACCCGCGCTCGCTTCGACGAAGTGAAACAGGATCTGGGCTACGGTCTGCTGCTCAAGCGCTACACCAGCAACGTGACCGATGCTACCGACGAGCAGATTAAGGCCGCCGTGGATGACTCCATCCCGCAGGTACTGCCGCTGTTCTTCGCCTTCCGCATCATGGTTGCCGTCGGCATGCTGATGCTGGTGCTGATTGGTATGGCCTTCTATGACAGTGCCCGTCACCAGATCGGCAAGCGCAAGTGGCTGCTCAAGGGTCTGCTGTGGGGTATCCCGCTGCCGTGGATCGCTATCGAAGCTGGCTGGTTTGTTGCTGAATATGGTCGCCAACCGTGGACCATTGCAGAGGTGTTGCCGACTTCCCTCTCTGCATCCAATTTGCCTGCAGCCGAGATCTGGTTCTCTCTGATCGGTATCTGCCTGTTCTATACCGTACTTCTGGTTATCGAGATGTACCTGATGTTCAAGTATGCCCGTCTTGGCCCCAGCAGCCTGAAGACTGGCAAGTATCACTTTGAACAGATCAAGGCATAAGGAGAGCGACCATGTTTGATTACGAAACTCTGCGTGTCATCTGGTGGGCTCTGGTCGGCGTACTGCTGATCGGTTTTGCCATCACTGACGGCTTCGACATGGGGGTAGGCGCACTGCTCCCGTTCGTCGGCAAGAAAGATGTCGAGCGCCGCGTGATGCTCAACACCATGGGACCGCACTGGGAAGGTAACCAGGTTTGGCTGGTCACTGCCGGTGGTGCCTTGTTCGCCGCCTGGCCGATGGTGTATGCCGCGACCTTCTCCGGCTTCTACATCGCCATGATCCTGACGCTGATGGCGCTGTTCCTGCGTCCGGTCGGTTTCAAGTACCGCTCCCTGCGTGCTGATGCCAAATGGCGCAGCAACTGGGACTGGGCCTTGTTCGCCGGCAGCGCCGTACCGCCCATCGTCTTTGGTGTGGCCTTTGGCAACCTGCTGCAAGGCGTTCCGTTCGAGTTTAACCAGTTCATGATGTTGACCTATCACGGCAACTTCTTTGGTCTGCTTAACCCGTTCGGCATTCTGGCTGGTCTGGTGAGTCTGTTCATGCTGCTCACCCAGGGCGCAACCTGGTTGATGATGAAGACCGACGGTGAAGTGCTGGCGCGTTCCCGCACTGCCGCCATGATCTGCTCACTGCTGACCCTGGTGCTGTTTGCTGCCGCGGGTTGGTGGGTAAGCGGTATGGAAGGGTATGTCATCGTCAAGGCTGCCGCGACTGACGCAGTATCCAACCCGATGAACAAGGAAGTTGTCCTGCAGGCTGGTGCCTGGATGAACAACTACACCCTCTATCCGTGGATGGTGGCTGCCCCTGTACTGGGTCTGGCCATGAGCCTGCTGACTGCGCTGTTTGCCCGCATGAACATCGGCTGGCTGGCGTTTACCAGCTCCTCGCTGGCGATTGCCGGGGTCATCCTCACTGCCGGTTTCTCCATGTTCCCGTTCGTGATGCCCTCAAGCCTTGAGCCGTCACTGAGCCTGACCATGTGGGATGCTACCGCCTCTTTCAACACCTTGCAGGTGATGACTGTGGCCGCAGCGATCTTCGTACCGATTGTGCTGGGTTACACCATCTGGACTTACATCAAGATGTTTGGCCGGGTAACCAACAAGCACATCGAAGATAACCAACAATCTCTCTATTAAGAGGTGCGCTGACAATGTGGTATTTCACCTGGATCCTGGGGCTGTTGCTGGCCTGTGCATTTGGCATCATCAATGCGCTGTGGCTGGAACACACCGAGAACATGGATCGTCAGATCGATGAGAACAAGTGATCGACTCGCCAGGCTCGCCGCTCCACTGGAGCGGCAGCCGTGGCAGGGGTTGATGTTACTCGCGGCGGCCTTGTTGGCCGTCGCTATTTTACAGGCCCCCAATCTGATCGCGGCCAACACCAGCGAGCATGGTCTCTGGCTTGCTCCCTGGCTGATGTGGGCCGTCTGTTGTGGCGTACTTAACGGGCTTGGCTTTCATCTGAAAAGCCTGCCCGGACGAGTGCTGTTCAACCCCTGGCTCGCCTGGCCCAGTTTGTTGTATGGCCTCTGGCTGACACATTCATATTTCCTTTCATAAAAAACGGGGGGAGGCAGGATTTCCCTGTCTCCCCCTGCTTCTTTCCTATTCAGCCCTGCGCTATGATAGCCCCCCATCTGACTGTCGAATGGATCACAGATTGTTATGGGGGAAGTCTTTGAGTTTCCGGTGCGTGTCTACTACGAAGACACCGACGCCGGGGGCATCGTCTACAACGCCAATTATCTCAAGTTTATGGAACGTGCTCGCACCGAGTTTCTTCGTGCCAAAGGGGTCGAACAGGACGTCTGGCTGCAGGAGGGATATGCCTTCGTGGTGAGCCGAACTGAGATCGATTTCCGCTCGGCGGCCCGTTTTAATGAACTATTGAATGTATTAACGCAAGTGATTGAAGTGAAACGCGCATCCCTGCGCTTTTCGCAGCAGATCCTGGCGGCTGATGGACGACTGATCACCCAGGCCATGGTACAGATAGCCTGTGTCAGTCATCCGCATATGAAACCTGTAGCTATACCTGAAAAAATCAAGGGAGTGCTGTTAAGTGCACGCTGAAATTTCGTTTATTGGCCTGTTTTGGCAAGCCAGCCTGTTGGTAAAACTGGTCATGATGACCCTGATGAGCATGTCTATGTCTCGTGGGCGCTGATTATCCAGCGTTCAAAGGCGATCAAGGCGGCCAATCTCGCATCGGAACAGTTTGAAGATCGCTTCTGGTCAGGGGTCGATCTCAATCGCCTCTATCAGGAGTCCTCTTCCCGCCGCGATGATATCGAAGGCATGGAAGATATCTTCTACTCCGGCTTCAAGGAGTATGCCCGCTTGCTCAAGGCCGGTGCCCGTGGTCAGGATGCGGTGATGGATGGTACCTACCGCGCCATGCGCGTCTCCCTCTCCCGCGCGGTGGATGATCTGGAATCCAACTTGCCGGTGCTGGCGACCATCGGCTCCATCAGCCCCTATATCGGTCTGTTTGGTACCGTATGGGGGATCATGAACGCCTTTATCGCCCTGGGTCAGGTGCAGCAGGCTACCTTGCAGATGGTGGCACCGGGTATCGCGGAAGCGCTGATCGCTACCGCCATGGGTCTGTTTGCCGCTATCCCGGCGGTTATCTTCTACAACCGCTTCTCCAACAAGGTCGAGCGGCTGGAGAACGCCTACGCCAACTTCATGGACGAGTTCACTACCATTCTGAACCGTCAAATTGCACAGCAGCAGGGTGATCAGTAATGCAAACCTATCAGCGGATCCGGCGTAAGAAGGTGGCCGAGATCAACGTGGTTCCCTATATCGACGTCATGCTGGTGCTGCTTATCATCTTTATGGCGGTCACGCCGGTGATCACGCAAGGGGTCAAGGTGGATCTGCCACAGGCTGAGTCCGAGCAGTTGCCGGAAGATGCCAAGCCGCCCTTCATCGTCAGCGTCAATACCGAAGGCGAGTATGTCATCAAGGCTGGCGAAGCCGATGACGAGCCGGTGCCAAGCGGCACGCCAGAGGCGATGCAGCAATACATCACCGAAAAAGCCATGGGCTATCTGGCGATCAACCAGAATGCCCCCGTGGTGGTCGCGGGTGACAAGGCCGTGCGCTACGAAGAGGTGATCCTGTTGATGGTGGCCCTCAAGAAAGCGGGTGTGCCTCAGGTTGGCCTGATGACAGATCCGGTGAACTAACGGAGATGGATGTGAAGCGTGGTATTTCCGGTTATCTCATCGCGTCGTTTCTGCTGCACCTGATCATCGGCATCATCCTGTTTGTCGGGCTCGATTTCAGCAAACCGAAACGACCCGAATCGAAGGGGCAGATCGTCAATGCCGTCATGCTCGATGAGAACTTCCTCAACGAACAGGCCAAGCAGATCCAGCAGCAGAAATCTCAGCCCAAGCCTCAAAAGGTAGAGAAAGAGAAGGATAAGGAAGACACGGATCTCGCCAAGCGCGAGCTGGCTCAGAAACAGGAGCAGCTTCGCATCGCCGAGACCAAGCGCAAGCAGGCCGAAGAGGCGACTCGCAAGGCCGAGGCCGAGAAGCAGAAGAAGGTGGCCGAGCAGAAGCAGGCGGAAGAGAAGGCCCAAAAAGCCGAGGAAGCCCGCAAGCTGGAAGAGCAGAAGGCCAAGAAGGCCGAAGCCGAGCGTAAAGCGGCGGAAGCCGAGAGCAAGGCGTTGGCGTTGAAGAAGAAAAAGGAACAAGAGAAGAAAGAGGCCGAAGAGAAGGCCAAGGCGGCAGAAGCCAAGGCCAAGAAAGCGGAAGCTGACAAGAAGGCCAAAGCCGAAGCCGAGAAGAAAGCCAAGGCAGAAGCAGAGAAAAAAGCCAAAGCCGAGGCCGAGAAGAAGGCCAAGGAAGAGGCTGAGAAAAAGGCAAAAGCTGACGCAGAGAAGAAAGCCAAGGCAGAGGCCGAAAAGCAGGCCAAGATCGCGGCTGAGCGCAAGCGTAAAGCGGCCGAGCAGGCCAAGCTGCAAAAAGAGATGGAAGAGATGATGCAGCAGCAGCTGTCGGCTGAGGCCAATGCTCGCAGTCAGGCGGCATCGGCAGCAGCCCAGGGCGAAGTCGACAAATATGCGGCGCTCATCAAGGCCACTGTTGAGCGGTATATGATTTTGGATCCCACCATGCGGGGCAAAACATGTACTATCGGCGTACGTCTTGCGAGCAGTGGCTTTGTCATATCGGTAGATAACGGCCAGGGTGACCCGGCGGTCTGTCGTTCCGGTAAGGCGGCTGTTCTGAAAGCCAATCAACTGCCTGTGCCCAAGGATCCTGCGGCATTCGAGATGTTGAAGGAATTTAACCTGAAGTTAGAACCGAGTATCTAAGCGTGATAAAACGAGGTTGCTTGCCTCCGGTTGGCAACCTCTCGCCGAGAAAGGAATTTAACCTCTCATCTATATTGGAACCGAGTATTTAAGCCATGATCAGAAAAGTATTTTTTGCTTTGGTTGGCTGTTTGTTGCTGGGCCAGAGTGCCCAGGCGGCCCTGGACATCGTCATCACCGGCGGTATTGATAGCGCACGCCCCATCGCCGTCGCCCCCTTCAAGTGGGAAGGTAACGGGCAGTTGCCGCAGGACATCGCGGAAGTGGTCTCCAACGACCTGATGCGCAGCGGCAAGTTCAAGCCGCTGGCCCGTGGCCAGATGCCGCAGACCCCGAGCAGCAGCAGCGAGATCAACTTCGCTCCCTGGGCCTCCCAAGGGGTTGAAGCCGTGGTGGTGGGTTCCATTTCGGCAGTCGGTGACGGCACCTACAAGGTCAACTTCGAGCTGGTCGATGTGCTGAAAGGCCAGCTGGCCAAGGCGCAAGGTGGCGAGAGCAACGGTTACATTCTGGATAGCCGCATGGCGACCATCCCGGGGGCCCAGATGCGCCAGTTTGCCCACCGTATCTCAGATATCGTCTATGAGCGTCTGACTGGCGAGCGCGGTGCCTTCCTGACCCGTCTGGCTTATGTCTCTGTACAGCAGGGTACCCAGTTCCCGTACCAGCTGCGTATTTCTGACTACGACGGTTACAACGAGAAAACCCTGCTGCGCTCCCGCGAACCGTTGATGTCTCCAGCCTGGTCGCCGGATGGCAGCAAGCTGGCTTACGTGAGCTTCGAGAACCAGAAGTCCGAAATCTACGTACAGGATTACACCCAGCAGCGCAGCCTGATCACCAGTTTCCGCGGTATCAACGGGGCGCCGGAGTGGTCTCCGGATGGTCGTCGTCTGGCTATCGTTCTCTCCAAAGATGGTTCACCGAACCTCTATGTGGTTGATGTCGCTAGCAAGCAGCTGACCCGCGTCACAACCAGCCGTGTGATCGACACCGAACCCTCCTGGATGCCGGACGGGCAAAATTTGTTGTTCACCTCTGAACGTGGTGGCAAACCCCAGATTTATAGCGTAAATTTGGCGACTGGTATGACTCGCCGGATGACTTGGGAAGGTGAATCCAACCAGGGTGCATCCATCACTCCTGATGGCAAAATCATGGTGATGGTGACCCGTGTTCAGGGACAGTATCGTATTGCCCGTCAGGACATGGAAAACAATGCCCTGTTGGTCCTTACCCAGAGTGCTCTGGATGAGTCGCCAAGTGTGGCTCCCAATGGCAGCATGATCATTTATGCCACCATCTATCAGGGTCGTAAGAGTCTCGCGTTGGTGTCGACTGATGGTCGCTTCAAGGCTGTGCTTCCGACCAGTAGCGGTGAAATTCGTGCACCAGCTTGGTCGCCCTTCTTGAATTGATAAAAATCCAATTGTTTTTTGTTTTGTTATAAAGGTTTAAGGAAATAGCATGCAACTCAATAAACTGCTCAAGGGTTTGGCCATCGCACTGCCACTGTTCACCCTGGCCGCTTGTAGTTCTTCTTCTGATTCTGACGCCGCTGGCGCTGAATCAGGTATGACCGACGGCATGGGCGGTGTACAAACCGGCGGCGCCAACGGCATGTTGTCCCCGGAAGAGCAGATGCGTCAGAAATTCGAAGCACTGCAGCGTGACAACGTGATCTACTTCCCGTTTGACGGTTACGATATCCAGGGTCAGTACGCTGATCTGCTGGATGCCCACGCCAGCTACCTGCGCGAGCGCCCGAGCGTTAAAGTCCTGATCGAAGGTCACGCCGATGAGCGCGGTACTCCGGAGTACAACATCGCCCTGGGCGAGCGTCGTGCCAAGGCTGTTGCCAAGTATCTGCAAACCCTGGGTGTGCAGGCCGAGCAGCTCTCCATCGTCAGCTATGGCGAAGAGAAGCCGCTGGACATGTCCCACACCGAGGATGCCTTTGCCAAAAACCGCCGCGCGGTTCTGGTTTACTAAGGTTTAAACCGAACGAAGTTCGTTTATATGCAAGCGGCCATTTCGATGGCCGTTTTATTTGCACTAAACGCCAAGGTTTGATCCGAATGAAATCTGCATATGCGAGCGACGATGGCGCTGGCCGTTTTATCTGTACTAAACGCTAAGGTTTGATCCGAATGAAATCTGTGTACAAGCAAGCTGTCGTTGCGCTGGCCGTATTGGTTGCTCTGAATGCGCAAGCTGCGGCTCCTGTCAGCGATCTGGGCGGTGACTCAAGTGGTGGGGTTGTCCTTAGCGGCAACAACGGCGCCATCGTGCCCACCGGTAGCCTGGAAGATCGGGTTGCCCTGCTGGAGCGCACCCTCAATGCCCGTCTGCGACTGCAAGCTGAATTGCAGCAACAGGTCGACTCCCTGCAAGGTGAGGTTTCCGAGCTGCGTGGTCAGCTGGAGCAGCAGACCTACCAGATGGAACAGTCGCAAGAGCGCCAGCGTCAGCTCTACCAGGAGCTCGACAAGGTTGCCAGCAGCCAGCAAGCTGCTCCAGCCGCCCCGGCCCCTGCTGCTGCCACACCGGCTGCTGCCGCCAATTACTCAACCAATCAGGATGAGAACCAAGCCTACGACGCAGCGGTCAACATGGTGCTCAAAGAGAAGAACTACGACAAAGCGATTCCGGCTTTCCAGGGCTTCATCAAGCAGTACCCCAATTCGGGCTATGTTCCCAATGCACACTACTGGCTCGGCCAGTTGCTGTTCAACAAGGGTGACAGAGCCGGTGCCTCGGCCCAGTTTTCGACCGTGGCCAACAAATACAGCAAATCCCCCAAGCGAGCCGATGCGCTGCTGAAGCTGGGTATGCTGGCGCAGCTGGATGGCAAGAAGGCGGAAGCCAAATCCTTCTATGAGCAGGTGATCAAGGGCTATCCCAACACCTCGCCGGCCCAGTTGGCCAAACAGAGTCTGGCCAAGCTGTAACATTGCTGTATGTCACTGTTTTCGTAACGCTACTGTAAAAACAGCCTGCATTTGTACGCACAGTGAGCAAACGGATTTAAATTACGAATTTTCTGTTGCACCGGAAATTTAAATCCGTAATATAGGCCGCCGTCAGAGCCGAAGCAGTAATGCAGTCGGAACTGGTCGTGGTGAGGGTCGTTAGCTCAGTCGGTAGAGCAGTTGACTTTTAATCAATTGGTCGCTGGTTCGAATCCAGCACGACCCACCATTTTCTCCACTCGGTGGAGACAGAATTCCCAGGTCGTTTAGCTCAGCTGGGAGAGCACCTCCCTTACAAGGAGGGGGTCACTGGTTCGATCCCAGTAACGACCACCAGTTTGTAAAAAAATGATTTAGATGGGTCGTTAGCTCAGTCGGTAGAGCAGTTGACTTTTAATCAATTGGTCGCTGGTTCGAATCCAGCACGACCCACCATCATTTCAGAATCCCAGGTCGTTTAGCTCAGCTGGGAGAGCACCTCCCTTACAAGGAGGGGGTCACTGGTTCGATACCAGTAACGACCACCAGTTTGTAAAAAATGATTTAGATGGGTCGTTAGCTCAGTCGGTAGAGCAGTTGACTTTTAATCAATTGGTCGCTGGTTCGAATCCAGCACGACCCACCATCATTTCAGAATCCCAGGTCGTTTAGCTCAGCTGGGAGAGCACCTCCCTTACAAGGAGGGGGTCACTGGTTCGATCCCAGTAACGACCACCATATTTGCAGTAAAAAGTTTAAAAAATGATTTAGATGGGTCGTTAGCTCAGTCGGTAGAGCAGTTGACTTTTAATCAATTGGTCGCTGGTTCGAATCCAGCACGACCCACCATCATTTCAGAATCCCAGGTCGTTTAGCTCAGCTGGGAGAGCACCTCCCTTACAAGGAGGGGGTCACTGGTTCGATCCCAGTAACGACCACCAGTTTGTAAAAAAATGATTTAGATGGGTCGTTAGCTCAGTCGGTAGAGCAGTTGACTTTTAATCAATTGGTCGCTGGTTCGAATCCAGCACGACCCACCATCATTTCAGAATCCCAGGTCGTTTAGCTCAGCTGGGAGAGCACCTCCCTTACAAGGAGGGGGTCACTGGTTCGATCCCAGTAACGACCACCAGTTTGTAAAAAATGATTTAGATGGGTCGTTAGCTCAGTCGGTAGAGCAGTTGACTTTTAATCAATTGGTCGCTGGTTCGAATCCAGCACGACCCACCATCATTTCAAGAATCCCAGGTCGTTTAGCTCAGCTGGGAGAGCACCTCCCTTACAAGGAGGGGGTCACTGGTTCGATCCCAGTAACGACCACCATATTCGCAAGCGATGCTGAGATATCAGCTGCGATTGCAGAGAAAGTCCCCATTCAGATGGGGATTTTTTTTGCCCGCAATTCAGTGCTTCAACTTCTTCTGTTGCCGTTGTGGCGAGCCGAACGCCACCTCTTATTGTGCCACTCTGCCACTCTGCCACTCTGCCACTCTGCCACTCTGCCACTCCGATCCTTCTTCATCCTGCTCTTCCGAGATTGCCCGACTGCACTCCTGTCCATCGTGATGCTGCTCATATGAATGCCTGTAATAAAGTGAACGCCAGCAATAAAAAGGGCAGGCCAAGGCCTGCCCGCAAAGATGCGCAAGGTGCTACATGATCCCGCGGATCAAGATCCCGCTGATCAGCAGCGGCGCCACCACGCGCCAGCACCAGAGCAGCGCCAGACGCAGGGCGGGTGACAGGCCTACAGGGAGAATGGCATCACCCAATCGCCAGCCCAGCAGCAGGGTCAGTACCAGACCAAACAGCGGCATCATCAGGTTGGAGGTCAGATAGTCGAGCAGCTCGAAGATGGTCTTGCCAAACAGGGTCAGATCACTCCATGGGCCGAACGACAGGCTCACCGGAATGCCGGAGGCCATGATGAGCAGAGTCAGTACCCTGCAGGCGCCACGACGCGACCAACCCCACTCCTCGGTAGTGAAGCGCACCAGATGCTCAAGCATGGAGATGGAAGAGGATAGGGCTGCGGCCAGCAGCAACAGGAAGAAGACCACACCTAATCCCTGACCGAACGGCAGATGACTGAACACGGCAGGCATGGTCATAAAGGTGAGCCCTGGGCCCGCGGTGGGATCGATGCCGGTGGAGGCCAGCGCCGGGAAGATCATCAAGCCCGCCAGCACCGAGATAAGGCTAGCCAGTGTGACCACCCAGACCCCGGAGCGCAGCACCCCTTCGCTATTGGGCAGGTAGGCGCCATAGGTCGTGTGTACCCCGAGCCCGATGGAGAGGGAGAAGAAGGCCAGTCCCAGCGCGTCCAGCACGCTCTGGCCGGTCAGCATGGAGAAGTCCGGCAGCAGCAGCTGGCGCACACCCGCCATGGAGCCCGGCATGGAGAGGCCAACCCCCACCAGCAACAACATCATGATGAAGAGCGCGGGCATCATCCAGCGCAGTGCCCGCTCCACCCCTTTCTGAATACCCCCCTGCACGAACCACCAGGTAAGTCCCGCGAAGATCAGATGGGTCAGCACCGGCCACCAGGGGTTGCTGACATAGCCGTTGAACAGGGCGGTGAGGGCGCTCCCCTCGCTCAGGTTGAGCTTGCCAGCCATCGCCAGCGCGGCGTAACCCACGGTCCAGCCACCGACCACGCTGTAGAAGCTGTAGATAAAGAAGCCGCAGGCGATCCCCATATACCCCATCCAGCGCCAGTTCAGCCCCACCAGTTTGCGAAAGGCGCCGAGCACCCCGCGCTGGCTATGGCTGCCGAGCAGAGTTTCGCCGACCTGTACCGCTACCCCCAAGGTGAAGCTGAACAGCAGAAACACCAGCAGAAAAGCGCCACCGCCATTGGTGGCGGTCACATAGGGAAACTTCCAGATGGCACCAAGGCCAATCGCTGTGCCTGCTGCGGCCAGCACATGACCGAGACGGGAAGACCACTGAACCTGGCTCATACAACCTCCGGGTAACACGACATCGAAGCAATACTCCTGAGTAGCAATAAACGACAGACCATAAAAAAGGCCGCCTGAGGCGACCTTTGCAATGAACATTCAGAAAAACTGTGCGTGCAAGGTCACCTCTCTTGCGAGCTAAAAAATCGACCAAACAGCACGAGGATGGCAGACATGAGGTGACAACCTGACTAATGAATGAGGAAACAGCCTAAACCATGGAAAGAATAATTGACACATAAAATCAAAAATTTTTTTGTGTGCCGCTGTCACCACTCTGGCTATACGTACAACTCAATGGGGGAAAACCTCGCCGGGCCGTATCTTTTCTACCTTGTGGCTATTTACTGGGCGATAATCGACGTAGCTTCTTCTGGAACTAGTGACCGCTACATGGCGCTGACGGGAACAACGATGAGACAGGATGTCGTATGAGATGGATGGTGCTGCCCTGGTTATTGATCAGCCTGAGTGTGTCGGCGCAGCCCGGATTAACCCTGCTGAGTCACGACTTACCCCCCTTTACCGAATACCGCGACGGCAAGCTCGATGGCTTCGCCATTCGTTTGATTGATGAGGTGCAGGAGGAGCTTGGCACCCGCTATCCGGTGCGGATTTACCCGCTCAAGCGGGCGCTGGCGCTGGCACGGGTCGAGCCCGGCTATGGATTGTTCGTGGTACAGCGGCTCCCGGAGCGGGAGTCCCATTTCAAATGGGTTGGCCCGCTCTTTATCAATCGGGTCTTTATCTATCAGGCGCCGGATAGTCGCCACCCGCTGACCTCGCTGGCGCAGCTGCGGGATCTGCCCAGAGTGGGGGTAGTGCTGGGCAATGCCGATGATGTGCGGCTGACCCATGAGGGCTACACCAATCTGGTGCGCTACAAGACGGTCGGGGAGGCGATAGAGCGGCTGATGCTGGGCAAGATCGATGCCTTGCCGATGGCGGAGCTGGTGATGGAAGCCACCCTCGACAAGATGGGGTTATCCCGGCGCAGCATCGTCAGCAGTGGTGTACTGCTCCATCAGGCCGGTCTTTATATCGTCTTCTCCAAGGGAACGGATGATGCCGAGATCACCCGCTGGCAGCATGCCCTGGAGGCCGTCAGAGCCGCACAGGGGCGGGCCGATGCGCCCACCCGCGAAGAGTAACCGTCACACCAGACCGCGAATCAAGATCCCGCCGATCAGCAAGGGGGCAATCCAGCGCCAGCAGTTCATCAGCAAGTGATGCCAGTGGCTGGCAATCCCCTGCGGCAGCGCCTTGCGTCCCAGCTTCCAGCCCAGCAGCAGCGTCAGCATCAGGCCGAACAGCGGCATCATCAGGTTGGAGGTGACAAAGTCCAGCAACTCGAAAATGGTTTTGCCAAACAGGGTGGCGTGTTGCAACGGGCCAAACGACAGGCTGACCGGAACACCGCTAACCATGACGAATCCAGTGATGGCGCTGCAAGCCGTGCGGCGTGACCAGCCCCAGGTCTCGCACAGGAAGCACTGCAAATGTTCCAGCAGGGAGATGGCCGAGGAGAGTGCCGCAAAGACCAGCAGGGCGAAGAAGATCACCTCAAGTACCTGACCGAAGGGCAGCAGCTGAAACACCGCCGGCATGGTCATGAAGGTGAGACCGGGGCCGGAGGCCGGGTCGATACCGGTCGAGGCCAGCACCGGGAAAATCATCAGCCCCGCCAGTACCGCCACCATGCTGGCCAGCAGCACCACCCAGAGGCTGGAGCGACCAACCCCTTCGCTGGTCGGCAGATAGGCGCCGTAGGTGGTGTGAATGCCCAGACCGATGGAGAGGGAGAAGAAGGCCAGCCCCATGGCATCGAGCACGCCGGACATCCCCAGCTTGCTGAAGTCGGGCATCAGGAAGTGACGAACCCCCGCCATCGCATTGGGCAGGGTGAGGCCAAAGGCGACCAGCATCAGGATCATCAGGAACAGGGCCGGCATCATCCAGCGCAAGGTGCGCTCCACCCCTTTCTGAATACCTCCTTGCACCACCATCCAGGTGAGGGCGGCAAACAGCAGATGGGTGAGAATGGGCCAGACGTCGCCGCTGACATAGTCATTGAAGCGGGCGGTGAGGGCTGCTGCATCACCATGGTTGAGATCGCCGGAGATGGCCATGCCGGTATAACCCAGGGTCCAGCCGCCCACCACGCTGTAGAAGCAGTAGATGAGCAGGGTTGAGATCACCCCCATTACCCCAACCCAGCGCCACTGTTTGCCGAGCAGATCGGAGAAGGCACCGACTACCCCACGGCGACTCATGCTGCCGAGCAGGGTCTCCCCCATCAGTACCGCAACCCCCAGGGTGAAGCTGAACAGCAGAAAGACCAGCAGGAAGGCGCCGCCGCCGTTGACGGCGGTGACATAGGGGAATTTCCAGATTGCGCCGATACCGACCGCGGAACCCGCTGCGGCGAGAATGTAGCCGAGTCGGGATGACCATTGGGACTGCTTCATAAGAACTCCAATCAAGCGCCCCTTGGCAGGGGCAGAATGGCGCTCATGTTACGGAGGTCACTGCGCAATCACTACGACAGTTATCAGGTGTAAATGCGATTTATTGGCATGATTTGCTAATTTAATTCTGTTTTTTGCCCAATCCTGCCACCAAATAAAAACCGGAGCGAGATTGCTCCGGTTTGGTCTCTGACAGCTGCTCGTCGGCGGACTAGATCACTCCCAGCTCCCGTAGCCGCTCCATCAGGTAGCTGTGGGCGGTATGGCGCTCGGAGAGCACCACATCCGGGCGCGGGTGGAGGAACAGCGGCAGGGAGATACGCGACTTGGCGGCACTGCCACCGGTCGGGTTGATGACGCGGTGAGTGGTGGAAGGGTAGTAGCCGCGAGAGGCCTCCTGCAGCATGTCGCCGATATTGATGATGAGGTGCCAAAGTCGCACGGCACGTCCATCCACTCGCCATCGGAGCCCTTCACCTGCAGCCCCGGCTCGTTGGCGGCGGGCAGAATGGTAAGCAGGTTGATATCCTCGTGGGCGGCGGCGCGGATGGCGCCCGGCTCCTCGGTGCCATCGAACGGCGGATAGTGCAGCACCCGTAGCAGGGTCTTCTGGCTCTCTTCGATCATCGAGGAGAGGGGGCAGCTGTAGTTGGCGGCGATATCGGCCGGGGTGTGCTGCTCGACCCAGCCCAGCAACTCGGCGGCCAGACCGTTGGCGAGACGGTAGTACTCCATCGCCTGCTCTTTCAGCTCTTCCGGCATCTGGCCCCAGGGGTAGATGTGGAAGTACTCCTTGATGTCTTTCTGGCTATGGCCCTTGGCCACCTCGGAGACCGAGGGCGGGAAGTAGCCATCCTGGGTTTCGCGGTTGAACAGGAAATCCTGCTTCTGCTCGCTCATGAAGAAGCGATACCAGTTGTCGTAGATGGATTGCACCAGCTCTTTCGGGATGGGGTGGTTGGTCAGCACACCAAAGCCGGTGGTACGCAGGGATTCGGTGAAGCGTTGGGCCGCATCGGGTGAGCGGTAATCGACGGTCAGGACTTTCATTGTTTTTGTTGCGCGCCAGTTAAAAGATGGCGCAGTTTACCTTGCACCTGATAACAAGGAAAGCGGGTTGGCCGCCCTGTCTGGCACGGCGTTGAATAGTGACAAAAACATCAAATAAACCGCGCCAGACCGCACGGGAGCGCATCCCTTGTTATGGCCTTTTATCCTCTCTAGAATGCCGGTCACTATCTTTTCCGGAGTCTGTTCATGTCCCCCAAAATCCTGTTGCTGACCCTGCCGGTATTGCTGGCGGGATGCAGTGCCCTGTCAGAAGATGAGTGCCGCACCATGAGCTGGTACAACCTGGGTTATCAGGATGGATCGGAAGGCAAAACCCGTCAGGCGACCCGCGATTACGTTTCGTCTTGCAGTGAATATGGCCTCAAAGTGGATGAAGCCGAGTGGAAACGGGGCTACGACAAGGGGCTGGAGCTCTACTGCATTCCCGAGCTGGCTTACAGCAAGGGCAAGGAGGGGCAGGCCTATCTGGGGGTATGCCCCAATGATGCCAGCTTCCTCAAGCAGTATCAGCGTGGCTACGAAGAGTACAAACTGGCTGCCCGCCTGCGGGAGATCAGCGACGAGCTGGAGCGTACCGAGCGGGATATCGATACGCTGGAGCGCAGCATCCGCAACGAAACCAACACGGAACAGCGCGACTACTACCGCGCCAAGCGCGATCGGGCCATTCGCCACTACGAATCCCTGCGCCGGGAGTACAACCGTCTGCGCTATCCGGATCGGGTGATCCAGTTCTCCTTCGGCGGTTAATCCCTCTCTTCATGGCCAGCCCGCGTGCTGGCCATGTTGCACCTTGTCAGATCAGGGTAGTACCCAGCGCTGCAGTGCCAGTGCGATACCATCTTCGTTGTGGTCGGCCGTGACCTGGTGTGCATGGCTCTGGATCTGCGGGGCCGCATTGCCCATGGCCACCGCCAGCCCAACTTGCTCGAACATGCTGATGTCGTTGTTGTTGTCACCAAACGCCACCACCTGCTCCATCGCAATCCCTTCGCTGGCTGCCCACTGGGCCAGCCGGTTGCCCTTGCTGCAACCGGGCTGTACCAGCTCCACCGCATAGGGGGCCGCCCAGTCGCGGGTAAAGGGCATCTGCTCGACCACCTCGCCCATAAAGGTGTGCAGACGTGCCGGATCCTGATTGAACAGCTCCAGCTTCCAGACCGGGTTGTCGAGCCAGCCTGCCAGCTCCTCGACCGGGTGGAGGGCGATCTTGAGGTGGTCCGGCTGATTGGCCGACCAGTGGCGGATGCGGGTGATATGATCTTCACAGCCGATGTAGCCAATGCCCTCGCTCAGGTGGAACAGGGCCCCCATTTGCTGCGCCTCGACCGCGGCCAGCAGCTCGGTAAGCGGGGCGGTCGCCAGCGGGTCGCCGCTGAGGATCCGGTTCTGCACCGGATCATAGAGATAGGCGCCATTGCTGCAGATGAGGGGGGTATCGAGGGCCAGCTCGTGGTGGAAGGGGCGTGCCGTCATGTAGTGGCGCCCCGTGACCAGCAGCACCTTGATGCCGTGGGCGCGGGCCTGCGCCAGGGCTGCCCGGGTGGCCGACGAGATCTTGTGATCCCGGGTCAGCAGGGTGCCATCCATATCGAGCGCGATGGTCTTGTACTCACTCATAGCTCCTCCAGCATCGAACAAATCCGCAAAGAGCTTTACCGTCCCAGACCCGGCGCCCCGATGCAAGTCTTGCCCGCGGCCGAAGCGCCGAACTGTGATCCCTTCGTGGCTCAGGTGCAGCTGGCCAGTTGTTGACGACGGTCGGCACGGCGACGCAGCAGATAGAAACCGGCGGCGCTGGCAAGGGAGCAGAGGGTGGCGAGATAGAAGGGCCACTCGGTACCGGCCAGCAGCACCAGACTGCCGAGCAGCACCGCCAGGATCTCGCTACCCACGGCGAGGGCGCGGTAGAGCCCCATCGCCTGCCCCTGCTGCTCCGGGTGACTGCGGTTGGAGATCGCCACCGAAGTGGCCAGCTCCCCCAGACTCATGCCGATGCCAGCGGGAACGAAGGTAAGCGCCAGCCCCCACCAGTGCACGGGCAGGATAAAGAGCAGCATGCCGCTCGCCATCACCAGATGGCCGACAATCCCGAGGGAGCTGCCGCGCCAGTGGCGGGCGATGCGAGAGCCGAGCCAGGAGCCCGCCATCATGGGCAAACTCACCAGCACCGCCGCCTGCGCCAGCTGGGCCGGATCCCACGCCAGCCGCTCCACCAGCCAGATATTGAAGTAGGTGAAATAGAGCTGCACGGCGCCATAGCTGATCAGGGTAAGTGCGAAGTAGGGCAGCAGGGCCGGTTGCAGCAGCAACTGGCGGCTGGAGAGGGTCGCAGTCTGATGGGTGGTCGCCACCGGAGGACGATAGGGGATCAGCCAGTAGACCAGCAGCAGGTTGATCAGGGTCATTCCTACCGCCAGCCAGGCGGCCAGACTGTAATCCCCCGAGATCACCGCGGCGTAGCCCCCGATCATCGGCCCCACGACCCAGCCCAGATTCATGCCGATGTTGATCCAGGCGAAGCTGCGGGCCTTGTGCTCCTTGCCGGCGAGATCCTCTGCCATCGCTTGCACGATGGCGATGTTGCCGTTGCATAGCCCCTCCACAATCCGGCTGAGCAGCAGCAGGGGGAGGGAGCGCCAGGCGATACCGAGTGCCATCAGGGCATAGCCTGCCAGAACCCCCGCCAGCGAGAGCAACAGCAGTGGCTTGCGGCCATAGCGGTCGGAGAGGCGCCCGAGCCAGGGGCTGCCCACCAGCTGGAACAGGGGATAGAGCCCCATGATGACCCCCAGCCACACTTTGCGGCTCCAGTCTGAGGCCTCCGGCGTCAGCATGCCGTGGGCCGGATCCAGCAGCAAAGGAGCCAACACCGGGGAGGGGAGACTGAAGCCTGCAACTGCCAGCGTGACCGTCATGACCAGCACCCAAAGGGGATTTTTGTGCTCGTGTTTCTCCATGCTGCACCCATTAAGTAAAGTTATTGGTTTATTTATGCTGGTTCATAGACGGGATTAAGTAAAGTGAATTGTTGATTTAATAAAGGGCGCTCCCCATAATGAGATCATGAACGCAAGCACCGACAAGATCCTGTTTCTGCTCAAGAGCCATGGCCCGCAGAGCGCCGCCGCGCTGGGGGAGCAGTTGCAGATGACCTCCATGGGCGCCCGCCAGCACCTGCTCACGCTCGAGCAGGAGGGGTGGGTCACATTCAGCGACGAGGCGCGCGGGCGCGGTCGTCCTGTGCGGCTGTGGCAGCTCACCGAGCAGGCTTGGCAGCGCTTCCCCGATAGCCATAGCGACCTGACCGTGCAGCTGATCGACAACGTGCGCGAGCTGTTTGGCGAGGAGGGGATGGAACGGCTGATCCAGCAGCGGGAGCAGCAGATGCTTGCTCGCTATCAGGAGGCGCTGGGGTCCCATGGTCTCTCTGGCCGGCTGGCGGCGCTCAGGGAGCTGCGCAGCCGCGAGGGCTATATGGCGGAGATCCGCCGCGAAGAGGATGGCAGCTGGCTGCTGTGGGAGAGCCACTGTCCCATCTGTGCGGCGGCGCGCACCTGCCGCGGTTTCTGTCGCAGCGAACTGGCGCTGTTTCGCCAGCTGCTGGCGCCGGCGACGGTGGAGCGGGAGCAATATCTGCTGGAGGGGGCACACCGCTGCCTCTATCGCATCACGCCGCCCGCGCTCTGATTTCGTCAAACGCCCAAAAACAACAAAGCAGGCGCCGGGATGCCTGCTTTGTTGCCTTCGGGGAGGGGGTTCTCTCGTTCCAGCCCGTCGTTTCCCGATAAGGTAAGACGGCTGATGGGGCTCTTGACCCGGTAAGGTCCTTCACCGCAGAGACCCGGTCAGGTATCTGCTTTGCCACCGGAAGATGTAACCATAGTATCCCTCCCGTGCCGGTGAGTGGTTGCAAAGTAACCACTTATTTCGGTTGTTTTTGCAATAGTTCACCCTTAATCTAGGAAAAGTGGATTAGTCATTGCAACGAGGAAGGGTAAATGCTGAAACTTGATCGCATAGACAGACATATTCTCGAGCTGATGCAGGAGAATGGCCGCATCAGCAATCTGGAACTGGCCGAGCTGGTCGGGCTCTCCCCGTCCCCCTGCTCCCGCCGGGTCAAGGCGCTGGAGGATGCCGGTCTCATCGACACCCACGTTACTCTGCTCAACGCCCGCCAGCTTGGCCTCACCCTCACCGCCTACATTCACATTTCCATGGACAGACATACGCCCGAGCGGTTCGAAAACTTCGATCGCGCCATCAGCGAACTGCCCGAAGTGCTGGAGTGTGACCTCATCACCGGCAATGATGCCGACTACCAGCTCAAGGTGGTGGTGCGCGACATGGAGCACTACCAGCACTTCCTGCTGGACAAGCTGACCCATATTCCGGGGGTGACCGGAGTGCGCTCCAGCTTCGTGCTGCGTCGCATCAAGCACAAGACGGCGCTGCCGCTCAACCATCTGGGTTAAGGCTGCGCAAACCGCTTATAGAAACAGAAAGAGGAGGCCAGTGGCCTCTTCTTTCTGTTATGCGGTATTGGTTATTCGGTTCTGGATTAGTTGTCGCGGTGATGGGGCGACTGCCGTGGTCAGACGCTGACCTGGCTGATGTCTTCCACCTGCAGCAGCCAGCCGCTCTGCTCCTGCTGCGGTTCGCCGCTGACCCGCAGCCGCTCGCCGGTCGGCACCCACTGCCCCTCGGGCAGGGATACCAGCAGGCTCTCGCTGCCGTTGTCGAACAGCCAGCGATCTTCGCCAAGCGATTCAATCAGATAACCTTCCATCTCCACTCTGGACTCGGCTTGCCAGGATGGCGCAACGGAATCACGGCTCTCGATGAAATCCCCCTGAACACCAAAACTGGCTAGCCCCCACAGAATGGAGAGCCCGACGATGGATGTTTGCATCTTGTCTCTCCTCTTTTGGAACTGTAGGGCCAGTATGGGAACAGAAAACTGAGCGCACCATGAACAAGGTGGCAAAGTGCTGGCGAGATCGCGAAAAAATCCGGCCAATTGGCCGGCAGTGTCATTTTATGGTGCCTGGATCACACTATTTGGCGGCTTCTTCTGCCATCCGTTCAGCTCTTGGCTTATTCGTCCACATGGCTACCCCGCGATGATCCCCACAGATCCCCTCTGCCACCACGGCGCGAACCCGGGTGCCATCTTTGCAAATGGCCTGCCAGGCGTCGGCATCATCGATGGCGAGCGAGTTGGGGGGCGGCGTGGTTTGGCAAGCCGTGAGCAGCAGGGCGCACAGGGGGAGCAATTTTTTCATGGCGGACTCCTCGGGGTGATGGGGGACTGAGAGGATTGGGATGACCTCTCCACTCCCCAGCATCAGTGATAACCGGTTAAGGGGCAAGGGGAGGAGCCACCGACAGGCGCAGGTGCCGTGCAGCCGGGGCTTGCCCTGTGCCCTCCTTGGGCCTAAGGTGGGGCCGTTTTACTGCCTTATTGAAGGAGCATTTTCATGTCCACTCTCTATCCCCGCGTCGGGGTCGGCGTCATCCTGACCAACGCCCAAGGCCAGGTGCTGCTTGGCAAACGCAAAGGGAGCCATGCCCCCTACTGGTCGATCCCGGGTGGTCATCTGGAGTTGGGGGAGAGCTTCGAGTCGGCGGCGATCCGCGAGGTGGCCGAGGAGACCGGACTTGAGATCCACGGGCCCGAGGTGGTGGCGGTGACCAACAATCTGGAGACCTGGCGCGAGAGCGGGCTGCACTATATCTCGGTGACGCTGCATGCCAAGGCCGATGGCGAACCGCAACTGCTGGAGCCGGAGAAGTGCGAAGGCTGGGTCTGGTGCGATCCGCGCGAGTTGCCCGAGCCCCATTTCGACGCCAGCCGTCAGTCAATCGCCTGCTGGCTGGCGGGACGCTGCTATCTGCCGGGTGATGTGCCCATGGTGTCGGCCGAATCAGCCTGATTGTCATAAAACGATCATCGCGCTGTCATAATATCCCCTCTCTATCGGGAGAAGAGAGATGAGGGAGAAGAGCGTGGGACAGGTATTTATTCAGTTTTTATGGCTGGGATGCATCAGCTTTGGTGGTCCGGCCGCTCATATCGGCTATTTCCAGCGCACCTTCGTCCAGCGGCTCGGCTGGCTGACACAGGCCGAGTTTGCCCGCCTGCTGGCGCTGTGCCAGCTGCTGCCGGGGCCCGCCTCCAGCCAGCTGGGTTTCGCCATCGGTCGTCATCGCGCCGGTCTGGGCGGGGCGCTCTCTGCTTTTGTTGGCTTCACGCTGCCCTCATTTCTTCTGCTACTGGCGGCTGCGATCGGTATCGGTCAGCTGGGCAGCAATCTGTGGCTTGATGCGGCGCTGCACGGCCTCAAGCTGTTGGCGCTCATCGTGGTGGCCGATGCAGTGCTCACCATGAGTCGTCAGTTCTGTGCCACGGGAATGACCCAGGGGATTATGGTGGTGACCGCTGCTGCACTCTGGTGGCAGCCCGGTCTGCTGACTCAACTGTTGATGCTGGCGGGAGCTGCGCTGATCTGCGCCCGCAGCCAGAGCGGGGCGGGTAGTGTGCCAGCCTCCGCCGAGCTGCCTTCTGCCGCCAGCAGTCAGCCTCATTGGCCGACCCTGCTGCTGTTTGGCATCCTTTTTATCGGTCTGCCGCTGCTCGGTAGCCCGATTGGCCAGCTGGTTGCCGACTTCTATCGTGCCGGTAGTCTGGTGTTTGGCGGTGGCCATGTGGTGTTGCCGCTGCTGCAAGAGAGCGTGGGCCACACTCTCAACGAGCAGCAGTTTCTGACCGGTTACAGCTTGGCCCAGTTGGTGCCAGGCCCCATGTTTACCCTTGCCACCTATCTTGGCGCCCAGTTGCAGCCCGAGATGCCGATGACCGGGGCCCTGTTGGCGACCCTGGCGCTCTTTGTGCCCGGCTTTCTGCTGCTCTGGGCGGTGGGCCCCTGCTGGCAACAGTGGCTGGCCCAGCCCCGTCTGGCGGGGGCCGTCACCGGCATCAATGCTGCCGTAGTGGGCTTGTTGCTGGCGGCCCTCTATCAGCCGGTGTGGCAGAGTGCGGTGCTGGCGCCGACCGATCTGGCGCTGGCGGCCATCGGCTTTTATCTGCTGCGGGTGTTGAAGTTGCCGGTGCCGGCCATCGCGGCCCTGTTGGTGATGGCTGCTATCCTGCTGGCGTGAATGCGGTGAAATCCCGATAAAAAAACGGCGCCTCCATAATGGAGGCGCCGTTTTTATTGCGATGGGTCAGCCGCTTAAGCGTCGGGATCGAAATCCAGACTCAGGCTGTTGACGCAGTAGCGCTGGCCTGTCTCGGTCGGGCCGTCGGGGAAGACGTGACCGAGGTGAGAGCCGCACTGGCGGCAGGTGATCTCCACTCGCTTCATGCCGTGGCTGTTGTCCTCGGTGTACTCCACCGTCCCCTCGATGGCCTTGTCGAACGAGGGCCAGCCGCAGCCGGAATCAAACTTGGCTCCTGAGTGAAACAGCACGCTCTTGCAGCAGACACAGAGGTAGTCGCCGCTCTTGCGATTGTGGAGCAGGGCGCCGCTGTAGGGGCGCTCGGTGCCCTTCTCCCAGCAGACGTGAAACTGCTCGGGGGTCAGTTTGCTGCGCCACTGTTCCGGATTGTTACTGCTCATACCGACTCCTTGCCATCCATACCGGAGCCCAGCATAGCGGCTCCGTAAAGCTGACTCCAGCATGCCTGTTATGCTTTGCCTGTATCTGTGATCGAGGTGGCAACCATCTCCTCACCGGATGCAGGGAGAATTTCCTGCTGCGGTGGCTGGGCATCCTCCGCCGTGCTGGCCAGCGCCACCCGCTCCAGCAGTTTGAGGGAGTGGGCCCGGCCGACCGCCACCTGCCGTTTGATGTCATCGGGCAGGAAGGGCAGCCCATCGTTAGTGGCGGTGTCGATGGTCTGGATCCACTCCAGCCCTTCCCCCGGAGGCGGCAGGCGGAACTGGATGTCATAATCGCTGGCGTTGAACAGCACGTACCAGCGCTCGCCGACACAGTTGATCATGCCGATATCCATGGCGAACGCCTGCCCCATGGGGGCGTGCCAATCCTGATCGGTGAGCTGGTGGCCGTCCGGGTGATACCAGTTGACCTGATGGCAGCTGGATGGGGTGCCATTCCAGCTGTCGTCGCTCAGCTGCAGGTTGGAGAAGACGCAGGACTCCGCCCGCAGCGCCATCATCTGCTGGGTGAAGGCGAACAGCCGCTCATCCTCCGGTCGCCACTGCCAGTTGACCCAGCTGATCTGGTTGTCCTGACAGTAGGCGTTGTTGTTGCCAAGCTGGCTGCGTCCCATCTCGTCGCCGGCGAGGAAGTGGGGAGTGCCTTGGGAGAGCAGCAGGGTGGCAATCAGATTGCGCTTCTGCTGCTGGCGCAGGCTGTTGACCCGCGGATCCAGGGTCGGCCCCTCTACCCCGTGGTTATAGGAGAGGTTGTTGCCGTGGCCGTCCCGATTGTCTTCACCGTTGGCCTGATTGTGGCGCTGGTTGTAGGAGACCAGATCCTCCAGAGTGAAACCGTCGTGATAGCAGAGGTAGTTGACGCTGGTGTGGGGGGAGCGCCAGTTCTTCGGGAAGATATCCCGCGAGCCTACCAAGCGGGTGGCAAAGTCCCCCATCTTGCCCGCATCACCGCGCCAGAAGGCGCGCACCGTGTCGCGGTAGCGGTCGTTGATCTCCTGCCACTGGCTCGGGAATTGACCCAGCCGGTAGCCGAAGGGGCCGATATCCCAGGGTTCGGCGATGAGCTTGACCTGTGACAGCACTGGGTCGGCCATCACGGCTTTGAAGAAGGCGCCCATAGGCTCGAACTCTCCCGCTTCCCGCGCCAGCGTCACCGCCAGATCGAAACGGAAGCCATCCACCTGCATCTCGGTGACCCAGTAGCGCAGGGCATCGAGCACCAGCCGCAGGGTGTTGGGATGATCCAGATTGACGCTGTTGCCACAGCCGGTCACGTTGGCGTGACGGGTGTAGTCCGGGCCGTGGGGGCCCGCTTCGAAGGCGTAGTAACCGGCGTTGTCAAAGCCCTTGAACGAGAGGGTGGGGCCGTCGAAGCCAGAGGCTGCAGTGTGGTTGTAGACCACATCCAGAATCACCTCGAGCCCGGCCCGGTGCAGCTCGCGCACCATGGTCTTGAACTCGGTCACCGCCTCGTCGGCTCGGGTGCTGTAACGCGGCTCCGGGGCGAAGAAGGCGATGGGGTTGTAGCCCCAGTAGTTGGTCAGTCCCAGCTGCTCCAGTCGCGGTTCCGACATGAAGGCGGCCACCGGCATCAGCTGCACCGAGGTGATGCCGAGGCTCTTCATATGCTCGATAACCAGCGGATGACTGATGCCAAGGTAGGTGCCCTGCAGCGCTTTGGGGATCCCCGGGTGCTGCTTGGTAAAGCCCTTGACGTGGGTCTCGTAGATAATGGTGCGGGCCGGGCTGATCCCGGGTTTGCCAACCCCTTGCCAGTCAAAACGGTCATCCACTACCACCGACTTGGCAATCATCCCGGCACTGTCCCCCTGATAGAGGGCTTCATCCCAGTAGGTGGGACGGCTGAGCGCCTTGGCGTAGGGGTCAATCAGCAGTTTTTGCGGATCGAACAGCATCCCCTCCTGCGGAGTACCATAGACCCGATAGCCGTAGCGCTGACCGGCCTTTACGCCGCGCACGTAGCCAAAGCGATACTGGCCACGGCGGCCGGGCAGCTCCAGCCGCATCAGCTCCTGCTCCTGCTCGTCGTACAGGCAGATCTCCACCTTGTCCGACTGGGGGGCCCAGACGCAGAAGTGGCAACCGTTCTCGTCAAGGCGGGCCCCCAGCGGGTGGCCCACCCCTTTTTCCATTACAAGCATCAAGACTCCTGTTTGATAAACAAGGTCGCCAGCGGCGGCAGATCCAGCACTATGCTGTGCGCCATCCCCTGCCAGGGGGTCGGCTCGGCAGCGAATACCAGACCTACATCATAGTTACTGCCCCAGTAATACTCGCTGTCGGTGTTGAGCACCACCCGATAGTGGCCTCCAGCTGGGACGCCGATCCGATATTCGAGACGGGGCACCGGGGTGAAGTTGCAAGCGACCACAATAGCCTGCTTGCCCTCTTTGTCCGCCCGCAGCCAGGCAAAGATGCTGTTGTCGGCATCGTTGTGATCCAGCCAGCGGAAGCCGGTCTGCTCATAATCGGCCTGATACAAGGCAGGCTCATGACGGTAGAGGTGGTTGAGATCGTGGATCAGCCGCTGCTGACCGGCATGCTTGGGATATTGCAGCAGATGCCATGGCAGCTGGGCATCGTGGTTCCACTCGTTGCTCTGGGCGATTTCGGTGCCCATGAAGTTGAGCTTCTTGCCCGGGTGGGCGTACATAAAGCCCATGTAGGCCCGCAGGTTGGCGGCTTGCTGCCACTCGTCACCGGGCATCTTGTAGAGCATGGAGTGCTTGCCGTGTACCACTTCGTCGTGGGAGAGCGACAGGATGAAGTTCTCGTCATAGTGGTAAACCATGGAGAAGGTCATGTCGTTGTGGTGGTAGCGGCGGTGGATCGGCTCTTTCTGCATGTAGGTGAGGGTGTCGTGCATCCAGCCCATATTCCACTTGAAGCCAAAGCCGAGGCCGCCGAGGAAGGTGGGGCGGGAGACACCGGCAAAGGCGGTGGACTCTTCGGCGATGGTCATGGCGTGGGGATACTTGCCGTAGACCTCCTCGTTGGTCCACTTGAGCAGACTGATCGCCTCGTAGTTGTGGTTGCCGCCATCGACGTTCGGTACCCACTCACCGGCGTTGCGGGAGTAGTCCAGATAGAGCATGGAGGCGACCGCATCCACCCGCAGGCCGTCGATGTGGAACTTGTCGAGCCAGAACAGGGCGCTCGCTACCAGGAACTGGCGCACTGTGTCGCGGCCAAAGTCATAGATGTAGGAGTTCCAGTCCGGGTGCCAGCCACGGCGCGGATCTTCATATTCGTAGAGCGGGGTGCCATCGAAACGGGCCAGACCGTGGGCATCGGACGGGAAGTGGGCGGGCACCCAGTCCAGAATGATGCCGATGCCGGCCTGGTGGCACTGGTCGACGAAGTATTTGAAGTCATCAGCGGTGCCGTAGCGGCTGGTAGGGGAGAACATGCCCACCGGCTGGTAGCCCCAGGAGCCGCTGAAGGGGTGCTCGGAGACCGGCAGCAGCTCGATGTGGGTGTACTCCATCGCCTTGACGTAGGCGACCAGCTCCACTGCCAGTTCGCGCCAGCTCAGGCTGTCGCCGTTGGGGTGGCGCTTCCAGGAGCCGACATGGAGCTCATAGATGGAGAGCGGTTGCTCACGCTTGTCGTTGTGCTGGCTGGCAATCCACTCGGCATCCTGCCACTGGTACTGGGCGTGGTCATAGACCACGGAGGCGAACGACGGATACTGCTCGCAGTAGAAGCCGACCGGATCGCTCTTGTGGGGCAGCCGGTTGCCCATGGGATCCTTGAGCTCGAACTTGTAGCGATCCCCGGCCTTGAGGCCCGGCACAAACAGCACCCAGTGACCGCACAGGCTGCGCTGCATCGGATGGCGGCGGCCATCCCAGAAGTTGAAATCGCCGATGAGGCTCACGGCGGTGGCGCTCGGCGCATAGACCGCAAAACGCACCCCTTCCACTTGCTGGCCAAGATGCTCCACGGTGCGTAGCTGGGCGCCAAGGGTGTGGTAGAGGTTTTCCGGCTGGGCGGTCAGTTCGGCCAGGCCTGCCCAGGCGGCATCCTGAAACTGATAGGGGTCGATGACCTCGGTGGTGGCATCTTGGTAGCTGGCGATCAGCTGATAGGGGAAGGAGTTTTTGCGGCGGGTGAAAACAGTTTCAAAAAGACCCGATTCATCGGTGGGCGCCAGGGTGGCAACGACTTTGCCCGACTTGAGATCCTTGACGCGGACTTCGAGGGCATCAGGCAACCAGGCGGTCAGTTTGAGGCCGGGCCCATCCGGATTGGCCTGCAGGCCTAAGTGAGAGAAGGGATCGGAACAGCGGGCAGCAACCAAACGTTCAACGAGCATCGAGATTTCCTTTCATGACAGAGCATCCACTCCGGCCGAAGCCGGAGTGGATTTAGGTGAGAGCGCTGTGGGAGACAGCGTCTCAACGACTGGCCTCATCACGGGCTTGGCTCATCTTGCCAGCCAGTGCCTTGAGTGCCTCATTGGCAAAAATATCTTCCAGATCAGCGGAAAGCTTGCGGCGCCAGTTGGGGTATTCGTAACTGGTGCCCGGTACGTTGACCGGCTTGTCCATCTCCAGCCAGTCTTCCAGCTGGGTACTGAACAGGGCGCAGCTGCCGCGGGACATGTGGATCTGCAGACCGTGGTTGAGTTCGGTGTTCATACCGACCCAGTTGACGTCATGACTGATGTTGTCAGAGATGACCTTGTGGGCATGCAAGCTGTCGAGGATCCGCTGTTTGGCCTGGTGACGATCAGCATACAGAGTCTTCAATACATCTTCATCCGGATACAGACCCAGTTGACGGCCGAGTGCCAGATCATCGCAGTGCCAGAAGCCCTTGAGGGTCGGCATGTCGTGGGTGGTCAGGGCCGACATCGCCTGCTCGGTGTAGTGCGCCGGGGAGATAAAGCCGCCATCTTCCTTGGAGCGCTCGAAGAAGAACACCTTGTAGGAGTGAACGCCGTTCTCTTTCAGAGTCACGTCGATCCCCTCCGGCACGGTGCCCAGATCCTCGCCGATCAGCAGGCACTGATTACGGTGGGATTCGAGGGCCAGAATGCCCAGCAGATCGTTGACCGGATAGTAGATGTAGGCGCCCTTGGCGGCGGACGCTCCGGGCGGTACCCACCACAGGCGCAGCAAGGCCATTACGTGGTCGATGCGCAGAGCGCCACAGGAGCGCATGTTGGCACGGAACAAGTCCACCATCGGCTGGTAGGCCGCTTCAAACAGCTTGTTCGGGTTCATCGGGGGCAGGCCCCAGTTCTGACCAAGCGGGCCGAGGATATCGGGCGGCGCACCGACCGAGGCTTTCGGGCAGTAGAGATCCTGGTTGGCCCAGATCTCGGTGGAGCCTTCGGAGACGCCCACTGCCAGATCCCGGTAGATCCCCATCACCATGCCGGCAGCCTTGGCACGGGCATCGGCTTGCGCCAGCTGCTCGTCGGCCAGGAACTGCAGATAGAGGTAGAAGTTGACATCTTGCGGGTGCGCGGCCATCCAGGCAGCAACGGCAGGATTGTGGTAATCGCGCAGCTCCTGCGGCCATACCGGCCAGCCCCAGGCATTTTCGCCTTTGGCATAGAAGTGGGCCTGCAGGGCATCAAATGCTGCTTGCTGTTGCAGGCTGTCGCCACCGGCGGCCACGAAGGCATCAAAGGCGGCCTGACGCTCGGCGCTCAGGGTGGCTTCATCGAACACCTGACGCAGCATGCCGAGTTTGGTCTGGATCACGCCGGTGTAATCGACGTTCTCTTTGGCGCGCAGATCGGCCAGATGTTGCTGGAAGGCAGGACTTGCCACTTCCGCCTTCAGGCGATCGCTCTGCTGGAATTCGGGCACCGCTTCCACATTGATATAGGCCACGTTGAGCCAGCGACGGGAAGAGGGGCTGTAGGGACTGGCGCTCTCCGGATTGGCCGGATAGAGGGCGTGGATTGGGTTGAGGCCGACGAAGTGGGCACCCCAAGCGGCGGCTTTCTCGACCAGCTGGCCCAGATCGCTGAAATCACCGATACCCCAGTTGTGGCGGCTGCGCAGGCAGTAGAGCTGCACGCTCGGACCCCATACCTTGCGGCCATCGGCAATCGGCGCCTGCTTGTAGCAGGCCTTGGGGGCGACAATGAGGCGCATGGTGGCCAGCGGCTCGTCATTGCCCTCTTCCAGCAGTACCAACTGGTGATAACCCAGCTCCGGGGCCATCTCCAACGTGACGCGATAGGCCTGGCACTCCATCTCTTCAAATTCGGCCACGCCGACCAGCTCACCCTCGATGGGGGTGAATTGACCGGACAACACAGCACCCTGCTCCTGCTGGAGCTGCCAGGTGAGGGTATCGTTGACGAATTCGATGGGGAGGCGAACCTCAAGGGTAACGGCGTCGCCGGTGCGAACCACCATCACAGGATCCAGCGCCCGCAGCCAGTGCTGGCGATGTTCCTCTTCCAGCTGCTGCACCAGTGCGGCCTCGTCATCGACGCGGTAGCCCATGGCGCCCAGCATGGCGGCCTTGCTCTCTTCTGATACCTGGGCCGGGTGGCCCCAGGCATCGACATACTCGCTGGCGATACCTTTTGCGGCAGCCAGCTGTTCAATCAGGGTGGTCATAGTTTGAGAATTCCCGCTGTGGATTCTATCTATACTATTTTGTTTGATTTTTATGGGGTGGTACTTGAACAGTGGCTCTATGGGCCATGCTAAACCGCGCACATTTTTACATATCTCTGTGAATGGTTGTGTGACCGAGTAGGCACTATTGTTGATATCTGCGCGATGCCACGATCTGGCACTTTTTTCGTCAAAACGTGGTAATCAGTTACATAAACAGAAAATTAATTTCACAGTTTTTCATGATATAGCGCAATTTCAGACAGAATGTTGGTTGACTCACCGGAGAGTTCTAGTAAATTTACAAGCGGAATTTTCTTTGACTACTGAACAGTTAGGTAACTAAATATGACTATCAAAGTAGGTATTAACGGTTTTGGCCGTATCGGTCGTTTCGTATTCCGTCTGGCTTGCGAGCGTGCAGACATCGAAGTTGTTGGTATCAACGACCTGATCGATGTTGACTACATGGCTTACATGCTGAAGTACGATTCAACTCACGGTCGTTTCAACGGTACCGTTGAAGTTAAAGACGGCAACCTGGTTGTAAACGGCAAAACCGTACGTGTTACCGCTGAGCGTGACCCGGCCAACCTGAAGTGGGGCGAAATCGGTGTTGACGTTGTTGCTGAAGCTACCGGTCTGTTCCTGACCGACGAGACTGCTCGTAAGCACATCGCTGCTGGTGCCAAGAAAGTTGTTCTGACTGGCCCGTCCAAAGACGCCACCCCGATGTTCGTAATGGGTGTTAACGACTCTACCTACGCTGGCCAGGACATCGTTTCCAACGCTTCCTGCACCACCAACTGCCTGGCCCCGATCGCCAAGGTTCTGAACGATACCTTCGGTATCGAGTCTGGCCTGATGACCACCGTTCACGCTACCACTGCTACCCAGAAGACCGTTGATGGTCCGTCTGCCAAAGACTGGCGCGGTGGCCGCGGTGCGGCTCAGAACATCATCCCGTCCTCTACCGGTGCAGCCAAAGCTGTTGGCGTAGTTATCCCGGAACTGAAAGGCCTGCTGACCGGTATGGCTTTCCGTGTTCCGACTCCGGACGTGTCTGTTGTTGACCTGACCGTTAACCTGAAGAAAGCTGCCACCTACGCAGAAATCTGCGAAGCGATGAAAGCTGCTTCCGAAGGCGCTATGAAAGGCGTTCTGGGCTACACCGAAGACGAAGTTGTATCTACCGACTTCCTGGGTGAGCGTCAGACCTCCGTATTCGACGCCAAGGCTGGTATCCAGCTGAACGACAAATTCGTTAAAGTTGTATCCTGGTACGACAACGAAATGGGCTACTCCAGCAAAGTTCTGGACCTGATCGCTCACATCTCCAAGTAATTTGGGATGCGCAATCGCGTAGCTTGAAAAAGGCGGCCATTGGCCGCCTTTTTGTTTTTCGGTTTCCCCTGATGACAGGAGTCCACATGCAATCCATTCGTCCCCTGACAGCCAATTGCAAGCTTGCCAACAATGCGGCCGGTCTGCCGGTTCTCACCATCAACAACGACTATGCCAAGGCAGAAATCAGCCTGTTTGGCGCCCATGTGCTGAGCTATCAGCGCCATGGCGAGCCAGCCTCCATCTGGCTGAGCGACAAGGCGGTGCTGGATGGCAGCAAGCCTGTTCGCGGTGGTATCCCGATCTGCTGGCCATGGTTTGGCCCGGCGCCCGCCCGCGTTGGTAGCGGCAAGCCCTCCCACGGTTTTGCCCGTACCACCCTCTGGATGCTGGACGGGGTTTCCGATCACGCTGACGGCACGCTTGTTCATCTCTCCCTGCGCGACAGCGATGCGACCCGCGCCCTGTGGGATCACCCCTTCGAGCTGGAACTGGACGTGCTGGTGGGCAAAGAGCTTTCGCTGGTGCTGACCACTCGCAACACCGGTAGCCAGCCGCTGACTTATAGCGGTGCGCTGCATACCTATTTGCAAATCAGTGCGCCGGAAGCGGTTAGCGTCACCGGTCTGGGCGAGCCCTATGCCGACAAGCTGACCGGGCAGGATGCCAAGCAGCAGGGTGCATTGACCCTGAGCGGGCCGCTGGATCGGGTCTACTGGCAGCCAGAGGCGTTGGTGAGCGTGCAGGATGGTGAGCGCGAGACCCGGGTTGTCAGTGGCAACCACGACAGCGTGGTGGTCTGGACCCCCTGGCTGGAAGGGGCTACCGCCATGGCCGACATGAGCGACGATGGCTATCGCACCATGCTCTGCGTCGAAGCGGCCATCGCCGGCGAGGCGGGTGTGACCGTCGCGCCGGATGAAGAGCACAGCCTCTCCACCGTGATCATCTGAGTAGGATGAGGCTCAGATAAATAAAGAGGGCTCCCGCGGGAGCCCTCTTTGCATCTCGTGACGGCGGCAATCAGGCGTTGCCCTGGGTCTTGAGCTTGAGTTCGGCGGCGAAATTGAGCATCCGATCGAGGGGGATCAAGGCTTTGACCCGCAGATCTTCGTCGACATGGATCTCGTGGCGCTCGGCACCATCGGTGAGGGCCTCCTTGATCGCCACCAGACCGTTCATCGCCATCCAGGGGCAATGGGCGCAGCTGCGGCAGGTAGCGCCATCGCCACCGGTCGGGGCTTCCACCATCTCTTTCTCCGGACAAGCCTGCTGCATCTTGTAGAAGATGCCCCGATCGGTCGCCACGATCAGCTTCTGCTGGGGCAGCTCCTTGGCTGCCTTGATCAGCTGACTGGTGGATCCCACCGCATCGGCCAGCTCGATCACCGAGGCGGGGGATTCCGGATGAACCAGCACGGCGGCATCCGGATTCTGCTCTTTCAGCTCGCGCAGGGCACGGGCCTTGAACTCGTCGTGGACGATGCAGTGGCCCTGCCAGCGCAGCATCTGCGCCCCGGTCTTCTTCTCGATATAGGCGCCCAGATGGCGATCCGGGCCCCAGATGATCTTGTGACCCAGACTGTCGAGGTGTTCGACGATCTCCAGCGCAATGCTGGAGGTCACCACCCAGTCAGCCCGTGCTTTGACGGCGGCCGAGGTATTGGCATAGACCACCACGGTATGGTCGGGATTGGCATCGCAGAAGGCGGAGAACTGCTCGATAGGACAGCCCAGATCGAGGGAGCATTCGGCCTCCAGAGTCGGCATCAGCACCCGCTTGTGGGGGCTCAGGATCTTGGAGGTTTCCCCCATGAAACGTACCCCGGCGACGATCAGGGTCTGCGCCTCGTGATCGCGGCCAAAGCGGGCCATCTCCAGCGAGTCACCGACGAAACCGCCGGTGGCTTCGGCCAGCGCCTGGATCTCGGGATCCGTGTAGTAATGGGCGACCAGTACCGCCTTGCGCTCCTTGAGCAGCGCCTTGATTTCTGTGGTCAAGGTCGTTCTCTGCTCGGCACTCAGGGGAAGAGGTTTGGCCGGAAAGGGGTAGTCCATCGCGACTACCGGCGGGACACTGCTCAGTGCATTGCTCATTGCGACTGTTCCATCAACGCTCGGGAAGGCAAAAATTATAACCAGAAGCCTGCCACAAACCCATCAACAAATCGGGTGAAGCGCAAGTGGGCGAATATACTCAAGTAATTCGTTGTTATTCTGCCATAAGGAGTTGTCGCATGAAGCAACGTTCCCTCAAGTTCAAGTTGTTGTGCCTTACCATGGGGCTATTTCTGCTGACCGGGCTGGCCATGACCCTGTTGCAATCAGCCTCTTTCAGCTCCCTTCGCAACATGGTGATGACCCAGACCAGCGATGCACTGGAAGAGGAGGTCTCCCGCAGCCTGCAGTATCAGGCAGAGCGCTATGCCATCCAGATTGCCTCGCTGATGCAGAACTCCTATCAGATCCCCCTGACCGTGACCGCCCAGATTGAAGCCGGGATGGCCAAACCGGAACTGCGGTTGTCGCGGCCCCAAGTGGAGTCTCTGCTCGGCAGCAGCCTGCAGCAGGCGAGCGGGATCAGCTCCATCTACGCCCAGTTTGAACCGGATGGCTATGATGGCGAAGATGGCAACTGGCTGGGCGGGGCCAGCCACTCGGTGGCAGGCAAGGGGAGTCTGGAGGTCTATTTCACCAAGGATCAGGGAGGGGACGTCGCTCAGCAAGCGGTGGACGCCGCTGCCAGCGAGGCCAAGTTTGATACCTCCCTCAACGAGTTTGGCATTCGCAACAGCGAGTGGTATCTCTGTGGTCGCGATACCCGCCAGCCCTGCCTGATGGAGCCCTACCTCTACGAAATCAACCCGGGCAACAAGATGCTGATGACCAGTCTGACGGTGCCCGTGCTGCGTGACGGCAAGTTTGTCGGGCTGGCCGGGGTGGATATGAACCTGCCCATCTTCCAGCAACTGGCTGAAAACCTTGGCAAGAGCCTCTATGACAACAAGGCGGACGTGACCCTGGTCAGCAAGATGGGGCTGATTGTGGGCAGCAACCGCTATGCCGACAAGCTGGGCCGTCCACTCAAGGAGGTGGGCCTGACCCTGCCTGACGGTCAGCCGGTCAGCAGCGACAGTGACTTCATTCTTCATCAGCCCATCCGGGTCGAGGCAGCCAATACCCAGTGGTGGTTGATGATCAAGGTGCCCAAGGTGCTGGCGCTGAGCAAGGCGCACGCCATCAGCAATGAACTGGGCACCCTGCTGGTGGATGCGCAGCGGCAGCAGATCATCGCCATGGGCGGGATTACCCTGTTGGTGCTGGGGTTGTTGGTCTGGTTTATCCAGACCATTACTGCGCCACTTTCTCTTATCAGCCGCCATGTGGGCCATCTCTCCAGCAACGAGGGGGACCTGACCCAGCAGATGGAGATCGACACCCATCAGGAGCTGATCGATCTGGGGTCCCAGCTCAATGCCTTCCTCGGCAAGCTGCGGGGCATGGTGCAAATGAGCAAGGGGATTGGTCAGCAGGTCTACCAGCAGGCGCGGGAGATGAAACATACCGCCGACACCATGCGCAACAGTCTGGACGAGCAGAATCTGGAGCTGGAGAGCGTGGTGAGCGCCATGCACCAGATGAGCACCACGGCAGTCAGCGTGGCAGGTTATGCCGAGCAGGCGGCGCAGGAGTCGGAAGCGGCGACCCACCACATCAATACCGCCCAGCAGACCCTCAGCAATGCCCGCAACGAGATCCATACTCTGGTCGGCGATATGCATGAGGCGGATAAAGCGGTGGCGCTGGTGGCCCAGCGCAGCACCAATATCAGCAGGATCCTCGATGTGATCCGCGCCATTGCCGAGCAGACCAATCTACTGGCCCTCAATGCCGCCATCGAGGCGGCGCGGGCAGGGGACATGGGGCGTGGCTTTGCAGTGGTGGCGGACGAGGTTCGGGCGCTGGCGACCAAGACCCGTGAATCGACCGACGAGATCGGCCAGCTTATCGGTAGCCTGCAGACCGAGGTGAGCAGCAGTCAACGTCTGATGAATACCGGCATCGAGCGTTCCACCACCACGGTGCAGGGTACCGAGCAGGCGTTCGAGGCGCTCAATCGGGTGGTGGCGCAGATCCAGCAGATCCACGACCACATCAGTCAGGTAGCTACCGCCGCCGAGCAGCAGAGTGCGGTGAGCGATACCATCAACCAGAACCTGATGCGGATTGGCGATACCGCCAACGTGATCGGGCAGGAGGCCAGCTCCAGCCATCAGCTGAGCGAAGCGCTGGAGCAAGCGGCCACGGCGCTCGCCAGTCAGCTCGATCGGTTGCGTACCTGAGTGGCGGCCAGAGAGACAAAAGCCCGCGAGCGATCGCGGGCTTTTTTATGACTCGATGGCAGAGTTGCGTCAGTTGCGGGGTTCAACCAGCAGGATGTGGGAGTCGGCCCCCACTACCCTGACCTTGCTGCCAGCTGGCAGCGACTCGTCGCAGCGCACCGTCCAGACCGTATCGTCCAGATGTACCCGGCTGGTGCCTTGGGTGACATCATCCAGCAGGGTCAGCTCGCGGCCCATATAGCTCTGCATCCGCTCGTTGATGGTGCTGGCGGCATCCTGACCCGAGTTGTCACGCTGGTGTTGCCAGCGCCACCAGGCCCAGGTGGTGAGCAGGGATTGCACCGCAAACAGCAGCAACTGCGCCTGCCAGCCAAAGGGCCAAATCAGCAGCAGCAGGCCCACTTCCAGCGCGGCGATGCCGGTCCAGAGCAAGAAGCCCACCGAGCCGAGCACCTCGATGGCCAGCAGAATGAAGCCGAGCCCCAGCCAGTGCCAGTGGGTCAGCCCCTCTAACAAGGCTGTCATGACTTGCTGCCCTTGCCATCTTTGTTGAACAGCTCGGCCATGCCAGCCACAGAGCCAATCAGGCTGCCTGCTTCCAGCGGCATCATGATGATCTTGCTGTTGGGGCCTTCACCGATGCGGGCCAGTGCCTCGGTATATTTCTGGGCCACGAAGTAGTTGATGGCCTGCAGGTCTCCTTCCGCAATTGCCTGGGAAACCATATGGGTCGCCTTGGCTTCCGCCTCGGCTGCCCGCTCCCGTGCTTCGGCGGCGAGGAAGGCGGCCTGACGCTCACCTTCGGCTTTGAGGATCTGGGACTGTTTCTCCCCTTCCGCTTTCAGGATCTTGGACTGGCGCACCCCTTCGGCCTCCAGTACCTCGGCCCGTTTCTGGCGCTCGGCCTTCATCTGGGCGTTCATCGCCTCGACCAGTGCCAGCGGCGGGCGCACATCTTTAATTTCGATGCGGGTCACCTTGATGCCCCAGGGGGCGGTGGCGGCATCCATGGTGCGCAACAGCTTCTCGTTGATGGTGTCGCGCTGGGAGAGCATCTCATCCAGCTCCATGGCGCCGAGCACGGTCCGCATATTGGTCATGGTGAGATTGCGGATGGCGCTGGTGAGATCGTTGACCTCGTAGCCCGCTTTGCGGGCATCCACCACCTGCACAAAGCTGATGGCGTCGATGGTGACGTTGGCGTTATCGCGGGAGATCACCTCTTGTGCCGGGATGTCCAGCACCTGCTCCATCATGATGATCTTGTGGCCGACCCGATCCACGTAGGGGATCAGCAGGTTGAGGCCCGGGGTCAGGGTGCGGGTGTAGCGGCCGAAGCGCTCCACCGTCCAGTTGTAGCCCTGGGGCACTATCTTGATGCCCGCGCTCAGGGTGGCGAGCACCAGGAACACGAAAATCCCTAGCACAATCAATGATTCATTCATCATTTAGCTCCTTATGAAACACAGTCCCTAGCCTATGGTCTGGCGTCAGGTACCACAAGTGACTTTGTACGCCTTTGTCATGAATGGGCTTTGCTAATTACCAAAACGCATTAAAAAGCATTTTTTATTATTTTGAGGGATAAGCTGCCCTGCCTATAGTCGCCCCATATTAGTCGTGTTCCGAGGGATGGGCCGAAATGGATTATTTACCTATGTTTGCCAAGTTGGAAGGCCGCCCGGTACTGCTGGTGGGCGGGGGCGAGGTTGCCCTGCGCAAGGCGCGCCTGCTGCTGGCAGCCGGTGCCCGGCTGACCCTGGTCTCCCCGGAGCTTGAACCGGAATTTGCGGAATTCAGCGGTCGTTTCACCCATCTGGCGGAGCGCTTCACCCCGGCCCATCTGGCAGGCCAGATTTTGGTGGTGGCGGCGACCGACAACCTCGAAGTCAACGCACTGGTTTATCAAAGTGCCAACCAGCTGGGTCTGTTCGTCAATGTGGTGGATGACCCCAAACGCTCCAGCTTTATCTTCCCCTCGATCATCGATCGCTCGCCGCTGATGGTGGCGGTCTCCAGCGGCGGCAAGGCGCCGGTGCTGGTGCGCCTGCTGCGCGAACGGCTGGAGAGCCTGCTGCCGCGCCATCTTGGCGGGCTGACCGAGCTCTCCGGCCGGGTCCGTGACAAGGCGAAGCGGGTGCTCTCATCGATTTCCGATCGCCGCCGCTTCTGGGAGCGCGCCTTTGCCTCCAACACCCTCGCCAGCCTGATTGAAAAAGAGGATTGGCAAGGTGCCGAGCAGTGGCTGAGCGATGGCCTCGACCAGGCGAAAAGCGAAGTGGGCGAGGTGGTGCTGGTCGGCGCGGGCCCCGGCGATCCGGGCCTCTTGACCCTCAAGGCGCTGCAACAGATTCAACAGGCCGAAGTGGTGCTCTACGACCAACTGGTCTCCGCCGAGATCCTCGATCTGGTGCGCCGCGACGCCACCCTGGTGTCGGTTGGCAAGAAGGCGGGCGCCCACAGCGTGCCGCAGGAGGAGACCAATCGCCTGCTGGTGGAATACGCCAAGGCGGGCAACCGTGTGGTGCGGCTGAAAGGGGGCGATCCCTTTATGTTTGGCCGGGGTGGCGAGGAGCTGGAAGTGCTGGCCGATGAAGGCATCCCCTTCTCGGTGGTGCCCGGCATCACGGCCGCTGCCGGTGCCACCGCCTATGCCGGTATTCCGCTCACTCACCGTGATTACGCCCAGAGCGCCGTATTTATTACCGGCCATTGCCAGAAGGAGAGCAAGGAGCCCGACTGGCAGCAGCTCGCCGCTACCAGTCAGACCCTGGTCATCTACATGGGGCTGATGCGCTCCGAGCATATTCAGCAGCAGCTGGTGGATCATGGCCGAAGCCAAGCCACCCCCATCGCTATCATCGAGCGCGGCACCACATCCCGCCAGCGGGTGCTGACCGGCACGCTGGCCGACTTGGCCGCGCTGGCCAAACAGGCGGTGAGCCCGTCGCTTATCGTCATCGGCGAAGTGGTTGCCCTGCGCGAGCGGCTGGCCTGGTTTGGAGAGCAGGACGGCAAGCAGCAGCACGCTAATCCGGATCTCGATGGTTGCGACCTCAAGCTGGTGCAGCTGGCCTGACCCAAAAAGAGATATTTGATGCGGCTGCCAGCGCGGCCGCGCACTGAACCACCCAGCGCCCCGAGCAGGCGCATAAGCAATGACCCGAGGACCAACATGGACCGTGAAAGATTGACGCACTTGCAGCAGCTGGAAGCCGAGAGCATCCATATCATCCGCGAGGTGGCTGCCGAATTTGAAAACCCGGTGATGATGTACTCCATCGGCAAGGACTCCTCCGTCATGCTGCACCTGGCCCGCAAGGCCTTCTATCCGGGCAAGATCCCGTTCCCCTTGCTGCACGTCGACACCGACTGGAAGTTCAAGGAGATGATCAAATTCCGCGACGAGACCGCCAGGAAGTACGGGCTGGATCTCATCGTCCACAAGAACCCGGAAGGGCTCGCCATGGGCATCAACCCCTTCGTCCACGGCAGCGGCAAGCATACCGACATCATGAAGACAGAGGGGCTCAAGCAGGCGCTCAACAAATATGGCTTCGATGCCGCCTTCGGTGGCGCCCGCCGCGACGAAGAGAAGTCTCGTGCCAAGGAGCGGGTCTACTCCTTCCGTGACAAGTCCCACCGCTGGGATCCGAAGAACCAGCGCCCCGAGCTGTGGCGCGTCTACAACAGCCAGGTCAACAAGGGGGAGAGTATCCGGGTGTTCCCGCTCTCCAACTGGACCGAACTGGATATCTGGCAATACATCTATCTGGAAAACATCGACATAGTGCCGCTCTACTTCGCGGCCATGCGTCCGGTGGTGGAGCGCAACGGCATCAAGATCATGGTGGATGACGAGCGCATGCCGCTGACCGCCGAGGATGAAGTGAAGCAGGAGCTGGTGCGCTTCCGTACTCTCGGCTGCTACCCGCTGACCGGGGCCATCGAATCCGATGCCACCACCTTGCCGGAAATTATTGAAGAGATGCTGCTCACCACTTCGAGCGAGCGGCAAGGGCGGCTGATTGACTACGATCAGGCCGGCTCCATGGAGCAGAAGAAGCGTCAGGGATATTTCTAAGGAGTCGTCAGCATGAACAGCCATATTCAGACCGCCATCACCGAACAGGGCATCGAAGCCTATCTGCACGCCCAGCAGCACAAGAGTCTGCTGCGTTTTCTCACCTGCGGCAGCGTGGATGACGGCAAGAGCACCCTTATCGGTCGCCTGCTGCACGACTCCCAGCAGATTTATGAAGATCAGCTCAAAGCGCTGGAGTCCGACAGCCAGAAACTCGGCACCACCGGCGAGAAGCTGGACCTGGCACTGCTGGTAGACGGCCTGCAAGCGGAGCGCGAGCAGGGCATACCATCGACGTGGCCTACCGCTATTTCTCCACTGCCAAGCGCAAATTCATCATCTCGGATACCCCGGGCCACGAGCAGTACACCCGCAACATGGCCACCGGCGCCTCCACCTGCGATCTGGCCATCATCCTGATCGACGCCCGCAAAGGCGTGCTGGATCAGACCCGTCGCCACAGCTTTATTGCGAGCCTGCTTGGCATCAAGCAGTTCGTGGTGGCGGTCAACAAGATGGATCTGGTGGAGTTCAGTCAGGAGGTGTTCGAGCGCATCAGTGCAGACTACCGTGAGTTCGCCAAGAAGCTCAGCGTCGACACCATCCATATCGTGCCGGTCTCGGCGCTGGACGGTGACAACGTGGTCAACCCAAGCGACAAGCTGGCTTGGTATCAGGGTGAAACCCTGCTTGCGCTGCTGGAGTCTGCCGAGGTTGAGCGCGAGCTGGAACGCCATCCGGTGCGCCTGCCGGTGCAGTATGTGAATCGCCCCAACCTCGATTTTCGCGGCTTCGCGGGGACGCTCGCCTCCGGCATTCTGCGGGTGGGCGACCGGCTTGCTGTGTTGCCGTCGGGCAAGGAGAGCACGGTGACTCGCATCGTCACCTTCGATGGCGATCTGGAGTACGCCCTGCCGGGTCAGGCCATCACAGTCACCTTCGCCGATGAAATCGACATCAGCCGCGGCGACCTGCTGGTGGATGCCGCCAACCGTCCGCAAGTGACCCAGAATGTGCTGGCCCATATCGTCTGGATGGGGGAGGAGTCCCTGCAACCGGGCCGGGTCTACGACGTCAAGCTGGCCACCAAGAAGAGTCGCGGTCAGGTGGAGGCCATCCGCCACCGCATCGAGATCAACAAGCTCGACGAGCTGCCCGCCAGCGAACTCAAGCTCAACGAGATCGGCCTGTGCGAGCTGAGCCTCACCGACCCGGTGGCGTTCGACCCGTATCAGGAGATCCGCGATACCGGCAGCTTTATCCTGATCGACCGGCTGACCAACGTCACTGTCGGCGCCGGCATGATAGTGGAAGGCTTGGCCGCCAAAGCGGTAAAAGGGCACTACAGCGAGTTCGAAATCGAGCTCAACGCCCTGGTACGCAAGCACTTCCCGCACTGGCAAGCCCTTGCCATCGGTAACGACACAAGCAAGGAGTAAGCCCATGACCTGGCAACAATTCCTGGTGCTGGGTCTGCTGGCTGCTCTCGTGGCCCTGCTGATCCAGGGCAAACTCCGCCCGGCGCTGCTCTTCTCGGGCGCCGTGCTCATCACCTACCTGAGCGGGCTGGCGGATATCAACGCCGTGGTGGCGGGTTACACCAACAGTGCCCTGCTGACGCTGGTGCTGTTGCTGCTGGTGTCGCTGGCGGTGGAGAAGACCCGCATCATGAGCTGGTTCGCCAATCTGGTGGGCACGGGTTCATTCAACAAGGTGCTGGTGAAGGTGTGGTTCTCCACCGCCTTCCTGTCGGCCTTCGTCAACAACACTGCCGTGGTGGCCTCCATGCTGGGAGCGGTCAAACGCAACCCCAACCACGCGCCGTCGCGGCTGCTGCTGCCCATGTGCTTCGCGGCCACCTTTGGCGGCGTGCTGACCCTGATCGGCACCTCCACCAACCTGATCGTCAACAGCTTCCTCATCAAGATGGGGGCGCCGCCGCTCGGCATGTTCGACTTCTTTATGGTGGGGGCGGGCACCTTACTGACCGGTCTGGTGGCCGTGCTGCTGTTTGCTCGTCACCTGCCGGAGCAGGATACCGAGATGAGCCGCGAATCAGGCTATTTTCTCGAAGCCAAGGTGGGCGCTGGTTCACCGCTGGCGGGGCGCAGCGTCAAGGAGAACGGCCTGCGCAGCCTGAAAAGCCTCTATCTGGCGGAAATTATTCGCGGCGATCAGGTGATCTGCCCGGTGCAGCCGGAACACGAGCTGCACGAAGGGACGTGCTGCTGTTTTGCGGCGACGTGGAGAGCGTCGGCGTATTGCAGGAGATGAAGGGGCTGGATCTCTACGGCCAGCACCGCCTCAACGGCCAGCATCTGGTGGAGGTGATCGTCAGCCACAGCTCGCGGCTGGTGGGTCAGACCATCAAGGATGCCGAATTTCGCACTCACTTTGATGCGGTGGTGCTAGCGGTGCGCCGCGGCGAAACCCAGCTCACCGGCGGTCTCGGCCAGATTGAACTGCACGCCGGTGATACCCTGCTGCTGGCCCCCGGCCCCCAGTTTGCCCGCAACAAATCGCTGGGGCGGGAGTTTGTGGTGGTGAGCGGGCTGGAAGCCTCCACCCGTCTCGATGGCAAGCGCAGCGCCGCCGTGGTGCTGGGTTTTCTCGGGGTGCTGGCGCTCTCGGTATTCGATCTGGTGCCGCTGTTCAAGGGCTTGCTGCTGATGCTGGTGGCGCTGCTGCTCACCCGCATTCTGACCCTGGACGAGATCCGCCGCCGCTTTCCGCTGGATATCTGGCTGGTGGTGGGCGGGGCGCTCGCCATCGCCGATCAGCTGGAAAGAGCGGACTGGCCAAGCTTATCGCCGACTGGCTGATGGGGGAGTTCAATGGTGCCAGCCCCATCATCGCCTTTATCGGTATCTATGTGTTTACGTTGGTGCTGACCGAGCTGATGAGCAACAACGCCGCCGCCGCGCTGGCCTTCCCCATGGGTTACCAGCTGGCGCTCAGCATGGATGTCTCGACCATGCCGTTTATTCTGGCGGTGCTGTTCGGGGCCAGCTCCAGCTTTATCCTGCCCTACGGCTACCAGACCAACCTGATGGTCTATGCCGCGGGCAACTACAAGATGCCGGACTACCTCAAGCTGGCCCTGCCGGTCTCGTTGGCCTATAGCCTCGGGGTGATTGTGATGGTGCCCCTGCTGTTTCCGTTTTAAGGCGTAAATGCCAATCAAGGGGTGTTGGATGAGCAATATCATGGCACCAGCACGTTGTCGGCGGATAGTCCGAGGCGGCTCCCCGTGGTGCTGGACAGTTTAAGTTTTGAGGCGTGAGCGCCAAGCAAGGAGTGTGGGATGAGCAATATCGTGTGGCACAAGCATGCCGTCGACAAACAGAGCCGGGCCGAATTGAAAGGGCAAAAACCGCTGGTGATCTGGTTTACCGGGCTGTCGGGGGCGGGTAAATCGACCCTGGCGGGGGCGCTGGAGCAGGCGCTGGCGGCACAAGGCAAGCACACCTATCTGCTGGATGGGGACAATGTGCGCCACGGCCTCTGCGGCGATCTAGGTTTCGATGATGCCGCGCGGCAGGAGAATATCCGCCGGGTAGGCGAGGTGGCGAAACTGATGGTGGATGCGGGACTTATCGTGCTCACCGCCTTTATCTCGCCGTTCCGTGCCGAGCGGGCGCTGGTGCGCAGCCTCTTGGGCGAAGGGGAGTTTGTCGAAGTTTTTGTCGATGCACCGCTCGCCATCTGTGAAGAGCGCGACCCCAAGGGGCTCTATAAAAAGGCGCGAGCAGGGGAAATTACGAATTTTACCGGTATCGACTCCGCCTATGAGGCACCGGAACAGCCAGAAATTCATCTGCTGAATGCCGGTAAACCTGTGGATACGCTGGTGGAGGAGTTGCTGACCGCCCTGCGGCAGGGGAACTATCTGTAATTGGATCGGAAGAACGTATAACAAGCGCCCGGCAGCCTACCAGTTGGCTACCACGGGCGCTTATGGGCTGGCGACCACAACTATAAGCAAAAATTGGGTCATTATCAGAAAACCCATAAATCCAGCTTATAGTGGCACCGACGAGCCTTGAGTCACCCCAAGGCAGCCGATAGCAACCCCGCAAAGGGATCTTCCGATCCTTGCTTATATCGCGGCGGGGTTATTCGCGATTGTCTGAATATGCTGCGCTATTCGAACCTACGGGCTGGCCAAATATGTCGTCGATATGGTTGAGGATCATTTCGTGGTTGAGCATGAGGTCTGTCGCTTGGTACTAGCCGGTCAATGCTGGCGATCATACCTCAGAAGCCGCGTCACGTTTGGCTTATATGGGGCATGATTAAACGATAGCACTTAATTTAATTATTTTAAATCAAAACGTTTTGTCTACTCTTAAAGAAATCAGTCCTTTCCATTGCATATCTCGTAAAAAGTCAACTATATCATTTTTTAGTTGCATTTCGGGCGCATCATATAATGATGTAATTTCATTGAAAATATCTTTGACTTGACACTGCTTATTATTAATTAAAGTACTAAGCATGTCTTTGGCTGAATCATTGAAATAAGATAATTCAATGTTGTCACCCATAATAATAAGAAAGCCAGTGTCATTATCGTGACGAATTTTTCTAAAATGGGCGGAAATATATATTTCCGCCATCATATCATATACAGTTGTGTTAGGCACCGAGTAGTCCTTCTATAGGTTTTAGAGTGTTATTTTTCTGGCAATTATTAGGTTCAACACTCATCAATTTAGATGTCGCTACAGCCCCAACAGCAGCACCAGCTATGGCAGCTGCTGCCGTTGCTGCCGAAAAAAAAGCCAAGGGAGCAGCCATTAATGCAGGTGATGCCTTAAAGGTTGTCTGGGGTTTGATATATGATTTTTTTATTGTGTTCATTATGCAAATCCTTTTATGGTTAAGTGTGACGTACATGTTGATTTGAAATTATGATTTTTTTGTTGAGTATCAATTTTACCCACCATTCTTCCAACTGCAACTGAGGCGGCACCAACAGCTGCAGATACGGCACCAATAGCTAATACCGTAGGCAAACCAACTTTTCCAATATCAGCGAAAATAGTTGGTTTACTATAATATTTTTTCATTTTTTTACTCCTTCCTATTCATCCTAAATGATTGTGCTTTGAATTTTAAAATCTGGATCAAGATGATTGCGATGGTTAGGGTGATTACCATATTTATCGAGCTTCGATATGTAATCTTTTACCTGCTTGCTGTTCCAGCAACTAAGACCATTTTGTTTCCATATATCTTTGATACTGACCTCTTTGACATTGCCGATACAAAATGGCATTGTACAATCCATTCTGATATCACCATTTGGTCTAATAACAGCGGCAGAGTTTGGCATGGCTTGTTTTTTATAAATATCAGTTAAGTGTTCCGCGCTATTAAGAACCAGCATTCTTCCTGCATACTTTATTTGCATTTTTTCAACGATGTCGTAAATTTCATTTAAATAAGATTGATTGGTTGGGACTAAATTAGTGCTGCCGACAGCACGTCCGCTTGGCATTATCGCACCACAAACTATGGATGAAGCACCAAGTTGGTAAGAAAAGTCTATCATCATTTCTAGATCGTCAATGTTATCTGGTGTAATGGAGTGTGCGATTCGTAAAGGTAAACCAGCTCCAGAAAAAAGAAATGCAGCATCTACGGCTTTTTGCCAACTGCCAGTAACACCTCGGAATTCATCATGTTTATTTGCATGCAGATTGTCAATTGATACTTGGACCCAAAAATACTTATACTTCTTCAGTTTTTGTACAGTTGAATGACGAACTAACATGCCATTTGTTATCAAAATAAAAGCTGTGCCATCTGCATGTAAAATATCCATAAAATCAAAAAGATGGGAGCCAAGTAATAATGGCTCCCCACCAGATATAATTGCTTGGAAAATTCCACCATCAGTAACTATTTGATGGGCGAGATTATTCCAATCTTCAGGGGTCATCGAGTCTTTATAGTGATCAAGGCCAGAAGAGTTATAGCAATGTTTGCAGGTGAGATTGCATTTTGATGTGAGTTCAAATTGCAAGCCAATTGGATATTCAAAAGAGGTTGGATATGAGCCATTTGCTTGCCGAAACTTTATGTCGTTTATTTCATCAATCGCTTGCTGCTCTTGTTTTTGTTGTAGATGATGCATTTATTTTTTATCCTGAGTTTTAATTTCCATTATTTTATTGCATAGGTCTACTGATAGTCTGTGGTATTCTTGTGGTGAATATAGATCTTTAAACTCTCGATACAATTTTTTATAGTTACAGACATCAGGCCTAGCATCATATATTTCACATTTGTCATTTTTTAAATGGACGCAAATGCCATCACCTAGCTGAAGGTGTTGAAGTGATGGCACTAGATTTATATGTCGGCAACATTCGCCACATGCAACACATTTAAAATCAGGCAGAATGTTTTGTTCTAAATATTGATCCTCTTCATTATCACTCTGTGCATTCATATTTCCCTGCCTGCATCAAAAAATAAACATAATTACCAATTTAAAATTGGGGAAACCTGTCAATTTGACAGGGAAATTCGTGGAGTGTACCGCTAACAAATTATCTATTTCCTTAGACAAGGCTACCGCACCTGAATTACAGCCTCCAGTCTGCTGCTTTTTACCTGCGGTCTTGTTCTGGCCATAGCTCATGGCTGACTCCAGCGAGAGGTTGGCAAGCTGCTATGTTACCGAATGGGGCTGGGGAGAAAAGCGCAAGTGGGCGGTTTTCTGAGCAAGATCAATAAATTAATAAATAACTGGCGGCGATATAACCGCTCAACAGCGGCCCCCATCAGCGCAGGGGAAAATCGGACGGTGAAGCGAGAGTATCGCCCTCTTGCTGACGGGCATTAAAAAACCCTATGGGCCTGTGGGCCCATAGGGTTTTTCTGCGGTGATTGTTTGTGTTGTGGTTATCTGGCTTGGCGAACCGGCACGGCGCGGGTGGTGGCCACTTCGTAGCGGCTTTGGCTTGCCGGAGCCCCCTTCTGGAACTGGCGTACCAGCCGGTCGAGATCGCTCAACTGGTTTACCAGCTGGGTGATGCCGTGTACGGCGTGCTGGCTGCCGACGCTGGAGTCATCGGCCAGGGTCTTGATGCTGAGCACGTTGCGGTTGATCTCGGCGGTGACGTGGAACTGCTCCTGCACCGCCTGGGCAATCTGGCCGCTGCCGGAGGCGACCTGCTGCAGCATATCGTTGATCTGCTGGAGAATGGTGCCGGTTGCCGAGGCTTTTTGCTGGCAGCTCTCGGAGAGTTGGCAGCCCTTCTCCATCGCCTGTTCTGCATCCCCGGCGCTGGTTTGCAGCTCGGTGATCATCTTCTGGATCTCGCTGGTCGAGGATTGGGTCTTGATGGCGAGGGTGCGGATCTCGTCAGCCACTACCGAGAAGCCGCGACCCGCTTCGCCAGCCCGGGCCGCTTCGATGGCGGCGTTGAGGGCCAGCAGGTTGGTCTGGTTGGCGATGTTGTTGATCACATCGAGGATGCCATCGATATCGCGGCAGTGGCCGACCAGCGCACTGATCACGCTCTTGGAGGTGGTCAGCTCGCTGTTCATGCCCGCCACGGCGGCCACGGTTTCGGCCACGCTACTGTTGCCGCTCTTGAACAGCACGGCCGTTTCATCCAGCAGGCTGGAGGAGTCAGTCGAACTTTGTGACACCTCGCGAATGGACTCCGACATCTCGGTCACGGCGGTCGCTACCTGATTGGTCTCGGCCTGCTGCTGTTGCAGGTTGTCGGTGATGGACTCGGCGTTGCGCAGATCCCCTTCGGCGGCCTGCAGGATCTTGCTGCAAGTCTGCTGGGTGCGGGCCAGCACGGCGTTGAACTCTGCCTGATTCATCACCATCGAGAGTTCGATGGCGGCTATGTTGTCCACCTTGTTGGTGTAGAGCAGCTGCATCAGTGGGTTGTCAAAGCGGCTGCGGGCCATCTTGTTGAGCTTGCCGAGGCGGCGGGAGAGGGCATTCAGGGTGATGGCCGCTATCGCCAGCGGCAGGGCGACCAGCGCCAGTTGCCAGTTCATGTCGTGGTTGTAGCCCAGCGCAAACATGGCGAGCAGGCTCAGCAGCAGGCAGAGGTTGATGGTCAGGGTATGGGAGAAGGTGGGCAGCTTGAGCGCCAGCGGCAGCTTGTTGTTGCGAAGGTCGGCATAGACCTTCTCGGCCCGCTGTTTGATCTCCTCGCTCGGGGCGGTGCGCACCGACTGATACTCCACCACCCGGCCGTTGGCATCCTTGATGGGGGTGACAAAGGCGCTGACCCAGTAGTGATCGCCACTCTTGCAGCGATTTTTCACCGGTCCCATCCAGCTTTTGCCTTCGCGGATATGGTTCCACAGATCGGCAAAGGCCTGTTTCGGCATGTCAGGATGACGCACCAGATTGTGATGTTCCCCCACCAGTTCGTCGAGCGAGAAGCCTGCTATCTCGCAGAACTCCTCGTTGGCGTAGGTGATGCGGCTCTCCAGATCCGTGGTGGAAATCAGGCTCTGGTGGTCTGGATAGAGACGTTCTCTTTGGGTAACCGGTTGATTGATTCTCATGGCCTTGCTCCCGAGCTGTGATGGTTAAATTTTGATCTACATCAAGACATGTGCAAAGGGCGGGCCAGCTGGCAAAAGCTAATGATTGATGTGTTATTAGTGTCGTTTTGGCAGGAAAAGATCGTTGTTGTTTGCAATATGCAACGGAGCAGACGGGGTGTGCCTCTGCGGCATCTGCAATTTGCAACCTATTCTGGTTAAGCCCATGAGCTTGGAGTCAGCAGCTTGATGCGAAGGAGCCACGAACCGACGGGGCATCCACTGCCCCGCCAGAGATCAGGGGAGAGGGTCGGGAGCGGGTGAGGAGGGGGCGCTGACGAGCTGCATCACTTCAATCTGGATCCCCTGCACCAGCACGGTTTTCAGATCCTGCAGGTACTCCTCCAGCGGTGACTCTTGCAGCAGCTGGGCAAGCTCGTTGCCCACCGGGGTGAGGCGGTAGTAGAGCAGGGTGATGTTGTTCTGCTTGCACTGCAGCCGCCAGCGCTGGTTGCCAAACTCCAGCTCGACCCCATCGGCGGGCAGCGGGCCGGATTCCAGCTCCGCGCGATGCAGCAGCCCCAGCTCAAACAGTTGCAGCAGGGCGTTGTAGGGCAGTCGGTATTTGCCAAGGCCGAGCCGCGTTGCCTTGGCACGACTCAGCAGGGTGGCCCCCTTGTGCAGCCCCAGCAGCAGTCGCTGCTCGTCGCTGCCGGTGTAGTGGCAGGTCAGTGAACAGATGCGCTGAAACAGCTGGGCCTCGCGCTGGGTCATCTCTTTGAGGGTGGCGAGCGCTCGAATGGAGAAGCGGCCCGGCGTGGCGACTTCCAGCGCGAAGATCCGCCCCCACAGCTGCTGCATCGGCACCATGCTGATATCTTCCGCCAGTTGCAGAAAGCGGGTCAGCCAGTCGCTGTCCATCTCGCCGCCGGCCGCGGTCTCTTCGCAGTGGCGGGAGGCCATCACCATGATGGCTTCCAGATTGCGCTGGCGAGCGGCCTGATCCGCCAGATGGCGAAAGGTGGCGCGCTGTTCGAAGGTGCTGTCGGTATTGCGGGTGAGCATGCCGTCGATGCCGCGACTGCGGGCCAGACGCAGGGTCTGCTCCTGGCTGCTCAGGATCGAACTCTCTTTTTTCGGGGGGGGGAGGTCTGCCATGCTGACTCCATTCGCACAGGTTCTGGAGCTGAATGTTACTCCAACCGGGATGCCAAGATAACAAAGCGGCCTCCGTGGAGGCCGCTTTTTTTGCAACGGGAGGATTACTCCTCGTAAACGCTCACCTCGACCGCTTCCATCGAATAGGAGGCGGTGGCCATCTCGTGGCTGGAGCTGACCGTGCGCATCTTGCCCTTCACCCAGATGGCATCCCACAGATCATCCACCGGCGCACCCTTGGGGTAGCTCACATAGATCACCTGATTGGTGGGGGGCGGCGGCACGTGGATGCAGGCGCCGAAGTAGGGCACCAGCAGGAAGGCGGTGATCTTCTTGGCATCCCCTTCCAGCGGCACCACGAAGCCCGGAATGCGCACATCCTGGTTGTCCAGCTTCTTGTTTACCCCGCCCACCGGTTGCGGCACCGACATGGGATCTTCGTGATTGACCTGGGGTGGTGGCAGCAGTTTTTCCCCTTCCGGGATCAGCACATCCCAGTCGATGGTCTTGTAATCGGCGGCCATGGCGGGCAGTACCAGCAGGCTGGCGAGCAGCGCCACAATTTTCCACTTCATCATCTGTCCTTCTGTTTCAATTTTGGGCGTCTCGCTAGACGCGAATGCTCATGCCATCGCTCAGGCTGTAGCGGTAAGCGCGGGCGGCAGGGAGCAGGCCGATCACCATGCCTGCCAGCCAGACTACCCCCAGCAATTGCCACTCGTAGGTGCTCGGCAGCCCCAGACTCAGTTGCAGGCCATAGTGGCTGAGCAGCCAGGGCGAGGCAAGCCCCTGCCCCAGATAGAGCACGGCGACCCCGAGAGCAATGCCGACCGTGGTCAGCGCCATCGCTTCCAGCGCCAGCAGCAGGAACAGGTGGGCAGGGCCCGCGCCGAGGGAGCGCAAGATGGCGAGCTCCCGGCGCCGCTCGTTAAGCCCTGCCAGCAGGGTAGTCAGCATGCCGATCAGGCCCGCCACCACCACGAAACCGGCGATGACCGACAGCGCGGTTTCCGCCACGCTCATCAGGCTCCACAGCTCCTGCAGGGCGGCCCCCGGCAGGATCGCCATCAGCGGCTCTTTGGGATAGGTGTTGACGCTACGTTGCAGCTGGAACGCCAGGATCCGGTTGCTCAAGCCCACCATAAAGGCGGTGATGGTTTTCGGGGTGAGATCCTGCGCCAGCGCCTGCTCCGGCGTCACGTTCTTGCTGTGGCGGCCGGTATCCCAGCCCAGATGGATCGCCTCTATCCCCGCCAGCGGCACATGGATGGTGCGATCGATCGGGGTGCCGGTCGGCGCCAGAATACCCACCACCTTGAATGGCAGGTTGTCGTGCTGGCTGAACGAGGTGTTGCCAGCGCCGTGGGCGATGACGATGGATTGGTCGAGGTGATAGCCGAGCTTCTCGGCCACCTGAGCGCCGAGTACCGCTTCAAACGGCGTCTCGAAAGGCCGTCCTTCGCGCAGTTGCAGCGACTGCTGCTGACCGTACTTCAGGTGGGTGAAGTAGTCGCCATTGGTGCCGAGCACCCGAAATCCCTTGTGGGAGTCACCAAGGGAAAGCGGGATGGTCCAGGCGACGCCCGGTTTCTGCTTGATGGCCTGATAGGAGTCCCATCCCACGTTGTTGGTGGGGTTGCCGATGCGAAACACCGAGTAGAGCAGCAGGTTCACCTGGCCGGAGCGGGCGCCGACGATGAGATCGGTCCCCGAGACGGTGTTGGAGAAGCTTTCACGGGCCTGGGTGCGCACCCGCTCCACCCCGAGCAGCAGGGTGACGCTGATGGCGACGGCCAGCAGGGTGAGCCCGGCGGTGAGTCGGCGGGCCCAGAGACTTTGCAGGGCGAGTTTTAGCATGATGCCCTCCGGTTGAGCTGTTGCAGGTTTTCGACCCGCGGGAACAGGGGTTCGAGATAAGGGTCGTGACTGACGAAGATGAGGGTCGAGCCCTGCTTGTCGCACTCCTCGAACAACAGCTTGATAAAGGCGGCCCGGTTGTCGGTGTCGAGTGCCGAGGTGGGCTCGTCGGCGATCACCAGTGGCGGCGAGCCGATCAGCGCCCGCGCGGCGGCAACCCGCTGCTGCTGGCCGATGCTGAGGGCATGGACGGGGCGATGCAGTGCGTCATCCGGCAGTTGCAGCTCCGCCAGCAGACGGCGCGCCTCCTGCTCCGGACTCCCTTGCAGGCGAGCCCGTTTAGCGGGCGAAAAGGTGAGGGCAGCGGTCACGTTGTCCTGCACCGAGAGAAAGGGCAGCAGATTGAACTGCTGGAAGATATAACCCAGATTGGCCGCCCGGAAGTGGTCACGGGCACGGCCAGAGAGCCGGGCCAATGGTTGGCCCAGCACCTCCAGGGTGCCGTGGTTGGCGGTCTGGATCCCGGCCAGCAACCCGAGCAGGGTCGACTTGCCAGAGCCCGACGGGCCCTTGATAAAGACCCGCTCACCCTCGCGGATGGTGAGGGCGGGCAGATCGAGTACAGCGTCGCCACCTGGCCAGGTAAAGGCCAGATCGCGGATCTCAACCACGGCTTTTTTCATGGCGTTACCAGCTCAGCTTGTTGGCGGACGGGGTCAGCTCGCCAGCGGTCTGGCCGGTGGGCAGGATCCCCTGCACGCTCAGCTGCTCAAGGCTCGGATAGACGCTGAACAGGGTCGCCTCAAGGCCGGCCAGTTTGGCCGGGGTGGCGCAGGTGTAGGTGTACATGGCGCCCATATCGGCGTGACCCGCTTCGTCATGATTATGCTGGTCTTCATGTTTGTCGCTGGCAGCCTTGTCATGGTCATGGTCATGGTCATGGTCATGGTCGTGATCGTGCTCTTCTTTGGCTGCTTGCAGCTCCTGCTGGGTCAGTTTGCAGCCAGCCGCCGGGTCGAAGCGGAACAGGGCGTCAGGCTGCTGGAGGCGGGCGACCGCCTTGGCATACTGCGCCTTCTCTTCAGTGCTCTTGGCGGCGTGCTCGAAGCCCACCAAATCGGCAGCAGGGGCCTGCAGCTCGATCATCAGCTGATCGCCATCGACCACCAGATTGAGGTGGCCGTGGCCATGCTCGTGGGCGCCGTGGCTGTGGCTCTCGTGTTCGTCGTGATTGGCGTGTGCGCCAAAGGCCGCTGCGGCCAGCAACAGAGTAACTGCTTTCATCTTTAATCCTTTTTCAAAACAAATAGCGAAATTAAACAAAGGGATAGAGAAAAGCAGAGGCGGGCGGCGCACGGATGGCATAGCTGTGAAGCGTGGCGGTATCTGCCGAGCGTTGCATGATTGCAACTGCGGGCAGAACAGAGGTCGAACCGGGGAAACAATAGGGGGTAGCGGTGATGACTTGCTTGCCATCCAGATGGAGGGCGCAAACCAGGCAGTGATGGTCGTCGTGGCCGGGCAGGACGGATTCAAACTGGTGCCGGGCAAGGGCAGGCTGCAGCCATAACCAGCCCAGCAGCAAGATCCAGATTTTCAGCTTGATACGACCCATAGACCCTTATGGAAAGGGCGCCATCAGCGCCCTTTCTCTCTGACTTAGAGATGGGACTTGATGAGCCCCATCACGGTAGCAATGTTGTTGGCATCGAGCTGGCCATCTTTGGCAAACAGCACTTTGCCTTCTTTATCCAGCAGAATGATCGCCGAGCTTTCCGGCGTCAGATCCCAGGCGTTGCGCGCCATACCCTTGGCATCCAGCACCATGGCGGACCAGGGGAACTCTTTCTTGCTGTCCTCGGCACTGCTCTTCACGAAGCCGGAGGTGCCCCAGATGGCGTCATTGCTGTTGACTACGGTAACGGTCTGGTACTTGTCTTGCGGCAGTTTGGCGGCCTTGATTGCCTCGATCATCGGGGCGTTCAGCTCCTTGGCACTGGAGCGACCGGCAATATGCTGGATCAGGAATACCTTGCCGGTGAGCGAGGTGCTCTGCCACGGCTGGTAGCCGATATCTTTGCCATTCAGTACCAGCTCGCCTTTGTCGCTGACATTGACCAGCGGCACCGGGTTGCCATCCTTGAAGTTGTGAGCAAAGACCAGAGATGGCAGCAGCGCCAAAGTAAGTACGAGATGTTTCATCCTGATGACACTCCATTTGTTATGTTATAACGAGTTTCGGATTGAGGGAATGGGCGAGCTTCATCCTAAACTGATCGGATCTGTTTAAAAAGTGTTAAATAAGATCGCAATTCAGAAGCGTCGGCGCCCCGCCAGTCAGGGGGTTGGCTGGCAAGGGCGGCTAGGATGGCATGACATCGATAAAAATCAATGAATTGGCTGCTGGTCTGAGCTGTCTGTGTCAGTAGAGCGATTCGCTGATGAGGGGGATCTTGGCCATGGTCATCTGCTGGGCCAGCAGGGACGAGCCGGTCAGCAGCACATGGCGCTGATTGTTGATCACCACCACATCACCGGGTACGCCACTGTCTGCCGTAATGGCCAGCCAGGCAGGGGAGACGCTGCCGATGCTGATATCCGGATAGATGATGCTGAGCACATATTGCGGCGCCAGCTCCGCCAGCAGGCTGGCCATCAACAGCGCCTTCTCGTCGCTGTCGGCCTTGTTATCCTGCAACGCCTGCAGCGGCGGCGCGAAGTGATCCAGCTGCTCCGGCTGGGTGGGGATGGCGTTCAGCCACTCCTGCAGCAGGCTGACGCTGGTGGCGAGATCCTTGGCCGCAAATTGCTGAGCCAGCGGCTTGAGGTGCCCTTTGAAGTGGTAGAAGAGCTGGGAGTAATCGGGTCGCACGCAAGGCAGTTTGCGATTGGCCGGATGGACGCAGGGGATCACCCTCATCTGGTAGAAGGCATCCTCCTGATACTGCTGGTAGGCTTGCCAAAACAGCATCGACTCCATGCTGTCGTCCCGCAGGGTGAAGGCCTGCTCCAGATTACGAAATTTGGTAGCGGTCTCGGGGCTGCTCTGATTGATCAGGTTGATGCTGTTGTAGAGCCGCGGGCTGATGTAGGCGTAAAGGGTCTCCAGCGGATTGGTGAGAGAGGCCTTCAGCAGGCTCATCTCGTGGCGACTGGCGGCCATCACCTGATCGTCGGTGGTCAGCTGGAAGTGCTTGCGCTGGCCATCGGTGGATTGCCACTGCCAGCTCATGTTGATCTCGCTAGCGTTGCTTGTAGCACCAAGAGTGGTGCAGAGAGTGAGGCTGAGCAACAGCGCGGGGGTCAGCTTCATGGTGGTGCTTCCTGCCGTGGACGATAATTAACAACTAGGTGAGCCGGCACCACTTTGGTGATGTTTCGTTTTGTGATCTGGATAACAGATTGATGTGACTTTTAATTTAATTGTGAAATTAAGTCACTCTGGAGGGGTTATGAAGCCTTGGATCATAGTGTTGTTTGGGCTGCTCAGCCTGCCAGCCATGGCGGGTCAGGTGATCGTCAACAAGGGGATGTCCATTGCGGATACCTTTGCTCTGCGTGACCAGCTGGCGCGCGAACACGAATGGCAGGAGTGGCTGCGCTACCAGCAGGCCATCAAGTGGCTGGAGGTGTTGCCGGTCAACTGCGAGCTGATGAGCCAGCCGGGCGGTGGCTATCGCTGTGGCGGTGATTACTATCGTCCCTACCAGAAAGATGGTCGTGAAATATACATTCAGGGCAATCCTGCCGAAGATGCGACCGGTCAGCTGCCGCAAACACCGACAAAAAAGGCGCCATAAGGCGCCTTTTTTTACAAACCGAGTGACGCTTACTTGGCAGCGTAACGCTCGGCAGAGGTCTTGATCTCGGCTTCGGCAGCGGCCTTGTCACCCCAACCTTCCACCTTGACCCATTTGCCCGCTTCCAGCTCTTTGTAGCGCTCGAAGAAGTGCTGGATCTGGGCTTTCAGCAGTTCCGGCAGATCGTTCACATCCTGGATGTGGTCGTACTGCTTGGTCAGCTTGGAGTGCGGTACAGCAACGATCTTGGCATCTTCGCCAGATTCGTCGGTCATCTTCAGCACGCCAACCGGGCGGCAGCGAATGACGGAACCGGCCAGCAGCGGGTAGGGGGTCGGAACCAGTACGTCGACGGGGTCACCATCCAGAGAAAGGGTCGCGTTCACGTAGCCGTAGTTGCACGGATAGAACATCGGGGTAGACATGAAGCGATCGACGAAAATAGCACCGCTGTCCTTGTCGACTTCGTATTTGATCGGGTCGGCATTCTGCGGGATTTCGATGATGACATAGATATCGTCGGGCAGGCTCTTGCCGGCCGGTACCAGGTTCAGGCTCATGATAATTCCTTCGTTGTTAGTATCAGGTTTGCAGGCCGATATTATAGCGATGTGATGTTAAATGACCATATTTCAGCGGCTATCGCTAACAAAGAAGGGGGATGTTTCCTGTTTGCGGCGCTTTGATGTGTGCGGGATGCAACAAAACGGCTGTTTTGATGCCCTGCCGGTGAGCAAGGTCACCGGCAGGGCATGTGGAGTTGCGAGCAAAGAGGGTCAGAGCGAGTAGGGTAGTCTCGATTCGTTGACCAGTCGCGACAGGGCTGTCACTACATGGGGGTCAAACTGGGTGCCGGAGCGGGACTGGATATACTCCATGGTCTGCGTCAGCGTCCAGGGCTCCTTGTAGGGGCGCTTGCTGAGCAGGGCATCGAATACATCGACTACCGCCACAATCCTCGCCGACAGGGGGATCTGCTGACCAGCCAGCTGCTGCGGGTATCCTTTGCCATCGAAGTGCTCGTGGTGGCCCCGGGCGATTTCGGCGCCGAGAGAGAGGTAGCTGGTTCCCTCCACCATTTCGCCCGCCTTGTGCAGGATATTGGCGCCGATGCCGGCGTGCTGCTCCATGATGGCCCTCTCTTCCGGGTCGAAACGTCCGGGCTTGTGCAGGATATGATCCGGGGTGCCCACCTTGCCCACATCGTGCAGGATGGAGGCCATGCCGATCATCTCGACAAACTCTGGGGTCAGCTGCTCGGGATAGGCCGCCATCTGCTTCAATTCGGCCACGATGGCATCCGAGAGCTTCTGCACCCGCAAGACATGCTCGCCGGTATCGGAGTCGCGGAACTCCGCCAGCGCCGCCAGCGCCACCACGGTGGCCTCTTGGGCGCGCAGCAACTGGTTGTAGAGATAGAGGTTGTCGTAGGCTGCCGAGATGCGCTGGCAGAAGACATCCAGCAGGTCGCACTCGAGGGGATCGAGGGGCTGGGTCGGGGTAAAACTCAACACGAACTCGCGACCATTCTGGGCGGCGATATAGAGGGAGTCCTGCGGGTGTTCAAAGCGGTTGCAGCGCGCCGCCAGTGCCTTCAGGACCGAGTCATTGAGGGTGGGAAAGTCGGTGATCTTGCCATCATCCAGCAGAGTCTCGTAGTCGCCGGTGGCGGCGAGGATCTCCAGCCCCTGTTCGCCGGGACGGCGCTCGGCGCAGATAGCCCCTTCGGTGCCCACATCGAGAATGGCGCTGATCTGTTTCAGCACGCCGGAGGCAAACTCCTTGAGTGAATGAAGATGGTAGAGATCGCCCGCACCTTCCAGAATTTTGCCGAGCCCCTGCCGGCTCTTGTCGATGGCACTGAGGGTTTCGTATGAACGCAGGGATGCGATGACGGTGGTGTAAAGCTTTTGTACCGTCAGTTCGGTCTTGGTCTTGTAGTCATTGATGTCGTAATCGAGGATCACCCGCTGCTCGGGGGCCTGACCGGGCTGGCCGGTACGCAGCACGATCCGCACCAGCGAGTTGTGCATTTCGTTGCGGATCCGGTGCACCAGCCGCAGACCTGCGTCTTCTGTCTCCATCACCACATCGAGCAGGATCAGCGCAATCTTGGGATTGGCCTCCAGCATGCGGCCAGCTTCGGCGCCGCTGTAGGCATTGAGCAGTTCCAGCGGACGGGATTTGTAGTGAATGTTGGAGAGGGCCAGGCGGGTGGCATGATGGATATCCGGTTCATCATCCACGATCAGCACTTGCCATGGGTTGAGTGCCTTGGGGACCACGACCTCCTCATCATCGAGTTCGATGATGTCGTCGTCCAGCAAGATATTGTCCTTGTCTTGGGCACTGCTCATATCGGTTACGCCTCCGGCGCTCAATGAGTATGTGAACAGTATGCACGATCACATCCGCTCGGATCATCAGGATAAGCAGATATCGTGAGCTGGCTCCGCCTCTTTATCGCTACTCGAAAGGTTCCAGATACCCCTGGATCGACTTCTTCAACCAGGCCAACACCTTGCCGTGATAGGCGTTTTCCGCCAGATAGACCCCGTAATCCCGCCACTGCAGGCTGAACTTGTGTTTCAGGGTCAGCAGGGAGCCTTGTCGCAGCTGACTCTGGATCAGCGGCGAGGGGAGCACTGCCCAACCCAGCCCGTCCAGCACCGCATTGCGCATCAACTCAAAGCTGGAGAGGCCGATATGCTGGCCTCCCACAGGTAGCAGGCTTTTTACTGAAAATTCATCTACATACGAGAGGGTGACCTGGGTGTGATCGGTCAGATCCTGCTGTTTGACCCGCTTCAGTCCGGCCAGCGGATGGCTGGGTGCCACCACCATCAGGGTGCGGATCGGGTTGAGCACGTCGATATTGAGGCCGCTGCGCTCCTGATCTTCGGTAATGAGGCCAAAAGCGGCATCGACGAATCCCTCTTCCACCAGCGCCGGCAGTTCGGGTGGGGAGGCGAGCACCAGCGAGATACTGGTACCGGGAAACTGATTGTGCAGGCTGGCCAGCATCTCGCGCCACACCGGCTCGGGAATGGCGTCATCGCGGGCAACCCGCAGCGCCACTTCGGCCCCCGAGGCGTAATGTTTGCACTTCTGCTGCAGGCTATTGGCTGCCTGCAGCAGGCGAGTGCAATCATCAAGCACCAGCTCGCCGATCTCGGTCAGCCGACTCTGATTGGCGCCTCGTTCAAAAAGTTCGACGCCAAGCTCAACTTCCAGCGCCGCGATGGCGGTGCTGACGGCGCTGCGGCTTTTGCCGAGGCGACGGGCGGTGTTGGCAATAGAGCCGCTATTGGCTGACTCTACAAAGAGTTCTATTTGATATAGCTTCATGTGTTACAGGCTGTGGCGGAGTTTTTCACCATCACCTTAGCGTGCCGAACCAAGGCAAGGCAAACCTGTGGCGTCGGAATAATCGACGCTGAGCGATTGTCGCGAGTTGCTTCTCCCCATTTACCATCTCTCCCGTCGAAGCAACAAAGGCATCTTATATGTTATTAAGTCGTATGTTTCTGGCCCGGCTGTTTTTGACCGGCGCCATCGTGACCGAGGTCGCCGGTACCTCCAGCATGGCCATGATCCCCGAGCAGGGAGCTGGCTGGATGAACTACATCCCGATGTGGCTGTTGATCGGTTTCTCGTACTGGTTGCTGGCGAAAGCCGCCAAAACAATCTCCATTGGTATTGCGTTTGCGCTCTGGGAGGGGCTAGGGATCACCTTGATCACCATAGTGTCGGTCATGTTCCTTGGTTACGATGTGACCGTTCAGGAGCTGATTGGCCTGGCTCTCGCGATAGTGGGGATTGTTATGGTGACCATGGGGGAGACCCATGATGAGCCCGCAGACAAGTCAGTAGAAGCGGAGGCCACAGCATGAGTCCGTTTGTGATTGTACTGGGTGCCGCACTGATCGATATCGGCGCCAACATGGCCATCAACCGCTCCAAGGGTTTTCGTTACAAGGGGTGGGGCTTCCTGGGGATCATGCTGGTACTCGGCGCCTTTACCCTGCTCTCGGAAGCGGTAAGTGGAGGCCAGATTGACCTGGCTGTTGCCTACGCCACCTGGGGGGCTATCGGCATCGTCGGTACGGCGCTGGGCGGTTTGCTCTTCTTCGGTGAGCGGCTCAAGCCCATCGGCTGGGCTGGCATGATGGTGATGGCGCTGGCTGTCGTTATGCTGACAACCGCCTGATAACCTGAAGCAATAAGAAAAGCCGCCCGGTTTCGCCGGGCGGCTTTTTGTTTGGCCGACTGTTTGACCGACTCAGGCTCAGCGCGGCGCTTCGTAGAGCTCCAGCGGCAGGCCGTCGGGGTCGGCGAAGAAGGTAAAGCGCTTGCCGGTCAGCTCGTCCACCCGCACCGGCTCTGCCTCGACCCGATGGGCCAGCAGGTGGGCGATGACCCGATCAAGGTCGCTGACCCGAAAGGCGAGATGGCGCAGGCCGCACGCCTCGGGGCGGGAGGGGCGCTCGGGAGGCGAGGGGAAGCTGAACAGCTCCAGCTGGCTGCCGTCCGGCAGGGCCAGATCCAGTTTCCACGACTGGCGCGCCTCGCGCAGGGTCTCGGCGATGATGGGTAGCCCCAGCACCTCGTGGTAGAAGTGGCGCGAGCGTGGGTAATCGCTGGCGATGATGGCCACATGGTGGATGGCGTCAAACAGCGGAAAGGTCATGGTGTTTCCTTGTCAGCAGCATAGTGAACGGGCAGCCTGCGCTGCCCGTGTTGTTGATCTAGTTGAAGAAACCGCCGAACCAGTCATCCAGCGCACTGCGTGGCGATGGACTGCTGGCGCAACCGGCCGGGGAGCCCATGGTGGAGGCTTTGGCCGGTACCTGCAGGCTGCCAGGGCAGTCGCTGGTGACGCGGGTGCCGCTGGCGCGGGAGAAGTTGGCCCAGGTGACCCCTTCCGGCATCCTCAGCCCCAGACTGTTGACGCCGCGCTGGCTCATGTAGCCGCTAAAGAGCTGCAGAGCACCACTGGCACCGGTCAAGCCCGCCGGGGTGTTGTCGTCGCGACCGACCCAGATACTGACCAGCTCGTTGTTGTCCATCCCGGCAAACCAGGAGTCGCGCAGCTCGTTGGTGGTGCCTGTCTTGGCCGCCATGGTGGCGCCCGGGAACTTGGCACTGAGGGCGCGGGCCGTGCCCTGACTCACCGTCTTGGTCATGGCGAACAGGGTCAACCAGCTTGCTTGCTGGTCGGTGACCCGCTTGGCGGTCTGATCATGCTGATAGAGCAGGCTACCATCCCCGTTGACTACGGCGCGAATGGCCGACAGCGGCTGGGTTAGCCCCTGATTGGCGATGGGCAGATACATCTGGTTCACCTCCAGCGGGGAGAGGGCCACCGCCCCCAGCACCAGCGACGGATAGGGCTGGATCTCCTGCTGGACTCCCAGCTTGTGCAGGGTGTCGACTACCTTCTCCAGCCCCACCTGCAGACCCAGATTGACGGTCGGCACGTTGAGGGAGCTGGCCAATGCATCCATCAGCGGCACGCTCTGGCGGAACTTGCGATCATAGTTCTGCGGCGTCCAGACCTGACCATCCTGACCGCGAATACGGATCGGCTGATCTTTGAGCGGGGTCGCCAGGGTCAGGCCGTTGGAGAGACCGGTGAGGTAGACCGCCGGTTTCACCAGCGAGCCGATCTGGCGGCGGGCATCCAGCGCCCGGTTGAACCCGGCGTAGCGGGGATCGCGGCCACCCACCAGCGCGACCACTTCGCCCTTGTGCCAGTCGGAGACCACCATGGCCGCCTCCAGCTTCTTCTTGCCGCGCAGCTTTTCGATATCGGCGAGGCCCGATTCGACCGCTCGCTCGGCCGCGTGCTGGGCGATGGGGTCGAGGCTGGTGAAGATCTTCAGGCCAGACTGCTTGAGCAGATCGGCGCCGAAGCGGCTCTGGATCTCTCGCTTGAGCAGTCCCATAAAGGCCGGGGTACGGCCATAACTCATCTGGCCGCGGGCGATGATGCCCAGGGGCTGGCGGCTGGCCAGCTCATATTCGGCCTGGGTCAGGCTGCCGTGATCCATCAGCAGCTTCAGCACCAGATCACGGCGGGTCTTGGCCCGCTCCGGGAAGCGCCATGGGTCGTAATAGGAGGGGCCTTTCACCAGACCGACCAGCAGGGCGACCTGATCGATATCCAGCTCGTTGACCGGAATGCCGAAGTAGAAGTAGGAGGCGAGGCCGAAACCGTAGACCCCTTGCGAGAAGTTCTGCCCCAGATAGACCTCGTTGAGGTAGGACTCGAGGATCTCGTCCTTGCTGTAGCGATAGTCGATCAGCACCGCCATATAGGCTTCCTGCAGTTTTCGCCACAGGCTGCGCTCACGGGTCAGGAAGAAGTTCTTGGCCAGCTGCTGGGTGAGGGTACTGCCCCCCTGCACGGTACGACCCGCGATCAGGTTGGCGAACATGGCCCGCATGATGGCGACCGGCGAGACGCCGCCATGCTGGTAGAAGTCGCGATCTTCGGTGGTGAGCAGGGTCACCAGCAGGCTGTCGGGCACTTCGGCGATACGCACCAGCAGGCGATCTTCCCGATCCTCGGTATTGAGGCGATCGAGCAGCACCGGGTCCATCTGGGCGTAACCGAGCTGGCGCTGGTTCTCCAGCGACTGGATCCCCTCAAGGCGCGGGCCGTTGAAGGTGAGGCGCAGGCCACGGGCTCCATCGGCGCCATCATAGAACTCGAACGGACGGCGAATAAGCTCGATGCGGTTGCCATTGATGGTGTATTCACCCGGCGTGTGAGGCTGGCGCACCTGCTTGTAGCTCAGCATGTTGAGCTCGCGCAGCATCTGGTCCCGTGACAGGCGCTGGCTGGGGTAGAGCTCCAGCGGGCGGCTGTAGACCATCACCGGCAGCTGCCACTTCTCGCCATCGAAGCGCTCGCGCACCTTGGTATCGAGGTAGATGCCAAACACCACCATAAAGGCCGCCACCACCAGGGAGAGCTTGAAGCCAAGCCAGAACAGCTTGCGCCAGATGGTGCGTTTGGGCGCTGCCTTCTTGGGGGCACGCTTGCGTCGTTGGGTTGCCATAAATCCTCTTTGCTTTCCTTTCTACTTGTTATGTCGCATTCGCGAACGTTCGAGCGGGATTAACCCGCCGAACCTAGATGCCCATCTTCTTTTTGGTGACTTTGGTCGGCATCGCTTCCAGCGGATTATCCGGCCAGTAGTGGCGGGGATAGCGCCCCTTCATCTCTTTCTTCACCTGTTCGTAGGATCCTGCCCAGAAAGCGGCCAGATCGGCAGTGATCTGCAGCGGTCGCTGGGCGGGGGAGAGCAGCTCCACCACCAGCGGTACCCGGCCATCGGCCATGCAGGGGGTCGAACCTTGCCCGAACATCTCCTGAATGCGTACCGGGATCACCGGTGCCTGCCCCGGTTGATAGCGGATCCGCACCCGGCTGCCAGTGGGCGCCGCAAAGTGGCTCGGCAGTGCCTCGTCCAGCCGTTTGGGCAACGGCCAGGGCAGGGATTGGCGCAGGATGTCGCTCATATTGAGCCTCTTCAGCTGCTCCAGCCGGGTCATACCGCTCACCGCTGGCAGCAGCCACTGTTCCAGTGTGGCCAGCAGGCTGTCGTCATCCATAGCGGGCCACCCCTCATCGGGCAGCCAGTCGCGGGCGCAGCGCAGGCGGGCCAGCAGCCCTTCGCTGCTCTCGTCCCACGGCAGCACATGCAGCCCCTTGCGGCGAATGCCTTGCAGCAGGCAGCGCCCTTTCTGCTCGTCAGAGAGTTCGGTCAGCGGTCGCTGGCTCAGCACCAGCTCGCCGATCACCTGCTGGCGCTCGGCGCGCACCCGCTCTTCCCGCTCATCCCAGTCGAACCACTGCCGTTCGCTCACCAGTTCCGGCAGCAGGAGTACCAGCTCGTCCAGATCGACCGGTTCGGCGATAAAGATGCGGCTGCCGCGATCGTTCTGCCCCATCTCGATGGCGATAAGGGCGGCTTGCCCCTGACAGGGATGACCTTCTACCAGATCGCAGCTCACCCCACCACTGAGTTGATAGCGACTGCCACTACGCAGTTTGCCGATGCGATCCGGCCAGGCGAGGGCACAGAGTAGCCCCAGCCACTGACCCTGCGCATTGGCAGGGCGCACGCCAAGCCGCTCAAACCAGCGGGCCGCCCCCTGACGCAAGGCACTTTGACGGCGGTGGAACAGCACAGAGAGGCGATCCGATCCTCGCAGATCTTCTTCCTGCAACGCCACCAGATATGCGGCATCGGCGACAATCCCTGTCAGACCCTCGGACTCCAGCTCGCGGGCGCGCAGCAGCATGCGGGCGAGGCGAGGGTGGGTACCGAAGGCGGCCATGGCGCGGCCAGCGGCAGTGAGTTGTTGCTCACCCTCCGGCTTCATGGCGCCAAGGGCCACCAGCAACCGCTGGGCGCTGGCCACCGCGGCGGCGGGGGGCATATCGAGAAGCGGCAGATCTTCCACCTTTGCCCCCCACTGGGCGGCGTCCAGCAGCAGGCCGGTCAGCTCCTGAGTGAGGATGTCTGGCGGGCTCTGCTCGGCGAGCCGCTCCTGCACCTCGCTGCTCCAGAGCCGGTAGCAGACGCCGGGGCCGAGACGGCCAGCACGGCCTGCCCGCTGGGTGGCGGAGGATTTGGCTATCTGGCGGGTTTCCAGTCGGGTGACACCGCTTTTCAGATCATAGGAGGCCCGTCGTTCCAGCCCGCTGTCGATAACGACAGAGACCCCTTCGATGGTGAGGGAGGTCTCCGCCACATTGGTGGTGAGCACCAGCTTACGGCGGCCGGCAGGCGCCGGTTCGATGGCCGCTTGCTGCGCCGCCATGTCGAGGCGACCGTAGAGGGGGGCGAGGGTCACGTCGTCCGGCAGTTTGTCTGCCAACCATTGTGCCAGCCGCTCGATCTCACCCTGTCCGGGCAGAAAGACCAGCAGGCTGCCATCTTGCTCGGCCAGCGCTTCGAGCACCACTGCGCCGACCTGCGGCTCCAGCCACTGCTGGCGATTGGCGGGGTGGTAGTGATAGTCGATGGGAAAACCGCGCCCCTCGGAGCGAACCACAGGGGCATCCGGCAACAAGGTCTCGAGTGCCATGCCATCCAGGGTTGCGGACATCACCAGGAGCTTGAGATCATCGCGCAATCCCTGCTGGCTCTCGATGGTGAAGGCCAATGCGGTATCGGCGTGCAGGCTGCGTTCATGGAACTCATCGAAGATCACCAGCGAAACGCCATTCAGCTCAGGGTCTTGCTGCAACATCCGGGTCAGCACCCCTTCGGTGACGATCTCGAGCCGGGTCGCTGAGCTGGTGCGGCTCTCGCCACGCACCCGCAGGCCGATGCGCTCGCCCACCTTCTCCCCCAGCTGGCGCGCCAGAAAAGTGGCGATATTGCGCGCAGCCAGGCGCCTTGGTTCCAGCATGATGATGCGGCCGGGCAGCCGGTTCTGACGCACCAGCTCCAGCGGCAGCAGGGTCGATTTGCCCGCGCCTGGGGGCGCCTGCAGGATCACGCTGGTGTGGCTGTCGAGGGCGGCAAAGAGTTCGGGCAATACCGAAACGATGGGGAGCTGGGACAAAGCGATGAGCACCTTCTGTGGCAACCGGTAAAACGGCGCCTATTCTGCCACAGCCACCCGTGCCACCGTGAGTGGATGTGCGCAGATGGTCACTCGGGCGGGAGGCTGGCGAGACATGGCCGGATAGCTGCCATAGAATGGGCCCATCCAATGAGCGTGAAAAAGGCATTATCACCACATGGCCAAACTCTTCTTTGCCCTGCCCGTCAAGGAGCTCGCTCCCGAGCTCATCGCCTGGCGCGATCAGCTGCCCTGGCCCGGTCAGCCGGTGCCGCAAGCCAACCTTCATCTGACCCTCGCCTTTCTGGGGGAAGCGGACGAGTTGACCACCCGCCGCCTGATCGCCGCCGTGGAGCGTCAGCACTGTCCGCCGCTCTCCATCAGACTGGATGAGACCGGCTGGTTCAGCCGGGCCAAGGCAGCCTGGATTGGCCCGAAAGAGTGGCCCAACGAGCTGACCGTGCTGGCAAAGGCGCTGCGCCGCCACGGCGAGAAGTTGCGTCTTGGCAATGGCGAGCAGGGTTATCGCCCCCACGTCACTCTGTCGCGCAAGGCGGGTGAGGCGCCTGCCATCCTGCCTGCCCCAAATTTTCTGCTGCAAGCCGATGAGTTCTGCCTCTATCAATCCATCTCGACTCCGGACGGGGTGCGCTACGAGCCGCTTGCCTGCTGGCCGCTGCGCGCCCGGGTAAAAGAAGACGCGCGGAGGGCTAACCCGTGATTTTTGATCCCCCCCTGCAATCGGGCCAGCTGGTGGCCCGCTACAAGCGCTTTCTGACCGATGTGCAACTCGATAACGGTGAGGTCATCACTATCCACTGCGCCAATACCGGTGCCATGACCGGTTGTGCCGATCCGGGCACCCGGGTCTGGTACTCCACCTCCGATAGCCCCAAGCGCAAGCTGCCCAACAGCTGGGAGATCGCCGAGAGCCCGGCGGGCCACTTTATCTGCGTCAACACCGCGCGCGCCAACCAGATTGCCCGGGAGTTGATCGAGCAGGAGGCCATCGCTCCGCTGGCGGGTTACAGCCGGTTGCGCACCGAGGTGAAGTATGGCGAAGAGAACAGTCGCATCGATCTGTTGCTGGAAGATGACGAGAAGGGCAATTGTTACATCGAGGTAAAATCGGTCACCCTGCTCGACGAACGTGAAGATCCGGGTATGGGCTACTTCCCCGATGCGGTCACCGCCCGTGGTGCCAAGCATTTGCGCGAGTTGATGGCGATGAAAGCGGCGGGCCACAGGGCAGTGCTGCTCTTTATGGTGTTGCACTCCGGAATAAGCCGGATGCGCCCTGCAACCCATATAGATCCGCACTATAGTCTGCTAATTGAGCAGGCAATCGCGGCGGGGGTTGAAATTTTATGCTATCGGCCCCATGTTGGGGTGCAAGGCATGGTGGCTCAAGGGTTTATCCCGTTTGAATCTGGTCACCTGTTACCCGAGGGGAGTGCATAAATATTGGAGTGGGTAACATTATTGGTACGGCTCGTTTGCTTACCCGTTACCCTTCTGCTATAGATGTCGCCCTCAATTTATGGATGGCACGGGTAGCGTGCTGAATTAGGAGACAGGGCATGCCAACAGGCGAAAACAGGAAATCTCTGGGCCCCCTGGCCATTGCGGGTGTCGCGCCTTACCAGGAAAAGCCGGGTGAGGAGTACATGAATGACCAACAAAAGGCGCATTTTCGCAAGATCCTGGGTGCCTGGCGCAACCAACTGATGCAGGAAGTTGATCGTACCGTCGACCATATGAAAGACGAGGCTGCCAACTTCCCGGATCCCGTGGATCGTGCCGCGCAAGAAGAAGAGTTCGCTCTTGAACTGCGTACCCGCGACCGTGAACGCAAGCTGATCAAGAAGATCGAGAAGACCTTGCAGCTGCTTGAAGACGATGATTTCGGTTACTGCGAACACTGCGGTATCGAGATCGGTATCCGCCGTCTGGAAGCCCGTCCGACTGCCGACCTCTGTGTCGATTGCAAGACGCTGGCCGAGATCAAGGAAAAACAGATGGCCGGTTGATCCCGACCCTCTGGTATATGAAAAAGGGAGCTCGCGGGCTCCCTTTTTTATTGAGCTTTTGGCGGTCGCGCCCCAGAATGCAGCCTCAATGAATCGCTTACCCGAATAGTCATGCCAGTGAATTTCCCGTCCTCACCCCTTGTGCGCCCCTATGTCGGCCGCTTTGCCCCCTCACCCTCAGGCCCGCTTCATTTCGGTTCGCTGATCGCCGCCCTCGGCAGCTTTTTGCAGGCCAGAGCGCAGCAGGGACGCTGGTTGGTTCGCATCGAAGATATCGATCCGCCGCGGGAGATGGCGGGGGCAGCGCACCTGATCCTCAAAACCCTTGAAGCATATGGCCTCGAGTGGGATGGGGAGGTGATGTTCCAGAGCGCGCGCCACCGCCGTTATGACGAGATCATCGACCAGCTCTATCGGGCGGGGGATCTCTACTGGTGCCGTTGCACCCGGCGCGAAATCATGGCCGCAGGCGGTCTCTACAGCGGCCACTGCCGCACCCTCGGGCTTGCGGCCGAAGGTTGCGCGGCCCGGCTGCGCCAGCACCATCCGGTCTACCACTTCGACGATCGGTTGCAGGGCCATATCGCGGTCCCTGCAGCGCTCGCCGAGGAGGATTTCATTATCCGTCGCCGCGACGGGCTCTACGCCTACAACCTGGCAGTAGTGGTGGATGATATGGACAGCGGCATCACCGAGATAGTGCGCGGTGCCGATCTGCTGGAGCCCACGGTGCGCCAGATTGCCCTCTACCAGACCCTGGGTGCACCGGCGCCCGACTGGGTGCACCTGCCGCTGGCGGTGCTGGCAGATGGCAACAAGCTCTCCAAGCAGAACCATGCGCCGGCCCTGGCGCTCGATGAGGTGCGACCGGCCCTGTGGCAGGCGCTGCACTTCCTCGGCCAGTGCCCGCCCCTCGAGCTGATGGCAAGCCGGATCGACGAGATCATCGAATGGGGCATCGCCAACTGGCAGCTCGAACGGGTGCCAGCCAGCGAGAAAATCCCACTGGACCTTGAGTAAAAAGAGCCGGTTTTCGTGTAATAAGGCGTGAGCTGGGCGCTGATAGACCGCTATTTTCGCTGGCAGACGGTTTCATGCGGGATCAATTGTCAGCACGGTTTTTCATTTGGTCAGGCGTGAGCTATGTGCAGATAGACCGCTATTTTCGCTGGCAGACGGTTTCATGCGGGATCAATTGTCAGCACGGTTTTTCATTTGGTTAGGCGTGAGCTATGATAGGCCGCTATTTTTTGGCCTCCCGTCAATTTAGAAGTCATGAAGAGGTGTACCATTTTTTCCCAGATCGCAAACTTTTGCCGCAAGGTGCTCGGCAAGGAAGACGGCGAGCAGTCGGTGGAATCCCCCATTCCAGCCCGTGTCGCCGGTCAACGTCGTACCTTAAGCCGTGATCAGCACCCTATTTCGCGCAAAGAGATCAGCGAGAATGCACTCAAGGTGCTCTATCGCCTGAACAAAGGGGGCTATGAGGCCTACCTGGTCGGCGGCGGAGTCCGGGATCTGCTGCTCGGGAAGACGCCCAAGGATTTCGACATCGCAACCGATGCGACGCCGGAGCAGATCAAGGCACTGTTCAGCAACTGCCGCCTGATTGGCCGTCGTTTCCGCCTGGCCCACATTGTCTTTGGTCGTGACGTGATCGAAGTGGCCACCTTCCGGGGTCACCACCATCAGGTCAATACCAGCAAACATGTGTCGGCCCAGTCTGATGAAGGCATGCTGCTGCGCGACAACGTCTACGGCACCATCGAAGAGGATGCCGAGCGCCGCGACTTTACCGTCAACGCCCTCTACTACAGCGCCAAAGATTTCACCCTGCACGATTTCGAAGGGGGTCTGGAAGATCTGGCCGAGCGCAAGCTTGAGCTGATCGGTGATCCCGAGACCCGTTATCGTGAAGATCCGGTGCGGATGCTGCGCGCCGTGCGCTTCGCCGCCAAGCTGGATATGACCATCAGTCCGCGTACCGCTGCCCCCATCAAGGAGCTGGCGCCACTGCTGCAAGACATCCCGGCTGCCCGCCTGTTTGAGGAGACCCTCAAGCTGTTCCTGGCTGGCGACGGTCTGGCGACCTACAAACTGCTGCGCGAGTATGGCCTGTTCCAGCAGCTCTTCCCGCAAGTGGCTGCGCTGTTTACCCCGCACGGCAACTCGCCCTACGAGCAGTTTATCGAGCAGGCACTGATCGATACCGATACCCGGGTTCGTGAAGATAAACGCGTCACTCCCGCCTTCCTCTACGCCACCCTGCTGTGGGGCTGCGTCGAGGCCCGTGGTCGGGTGCTGGAGAACGAGAGCGGCCTGCCCTGGTATGACGCCTTCATGCTGGCGATCAACGAGGTGCTGGACAATCAGGTGCGGATCATCGCCGTTCCCCGCCGTTTCACCACAGATGTCCGCGACATCTGGGCACTGCAACAGCGGCTGACCCGTCGTCAGGGCAAACACCCCGAGCGCGCCATGGAGCATCCCAAGTTCCGCGCGGCGTTCGACTTCCTGTTGCTGCGCAACCGGGTCGAGCGCGGTCTCGGCGAGCTGGCCAGCTGGTGGGAGCGCTATGTCGCCTCCAATCCGGATGTGCGTCCGCAACTGCAGCGTGAAGCGACCCGTCGCCCGGCTAGCGGTGAGCGCGGTGAGGTCCGTAGCCACGATGGCGAGAAGCGCAGCAGCAACAGCCGCAACCGTCGTCGTCCCCGTCGCCGCAAACCGAAAGTGGCCGAGTGACAACAGACGTGATGACCGAGGTCTTCATCGCCATTGGTTCCAACCTGTCTGATCCGCTGGGTCAGGCTCGTCGCGCCGTTGCCGCGTTGGCAAGGTTGCCGGAATCTGTGCTGGTGGCGGCCTCGTCGTTTTACAGCAGCCGCCCCATGGGGCCTGCTGACCAACCGGACTACGTCAATGCCGTGGCCCGGCTCAATACCCGGCTCGCGCCCCTTGCGCTGCTGGATCAATTACAAAAAATCGAGCTGGAACAGGGACGTGTGCGCAAAGAGGAGCGGTGGGGACCCAGAACCCTGGATCTCGATCTGCTGCTCTATGGGGATCAGGTGATCAACCATGAGCGCCTGATCGTACCCCACTACGGCATGAAGGAGCGGGAGTTCGTGCTGCTGCCCCTTGCCGAAATTGCGCCTGCTCTGGTGCTGCCCTGCGGCACCCCGCTCGCCCGACTGGTTGCCCGCTGCCCGCACAATGATTTGGCCATCATTGCCCCGCGTGCAGACGTACAGGAGCCTCTATGAGCAAGATCACCACCGCCAGCCTGCTGAAGATGAAGCAGGAAGGTCAAAAGTTCACCGCCATCACCGCCTATGATGCCACCTTTGCCAAGCTGTTCGACGATGAGGGCGCCCACGTGCTGCTTATTGGCGATTCACTGGGCATGGTGCTGCAAGGGGGTCAGGATACCCTGGCGGTCAACATGGATGAGATGGTCTATCACACCCGCTGTGTGGCGCGCGGTGCCAGCAAGGCACTGGTGGTCGCCGACATGCCGTTCATGAGCTACGCCACCCCCGAGCAGACTTACCAGAACGCTGCCCGCCTGATGGCGGCCGGTGCCCGCATGGTGAAGATGGAAGGGGGCGACTGGCTGTGTGACTCCATCCGCCACCTCACCCGCAACGGGGTGCCGGTGTGCGGTCACCTCGGCCTCACTCCGCAATCCGTTCATGTCTTTGGCGGCTTCAAGGTGCAGGGGCGCGATGAGTTTCAAGCCCAGGAGATCTACCGTCAGGCCCTCGAACTGCAAGCGGCCGGTATCCAGCTGCTGGTGCTCGAGTGTGTGCCCACTGCGCTGGCCGAGCGCATCACCAAGGCGCTTCGCATCCCGGTGATCGGCATTGGTGCCGGCCCCGCGACCGACGGTCAGATTTTGGTGATGCACGATGCCTTTGGCGTCACCTCCGGCTATGTGCCCAAGTTCACCAAGAACTTTCTGGCCGAGACCGGCGATGTGCGTGCCGCCATCCGCCTCTATGTGCAGCAGGTGAGCGAGGGGAGCTTCCCCGGCCCGGAGCACTGCTTCAACTGATCCTGGCGGTTGCATGATGGGGGCTTCGGCCCCCGTCTCTGCTTGTCAGCCTCGCACAGTTAATCTGTATAGCTAATCCGTATCTTATTGATTCATCTAAAGGTGAACTGCTGATAGCCATGTTCGTGCCCCATCCCGCCCGAGCGCTATCTGTGGATGCAACCCGTCTCTCTTTTTGATTTATCGGAAGGTGAACTGCTGATGTTGGTCGTAAATAATCCCGTCGTTCTGCGTGAGCAGATCAGCCAATGGCGCCGTGAAGGGCGTGCCATCGCATTCGTGCCCACCATGGGCAACCTGCATCAGGGTCACCTGACGCTGGTGAAAGAGGCGCACAGCCACGCCGAGAAGGTGGTGGTCAGCATCTTCGTCAACCCGATGCAGTTCGACAAGGCCGAGGATCTCGCCAACTACCCGCGCACTCTGGAGCAGGATTGCGCTGCGCTGGAAGCGGCCGGGGTCGATATGGTATTCACCCCGACCCCGGAGATCATGTATCCGCAGGGGCTGGCGAGCCAGACCTTCGTCGAGGTGCCGGGTCTCTCCAATCTGCTGGAAGGGGCGCTGCGTCCGGGTCACTTCCGCGGGGTCAGTACCGTCGTCACCAAGCTGTTCAATCTGGTGCAGCCTGATGTGGCCTGCTTTGGCCAGAAGGATTACCAGCAGCTGGCGCTTATTCGCAAGATGGTGGCCGACATGGCGATGCCCATCGAGATCGTCGGCGTACCCACTGTGCGGGCCGAAGACGGGCTGGCACTCTCTTCCCGCAACGGCTACCTGACAGCTGCCGAGCGGGCCATCGCCCCCGAGCTGGCGCGCACCATGAACTGGATCGCCGAGCAGATCGAAGCGGGTGACCACCACCTGCCCTCCTTGGTGGCGCAGGCCAGCCAGCGTCTCGACAACGCCGGTTTTCGTACCGATGCCATCGACATCGTCGATGCCGCCACCCTCGAATCCGCCACTGACGAGAGCGCGCAGCTGGTGATCCTGATGGCCGCTTATCTTGGCAAGGCCCGCCTTATCGACAATCAAGTGGTCACGCTGCAGCAAGCCTGAGCCGGCCACAACCAGGAGGACTCCATGTCCAAGAAGGTTTACTGCATTGCCCAATTCCTGCCGAAACCCGGTCAGGAGCAAGCCCTGTTTCAGGTGCTGCAGGCGCTCGAGCCCAATACCCTGCGTGAGGATGGTTGCTTGCAATATCGGGTGACCCGCCACATCGCGAGCCCATTTGCCGAGGGGGAGAGCTTCCCCATCGTGTTCAACGAGATTTGGCAAGATATGGCGGCTTTCGAGGCGCACTGCCAGCGCGCGGAGATCAAGGCTTTCTTCGAGCGTTACTGCCTGGCGGAAGATGGTTTGGCCGCGAAGTGGAATGTCTGCGTCTATAGCGACGAACCCGAACAATACGACGCCCCCGTAAAGAAGTAATTCCCCCGATTGCCAGCGGACGCCCCCTCGGGCGTCCGCTGCTTTTTCACGCCTGCACACTCCTGTATTCCGGCGTTTTGTTCTGCGGCCCAGCCCGCATCTCCCTTCGTTTCTATCCACTTTTGGCCTGATGGCCGCTACAGGTATTCATGATGTTTGTCCTGATTGCATCGCTTGTTTTCTGTCTGCTCTGTTTTGCTCTCACCCGGTTGCCTACCGGTTTGCCGCTCTCGCGCAAGGTGCTTGCAGGTCTGCTGCTTGGCGCCCTGTTCGGGCTGGCGCTGCAACTGGGCTGGGGCGCCGATGATGCCGGCGTTCAGCAGACCCTGGAGTGGGTCAATATCGTCGGCGGCGGCTATGTCAGCCTGCTCAAGGTGGTGATGATGCCGCTGGTGTTCACCTCCATCCTCTCCGCCATCAACAAGCTGGAGCAGGCCCAGTCCCTCGGCAAGATCAGCGTCGTGCTGATCGGCTCCATGCTGACCCTGGTGATGATCGCCGGTCTGGTGGGAATGACAGTGACCCATCTGAGCGGTCTCACCGCAGCCGGGTTGCTGAGTCACGGCAGCGACACGGCCACCCTGCAACAGAGCATGAGCACCATCGATAGTGCCCAGACCCTGCCTGCCCTGCTGCTCTCGCTGGTGCCCAGCAACTTTGCCGCCGATATGGCGGGTAGCCGCGGTCTCTCGGTGATCGGCGTGGTGATCTTTACCGTGCTGGCGGGGGTTGCTCTGCTCCAGATGAAGGCGGAGCACCCGGAGGCCGGTGCTCGCGCCGCCGTGGCCATCGACACTCTGCAACTGTGGGTGATGAAGATGGTGCGGGTGGTGATTGCCCTCACCCCCTATGGCGTGATGGCGCTGATCGCCCGGGTGGTGGCCCACTATCCCCTGAGCGAGATCCTCAGCCTGCTCGGCTTTATTCTGGTCTGCTACGTCGCCATTCTGGCGATGTTTGCGGTGCACATGGTGATCCTGCTGCTGATCGGCCAGAACCCGCTGCACTATCTTCGGGAAGTGTGGGGCGTGCTCACCTTTGCCTTTATCTCCCGCAGCAGCGCCGCCTCCATTCCGCTCAGCATCGAGACCCAGCAGCGCCTTGGTGTGCCCTCCAATATCGCCAACTTCGCCGCCTCGTTCGGTGCCAACCTCGGCCAGAACGGCTGCGCCGGTATCTATCCGGCCATGATGGTGGCGATGATCGCCCCCATGCTCGGCATCAACCCCTTTGATCCCCTGTTCCTGCTCACCCTGCTGCCAGTGATTGCACTGGGCTCCATCGGGGTGGCTGGCGTCGGTGGTGGCGGCTCCTTCGCCGCGCTGATCGTGCTCTCCACCCTCAACTTCCCCATCGCGCTGGTGGGGGTGATGATCGCCATCGAGCCGCTGGTGGATATGGGCCGCACTGCTCTCAACGTCAACGGCTCCATCATGGCGGCGATGATCACCAAGCGGTTGCTGGGCAAGCAGCCGCTGGCCCAAGCGGAGCAACCGCAGGAGCAGGCCGCCAGCTAACCCTGAGTGCCACGTAATATGAAAGAAGCCCGCAGTTGCGGGCTTCTTTCATATCGGCTGTGTTGCCTTGTGGGCAGACGCGGTTACTCGGCAGAGACGGGGTAACCGGCCCCTTTCCAGGCGAAGATGCCGCCCGGCACCCGATAGACCTGCTGATAGCCCTGAGTCACCGCCCAGGCGGCGGCATTGTGGCTGCGGCCGCACTTGACGAAGCCGCAGTAGATCACCACAGGACGGGACTTGTCTTCACCCAACAGCGCCTGGAACTGCTCCGCCGTGCCGCTCCCCTCGACGATTTCGCTCCAGTTGTCGCCGGCCTTGGCCTCTTTCACGAAGACAAAGTTCTTGGCGCCCGGAATGTGCTCCTTCTTGTAGGAGTCCTCATAGGGCATGGTGTCGATGATCACCAACTCCTCGCCCTTGTCCATGCGGGTCTTCAGCTCGGCTACGGTCAGCAGCTGATAGCCCCCCTGCTGCGCCTCCTGTGCCAGTTGCACTGCCGACTGCTCCAGCTTCACCTCCTGCTCGAACTGGTTGTCGCCACAGCCACCGAGGGCAAAGCTGGCGGCGATCAGCGAGGCCAGCAGGGTGCGGGATCGCAATGTCATCATGTCACTACTCCTTTAGAACGGGAAAAACGGGGCGGGAAGTTCGCAGCAGGGCGCCCGCAAGCGTCAGTAGCAGCAGATCCCGCACAATGGCCTCCGGCAACGAGCCGAGATCAGCCCTGCCCAGACAGCCGCAAGAGATGTCGAGCCCGATGGCAACGCCATAGCCCAACACCGGAATAAACAGGGCGAGCAGCCCGATCACCAGCCACAGTCCCCAGCGCCGGTTGGCGATGACTGCCAGCCCTGCGCAGAGCTCAAGGGCAATCAGCCCCCAGGCCACCGGCGGGATCAGCGGCGGCCAGATCAGGCCAAAGGCGCCGATCTGCTCGATGAACAGGGCGGGGGATGTCAGCTTGAACCCGGCGGAGGCTAGGAAGAAGCCACCCAGCGCCAGATTGGCCAGCATGCGCAACAACGCAGGCATATTATACCTCTTTATAGATAGGGATGAATTCTAACAATTCCCGATTGAGCCGCAATGACTAAACCCATGCCGAACAAGATAAATCTCGATTTTGCGGGGCAGTGACCAGAATGGGGGCGCTAGACCCTGATGGTTGCGGTTGTGGAGGCGGGATGCTGTGGCTGTGTCGATTGCTCCCGGTCGTGCTGGTGGGTCAACAGTTCGGCAGCCAGCTCGATGGCCCGCTCGAGCAGTAGCAGCAGGCTGTCGACCGTCAGATGATCGAGCCACTCGCGGGTCCAGATCAGGGTCTCTCCCTGCTCGGTCTGATCCAGCAGAAACACTGGCTCGTCGCCAAGGTGGTTGAGCAGGGGCGTGTTGGGCATGGCGTGGCCCGGTAGCAGCAGATAGATCACCAGATGGCCCTCATCCTCTGCCAGCGTTAGCACCAGTTCGTCGTTGATGGCGAGGGTGGTGGCTGTCTGTCCGGCCACCGGAAGCGGAAGTCCAAGTTGTGTGTACAGGGCGGTGATGAGAGCGTGATACATGGCCAAACCTCGGGCAGGGGGAGAGTGACACCCTATGCGGCTGATCGGTGGCTGCTTATCACTTGTCGTCATTTTTTTAGCGTTTTTGGTCGGAGGGGCGAGTGGTTATGCCGAAATTGTGAGCTGACAGACATCTTTTACGGGTCAGTCCGAATCCTAAAAAAGCGGGACCATCGCTGACAGGGTGACAAGGGGGGTCGGCGTACGCTGAGGATCTTCTCTCTCATCAACGCAGGTTTCTTGCCATGAAAATTGCCTCCCCGGATATCGATGTAAGCCGTCATCAGCAGACAACCCCTGATGCTACACCTCCTGCTACTGCTCGCCTTGGCAACGCCAGACTACAGCTGCTGGATGCCGGTAACCGGGAGTTCGATAGGGGGATCCGCCGTGGTATTGGCCATCGGCAGAGCCCTGAACTCAAGGCAGTCAAGCAGGCGGTGCGGCACTACCAGGCCCAGCCAACGCCTTCACTGGCCGGGCTGGCGAAGATCGAACAGGCGCTGCAGTTCTGGATCGACTCGGGCAAGAACCGCTCCCGTCAGCAGGATCCCGTGTTGCAAAAACTGGTCGATGACATCGCTGTTCGCCGTCAGGCGTTGGCACAGGGTGGCAAGCCTCCCTCATTTCAGCTGGCGTGGGTCTGCAACGAACAGGGGAGGGTCAATCAGCCTATCGAGAGTAACCAGCAGATCCGCCAGTGGTGCAGCGAGTTGGCTCGCCTGCAACAGGAGGGGGCCAACGACCTGTTCAAGCAGGAGCTGCAAGGGGGACTAGACCTGATGTTCGGGGTGAGTGAGGGGATGATGGCGCGGCGGCTGGAGCGGGCGCCGACCCGTGAAGAGGTCGCAGCAAGCCACGAGTGGCAGCTGTTTTGCGGGACCTTGCGTCAGGCTCTGCCCGCACTGGGTGAGCTCAAGCCGCAAGCCACTGCCGAGGAGAATGGTCGCGATATCCTGTTGACCCACAGTCAGTTGCTGGAGCTCGGCCACCTCAAGGAGGTTCTGGATCTCAGCATTCAGCAGCAGGTGAGCAAGCAGGGGGAGATTGGCCTGCTCAGGACCGAGCTGCTGACCGCGCTGGTGGATGGACTGGATGAGCCCTGGCTTGAGCGCGAGGCGCAGGAGAAGGCGCTCTGGCAGGGAGAGGCCGCATCAGGAAAGTACTATCAGAGTGGTGTCCGGGCCGAGATCAAGAGCCCTCTCTCTGCTGCCAGCAAGGAGCTGAAACCGGGTGAGCCCGTGAGCCACAAGGCCTTTGGCGGGCTCGGGCTGGTCAGTGCCAGTGCGCTGGTGGAGGCTTTCGCCAAGATCGAGATTGGCAAGTGGGAGGGGCGTCGCGATACGCCGGTAGGAGAGTTTGCCGGCAAGGTGGCTCTGACCCAGGAGAACAAGGCGAGTGCCAAGGCCGAGCTGGTGATTGGCAAGGCGGAGGGCTCATTGGTGTTCAATCCGGTGAACAAGATCGTCAATGATACCGACGGATCGCGCTACACCCCGGGGCCCCATGACCTTAGTCTGCTGCGCATCGGGGCCAGTGCCGAGCTGGTGAGCCGGCTGGGGCTGTCGGTGGAGGGGAGCTGGACTATCGGCAACCTGCTTAACGCCAAGCTGGCAGGCTCTGCCGAGGTGGTCGCCAATGCCAAGCTGGAGGCCGGTGCTGCGGCTATCATGACCCCAAATGGGCCAGTGGTCAGCGTGACTGCCAACGCCTCGGCTTTTGCTGGTATGAAAGCTGAGGGGAGTGCCCAGCTCAATCTGCTCAAGAGCCAGTATGCGGATGCCTATAGCCTTTCGGCCAAGGTACGCGCCTCCGCCAATCTGGGTGTAGGTGCATCGGCCGGTGCCACTGCGGCTTTCGGGCCACAGGGAGCCAAGTTTCATACTACCCTTGGCGTGACACTGGGGGTGGGGTCAGATGTCGGTTGGGAGGGCGGAGTCAACGCCATGGCCACCAAGGCTTATGCACTGGAGCTGGCCGCTCGTGCGGTAAGCAACTTTGATCAGCGCAAAGGGGAGCAGCTAGATGGACTGGCGATGGTGGCAGGGAATGAAAACCGTCTCTTCGAACTGGCCCAGCGGGTCGATAACCGGATTGTCACTCTCGCCACCCAGTTGGAGGAACTGCAGCTGGCGGCCAGCGAGAACCGGATCCGGATGCAGGAGAGCCTGATCGATCCCGAGCTCGCTGCTGGTCGAACCGCCATGGCGCAGGCTATCGACGATGCCTTCGGTCAGGTGCGGGTCGATGAGCTGGGGGGCGTCACGGTTCCCGAACGGGCCGCCGAGCGCAACGAGAAGCTTGAGCTCACCGCCCGGCTGCTAAAGGATCACGCCATCCGGGTCTAGGTCATCCCGAGGTGGGCCGGACAATGAAAACGGGCACCGCGAGGTGCCCGTTTTGGCAATCAGTGGCGCAGGCCGGTGCCGCGGGAGATGAGCCACCAGGCGATACCGTAGAGGGCCACGATAAAGCCGATGATGATGAGGTAGGCGGTGCCGAGCGGCACATCGGAGATACCGAGGAAACCGTAACGGAACGCGTTCACCATGTAGATGATGGGGTTCACCTGGGAGACGCCCTGCCAGAAGGGGGGCAGCAGGCTGATGGAGTAGAACACCCCGCCCAGATAGGTGAGCGGCGTCAGCACGAAGGTGGGGATGATGCTGATGTCGTCGAAGGTCTTGGCAAACACCGCGTTGATAAGGCCACCCAGCGAGAAGAGGATGGCGGTCAGCAGCACGGTGAAGCAGACGCTGAACAGATGGTGGATCTGCAGCGGCACGAAGAACAGCGACACCAGGGTGACGATGAGGCCGACACAGAGGCCGCGGGCCACGCCACCGCCCACGTAACCGGCGATGATGACGTAGTTGGGCACCGGCGCGACCAGCATCTCTTCGATATTGCGCTGGAACTTGGCGCTGAAGAAGGAGGAGGCAACGTTGGAGTAGGAGTTGGTGATCACCGACATCATGATGAGGCCGGGCACGATGAACTCCATGTAGGTGAAGCCGCCCATGTCACCGATGCGTGAACCGATCAGGTTGCCGAAGATGACGAAGTAGAGGCTCATGGTGATGGCCGGTGGCACCAGGGTCTGGATCCAGATCCGGGTAAAGCGGCTCACCTCCTTGGCCAGAATGCTCTTGAAGGCGATGTAGTAGATGGCCAGATTCATGCTTTTCTCCCCTCTTCGACCAGATTGACGAACAGCTCTTCCAGCCGGTTGGCCTTGTTTCGCATGCTCACGACCTGCACCTGCTGGTTCGACAGCTGCTCGAACAGGCTGTTGAGTGACTGGCTCTTGTCGAGATCCACCTCAAGGGTGCGCTCATCCGGCATGCGGCCGTTGAACTCCGGCACCTCAGGTACGGCAGAACCTGACGCAAGGTCGAGCAGGAAGGTCTCGCGACCCAGCTTGCCCAGCAGATTCTTCATGCTGGTGTTCTCGATCAGACGACCTTTGTCGATGATGCCGATGTTGCGGCAGAGCATCTCGGCCTCTTCCAGATAGTGGGTGGTGAGAATAATGGTGACGCCCTGCTCGTTGAGATTCTTGAGGAAGGTCCACATGGAGCGGCGGATCTCGATATCGACCCCGGCGGTCGGTTCATCGAGGATCAGCAGCTTGGGCTCGTGCATCAGGGCGCGAGCGATCATCAGGCGACGCTTCATGCCGCCGGAGAGGGTGCGGGCAGGCATGTCGCGCTTCTCCCACAGATCGAGCTGGCGCAGGTACTTCTCGGCGCGGATCTTGGCTTCCGCCTTGGGCACGCCGTAGAAACCGGCCTGATGGGTGACAATCTGGATCACCTTCTCGAACTGGCTGAAGTTGAACTCCTGCGGCACCAGTCCGAGCTGGGCCTTGGCCTGTTCGAGATCGCTGTCGATGTCGTAGCCAAACACCTTCACCTTGCCGGCGCTCTTGTTCACCAGTGAGCTGATGACGCCGATGGTGGTGGACTTGCCCGCGCCGTTCGGGCCGAGCAGGGCGAAGAAATCCCCCTGCCTGACGGTAAGATCGATGCCTTTAAGGGCTTCGACGCCCCCCTGATAGGTCTTTTTCAGGCCGCTGATTTCCAGTGCGTTCATTGCAACCTCTGTGATGGTTGAATCCGGCTCGATACAGAAAAGGCGGCCAAGGCCGCCTGCACAGAGTAAAGGGCGCAAGGCCGCTTCACCCGTGATATTCCTGAACCTGGCTTACTCCTGGGGTACCACTTTGCCGATAAACGGCAGGTTGCGGTACTTCTGGGCGTAGTCGATGCCACAGCCGACCACGAATTCGTCCGGAATGGCGAAGCCAATCCAGTCGACCGGCACCTGCACTTCGCGGCGGGAGGGTTTGTCCAGCAGGGTGCAGATGGCCAGGGATTTCGGCTCGCGCAGGGAGAGGATCTCGCGCACCTTGTTGAGGGTGTAACCGGTGTCGATGATGTCTTCCACGATCACCACATCCTTGCCCTTGATATCGTCGTCCAGGTCTTTGAGGATGCGGACGTCACGGGTGCTGTGCATGCCGGAGCCGTAGCTGGAGGCGGTCATGAAGTCCAGGGTGATGGGCAGCTGGCACTGGCGGCAGAGGTCGGCCAGGAAGATGCAGGAACCGCGCAGCAGCGCAATCATCACGACTTCGTCAGAACCCTGATAGCGGGCGGTGATCTCTTCACCCAATTTGGCGATCCGGGCGGCTACTTCAGCCTCGGAGATCATCACCTCGACGGTGTGTTTCATCACTTACTCCCATAAGGCCAAAGGGGATTTGGCCGTTCATGAATATCAAAACCGATGATTCTACCACTCATGTTGAAGGGTGCTAGAGATACGTGGTGCTTTTATCGGCTTATTTTAATTGATAGAGTTAGCAGGCACTCAGGCATGATTAGTTAAAATACTATAAACACCATAATCAATAACTATTAGATGATAAAAACTATGGAACCACGCGCAGAAATAAGACGTCGTACCCGGCTGTCGCCGGAAGCTCGTCGCTCCCAATTGATGGAATGTGCCATCGAGGTGTTCTCCCGTCGCGGCATTGGCCGTGCAGGTCACGCCGAGATAGCCGAACAGGCCAAGGTCTCTGTGGCTACCGTCTTCAACTATTTCAACACCCGCGAGGAGTTGGTAGATGAGGTGCTGGCCGAGATCGAACGCTTTGTGAACCAAATGCTGTCGCAGGCATACGGTGACCAGGGCCCCATTTTCGACAAGATCCAGCGTCATGTACGCCTCTCTGTCGATGCCGCCTACGATCAACCGGATTATGCCGGTATCTGGCTGGAGTGGAGCTCATCGGTTCGGGAAGAGGTATGGCCCCGCTATACCCGGCTGCTCGATCAGTGCCTTGAGCTGATCGCCAGCGAGCTGCAAACCGCCATGGATGCAGGGGAGATCACCAGTGTGCTGTCGGCACAGGATCTGGCCCGCTCTCTGACCGGTTTTGGCTATGTGATGATGCAGATGATCAATCAACCTCAGCGCCCGGTGCGCCAAGAGGTGACTGATTTCCTGTTCAAGTACGTGACGGCGCCAATTCAGGCTCGCTAACACGGCTTAACGAAAATACGGCGTCACTCATTGAGTGGCGCCGTTTTTTTTATGGCCGGATGTGGCGGTCACCTCACTGGTGGCCATAGCCCCAGCGGTGGGTTAGCTCATGCTCGACACCCAGATGATCGAGGATGCGGGCGACCATAAAGTCCACCAGATCGGCGATGCTTTTCGGCTCATGATAGAAACCGGGGGCTGCGGGCATGATGGTCACCCCGAGCCGTGCCAGTTTCAGCATGTTCTCCAGATGGATCGCCGAGAAGGGGGTTTCGCGGGGCACCAGGATCAGTTGGCCGCGCTCCTTGATCACCACATCCGCTGCCCGCTCCAGCAGGTTGTCCGAGGTGCCGTTGGCAATGGCCGAGACGGTGCCCATTGAGCAGGGGCAGACCACCATCTGTTTGGGCGCGGCCGAACCGGAGGCCACCGGCGAGAACCACTCCTCCTTGCCGCAGGCGACAATCTGCCCCTCCTTGGCGCCATATTGGCGACAAAGATAGGCAGAGAGCTCTTTCGGCGAGCCGGGCCAATCCTGTTGCTGCTCGGTCTTGAGTACCACACGAGCCGCCGATGAGGCGAGCAGGTAGACCCGATAGTCCGCCTGCACCAGACACTGGAGCAGGCGCAGGGCGTAGGGGGCGCCGGAGGCGCCGGTCAGCGCCAGGGTGATCGCTTTGTTCATAGTTCGCCGTGGTAATCCTTGAGGCGGGCGATCAGCTTGTCATGAATGCCACCGAAGCCGCCGTTGCTCATGATCAGAATATGGTCGCCATCGCGGCTCTCGGCCACCAGCCGGTTGATCAGGGTCTCCAGATCGTTGAATACCTTGGCCGGACGGGTCATATGGGCCGTCACCTCGCCGAGATCCCAGCCGATGTTGGGCGGCTGGAAGAAGAACACCTCGTCGGCGCCATCGAAGCAGCCAGCCAGCTCCTCCTTGTGAACCCCCAGCTTCATGGTGTTGGAGCGTGGCTCCAGCACCGCCAGAATGCGGGCCTCGCCCACTTTGGCGCGCAGGCCGCCGAGGGTGGTCTCGATGGCGGTGGGGTGGTGGGCGAAGTCGTCATAGACGCTGATGCCCGCTACCTCACCCTTGAGCTCCATCCGCCGCTTGGGGGATTTGAATTGGCAGAGGGCGGCGATGCCATGCTCCACCATGACACCGGCGTGGCGGGCGGCAGCGATGGCCATCAGACCATTGTTGACGTTGTGTTCGCCGATGCACTCCCAGTGCACTTCGCCCTGTTTCTCGCCATCCAGCCACACCTCGAAGGCGGAGCCGTCATCGGCCAGCTTGACCGCTTTCCACTTGGCGTCGTCCTGACCCACCAGCTCCACTTCGCTCCAGCAGCCCATTTTGCGCACGGCGGTGAGGTTGTCATCGGCTTGCGGGAACAGCACCCGGCCGTTGCTCGGCACGGTGCGCATCAGGTGGTGGAACTGGCGCTGGATCGCGGCGAGATCCGGGAAGATGTCCGCGTGATCGAACTCCAGATTGTTCATCACCAGGGTGCGCGGATGGTAGTGGACGAACTTGGAGCGTTTGTCGAAGAAGGCGCAGTCATACTCGTCCGCTTCGATGACAAAGAAGGGGGCGGAGCCGAGACGGGCGGAGACCGGGAAGTTGCCCGGCACGCCGCCAATGAGGAAACCGGGCTCCAGCTTGGCGTACTCCAGCACCCAGGCCAACATGCTGGCGGTGGTGGTCTTGCCATGGGTGCCGGCGACGGCAAGCACCCAGCGATCTTGCAGCACGTGCTCCAGCAGCCACTGGGGGCCGGAGATGTAGGGCAGATTGCGGTCCAGCACATATTCAACACAGGGGTTGCCGCGGCTCATGGCGTTGCCAATCACCACCAGATCCGGCGCCGGATCGAGTTGGGAGGGATCATAGCCTTCGGTCAGTTCGATGCCCTGTTGCTCGAGCTGGGTACTCATGGGGGGATAGACATTGGCATCCGAACCGGTCACCCGGTAACCAAGCTGTTTTGCCAACACCGCCAGACCACCCATAAAGGTGCCGCAGATCCCGAGAATGTGAATATGCATACCGCTTCCTTTCGCAGTAAAGGGAAGTGCGCATTCTAGGGGGTGTTGCGGTGGTGGCACAAGCCGCACTCATGGTGAGAGGCCCACAGATGCAGCACTGGAGGCAGAAATCTTGGCGCTGTTGGGATATGCGAGATTGGAATGGGCTGGAAGGCTTTATTTGAGACTTGATATTGTGTCGCACTTTCTTACAATTCTTCGGTTTTGTGACGCACGCTACAGTTTTACGATATCGCCCTTTTCCAAAGGAGAGTCCCCATGGGCAAGTTCCTGCTTTGCTATCTGGTCGGTGGTCTGGTGGCCATCAGTTGGGCTGCGTTGCCCGCTCATGGTCCCTGGGATCAGTGGGACCTCGCGATTTTTCATACCGTTAACGGCTGGCTCGGGCAGTCGGCTCTGTGGGCCGATCTGGTGGCTATCACCAATAACCGGCTGTTCGATCTGGCGGTGCTGGCCTGTATGGGGCTGATCCTGGCCCGCTGTTTCTTTGCACGGGATCTGGCGGGCCGTCGCCAACTGGTAGCGATGGGCATACTGATGCTGCTAAGTGCACTGGTGATCAACCAGCTTGGTCACCGATTGCCGGTGGAGCGACCCAGCCCGACCCTGATGGTAGCTGATGCGCTGCGGGTGACCCAGATCAGCGCTATTCCGACCAAGGACTCTTCCGGTGACAGCTTCCCCGGCGATCACGCCCTGTTCCTGATGATCTTCGCCGGTTTTGCCCTGCGCTATCTGCCGCGCTGGGCGGGAGTCACCGCATTGCTGATGGTGCCGATCTTTTCCGCGCCGCGCATTCTGGCTGGTGCTCACTGGTTTACCGATGTCTACGTCGGCGCGCTGGGGCTGGCGACCCTCTGTCTGCCCTGGTTGCTGCTGACCCCGCTGGCGGATCGGCTGATAGACCGCATCGCCCCCCGATTGGCCCGTGTGCCGCTGCTGCGCAGTCAGACCCACTGATTGAACGTCGCAAAATAAAACGCCCCGACATGAAAATGTCGGGGCGTTTTGTTATCAACCCGCGAGAGATCAGCCTTGATAGCCGTTCGGGTTGTTGCTTTGCCAGCGCCAGGTATCGACCATCATCTGCTCCAGACCGCGCTCTGCCTGCCAGCCCAGCTCGGCACGGGCCAGTGTCGGCTCTGCCCAGCACTCGGCGATGTCGCCCGGGCGACGGGGTTTGATTTGGTAGGGAATGGGTCGGCCGCTGGCCGCTTCAAACGCCTTGACCATCTCCAGTACCGAGTAGCCCTGACCTGTGCCCAGGTTGTAGGTGAAGACGCCGGTGTCGCTCTTGATGCGCGCCAGTGCTTTCAGGTGGCCGATGGCGAGATCCACCACATGGATGTAGTCACGTACGCCGGTGCCATCCGGAGTCGGGTAGTCGTTGCCAAATACCCCCAGCTCCTTGAGCTTGCCGACACCCACCTGGCTGATATAGGGCAGCAGGTTGTTGGGGATGCCGTTGGGATCTTCACCAATCAGGCCGCTCTCATGGGCGCCGACCGGGTTGAAGTAGCGCAGCAACACGATAGCCCAGCGGGGATCGGATTTGGCGAGATCGCGCAGGATCTCCTCCACCATCAGCTTGGAGCGGCCGTAGGGGTTGGTGGCGCTGGTGGGGAAATCTTCCCGCAGCGGCACCGAGGCGGGATCGCCATAGACGGTGGCCGAGGAGCTGAATACCAACCGGAAAACGCCGGCCTTGGCCATCTCTTCGCACAGCACCAGAGTGCCGCTGATGTTGTTCTGGTAGTAGGTGAGCGGGATCTGGCTCGACTCTCCGACCGCCTTGAGGCCGGCGAAGTGAATGACCGATTCGATCTGGTGGTTGGCAAACAGCTGCTGCAGGCAAGCTCTGTCCAGCACATCCCCTTCGACGAAGGTGACCGGCTTGCCGGTGATCTGCTCGACCCGCTTGAGTGACTCCGGTGAGGAGTTGGATAGGTTGTCGAGGACCACGACCTGCTGCCCCGCGCCGAGCAGCTCAACCAGGGTGTGGGAGCCGATATAGCCAGCGCCCCCTGTGACCAGTATTGTCATTTTTTATCCCGTGTTCTGGTGAAACTGGGGCAGAGTCTAGCGCCCCAGTCTACTTGGGAAAAGCTTGGGATACTGATGACGCCTTCACCGCACCTGACAAAAGCCTGCACCACGCCTCAATAATCGAGACTGATATCCCCTTTCGCGGTGCAGGAGCAGGCCAGAGCAACGCCGCTCTCCAGATCCTGCGCACTCAGGGTCATCACGCTCTGGCGCTCGATGTCACCTGTGGTGGTGCAACGACAGCTGCCACATACCCCGGCGCGGCAAGCGGCCATTATGGTTTCGCCCGCCGCTTCCAGCGCCGCCAGCAGGGTCTGACCCGGCAGGATCTTCACCTTTTTGCCGCTCTTTTTCAGGGTCAGCCAGAAGTGGTCGCTGGTGGTGGCGGGCTCTGCGGAGGGAAGACCAAAGGACTCCTGATGCAGCTGCTCCGGCGGCAATCCCAGCTCCGTCAGCATGGTCCTGACCGCCGCCATATAGGGGGCCGGGCCACAGAGATACACATGGCGTTCGCGCAGATCTGTGGCCAGTTCGGCTAGCATGGCGGGGGTGAGTCGGCCCACCCAGGGATGAGCCGTTGGCGCCTCTTCCAGTATCAGGGCATGGCGTACACCGGGATGAGCTTCGGCCAATGCAGCCAAGTCATCTGCGAAGATCACATCTGCTGGCGAGCGGGCGCTATGGATAAAGCGGATGTCTGCGTCCGGCCGTTTGGCCAGTTCGTCCCGCAGCATGGCCCACATGGGGGTGATGCCGGAACCGGCGCTTAGCAGCAGTGGCCGTTCGCAAGGAAAGGCGGTCAGGTTGAAATCGCCGAACGGACCATCCACCCGGATCTTGTCTCCCACTTGCAAGGTCTGATGCAGATGGTGGGAGACCCGTCCCACATCCTTGATAGTCACTTGCCAGCAGGCATCCTGTGGGCTGGAGGAGAGGGTATAGGCGCGGCACTCCGGCTGGCCGTCAATCTCGGTATGCAGGGTGATGCACTGGCCAGCCAGTACGGGAGGGAGGCTGCCGGAAAGCGGCGCCAGCTGCCAGCTCACGACGTCGTGGGTGTTCTGTTGGCGGCCAATGCAGGTGAGCGTGAGAGAGGTCATCACAAGGCTCCTTAGGTTTTAAACGGTTCGAAAAACGTCTGGTGAAAAAGCCGGATCCAGAAAAAAGGCGAGCCGGGCGGCTCGCCAAACGCTTACAACATGAGGTGCCGATCAGGCCGCCAGGATCTCGGCCAAGTCAGCCTCGGCCGTGGTGGTCCCTTTCAGACCGAACTGCTCTTCCAGCACCTTGAGCAGAGCCGGGGTGAGGAAGGCGGGGGCGGTCGGGCCGGTACGAATGTCCTTCACCCCGAGGGAGAGCAGGGTGAGCAGAATAACGATGGCTTTTTGCTCGAACCAGGAGAGCACCAGCGTCAGCGGCAGATCGTTGACCCCGCACTCGAACGCCTCGGAGAGTGCCAGCGCCAACTGAATTGCGGAGTAGGCATCGTTGCACTGACCCACGTCCAGCAGACGCGGAATGCCGCCGATGTCGCCAAAGTCGAGCTTGTTGAACTTGTACTTGCCGCAGCCCAGGGTGAGCAGCAGGCTGTCGCGCGGCGCCGCATTGGCAAACTCGGTGAAGTAGGCGCGCTCGGCCTTATCGCCGTCACAGCCACCCACCAGGAAGAAGTGGCTGATCTCCCCGGCTTTGACCTTCTCAATCACTGCGGGCGCAGCCTGCATCAGGGCGTTGCGGGCAAAGCCGATGGTGATGAAGTGCTCGAGCTCGGTGTGCTTGAAGCCTTCCAGCGCTTGGGCCTTGGCGATCACGGCGGAGAAATCATCCCCCTCCAGATGGGTTACGCCCGGCCAGCCGACGATGGAGCGGGTAAAGATGCGATCCGAGTAGTTGCCCACATTCGGGTCGATGATGCAGTTGGAGGTCATCACTACGGCGCCCGGGAAGTTGGCAAACTCCTTCTGCTGGTTCTGCCAGGCGGAGCCGTAGTTACCCACCAGATGGGGGTACTGCTTGAAGAAGGGGTAGGCCAGCGCGGGCAGCATCTCGCCGTGGGTGTAGACATGAATGCCGGTTCCCTTGGTCTGCTCCAGAATGAGTTTGAGATCCATCATGTCGTGGCCGGAGACCAGAATGCACTTGCCGGGGATGGGGGTTACGCGTACCTGGGTCGGCTCCGGATGACCGAAGGCGAGGGTTTCACCCAGATCCAGCATCTCCATGATTTTGAAGTTGAGTTGACCGATCTCCATGGCGCAGTTGAACAGCCGACCCATTTCGCTCGGATCTGTGCTGAGCCAGCTCATGATGCGGTGGAATTCGGCGGTCACCTCGTCACTCTGCTGATCCAGCACCCGAGCGTGCTCCATGTAGGCGGCGGCGCCCTTGAGGCCGTAGAGGCAGAGCAGACGTAGCCCCATGATGTCTTCGTTTACCTCGTTCTTGCCCCGATTGGGGGCGGCTGGCGCGGCATGGGCAAGTTGTTCCAGCAGTTCGGCACCGGGTTCGAAGTAAGCGGACTGTGGCAAGTCGTTGACCTGCACTGCCATCCCGGCCAGCTGCTGGCGATAGGCGAGGGCCTGATTGACGTAGGCCACGATGCGATGAGTCGAAGTTGACGTTGGTGAGGGTGGCGAAGAAGGCCTTGGGCACGAAGGCATCGATCTCGCGGTCGATGATGCCCTGCTCGCGGGCGGCCAGCGCCCAGGCGCTGAGCCCCTGCAGGGTGTAGATCAGCACATCCTGCAGATCCGAGGTTTCCGCCGTCTTGCCGCACATACCTTGTGCGTAGGCACAGCCGTTGCCAGCCGGGGTACGAATTGTCTGTTCACATTGCACACAAAACATCATGTCTCTCCTAATTGGACATTTCAGTTGTCTGTTTTGTGGCGATTCTATTCCTCTCGCGAAAAACTTAATAGGCATTCAATTTGCCAATTAAGATTCCCTTGATGCAGATCAAAAACAAAAAAAGCCGCCCAAACAGGGCGGCAAGCGGGTGGATAAAAGGAGAGACAACTCAGGTTTGCAACAGAACATAACAATCAGACGGATTGGGCCGTGGTCTGGTCAGGAGCTTTCGGCCCGGTACTTACTCAAGCCGGCATACGTACGCTGTAGTCGGCTTGGTTCACTATCAGGCCAGATAAGCGCGCAGCATCCAGACCAGTTTTTCCTGCTGCTGCACATAGTCGGAGAGTATGGAGGCAGTGCCTTCATCACCGGCTTCGGCGGCCTGACCCAGAATACGGCGCTGGGCGACCAGCAGTTCGCGGAAGCTATCCAGCAGGGATTCGACACAGGCGCGGCCATCGTGCAGCCCTTTTTGCTCGGGGATGGCAGAGACTTTCAGGTAGTCACTGAAGCTGTGCATGGGCACCCCGTCCAGGGTCAGGATCCGCTCGGCCAGTGCATCGACTTTCAGCAGCAGGTCGTTGTAAATCTCTTCAAATTTCAGGTGCAGTTCGAAGAACTGGTTGCCACGGATATTCCAGTGGAAGCCGCGCACGTTCATGTAGAGGATCTGGTAGCTGGCAAGCAATTTGTTCAACTCGGCTGCCAGGGCTTGTGATTGAGCAGTATCAAGACCAATCGGGCTTTTCATCATTCACCTCCAGATTTGGAAATCGGTTTTAAATTCTCTTTCGGAACGCAGTCAGAATAACGCCTTGCAAAATGCAGGGACAATTGCTTGTGCCTAAATGTTTGATAGCTAACGGCTATCAAACAGTACGCAGCAACGGGGGCAATGGATGAGGATTAGGGGAAGTATTTTTCGAGTAGCGCCATCAGGATGGCCTGGCACTCGCGGTCCGGTTTGCTATCGACCTTGCTGGCGCGAAAGTGGAGCTGAAAGGCGCCCATGACGGCCCGGCTCTGCTCATCCCACTGGCCGGTTTGGGGCAGGCCGTAGCCATAGCGGGCCAGCTGTTGTTGCCACATGGCCGCATCCCAATCGGGCAAGGGACTGGCCAGTAACTCGGCCACCCGACCTTCATCGGGCCAGGCGCCGACCCCGTACGTCAGATAGAGCTGGCGCCAGGGGAAGTGGGGGCCGGGATCCTGCTTGCGCTCGGGGGCGACATCGCTGTGGCCCAGCACCTGGGTCGGCGGGATCCGGTAACGGGCGACCAGCTTCCGGCTGAGGGCACCGACGGCGGCAATCTGCTGCGGGGTATAGGGTTGCCAGCGGCGGGCATCGGGGGCCAGCGGCTCATCTTCTGCTGGATAGCCGAGGTTGACGATCTCGATGCCAAGGGAGCTGGCATTGAGCCCGGCATATTGGTGCCAACGGCTGCGTCCGGCATGCCAGGCGCGCGCGCTGTCCGGCACCAGCTGATAGACGGTGAGCGGTGTCTCGTGGCTGTCGCGGGGGATCAGGTAGTGTGCGCTCACCTTGTGCTCCGGCTCGGTCAGCAGGCGCAAGGAATTGGCATCATCTTCATCGGTGTAGTGGAGGATCAGAAAGGCGATCCGCTCGTTCTGGTTGGCGCTCTGATAACGGGTTGAGAGCTGATATTCGGACGGAGTACAACCACCCAGCAGCAGAACCAGTGGCAGAAAGAAGAGGGGAAGAAAACAGCGCCAGCGCCATCCCCCTGCTGCAGCCAGGCTGCTGAGCGTGGGAGGAGTGAGTCGCTGGCACATGTCGAAGGCCCTGTCTGGTCAGTCGCGCGGCTGGTTAGCCGCGGTATTTGGCCGTGAGACCGATCAGGAAGTTGCGCAGGATCTGATCCCCGCAATCCTGATAGTGCTTGTGATCCTTGGAGCGGAACAGGGCACTGAGCTCGGACTTGGAGAGGTTGAAGTCGGCGAGCTTGAGGGTGCCGAGCATATCCTCTTCCTTGAAGTTGAGACCGATGCGCAGCTTGCGCAGGATCATGTTGTTGTTGATCCGGTTCGGGATCACCTGGGGCGGTGCATCTTCCCGCACGCCGCGGCGGGCGATGATGAAACCGTCGAGGAACTGGCTCAGAGCCGAGTCGGGACAGGCGACATAGCCTGCCTCTTGCTCTTCACCTTCCGCCGCCTCTTTCATCAACCAGCTGTGCAGCTGGGCGTGAGTGACCGTCAGGTTGCCCTTGGCAAACATCTCGACCATCTGGTCGTTGCTGATGGTGAGGGCGTAGCGCAGACGGCGCAGAATATCGTTGTTGGTCATGCTGACTCCTGTGTAAACGGCGCAACTTTACCATCTGGCGGCCCTCGCGTCAGAAAAAGCGGGGGCCGATACAGTTCAGGTCAAGCTCATCAAGCCTTGCCGAGATAGCGGGGCGCCTCCTGGCGCACCAGTTCCAGCGCATCTTGCAGCTCCAGCAGCTCGGGTTCCAGCTCGCTGACCGGCACGCCGTCACGCAGCTGTTGCTCCAGCTGGGAGAGCAGCCGTTGCAGTCCCGGTACCCCGGAATAGGCACAGCCGCCGTTGAGGCGATGGAGCTGGGCCAGCACCTCGCTATCTTCAATTTCGCCAGCCAGCGCGCTATCCAGCACAGGTTCCACTTCGTCGAAACTGGCCAGCAGCATGGTCAGCATCTCTCTGGCGAGATGCTCTTTCCCTGCCGCCTGCCGCACCGCCAGTGCCCAGTCGATCTGTTGGGCACCATTATTCTGGTGGCGGCGATGGGCAAAGTCGGTGATGAGCTGGGCCAGCATGCTCTCGTCGATGGGCTTGGCCAGATAGTCGTCCATCCCCTGCCGGATCAGCCGTTCCCGTTCGCCGGGGATGGCGTGGGCGGTCACCGCCACGATCGGGGTGGTGGTGTTGAGGGACTGGTTGCGGATCGCCTGGGTGGCACTGATGCCATCCATGATCGGCATCTGGATATCCATGAAGATGATGTCGAACGGCTGGCTCTGGGCCTGCTTGACCGCCTCCTTGCCGTTTTTGCAGACCACCACCTGACTCACCATCTCCTTGAGCATGGCGGCGATCAGCTTGAGGTTGGCGGCGTTGTCATCCACCGCCAGCACCTTGATTGGCTGCAACTGGCGCGGCGCAGGCTGGGCGGGCAGCTTCTGGCGGCTCGATTCCGGCGAGAGCAGGGCGTGCAGCAGCTTGCGGTGGTTGACCGGTTTGGAGAGACAGTGCTGGGCGCCATGGGCCAGCATCGCTTCATAGAGCGCCGGCTCGTGACTGCTGAGTAGCACTATGGTGTTCTGCTGCTGGCCGTTCAGTCTGTCGAGACGGCCGATCACCTGCTGCGGCGTATGCAGGGTGCTGCTGCCGATGATCACCATCTCCTGCTCGCTCATCTCGGGCCAGGGATCATCGCTGGTCAGTGGGTGCACGTCGAGGTGCCACTCCGCCAACAGGGCGAGCAGGGAGGCTTGCGCGAAGGGATCCGGTTCCAGCAGCCAGAGCCGTTTGCCACGGATCCGATCCAGCGGCAGTTGATCGGTCTGGGGCAGGGGGGAGACCTCCACATCCAGACTGAAGGAGAAGATGGATCCCTTGCCGAGCTCCGATTCGAAGCGGATCTGGCCGCCCATCTGCTGCACCAGCTTCTGGGTAATGACGAGGCCCAGGCCCGTGCCGCCATAACGACGGGAGATGGAGGAGTCGGCCTGATTGAAGGCCTGGAACAGCTGATGTTGCTGCTCGAGATGCCGATGCCGGTATCGCGGATCTGGACGTTGAGCCTCACCTTGTGGTTGCCACTGCCGGTCTGCTCGATATGGACATCCACGTTACCCTGCTCGGTGAACTTGATGGCGTTGCCGGTGAGGTTGGTCAGCACCTGTTGCAGACGCATGGGGTCGCCGGTGAGGTAGTCCGGCACATCGGCATCCACCCGCAGGGAGAGCTCCAGCTGCTTGTCGTGGGCGCTGGGGCCGAGCAGGTGCATGGTCTCGTTGAGAGTGTCGCGCAGGCTGAACGGGATATGCTCCAGCTGCAGCTTGCCCGCTTCCAGCTTCGAGAAGTCGAGGATGTCGTTGATGATGCCAAGCAGGTTGCGGGCCGATTTCTCGATGGTCTGCATGTAGTCGGTCTGGCTCGGGGTCAGGCTGGTTTTCAGCAACTGGCGGGTAAAACCGATGACCCCGTTGAGCGGGGTACGCAATTCGTGGGACATGTTGGCCAGAAACTCCGACTTGACCCGCGCCGCCTCCTGCGCCCGTTTCTTGGCCATGTCGAGTTCGACGTTCTGGATCTCTATCTGCTCCAGGGTTTCGCGCAGGTCAGAGGTGGCCTGATCGATATTCTGCTGCATCTCTTCGTGATATTCGGAGAGCGCCTTGGCCATGGCGTTGATGCCGTTTTTCAGCATATCCAGCTCGCCGGTGAGCTGGCCGCTGACCCGGGTATCGAGCCGCCCCTCCCTGATCTTGTGCACCGCCTGCACCATGTTGGTGATGGGCTGGGTCACGCTCTTGACCAGACGGAAGCCAAACAGGGTACTGAAGGCGACCCCGATGAGCACCATGATCACCGCAAAGAAGGTGTCGCGGTACTGCAGCAGCATGGCCCTGTCGGTCGCCATCTGCATCGAGATGTAGCCGATCATCGGCGGCTCTACATCGCTGGGCAGCGGGAAGCCATCCAGACTGGTTTCAGCCTGGATCGGGGTGCGCAAAATGATGTCGTCCCCCTGAAACGTCACGCTGGTCAGATCCGGAATGGGCTCGCCATCGGGCAGCCTGAGCCGGGTGAAATCCCGGTGATAGTTCGAGGTGACGAACAGCTGGTTGTCTTGGGTGAAAACCGCGATGGACTTGATAAAGGGGGAGTTCTTGCGATGGGTCAGGCCAATCAGCCGCTTGAGGGATTCGCGACTGTGCTGTGTCATGCCATATTCACTGGCGATCGCCAGCGGTTCGATAATGTTGATCCCCTGATCAATGAGGTTGTTTTCCAGCTGCTGGTAGCGGTGGAAGGTGAAGTAACCGGCCATCAGGCCACCGATGATCAGGGTCGGCAGGATGGTGAAGGCGAGAACGCGTGCTCTCAGGCCATATTTGGTCATACGAACAGGCCACCAGTGAACAGGGTTGGCGATAGGGTTGATGGCAATACACGGGCTCTGTGGCCGTATTTGGTCATACTATTATTCTTGTGGGACAATACCCGGCAGCAGATTCCACAATCATGACATAGCCACCTATAGGCACCAAGTTTTATGGCCCAGTTTTTCAAGCCCCAAAAGAAGTCCACCCAGCTCCAACGCATTGAATTTACGATAGACACCCTCGATCACCACTGCGTCGGTATCGGTCGCCATCAGGGCAAGGCGATCTTCGTCGAAGGGGCGCTGCCCGGCGAGACCGTCAAGGCACGCATCACCGAAGAGAAAAAGCAGTATGGTCACGCCGCCTTGCAGCAGGTGGTGACCCCGGCGGCCAATCGTATCGCCCCCTTTTGCAGCCACTATCGCGAGTGCGGCGGTTGCAGTGCCCAGCACATGTCGGTTACCGATCAGCAAGCCGCCAAGGCGGCCGGACTGGTCAGCCTGTTCGAGCGGTTGGGCAACATCAAGGCGCCGGCGCTGGAGCCGGTACTGACCGGTGAAGATCGTGCCTACCGCCGGGTCTGTCGTCTGGCCATCAAATTTGACAAGAACGGTCGCTGCACCCGGGTCGGTTTCCGCCGCCGCAACAGCAACGATCTGGTGGAGATCGACAGTTGCCCTGTGCTGGCCGAACCGCTCTCTGCGCTGATTGCCCCGCTGCGTGAATGCCTCAATCGCCTCAAGAGCCAGCGCGAGCTGGGCCATGCGGAGCTTATCCAGGCCGAGCAGGGGATCATGATGCTGCTGCGCCACACCGGCCGCCCCAATGAGGCGGATCGCGCCCTTCTGGTGGAGTTTGCCAAAGCGCAGGGGATCGACCTCTATCTGCAGGCGGCCGATGATCGCATCGAAGCGCTGCAGCAACAATTTTCCCCATCCTACTCGCTGGATGGCCTGTCTCTTGCATTTGCTCCGGGTGACTTCATTCAGGTCAATGGCCCCATCAACCAGAGCATGGTTGAGCAGGCGCTGACATGGCTCGGGGCGAGCAAGGATGACAAGGTGCTCGATCTCTTCTGCGGTATCGGCAACTTCACCCTGCCGCTGGCCCGTCAGGCTCGCGAAGTGGTGGGTGTCGAAGGTGAACTGGCCATGGTGCAGCGGGCCGAAGAGAACGCTCGTCGCAACGGCATCACCAATGCCCGTTTCTACAAGGCCGACTTGAGCGATGACATCGTCGGCATGTCCTGGGCGCGGGAAGGGTTTGATCTGGTGCTGCTGGATCCGGCTCGTCCCGGCGCGCTGGAAGTGATGGGACACGTCGTGAAACTTTCACCCAAGCGGGTGGTCTACGTCTCCTGTAACCCGGTCACCCTGGCGCGGGACAGTCATGTACTGGTGAAAGGGGGTTACCGTCTGGTGCGCCTCGGCATGCTCGACATGTTCCCTCACACCGGTCATCTGGAGTCCATGGCGCTGTTTGAACGGGAGTAAATGACTCATCAGTTCGGCGATGCCGGATAGGTCATCCGGCATGTTCGTTACTCTTTGAGCAGGTGTGTATATGAAGTAATCCTGCTCATCAGTACGGCGATGCGGATATGTAATCTGGCATGTCTGCGGCTGTTTGAGCAGGTGTGTATATGAAGTAATCCTGCTCATCAGTACGGCGATGCGGATGTGTAATCTGGCATGTCTGCGGCTGTTTGAGCTGATGTGATTGGGGTAATCTAGACCCTCGTCGTTCGGCAGGGCCTGTTGGCGCGCTCTATTGTCTTTCTGGACAATATGTCTTGAAAAGTGCGCTGGATATCCCCATTTGAGGCAATCTCATGAGGGGAGAAAGTGACAGTTTTCGGCCCGATAATTTAAAGGATTGATACCATGGTTGCGGTTCGCGATATTCATTTGAAAGACAACTTCACCCTGGAAGAGTGGGTCAGCTCGCTCTCCTTGAGTGACAGTGAAAAGGATCAGCTGCGAACCGTCTACCAGTATTGTCTGACGCTCGGTGACGAGGCGCTGACCAGCAAGCTGCTGGTACGCGGCATCGAAATGGTGGGCATCCTGCAGATGCTCAGCATGGATATTGGCACCCTCAAAGCGGCCATTATCTACCCCTTCGTCGAAGCCGGTCTCATCAGCCAGGAGCGGATGGACGAGGACTTTGGCTCCAAGATCGCCAAGCTGGTGGAAGGGGTGCTGGAGATGGAGGCCATCCGCTCCCTGCAAACCCTCCATCGCAGCGAAACCTCGCCGGAGCAGGTCGACAACGTGCGTCGCATGTTACTTGCCATGGTCGAGGATGTGCGCGCCGTGGTGATCAAGCTGGCGGAGCGGATCGCCTGCCTGCGGGAAGCGAAGACGGCAGATGAAGAGACCCGGGTGCTGATGGCCCAGGAGATCACCAACATCTATGCGCCGCTCGCCAACCGTCTGGGCATCGGCCAGCTCAAGTGGGAGCTGGAAGATCTCGCCTTCCGTTACCTGCACCCGGATACCTACAAGCAGATCGCCAAGCAGCTCGACGAGAAGCGGCTCGACCGCGAGCGCTATATCCGCGAGTTTGTGCAATCCCTGCGTAATGGCCTGAAAGAGGCGGGAGTTGACGCCGAGGTGTACGGCCGCCCGAAACATATCTACAGCATCTGGCGCAAGATGCAGAAGAAGCACCTCGAGTTCAACGAGTTGTTCGACGTGCGCGCGGTGCGGGTAGTGACCAAGCGGCTGCAGGATTGCTATGCGGCGCTCGGTATCGTCCATACCCAGTTCCACCACATTCCCCGCGAGTTTGACGACTATGTCGCCAACCCCAAACCCAACGGCTACCAGTCAATTCACACCGTAGTGGTGGGGCCTGAGGGCAAGACGGTCGAGATCCAGATCCGTACCGACCAGATGCATCAGGATGCCGAGCTCGGCGTCGCGGCGCACTGGCGCTACAAGGAAGGGGCGCAGGCTGGCGGCAAGGCCAACACCTTCGAAGACAAGATCGAGTGGCTGCGCAAGCTGCTCGCCTGGCAGGAAGATCTCTCCGAGAGCGGCTCCCTGCTGGAAGATCTGCGCAGTCAGGTGTTCGAGGACCGGGTCTACGTCTTCACCCCGAAAGGGGATGTCATCGACCTGCCGGCAGGCGCCACCCCGCTCGATTTTGCCTATCACGTCCACAGCATGATCGGTCACCGCTGCATCGGCGCGAAGATTGACGGCCGCATCGTGCCGTTTACCTATGCGCTGCAGACCGGCGATCAGGTGGAGGTGATCACCCAGAAAGAGCCGAACCCGAGCCGCGACTGGATGAACCCCAACGCCGGCTTCCTGCGCTCCAGCCGGGCGCGGGCCAAGGTGGCGACCTGGTTCAGAAAACTGGATCGGGACAAGAATATCGTGGCCGGTCGCGAGCTGTTCGAGAAGGAGCTGGATCGCCATAACCTCAGCATGTCCAAGATCGACAAGGGCAACATGCTGCGCCGCTTCAATCTGGAGAGCACCGACGATCTGCTGGCTGGTATCGGCAGCGGCGATATCCGCATCAACCAGGTGCTCAACTATCTCGACACCTGTTACAACAAGCCGACGGCGGAAGAGGAAGATCGCCGCCTGCTGGAGAAGCTGGAGCAGAAGGCCAATGCGCCGATGCGCTACAAGCCCAAGGATCACATCGTGGTGGAAGGGGTCGGCAACCTGATGACCCATATTGCCCGCTGCTGCCAGCCCATTCCGGGGGACTCCATTCAGGGCTTTATCACCATGGGGCGCGGTGTATCTATTCACCGGGAAGATTGTGAGCAGCTCAAGGAGCTGTCACGGCGCAACCCGGAGCGGCTGATCGATGCGGTGTGGGGGGAGAACTACTCCGGCGGCTACGGCCTCACCATCCGGATCATCTCCAACGATCGCTCCGGCTTGCTGCGTGATATCACGACCGTGCTGGCCAACGAGAAGATCAATGTGATGGGGGTGCGCTCACGCTCCAACGTGCGCGAGCAGACCGCCGAGATCGACATGGAGCTGGAGATTTACAACATCAACGCCTTCAACCGGGCGTTGGCCAAGCTCAGTCAGCTTAACGACGTGATCAGCGCCAAGCGGCTTTGATATCGAACCGACCGGCCCCAGTGGCCGGTCTGCATTTCCGACCCTTTTTGAACGAATCGAAAGCGAATATCTCATGTCTCAACGTTACGATCTGCCTCAACTGCTCGACATCATGGCTCGTCTGCGTGATCCGCAAAACGGCTGCCCCTGGGATCTGAAACAGGACTTCCAGACCATAGTGCCGCATACCCTGGAAGAGGCCTACGAGGTGGCCGATGCCATCGAGACCGAAGATTGGCAGGGGCTGAAAGGGGAGTTGGGGGATCTGCTGTTTCAGGTGGTGTTCTACGCCCAGCTGGGTAAAGAGCGGGGCTTGTTCGACTTCGCCGATATCGTCGACACGGTGAGTGAAAAGCTCATTCGCCGTCATCCCCACGTTTTTTCCGATGCAGACCTTGCCAACGAGCAGGCGGTAAAAGCGAACTGGGAGGCGGAAAAAGCCAAAGAACGAGCGGCCCTCGACAAAGAGAGCGTGCTGGACGACATCCCGCTCTCGCTGCCTGCCCTGACCCGCGCCGCCAAGATCCAGAAACGCTGCGCCACCGTCGGTTTTGACTGGAAAACCTTGGGGCCTGTGGTGGACAAGATCCACGAAGAGATCGACGAGGTGATGGAAGAGGCATTGATGGCCGATGTGGACGAGGCGCGGGTGAGCGACGAGCTCGGCGACCTGCTGTTTGCCACCGTCAATCTGGTGCGTCATCTGGGCAAGGATCCGGAGCAGGTACTGCGAGGCGCCAACGCCAAGTTCGAACGTCGCTTTCGTCAGGTTGAGCAGATAATCGCCGCAGAAGGCTTGAAAATGACCGATTGCACCCTCGAAAAGCTCGATGCCGCCTGGGATAAGGCGAAGGAAACCGAGCAAAGTTGATTTGGCGCAAGATGGGGGGGCGGTGAGCCTGATAGATTTTTGCTCATTGTTTGGGAGAGGGGTTTTTGGTATACTGTTTCCCCGTCCTGCTTCATCCCCGAAGCACCCCTTAAAATTCCCTAAACTTCTTTCAGGTTCAGCATGACGACCAAATATATTTTTGTTACTGGTGGCGTTGTTTCATCCCCTCGGCAAAGGCATTGCCGCAGCTTCTCTGGCAGCCATTCTGGAAGCCCGTGGTCTGGATGTGACCATCATGAAACTGGACCCGTACATCAACGTGGATCCGGGCACCATGAGCCCGACCCAGCATGGTGAAGTGTTCGTAACCGAGGACGGGGCCGAAACCGATCTGGATTTGGGCCACTACGAGCGTTTCATCCGCACCAAGATGACCCGTCGCAACAACTTTACCACCGGCCGTATCTACGCCGACGTACTGCGTAAAGAGCGTCGTGGTGACTATCTGGGCGCCACCATTCAGGTTATTCCGCACATCACCAACGCCATCAAAGAGCGGGTGATTGCCGGTGCCGAAGGCCATCAGGTTGCCATCGTCGAAGTAGGCGGTACCGTAGGTGACATCGAGTCCCTGCCGTTCCTCGAAGCCATTCGTCAGCTGGCTGCCGAAGTGGGCCGCAACAACGCCATGTTCATGCACCTGACGCTGGTTCCTTACCTGGCTGCTGCCGGTGAAGTGAAGACCAAGCCGACCCAGCACTCCGTTAAAGAGCTGCTCTCCATCGGTATCCAGCCGGATGTGCTGATCTGCCGCTCCGACCGTGCCATTCCGGCCAATGAGCGCGCCAAAATTGCCCTGTTCTGCAACGTGCCCGAGCGCGCCGTCATCTCCATGAAAGACGTCGACTCCATCTACAAGATCCCGGCACTGCTGAAATCCCAGAACCTGGACTCCTACTTCACCGAGCGTTTCGGTCTGGAGTGCAAAGAGGCTGACTTGTCCGAGTGGGAACAGGTTATTTACGAAGAGGCCAACCCGACTGGTGAAGTGACCATCGGTATGGTCGGCAAATACGTCTCCCTGCCGGACGCTTACAAGTCCGTCAACGAGGCGCTCAAGCACGGTGGTCTCAAGACCCGTCACTCCGTCAATATCAAGTACATCGACTCTCAGGATATCGAGACCCGTGGCGCCGAGCTGCTGGAAGGTCTGGACGCGATCCTGGTGCCGGGTGGCTTCGGTGAGCGCGGTGTGGAAGGCAAAATCCTGGCTGCCCAGTATGCCCGCGAGAACAAGATCCCCTACCTGGGTATCTGCCTCGGCATGCAGGTTGCCATGATCGAATTCGCTCGCAACGTCGCGGGCATGGAAGGGGCTCACTCCTCCGAATTCAAGAAAGATTGCGCGTACCCGGTCGTCGGCCTCATCACCGAGTGGGTTGATGAAGAGGGCAATATCGAGACCCGTACCGAGAAGTCCGATCTGGGCGGTACCATGCGTCTGGGTTCCCAGCTCTGCCACCTGGTCGAAGATTCCAAGGTGCGTCAGATGTACGGCAGCCCGACCATTTACGAGCGTCACCGTCACCGTTACGAAGTCAACAACAAGCTGCTGCCGCAGATTGAAGCGGCAGGTCTGAAAGTGACCGGTCTCTCCGCCGACAAGAAGTTGGTGGAAATCATCGAGATCCCGGATCACCCCTGGTTCGTGGCTGCGCAGTTCCACCCGGAGTTCACCTCTACTCCCCGTGATGGCCACGCTCTGTTCGCCGGTTTTGTGAAGGCGGCAGGCGAGTATCAGAAGCGTAATTTGAAGTAATTGAAAATAAATGCGGTTGGGGCACTGTGCCACAGCCGCTTTTTTTGGCATATTTTTGTTGTTTTTTTACGAAACCTGAGGAAATACACATGTCCAAGATCGTTAAAGTGATCGGTCGTGAAATCATCGACTCCCGTGGTAACCCGACCGTTGAGGCCGAAGTTCACCTGGAAGGTGGTTTTGTTGGTATGGCAGCCGCTCCGTCTGGCGCGTCCACCGGTTCCCGCGAAGCGCTGGAACTGCGTGACGGCGACAAGAGCCGTTTCCTGGGTAAAGGCGTGTTGAAAGCCATCGAAGCTGTAAACGGCCCGATCGCTCAAGCTCTGCTGGGTAAAGATGCCAAGGACCAGGCCACTGTCGACCAGATCATGATCGACCTCGACGGTACCGAGAACAAATCCAAGTTCGGCGCCAACGCCATCCTGGCTGTTTCCCTGGCTAACGCCAAAGCTGCCGCTGCTGCCAAAGGCATGCCGCTGTACGCCCACATCGCCGAGCTGAACGGCACCCCGGGTGTTTACTCCATGCCGCTGCCGATGATGAACATCATCAACGGTGGTGAGCACGCCGACAACAACGTCGACATCCAGGAGTTCATGATCCAGCCGGTTGGCGCCAAGACCCTGAAAGAAGCCGTTCGCATGGGCGCAGAAGTGTTCCACAACCTGGCCAAAGTGCTGAAGTCCAAGGGCTACAACACTGCAGTTGGTGACGAAGGTGGTTTCGCTCCGAACCTGAAATCCAACGCCGAAGCGCTTGAAGTTATCGCTGAAGCCGTTGCCGCTGCCGGTTACAAACTGGGTACCGACATCACCCTGGCTATGGACTGCGCTGCTTCCGAGTTCTACGACGCAGAGAAGAAAGAGTACAACCTGAAAGGCGAAGGTCGTGTCTTCACCTCCAACGGTTTCTCCGACTTCCTGGCTGACCTGACCACCAAGTTCCCGATCGTCTCCATCGAAGATGGCCTGGACGAATCTGACTGGGAAGGTTTCGCCTACCAGACTGCTGAGCTGGGCAAGAAAATCCAGATCGTGGGTGACGACCTGTTCGTAACCAACACCAAGATCCTGAAGCGCGGTATCGACAACGGCATCGCCAACTCCATCCTGATCAAGTTCAACCAGATCGGTTCCCTGACCGAAACTCTGGCTGCCATCAAGATGGCCAAAGACGCTGGCTACACTGCCGTCATCTCCCACCGCTCCGGTGAGACCGAAGACGCGACCATCGCCGACCTGGCTGTTGGTACCGCTGCTGGCCAGATCAAGACCGGTTCCATGAGCCGTTCTGACCGTGTTGCCAAGTACAACCAGCTGATCCGTATCGAAGAAGCTCTGGGTGCCAAAGCTCCTTTCCGCGGTCTGAAAGAAGTTAAAAACCAGGCTTAATTTGCTGGTTTGCCAGCTTCGGCTGGAATAAAAAAAACCGGAACCCTTGGGTTCCGGTTTTTTTATGCCTGAGCCTTGCCACAACGCTCTGAGAGGCGAGGGTGTTGTGCCTCTGGTTTCGGGTCAGATAAAGGGGAGCATGCGCTGATAGCGCCCTGCATGCACCTTGAAGCCCAGCTTTTCAAACAGGGCGATAGAGCGGACGTTATCTGCATCGATATCTGCGGTGAAGCTGGTGACTCCCAGTGTGCTGGCGTGGGCGAACAGCAATCCCAGCGCTTCTGACATAAACCCTCTGCGCCAATAGGCCGCATTGAGCAGGCAACCTACCTCGCAGCTGTGGCCCGCCTCACTGAAACTGTGCAGGCCACAGGTGCCGATCACCTTGTTGCCCTCCCGCTCGACAATCGCCCACTCCAGCGACTCACCGGTTTGCTCCAGCCGCACTACGCTCGCCATCAACTGCGCCACCATGGCGGGAGAGGTAAAGCAGGGATCAGAGGCAAACTCCATGGTCAGTGGATTGCCATAAATCTCGAACAGATCGGCAGTATCGTGCGGGCCAATGGTACGCAGCACAATACGTCTGCCGGTTAAGTCAGGCTTCATTTATCTCCTTGGCGCGGGTGTTAGCCAGCAAAGATACAGGTGAAAAACGAGACTGCGTGAAAGTCGGTCTCTAAAGGCAATTGGTGCTATCACAAAATATTTGTATCGCGAGCGTCCGATTACGCTTCGCTAATCGAACCTACGGGCTTGAAGTCAGTCATTGTTAATACCTATGAAATATAGAAGGATGTGATGGAGTAATAAATTGACGTGTTTTCACAGTTTAATTTTTGTCGGTGTATAGAATCATTGTGAACCTATAAGTTAAGATCGAAATACTCCAATTTAAATGGATCGTCTTTAGATATCATGGCCTTTCGCATTTTTATTTTGGGTTCATGTGCGCCCTTTCTGTTGTTAATGGTGGATATTATGTTTTTGATAAGATTTAACTTTGCTTCAGGGAATTTACATCCTAAAGTAATGCTTAGTATTTCTGCATGTATTTTATTTCTATCTCGTTGAATGTGATTGCATTTCTCAAAATAAACTTTATCTCTTTTATAAGATATAAGTCTAATTTCTTTTTCATATGACCAATCTCTATTTTTAGTTAATAAATATTGGTTGAATAAATATTTACTCTGCTCTTTGTTTCTTTTATGCTCGTTTGTATATTCAACTTTACTAACACCAACTCCCTCCGGTAATTCATGTCCAAATTTATATTCAATCATAATGCCTTCATGGTTTTGAGTATAATGAGACCACATTAGCATAGAATTGTTGTTATCGGTGAATGAGCAGATTCTGTAATCACTGTCTATTAACTGATCTCCCCCTATGCCATCTAGGGTTGGAAGCTCAATAGGATCATTAAGATGATCTTTTGACGGAAAATAAAAATATTGATTAACTAGAGCATCGATTGTGTTTATATTGAACGGGTAGTATTTGTAAATAATGCGATGTCTACCACCTATAGACATATTCCATATAAACTCACTCACCAAACCTAAATTTAGTTTTTCTCTTAGTGAGCTGTATTCACCTTCAGGTATGGTTTGTTTTATTTTGTTCGCACATTTTAAATAATTGCCAATAATAACATAACTATATTCAGAGTGTTTTTTCATTAATTCTAATGCAGCTTTATAGTAATGATAAGCATCAGAATACTGATTTTGCCTTTCTAGGCAAACGCCAAGTAAATTATAAGTAGTTATCGTTGGCTCATATCTATCATGAAATTCATTTATCCTTTTAAAGGCGCTTTCATAATTTTCATTTTGTATCTCTAAACGGAAGATATTTATTCTTTCGTTTTTTGATAAACTATCGCTTTCTTTTTCTAATAGTTGTTTTAAATTGCTAGTGCTTTGCGTGTAATTCCAGTCCTCTTCTAGCTTATTATATTTTTGATACAGGTCATCATATAAAAAGTGAGCTGTCAACTCGGGGTCATCTAACAACTCCTGAGCACTTTGATATTCATGATTGAAATGAATGGGGGTCTCTAAGACTCTATGTTCAGCGAAGTATCCTTCTAGCGTATTTAAATGCATGGCTAGTAAAAACACCTTATAGAGGCCAGTGCTTTCAATATCAATAATATGTGAGCGATTTTTTATCTCTTGCAATATACCATTGTCAATATTCTCACCCAATAAAAATTTTGAAATAGCGAAGAGCGTCTTAGATTTAAGTTTATATGTGAAAGGTTCATCACTCTCTTGGTTAGTACAGTAAATTTTTATGACATCTGAATGGAGTTTTGCCTTAAATGCTATCTCCATTAATGATGACTTTAATATTGATTGTTCACTTTCTTTTACATCATCCAAATATTCTTTATATAGTTTTTCAGGCTCTTCGAGCAAAAATCTTGCTTTTTCATGTATTGAAATTTTTGATATTACGGTTTCTTTATCTATTTTATGTGCAGTGTAATATTTGCTGGCAATATTTAAGTGTACCTTGCTGAGGGAGTTTATTATATCTATGCCATTTTCAAAATCACCTAGATGAAAATATGCCAGTGCCAAGATTTGTTTACCATTATCATTTAGAGATACCCTATCATCTTGGGTTATTTGAAGAAGAAAAGACCAGTCATCTTTGCGTTGACGATCGGAGGGCATATAAGAAAGAGACAGATATGTATCATTCAGTTTTTTTGACACTAAGCCAAAATTATTGGCGTCATAATCTAGTTTCAGTGATTTAAAAAACGCATCGCTGTCATTGTTTAAATGATATAGACTCCACCAAGCATTAGTATTGTTTATATCATAATAAACTGCTCGTTGAAAATATGATTCGGATATATACTCATCTCCAATATTAGGATAGATATCTCTAGCTATCGTCCCTAGATACTCATATGCTTTACTTAGACTTCCATGTTTTTTAAGTATGTCATCCAGTGCTGTAGATGTATCAATGCCTTTTGCATCTAGTAAAAAATAGCGAAATCCATAATAATATTTGTTTTGCTCTAACAAAATAGGGCAATCTAATAAGGTAAGCTCTGAGAATTTTTTGTTTCTAATTGCATCGGCAATTTCTTTATGGTTCATGTTATGGTTCTATGGCGAGTGATAGAATAGTGTTAATTCAATCAGGGGAGTGATTTAAATGACTCTGACTTAATTAGCTGCCTAAATACAGACAATTTGTCGATTGCCAATTATTTAAGTCCTGAACAATCTGCAAAGTTTGTGTTTCCATACACCACCTTGATTTGCATGTTGTGGATGAGTCAGCGGCTTGCCGGTCAGTTTGTTTGGATCAAAAAGGGACCGGGCGAGATATGGCATGGCTACCGCCCCTGAATTTCAGCCTCCAGTCTGCTGCGTTTCACCAACGGGATGGGGTTGGCATGGCTCATGGGAGACTCTGACGAGGCAAGTGTTGCCAAATGGCAATATTAACCATGGCGCTGTGGAGAGAAAGCTCAATATTGAGATTTTCTGTGCAAGATCAATAAATTAATCAAATGTCGCCTACGATTGATGACGTGCCGAGATAGCGTGAACAACCATTCTTGAGCTAACCCCATAGAATATTCATGGTCATATCCGGCTTGAACCAGCATAAAACTCTTTGTTATTGTCCGCATTCCCCGCTGAAATAGCTTATTTATCTATAAATCAACAAGATAGCATTTTGCGGTGGCGTCGAGGGGGCATCTGCTATCGGGAAGGAGAGTTATGAAGTCGCAGTTCAAAGTGGCGCTGGCCATGTTGGCCCTGTTCGTCGTCCAAGGCTGCACAGCCCCGGATTCATCCACCAAGCGCAATGCACCCGGCCCGGTGCTGACAGTGCATTACGAAAATGCCCCCCTGATCCCCGTCACCATCGCCGGTGAGCAGTACCAGTTTTTGCTGGATACCGGGGCCAGTATCACCTTTATCGATCGTCGTCTGGCCAGCCGTTTCAAGGCGCTGACCTTAAGCGAATTGCCCAGGGCCTATCAGGCTGATTTTGCCACTGTGAGCAGCGTGTCGAGCCAACTGGGCAGCGAGCAGCTTGGCTTTGTTGAGCCGCAACCCTTCTCGCTGGGGTCGGTCACCATTGATGACAGCGAGCTGTGGGCAACTATTGATTTCGATCTTTTCTCCCAGTCTCTCGGCAGCCGTATCGATGGCATCCTCGGGATCGACACCATCCGCCGTTTCAACTGGGTGTTTGATCGCGACAGGCATCTGCTCACGGCTTCGCTGACGGCTCCGTCGGCAGCCACCTTCGAGCGTTGCATCGGCTATGAAGACAGCTACAACCGCTCCCCGGCAGTGTATCTGACCTACGGCGAGAGCAGCGTGCGCATGTATCTCGATACCGGGGCCGATCAGAGCTATGCCGATCATGCCTTTATCGACTTTATGGCCAGCCAGAAGGCGATCTCTGGCGAAGATGCGATGCCACGCAAAGGGGTGGACGCCAGCGGTATGGTGGAGGGGCGTGAACACATCCTCACCGGCCTGCACTTTGATGAGCGCCAGCTCGGTGAGCTGCGCGTGTCGGAAAACAGCAATGAGCAGTATGGTCTGGGGCTGGATTTTGTTAACCGCTTCAATCGCTTTGCGATCATGCCCGGGCGGATGATGCTCTGCTACGACGCCGACAGCCTGGCGCGCAAAGTGCCGCCAGTCCTGCGCAATATCGGGGTGCGTTTTGATGGCGAGCATCTGCAGGTCTACTACAGCGACGAACGGGATCTTGCCCCCTATGGTCTGGCCAACGGCGACATTCTGGAGCAGATCAACGGGGTGGCTTATCGTCCCCTCGAGATCGACAAGGTGCGTGAACTGCTCAGCACTAGCAAGCCGGAGTCGCTCAAGTTGCGGATTGTGCGGGAAGGAAAACCGCTGGATATCGCTATCTAGTCAAGGTGGGGGCGGCATGACGAGCCGCCCCTATTAGCCTCAGCCCTTGGTTGGATTTTCCATGCAGGTGAGGGTTGGCTGGCCGTAACGCTCCAACGTGGCGTCGTCCCCCTTGGTGAAGAAGGTGAGGTTTTGCCCTTCATAACGGGCGCCGCTGGCGCTGGGGGCTTCATAGGCGAGCACTTGTTGCTGCTTGTCGCCCTCGCTCAGGTTGATCACCGCGGCGGGCAGCTTGGCATCGTTATAGAAGTAGGTGGAGAGAGTGACGCTCTTGCCACACTGGTAGTTGACCGGAGCCGGCACCATCAGCTGGCCGCCGCTGATCTGCAGTTCGGTGATCCGCAGTAGGTAGTTATCCTCCACACACTGGCGCAGATCCTGCCCCTTCCAGCAGTCGTTGCGACCCTTGATCCAGCCGCGCTGCATGGCGCGCTCTGTCTTGAGCTGTTCGGGAGAGAGTGCAGCAATCGCCTTGGGGTAGAGGGCCGCCAGTTCGCTATCAAGGGCGGCCAGTCCGGCATCCTTGCAGATCAGGGTTTCGACCGACCCGGAGGCTTTGGTGCAGTCAAAGGAGGGGGTTGCGGCGCTGGCCAGCAGAGGGGCAAACAGCAGGGCGGCAAGCAAGGTCTTGTTCATCGATAGATTCCAGCAATGAGGGGGTATATCTGCCTACTACAGCACACTCTACAGGGCAATGCAGCAGGGGAGCCGAACGCACTTGCACTGCTGAATGGCTGCCAAACGGACAAACCCGACACTCTTGGCCGGAATGTCGGGTTTTTTGTGGCCGCGATAAAGGGGGAGGCGGGTTGCCCGGTCGATCAGGCCAGCGCCAGTTGCTGACTGCGGGCGCGCCACAGCCGCTCGTGGAAGAAGAACACCAGGGTATTGATGGCCGGTTCAATCATCGCCATCACGCCGCCGGTGAGCAGCTCGCCGCTCAGCAGGAAGGCCACCCCGAAGGCCACCGAAAAGTGGACCACCGCGAAGCTGCTGGTCTTGGCCTGCAGGCTGTGATTTGGCTTGAGCTTGTGCCAGCCAAGGTCATGAAAGTAGAAGGCGACCGTGTTGACGGCGGGCTCGATCAGGGCGATCAGGCTGGCGGTCAGCAGCTCACCGGTCAGCAGGTAGGCCACGGTAAAGGCAACACCGAAGTGCAGGATGGCAAAGCTGATGGTCTTTTTCATGATGGCGGCTCCCTCTGTTGATGATGAGAGTATCCACCGAAACGAGATTAAATGAAAACTATTCTCATCTATTGCCAAAATAGAGAGAACCTATCAACGGGCGAGTGGCCGGTGCGGTTCAGCGGTTGCCAATCGCAACCAAGGCGATAAAGTACAGGTTCTTCACACTTGCCCATGAAAAAGGATCTTTCATGAATATCAATGCCACCCTGCTTGGCCAGTTCATTGCGTTGCTGATGGTCATTGTCGGCCTCATCGCCTGGCGACTGGCGCGCCGCAAGAGCGAGCATCCGGCGCTGATCACTTTTATCTGCTCCCTACTCTGTCTGTTTCCGCCCTTTGGCCTGCTGGCCCTGTTGTTGGTTGCGCTGAAACAGGATCTGCCCGCCCGCTCATAGGGCGCGCTGGTTCAGGCTGCCGCACACACCAGCTGCACCAATAGAAAAAGCCCCGTGATGGGGCTTTTGCGTTTGAACTCGGTGAGCAGAAGACCTTGGACACCCATCTTTTGGGTTCGGGCTCTGCTACGCCTTGCTCAAAAAGGTGGGTGTCCCAGATTTGTTGTAAACACAAAACCCCACGATGGAATGAAAAATGCCAAGCGTTGGGAATCACTCTTAAATGCTTTGTTATATTTTTGTCTCTGCGGGCGATTTAAGTGCATCTAATTCTGCTTGAAGTTTTACAACCTCATCAGACAAGGTTGAGATTTCTTGCTGCTTATCCTTAATCGTTTCTGTGATTTTTTCTACGTTCATATAGAGTACTGGTTCTTGAGTCTTAGTAGAAAAATCCAACACCCCAGATGAAAGAACATATGAAAAAACAACAGCGCCAATGACTAAGTAATAAAACATTGCAACAAACTGAGCTAACCACTCCTTAAAATAGAAATCTCGAATTTTTTTGTATGTGGAAAGTTTTACTTTCTTACGCGCTTTATAGATTCTCTTAATAATACTTAAGCGTTCTTTAAGGCCTACCTGACGCCCCAAAATAGATGTGGAAATAGTTCTTGTTGCATGATTCATGTTCAACAAGAACAAGAAAGAACCGGTAGATAGCAATATTGAAACTAGAACATAAAATCCTGTTAAATCCTGCTCTCCGAAGGTCCCTTTTTTGGAGTAGAGGATACTGGCACCTAAGATAATTGCCGTTGAAATACCAACATTTCTAATATGGTCAAAGACTGGTTTGGGATCTTGACCTAAAAATTGACGTACAGTTGTAATAAAACTCAATTAAACCTCCTAACCTTACCCAAAATATAACGTTAGGTTAAGGGGCCGGCTTTAGCCGGTCCCAGTGAGCGCAGCGAACGAATTGAACCGCTTGTTAAATTTCAGTCCAGCACCGTAGGGTCGAAATTCCAGATATGATCACTGTTTCTGTTGCAGCGGACATAAGTTTTGTATCGATCTTTCGCTATTTGAATATCTGCCAACTTTAGTGTGCCATCACATTTAGGGCAGTTACCTCCGATTTTTGTTAAAAACACTTCCCCCTCTTTATTTGACTCAAAATTAAACCACTTGAGCCTTGAGAAGCGAGTTTTCCATAGCATAACTCCATTCATGAGAAGGAACATGCTGATGGCGGCGATAATTATAAACAGGAACTGCCAAGAGCTACCTAGTACGCTAAAGATAGAAGCAAAGCTTCCAATGAAGCCGATTAGGCCAGACACAATAAGCCAGGATGTTTTAACAGGGCTGCCTAAAATAGTGGCTGGCTTTACATATATTCGGTCAATATAGGCTTTATCTTCCGGCTTCTCTCCTTCGTATACGTCACCTACATGGAGCGTACTGTTTGAGAAATTATTACTTCCTGCAATATTAACGCTGCCATCTCCTGATGCTGAGCTTTTAGAAGCCAAAGATTTGCCGCATTTCCCACAAAAGTTATCTTCATGAGATGCTTCCTTACCACAGTTTGTACAATGCACAGCCTCTCCTTTGAAATTTAACGCCGCCACCAGCGGCAAAAAGTTGATGGCGCTTTTGTTGCGCCGTTTGCAAAAAAAGTGACAGCGAGTTTTTGTCCGGCCTGTGTGGCCTTGTTAGGCGAGTTACTTGGTGAACTGCACATCAGCTAACTCACCTGTTAATGTGTTTACTTGGCACAGATACCCAGCAAAGTTGTTTGCTGCGATACAGTCTTTTATCGAGCTAACCGTGCGATTGAAGTTGGTATAGCCGTCGTTGTTTTGATTGGTTGGATTGCCAGCAACCCAAAGTTCTTTACCATCTTCATCGATACACACCAAATTTCTTGCTGGCGCATCCATCGGAAATTCCATGTAGTCATAGATTACAAAGATTCTTCCGCCTGACGCTTCAGCATCAAGTATCGTGTAAGGCAATGATATCTTTGCCTTCTCGATACTTATTTCTTTACCGTTAAACTCGATCATCTTGTGCGCCTAACGCTTGAGTTAAGCCGCGCCGCGAAACGGCGTCGGCTTGAACGAATTGTTAGACCGCAACTCGCATAGTTTATCTCTCTTCATAATTCGACCATGATTTGCCGAAATCTGCGAGATCACTGGCGCTTGAAACGACCGTTAGATAGCTCCCCTTTTCGTGCCGCTTGAGTCGTGTGAGCCCCGTGTAAATCAATGCAAGAGCCTGATTGTCAATCTTTCCCCCTATGAATAGAACGATTGCGCGGGACTCCCAACCCTTGAAGCTATGCAACGTTGTTGCTTTAACTCTAGCGTCCCCCATGTAGAACCCCATCTTCTTCCGGCGCGATTCCTTTTTGTCGGGACTGTATGTATGAACTGCGTTAACGCCATTTGATTCGAGAGCACTTACCACAGCGGCACCCATACTTTGAGTGCCTGTTAAGAATGTGATATCTGTAATGGCCAAAATGTCTTCTTTGGCTCTGGGAGCCATTTTAAGAATCTCTTCTGTGCAGACCTGTACGTCATTTCCAGAAGAAATTTGCACCCATCGTAGTTGGCACGGATATAGATCAAGCTCGCCTTGAATGCCGTTTGGTAGGTCAACAGTGTCCCTGGGCAAATAATTGCTAGCAAAGGTTCTTGCGGTTTCCATTGCTGTAGGTGGGAGTCTGTAGCACGTCTGAAGCTCTGCCCATCTACCACCAGGAAATCCCGCGCCAGTCATAGCTTCGTCCGTCCAGGATCGAGCAGTCCCATAGATGTCCTGCGTCGCGTCAGCGACAAGCAGCATTTCTCCGCCTGCTCTACACACTTTTCTTAATACATTCCACCAAGTGGGAAGAAAATCCTGCCCCTCGTCTACAAGCACGGCATCATATCGTTGTATAACGTTTTCATCGTCGCTATCTATGCAACTGGCGACGAGCGCAGGAAGTTGCGTGCTTAGAACATGCCCTTGTTGCCCTTCGCCGCCCTTCCAAAGATCGCGATATTCGTCCTCGTGGTCGGACTCTTCACAGACCCGCTTACACCAAGCGTGGAAGTTCAACCAGGTTATTCCTTGTCTTGTCCTCCCATGAGCATTGGGCCACCTCACCGCTACATCCATCAGGTAGTGAAGCAAAGTAATATTGAAGGTTACAACGAGAACTTCCTTGCCTTCGCCAAGCAATTGTGCCGCTCTGGCGGCAAGAATTAGAGATTTCCCAGAACCTGCCGGGCCTTTGATTCGTCTGTAGCCGGATTGGGTGCGCGAGGTTACATAACCTCTTTGTGCTGCGTCCAACTCGATTGGCTTTCGTTGAGTGGAAGAGTAATCCGGCTCAATAAGCCAATTTCTCATGTCGTTAGCTTGATCTTCTGTCATGAACTTTGAAGAAGATCGTCGACTTTCTGGAAATACCAGATCAAGTCTTGCTCCTGAAATCGCTTCAGCGCCAGAGACCGGGTTGTATTGAGGCCAATCGAGCATGCCTCTATAAGCAAGGCAGGGTTGCAGCAATATATCTATTTGCCCCTGCCTTGCAAATGGGAATATCACGCCCGCAGTGATGGTGGCGAAACCCGCTTGTCCATTCAACCTTGGGCAGTAAAGATTGTGGATTTCTTGTTTGTATCTAAATATTTTCTCGATGGGGTTTTGGCTTTGAATTGAGAATGACTTATTTCCGTCGCTTGCACATAGTTTGGGAGCCTTTCCTTCTCTCTTTTCAGTCCAGTACCGCATTGCATCAAGGTCCCAGTCTTTAACTTCAAATACAGCAATTCCAACATCTGGATTTAGAAGAACGAAGTCTGGCCTCAGGCCATTCAGGTGTGGCTGGATGTATATTTCCCATTCGGGCGCCAATCTCTCGTTGAATAGATCGAACACGAGCCGTTCGCCCGCGGTCAGTGGCTGACGAAGCTTCTCCAATTGGTCAATCGGTGGTGATACGAATCGCTCCACGTTCTCGTGAACTCCTGCCTTGCGGTCTAATAGTGATTAGATGGAAGGCGGTATTAATCCGTTAGCGGAGCATTCCATATAACTCCGTAACATTTCCACTGCCGCCAAGTAAAAACAACCATTAAATCATAATGTTACCCGTTTGCTTCTTATGCTGAGCGTATTCGCTTGACTTCCTCTTTTTGCGCCACCGTTACTACTGTGTGAAAAATCAGTGCTCAGCGCACTCTTGGCAAGCACCGCCAAAGCACGCCTGCGTGAGCGGGTCATAAATCAGCATAAGACTGTCACCATGTTGACTGGGCAGTCGTGGGCAACGTTCGCTTATCCATTCCATCCGGCATGGCTACCGCCCCTGAATTACAGCCTCCAGTCTGCTGCGTTTAACCAACGGGATGGGGTTGGCATGGCTCATGGGGTGACTCCTACGAGGCTTTGTTGCCAATTGGCTATAGTACTGGCCTATTGGCCAAGGGAAAGAGGTATGCGGGGAATTCCTGAGTCAGATCAATTAATTAATCAATAACTGCTGGTCTGGTGTGCAGAGGGGATGCGTGGCCGCCGTGGCCACCATTGGTGAGGAAAACAGTTAGTGGATAAAAGCGCTGGCAGGTAAAAAACAAGAAGCCCCTGAACGGGGCTTCTCTTTGCTGGCCATGTCGCCACTGTGAACGGCTTGGGTGAGCTACTTGCTGGCGCGTTGGCCGGGCGCCGGAGCGAGCTGGTGCGGGTCTACTCTGCGGCCTTGTTGAGCCACTCCACCTTGTACTGGGCACCGGTGCCCTGTGCCAGCTTGGCACAGAGTGGTTTGAGGAAGGCTTCAATCTGCTCGTCCAGCATCCAGGGCGGGCTGATGATCAGCATACCTGAGCCGTTCATGCCCCAGTCGGCAGTCTGACCGGCCACTTCCAGCTCGGCCACCAGGACGTTGCCGAAGTTCTCGCGCTTGATGGCGCGCAGCATGTCGCGGGATTTGTCCGCCTCTTGCCCGAGGATCGGATACCAGAGGGCGTAGATGCCGGTCGCCCAGCGTTTCTGCGCCTTTTTCAGGGTGTCTACCACGGCGAAGTAATCTTCCTTGAGCTCATAGGGCGGGTCGATCAGCACCAGCCCGCGGCGCGGGGTCGGTGGCAGCAGGGCGATCAGCCCCTCGAAGCCGTCACGGTGGTGCACGGCGACGCGGGGGTCATATCCCATGTTGGCGCGCAGGTCTTCGACCTCGTTGTTGTGCAGCTCCATCAGCGCCAGCTTGTCCTGCTCGCGGGTGAGGCGGCGGGAGAGCTCCGGCGAGCCGGGGTAGTAGTACAGCTCACCGTTCTGATTCATCTCCTCGATAACACAGAGATAGGGGGCCATGGCAGACCACTGGGCCCGCTCGTCCCACAGGCGGCCGATGCCGTCGGCATACTCGGCCTTCTTCTGGGACCAGTCGCCGCGCAGGTCGTAGAGACCGCCACCGGCATGGGTGTCCAGCACGATGAAGGGTTTCTCCTTCTTCTTGAGGGACTCGATGATCAGGGCCTGAACGGCGTGTTTCAGCACGTCGGCATGGTTGCCGGCGTGAAAGGCGTGGCGGTAGCTCAGCATATTAGATCTCTGAGGGGGCCCTGCTGGGCACCCAGTAACGATAGATAGTTCAACAAATTGCGGCTGTTGCCGCGAAACAGGGAGAGGCTGCGCAGGGTCTGCAACAGGACGCCCTGTTGCAGCCGCTCCAGCTCCAGTTCGTGGGCCAGCATCGACTGATACTGCTGCTCGTCGAGTCGCGTCTTGGCGCTCTGGCGCAGGGCGCGCCACGGGGTCAGCACCGCTTCGGTTTGTACCAGCGCCGGTTGCAGGTCGGTGAGATCGACCACGATGCCGAGCTGATCGAGCCGGTGCAGCAGCAGCGCCAGATTGACGTTGCCCCCCTGCTCCTGCACGGTGAGCCAATCCTGGCTGCGTTCACCATAGACTTTGCCGCTCCAGTGCCAGAAGCCGATCGGCGTCGGCAATTCGTGGACCGCGACCCGCTCGCTGGCTATCAGCTGTTCGTCACGCAAAGAAGGCTTGCTCCATGGTTTCCAGCTCTTCGGAGAGGCTCATCCACTCCAGCTCCACCTCTTCCAGCTGCTCCTTGAGGGGGCCCTGGGATTTGAGCAGCTCGGAGAGCTTGGTTTTAGCGCTCTCTTCGTAGATAGCTGGGTCGGCCAGTTGGCTCTCGATGTCGCCAAGCTTGCCTTGCAGTTTCTCCATGCTCGCTTCGAGCTTTTCCAGCTTCTGGCGCAGGGGACGGGTTTGCTGGCGGAACTCCGCCTCGCGCCGCTTCTGATCCTTGCGCGCTACCGCCGAGTTGGCAGAGATGGGGCCATCGGCCGGTTTGGCGTTGGCCTCTTTCTCCTGCTCGCCGAGCCACTTGTGGTAGTCGTCCAGATCGCCGTCGAACGGCTCGACCCGGCCACCGTGCACCAGATAGAAGTCATCTGTGGTGGTACGCAGCAGGTGACGGTCGTGGGAGACCACTACCATGGCCCCTTCGAAGCCTTGCAGCGCCATGGTGAGGGCGTGGCGCATCTCCAGGTCCAGGTGGTTGGTCGGTTCATCCAGCAGCAGGAGGTTCGGCTTTTGCCAGGTGATCAGCGCCAGTACCAGCCGTGCTTTTTCGCCACCGGAGAAGGGGGCTACCTTGTCGAGCGCCTTGTCACCATGAAAACCGAAGCTGCCCAGATAGTTGCGCAGCTCCTGCTCGGTCTTGTCCGGCGCGAGGCGGGCCAGATGATCGAGCGGGGAATCATCGAGACGCAGGGTCTCCAGCTGATGCTGGGCGAAGTAACCGATGCTCACCCCGGCGCTCACTTCGAGCTTGCCGGAGAGCGGCGGGTTGGAGCCGGACAGCATCTTGATAAAGGTGGACTTGCCGGCGCCGTTACGACCGAGCAGACCGATGCGCGAACCCGGTACCAGATTGAGTTTGATCTTCTCCAGGATCACCTTGTCGCCGTAACCGGCACTGAGGTTCTCCATGGCGATCAGCGGGGTCGGCAGGGCAGACGGCTCGCGAAACTCGAAGCTGAATTCGGAGTCTGCGTGGGCGGGCAGGATCTTCTCCATCCGCTCCATCGCTTTCAGGCGGCTCTGGGCCTGACGGGCTTTGGAGGCCTTGTAGCGGAAGCGGTCCACATACGCCTGCATGTGGGACATCTCCCGCTGTTGCTTCTCGTACATCGACTGCTGCTGGGCCAGATGTTCGGCGCGCTGCAGTTCGAAGTCGGAGTAGCCGCCGGTGTATTCGTTGAGCTTGCCGTTCTCGATATGGATGATGCGGCTGATGACCGAATCGAGGAAATCACGGTCGTGAGAGATGAGCACCAACGTGCCCTGATAGCCCTTGAGCCACTTCTCCAGCCAGATGACGGCGTCGAGATCCAGGTGGTTGGTCGGTTCATCGAGCAGCAGCAGATCGGAGCGGCAGAGCAGCGCCTGAGCGAGGTTGAGGCGCATGCGCCAGCCACCGGAGAAGCTGCGCACCGGCGAGCTCAGCTGCTCGTCGCTGAAACCGAGGCCGTGCAGCAGCTCGGCGGCGCGGGCGCGAATGCTGTAGGCGCCGATGGTATCGAGGCGACCGTGCAGCTCGGCTACCAGCAACCCATTGTCATCCTGTTCGGCCTGCACCAGCTGGGCTTCCAGCGAGCGGAACTCCTTGTCGCCGTCGATCACGTACTCGAGCGCGGAGCAGTCGAGCGCCGGGGTCTCCTGCGCGACGCCTGCAATCTGCCAGCCAGCGGGCAGGCTGAAGGTGCCGCTGTCGATGGCCAGCTCGCCCCGTACCAGTGCAAAAAAGGTGGACTTGCCACAGCCGTTTTTGCCCACCAGACCCACTTTGTGGCCGGGGTGAATGGTGGCGGAGGCGTTGTCCAGCAGCTTGCGGCCGCCGCGGATCAGTTCGATTTGACTGGCAACTATCATGGGTGGGATCTGCTTGCTCAAAATGGAGGAGAAAAACTGGCGCGGATCTTACGTGAAATGACGCTGATTTGCACTGTAGCGGAGGGCTGGCCACTGGCTGGCGCTGCAAAAACATGCCATAACAGAGAAACCAGTTTGGTTACGGGAGGTTAGCATGCATATCAGGGATATTATGACGACCCGGGTCGCCACCGTTTCAATGGATGATCGACTCAGTGTCATCAAGGATATCTTCGAGCAGGCACACTTTCGCCACCTGCTGGTGCTGGAAGAGGAGGAGCTGGTGGGGGTCATCTCGGATCGGGATCTGTTCCGCGCCATCAGCCCCTATCTCGACTCCGAAGCCGAGATGAGCCGCGATACCGAAACCCTCAACAAGCGGGCCCACCAGATCATGAGCCGCCACCCCGTTACCATCGCTCCCCATCTCACCGTGCGCGACGGCGTCAAGCTGATGCTGGAGGAGGGGGTCTCCTGCCTGCCGGTGCTGGAGAATGGCGCCCTGGTCGGCATCATCAGCTGGAAAGATTTTCTCAAGGCTGCGCTGGAGAGTGACGCGCTGGTTTGAGCCAACGCTTATCGCCACTAGCTGATAGAGAACAAATAGAGAGAGGGGAGCCAAGGCTCCCCTCTCTCTATATTGGCTTTGCCGACAATGCCGGTTTGCAAGCCGCCAGCATCATCATGGCTCGGGCTGCCCTGCGACAAGGCAGGAGGGGCCGCTGCCGGAGAGGTGCGGCTGAAGATGGGTGCGGATCTCCTGCAGGGTGCGCTGGTACTGCTGGGCATGTTGATCGAGAAACGCGGGGCTGTGCTTGAGGCGCCGCTCCAGGGTATCGACCAGCAGCGCCACCCTGGGGGCGGCCATACCCGCTGGCCAACTGTGTTGCAGCAGCTCCAGCAGTTGCCAGGCATCGCCCGGCAGAGCGGGGAACTCCTCCAGCAGTTGCAAGCCCGCTTGCAGGGCTGTCTGATACTGGCTGGCCTGCATCGCCTTGTGGCGTAGCTGGCGCAGTTCGTTCAGCCGTTGTTCTCTCGCCGTCAGACGCAGGCCCAGCTCGGCCACCAGATGGTGGAACAGCTGGCGGGTGAGCGGGTGGGGCGCAACCCTGACGCGGTATTGGGTCAGCTGGGTCAGGTAGCGCTGGGCGTGGTGCGGCAAACCGCAGAACTGGCTGACAGCAAAGCCGAGCAGCAGGGTGAGGTGGTTGTCGCTCCCCTCATCCGGCTGGTGGTGGGCAATCAGGATCAGCGCCTCGTCGAAGCGGTAATCCAGCCCCAGCATCAGCGCCTGCAGCAGCTCATATTCGTGGGGGTGCAGGTGGACGGTGCGTTTGAGGTGCTCCCACTCCTGTTGCAGGGAGCGGATCCGGTTGCTGGACGGGGCGTGCCACAGCACCGCCAGACTGGCATTGAGCATGAAGCTGTCGATGGCGAGCCGGACGCGCTGCTCGCCGAAGTGGCGCAGGGTCAGGCTGTTGGCCTGCTCCAACACCTTCTCCTCATCCTGCAGCACCAGCCCGAGCAACATCGCCAGCTGATGCCAGCGCGGCTGATGGGGGCGGATCTGCAGCAGCTCTCCCATGGTCTCCCATGCCGCCAGCCAGTGATGCTGATGCAGCTGGCTGGCGAGTTGCAGCTCCAGCCGGGTGGCCATCGAGACGCTGGCCTGATGGCGCTGCAAGTCGGTCCGGGCGCTCTGCAATTTGCCGAGCCCCAGCATGGCGTAGAAGAGCCCGGCCCTTGGCCAGCTCGCCTGATATTCGTTGGCACAGAGGGCATAATGCTGGGCGGCAGTGATCCGCTCGGCTGATTGCAGCAGCAGATAGCCCTTGAGTCGATCCAGCCAGGGGGTCAGCGAGCGATTCTCCCGTTGAAACAGCAAGTCTTCACAGAGGGCGGTAGCCAGTTGCCATTCCCGCAGCAAAATGGGGGCGGCCAGCGTGCGGGTCAGGTTGCTTAACTTCACCAGCTGGCCGAGCACCGCGGTGAGCTGTTGGCTCATGAAGGGGAGGGGCAGATAGAGGGAGAAGTAGAGATCCGAGGGGAGAAACTCCTGCTCGCTCTGATCGGCATCGAGCAGCAGCAATACGCAACCGGGTTGCAGCAGGCCGAGATAGTGCGCTTCGTGCAGCAGCCGGGCTCCGTCAAGATCCTGCTGCTTGTCCTGCTGACAGATGATGGCGTCGAAGGCGTGCTGTTGCAGCAGGGCCAGCAGGCCGCTGCGCTCGTGGTTTGGATGGCTGTGGTAGTGGATCCGGTCGGCGGGCACCCCCTGTTCGGTCAGTTCCCGGGTGATGGCGCTACGGAGCAGGGGATCCTCTTCGAGCAGCAGTATCGTCATGCACGTACTTCCTGTGAACAAACCATTAGGTTGATTATGGTAGACCCAAGAGGAACATAGGCACAGCACTCGCTGAGTGAAAAGCTGACAGTAGCCAGCAGGGTGCTGGAGGGCGCACTATGGGCTGTTATTTCAATCGGTTATGCCACCTCTCAGGGCGGCAACCTGTTATTGCCGAGGGCGGGTCTGCGTCCCGAAGGGGCAGTCGCTCTGGCGGATCAGCCGCGACCCCTTGCCCTGTTCCCCCAGCCAGTTTAATTCCAGCTTGCCGAGGCGGCCCAGATGACGCAGCTCGAACTCGTAGCGCTGGCAGAGGTTGTCCTGGGGCAGGCTCGCCATCCCCGCTGGCAGTCGGTATTGATAGCGAAGGAGTGGCCCATCTTCCAGCTTGCTGGCCACCGGCACCAGCCCCTCTGGGGTGGGCTGCGGCGCCCCGAGTGCGCGGCGCAAACTGAGCGGTGCATCGATCGCCTTTTGATAGTGCAGGCCGTTCATCGCCGCCAGCTCCTCTTCCAGTCGTTGCAACTCCCCTTCTAGTCCACTGAGCGCGGCCCCCAGCTGTTGGTGGGTCGTTGACGATGCGCAGCCACCCAGCAACAGGGTGGCAAGCAGCAGGGCGGCTCTGATGGGGGGCACGGCATCTCCTTGGCTATGACGATGAAGCGTGAAGGTCAGGTCGGCTGGCCCTGACTATAGCAGGGGATTGCTGGGGGGCGTCCCCTGCAGCAGTTGGGCCAGACGGGCCAGCCCTTCGCCGACCCGGGCGTCGGTGGCGGGTTGGCTCAGGCTCAGGCGCACCCCCTGCGGAGCGGCAAACTGACCGGCGGCGAAGTGTTCCCCGCTCGCCACGCCAACGTCAAGGGCGTCGGCGGCGGCAGCAAACTGCTGGCTGCGCCAGGGCTCAGGCAGCGGCAGCCAGGCGTGCATGCTGCCCGGCTGCCAGCGGGCGGCAGGCAGCAGGTGGCGCAGCAGTTCGCCACGGCGTTTGAGGATCTCCCGCTGCTGCTCGACCAGCGGCATGATCTGGCGCTGACTGACCATTTTGCAGGCGAGCTCGATCAGCAGCGGGCTCACCATCCAGCTCGACAGCCGCATGGTCTGGGCGAAGGCGCTGCGCAGGGCGCGGGGCGTAAGCACGAAGCCGACCCGCAGGCCGCCGCAGGCGATCTTGGCCAGACTGCCCAGATAGATGACCCGCTCCGGCGCCAGATTGACCAGAGGGATCACAGGTTGCTGGGGCAGCAGGCCGTTGACGTCATCCTCGATGATCAGCAGATCGTGGCGACGGGCGATGGCGACGATGGCCTCCCGCCGCGCCAGACTCATGATGGCGGTGGTGGGGTTTTGCAGGGTCGGGGTGAGGTAGAGCAGCTTGGCCCGGCGGGTGCGGCAGGCGGCGTCCAGCGCCTCGGGCAGCAGCCCCTCCTCGTCCATCGCCAGTCCCACCACCTGATTCTTCAGCTGACGGGCATTGCCCAGCATACCGGGGTAGCTCAGCCCCTCGCACAGGATGGTCTCCCCCACGCAGCCGGTCGCCAGCAGCGCCAGCATGATGCCGTGCTGGGCGCCGTGGCTGAACAGCAGGCGATCCTCACTGCAGGCCACCCCTTGCTCCGCCAGCCAGTTGACGAACTGCTGGCGCTGATCCGGTCGTCCCGCCTCCTTGTCGTAGCCGAGCAGGGCGTTGAGATCCCCGTCCGCCACTTCCCCCAGCATGGGGCGAATGATGGCCGCCCGATCCAGCTGCACCGGCAGGTTCTGCCACAGCTCGATGCGGTGCCCCTCCTCCTGGCGGATCACCCACTCATTGGCGGGATCCGTGTTCGCTCCCTTGACCCAGGTGCCGTGGCCCACCCGGGCGGCCAGCAGGCCGCGCCGCTCCGCCTCGCTGTAGGCGCGGGTGACGGTGCCGACGGTGACACCCAGACGATCCGCCAGGGATCGGTGGGTAGGCAATCGGGTCTGCAGTGGCAGCTCGCCATTCGCGATCCCCTGTTCGATCGCTTTGACCAGCTTGAGGTAGAGGGGGCCATCGAAGGCCGTAAGGTCGGGCGTCCAGATTGTCATGGTGACAATAAATCCATTGATCAAAATTTGTTGTCAATATAGCGTGAATTTCAACCTGATAACAACTAAATAGCACACATTGTATCGATACAATGTGGCGAGCAAGGAGTCACAATATGACGATGGAGTGGTATGTCACCCTGTTCGGTTTTGCCGTACTCACCTGCGGTACGCCGGGGCCCAACAACCTGATGCTGACGGCTTCCGGTGCCAACTTCGGGGTGCGTCGCACCCTGCCACATCTGCTCGGGGTAGGGTTGGGGCAGCCGGTGTTGCAACTGGTGCTGGCGCTGGGGCTCTATCCCCTGTTCGAGCGCTGGCCCTTATTACGCCTCGGTTTGCAGATCTTCGGCAGCCTCTATCTGTTGTGGCTGGCGTGGCGTATCGCGGTGGCCGGGGCGCCGGGGGATCCGGCCCGGAGGGCCCGTCCGCTGACCATGCTGGAGGGGCTGGGCTTTCAGTTCCTCAATCCCAAGGCGTGGATGATGGGGATCTCTGCCATCAGTCTGTTCAGCCTGCCCGGCGCCAGTTACTGGCCGAGTCAGCTGGCGGTGATGGTCATGTTTGTGCTGGTGGCCCTGCCGGTCTGCTTTGTCTGGGTACTGTTCGGCCATCAGCTGAGCAACTGGATCAGCTCGGATCGGGGCTGGCGGCGACTCAACGGTTCTCTCGGTCTGCTGACGGCGCTCTGCGTGGTGATGCTCTGGTATTGAGCCGTGCTGCGCTGATGGGGGAGGTGGCCGAGAAAGAGGCATTTCTGACTTGTCGCCACGGGGTTGGCTCTGCATATTAGAAGGCTTTCCCCATAACGGGGGCGTTGTATCGACAAGAGGTTGAGATGGATCTGAACTGGTTACTGCCCCTGGCGGGGTTTGCCCTGGTTACCTGCGGCACGCCGGGGCCCAACAATATGTTGCTCACCAGCGCCGGGGCGGCGCAGGGGTTTCGCCGCACGATTCCTCTGCTGGTGGGGGTGGTGGGGGGGATCAATCTGATGATCCTCGCTACCGCGCTGGGGCTTGGCGTGGTGTTCGAGAAGGTGCCGCTGCTGCACGACGGCCTCAAGCTTATCGGTTCGGCCTATCTGCTCTGGCTGGCGTGGAAGGTGGCGACCGCCAGCGGCCCGGCCGAGGGCAACCGTCCGCTCATTCCCGCTCATCAGGGGGCCATGCTGCAACTGCTCAATCCCAAGGCGTGGATGATGGCGCTCTCCGCCATCAGCGGTTTCACTCTGGGGGGGGAGGCTTACTGGCCCTCTGCGCTCTGGGTGTTGGTGATCTTCTTTATTACCGGCCTCTACACCGGGGCGTTCTGGGTGTTGTTTGGTGCCCAGGTGCGGCAAATCATTCGCACCGCCCGGGGGTGGCGGCGTTTCAATCTCGGCATGGGGCTGGCGACGGCCGCCTGTGTCGGGATGATCTGGATTTAGCCCGGGGTTGACTCGGGCCTTTACCGGCTGTCTTGTTGGCCCTGCGGGGCCTTTTTTATCTCGTCCGCGTGGCCTTGCCTGCAAGGTGGCGTGGTTCTGCCCTCCCTTGGGATGAAAGGAGTTCCTATGAAATGTATCGGTCTGCTGGGTGGCATGAGCTGGGAGTCCACCGTCAGTTACTATCAGGCGCTCAATCGCGGGGTGCGGGCACAGCTCGGTGGCTTGCACTCGGCGCGGGTGCTGCTCAATAGCGTCGACTTTGCCGGTATCGAGCGGCTGCAGCATGCCGGTGACTGGCCCGCTACCGCCCGCCTGCTGGCGGCGGAGGCGCGCAAGTTGCAGAATGGCGGCGCCGATTTCTTGCTGATCGGCACCAATACCATGCACAAGGTGGCCCCCGAGATTGAGGCGGCCATCGATATTCCGCTGCTCCATATCGCCGATGCCACCGCGGCCAAATTGCGGGCGGACGGGATAACCCAGGTCGGCCTGCTCGGCACCCGCTTCACCATGGAGCAGGAGTTCTACAAAGGGCGCTTGCAGGAGCGCTTCGGGTTGGCGGTGCTGGTACCCGATGAGGCCGGGCGGGAGCGGGTACACAGGATCATCTATGACGAGCTCTGTCTGGGGGAGATCCGCGAATCATCGCGGGCCGAGTATCTGGCCATTATCGAGGGGCTGGCGGCCGCGGGTGCCGAGGCGGTGATCCTTGGCTGCACCGAGATTGCCCTGCTGGTGGGGGATGCCCGGGCGGCGGTGCCGCTCTACGACACCACCGCCATCCATGCCGAAGCGGCGGTCGCGCTGGCACTGGCATCCGATTAATAAACTGGTCAGATCTCACTATTCATGCTTGTCTCATACCCCTTGCCATAAAAGCGTGTAAAATTGCGCCCTGAATTTTCCCCGGCCAACGCGGGTTGGCTGCGGTTTCCTAGCATGCAAGGCTGACATTGTGACTGAAGTAGATAGATTCGCGGATATTCGCCCCTACCGCGATGAAGAAGTGCCGGCAGCCATCGAACGGCTGATCCAGGATGATGAATTTATCGGCGCCATCGCCAAGTATCGTTTCGGTTCTCTGATGAGCTGGCTGGGTTGGGCCATCCGCCCGATGATCCGCCTGTTCCTGCGCCGCAAATGGTCAAAAGTGACCACTGTGCATCAGGTCCAGATGGGGGTCACACGGTACATGTCCCGCATGATCGCCACCTCCACCAAGGGGGTGACCTTCTCCGGGATCGAGCATCTGAAGAAAGAGCAGGGCTATCTGTTTGTCTCCAACCACAGAGACATCGCTATGGATCCGGCGTTCGTCAACTGGGGGCTGCACACCCACGGTTTCGATACCGTGCGCATCGCCATCGGTGACAACCTGCTGCGCAAACCCTGTGCCACCGAGCTGATGAAACTCAACAAGAGCTTTATCGTCAAACGCTCCGCCAAGGGGCCGCGAGAGATGATGAAGGCGCTCGGCGAGCTGTCTGCCTATATCGGCAACTCGGTTCACGAAGGTCACTCCATCTGGATCGCCCAGAAGGAAGGACGCGCCAAGAATGGCGATGACAAGACAGATCCCGCCATCCTCAAGATGTTCTACGTCGACGGCAAGAAGCAGAAGATCGACTTCGTCGAGTACATGCGCAGCCTCAATATCGTGCCGGTCAGCATCAGCTACGAGCTGGATCCGACCGACAAGGCGAAGGCGCGCGAGCTCTACGAGAAGTCGGTCAACGGCAGCTATGAGAAGGGCGAGTTCGAGGATATCGAGAGTATCGTCGCCGGTATCGTCGGCATGAAGGGGCGGGTACACGTCTCCTTCGGCGCGCCGATCACCGAGGGCTTCAGCGATCCGGACGAACTGGCCGCGCTGATCGACAAGGCGATCTGGAGCAGCTACCACCTGTTCCCCAGCAACTATCTGGCGGCCGATGTCTCCGGCAAGGCCAACACCATCGAGCAGGCGGCCTTCCTGACCCGTCAGTCAGAGGTGCCGGAAGAGCACAAGGCGATCTGGCGAGCCATGTACGCCAAACCGGTGGAAAACGCCAAAAAGGCTTGAATGAAACCGGTATCTAAACGGTTTTGCGAAAAAAACGGGCGCTGATGCGCCCGTTTTTGCGTCTGGTCAAAGTCGAGGGGAAAAGGGTGGTGAATAATATGGTTTCAGCTGGTACGATCACTATGAAAATGGGATTATGTCTCTTGGCAAGGTGCTGACGAGTGTGTAACAGTGCCCATATAGCTGAACATGAGCAAAAGCTCTAAACCGGTTTGCACGGATTGCAGACGGCATTATTGAAGGACCTGTCACAGGTCCTTTTTCATTGGCTGGCAAAGATGCCGCCCAGATATACCTAACAGGAAACAGACGCCATGATCACCGGTAGCCTGAACACCCTGCAGCGGACGCCGCTGCCCGCCCCGCTGGCCCGCATCATGGCCGAGGTGGTGAAGAGCGTGGCTCACTGGGGTGACGCTCCGCTCGGCAAGAGCGAGATCGATGGCCTCAATCTGTTCTGTCTGGTGAGCGAAGATCTGACCGAGCCAGCCGCGGATCGCCGTGGCGAATTCCATCAGCAGTATCTCGATATCCAGTTGCTGCTGCGCGGTGAAGAGTGGATAGGTGTGGGCCCCCACGACTACGTGAGCGACGGCGCCGACCATCCCCATCCCGACCTCTGGTTTGTCGATGACGAGCAGACCAGCTATCTGGCGCTGCAACCGGGCGATTTCGCCATCTTCTGGCCGGGCGAACTGCACCGCCCGCTCTGTACCTTCAACCAGCCCGCCAAGGTGAAGAAGCTGGTGGTCAAGGTACACAAGGATCTGCTGGCTATCGCCTGAGCACTCCCATTGAGGCGAGCCCTGTGCTGCTGATGCATTGAGGCTTGCAAGCATTGAAACCAGTGATACGCACCACAAGTTGCGATCGCTCTTTCAAGAGCAAGAATTGAAAAATTGGACGCACCCTCCTGCGACCATAAGCCCCCGGCAGGGGAATCCCATCCTCTTTTGGATGACACGACACTGTCGGCATAAAGCCGAAGCACAGGAAGATGTAGAAAATGAGCAAGTTGGTATTGATCCTTAACTGCGGTAGCTCTTCCCTGAAATTTGCCGTAATGGACGCCGAAACAGGTGAGGACATGCTGTCCGGCCTGGCCGAATGCTTCAATCTGGATGATGCACGTATCAAATGGAAACTCCACGGGGTCAAGGGCGAAGCCATGCTGGGAGCGGGTGCCGCTCACCAGGAGGCCCTCGACCATATCGTGGGTCACATCCTGCCGCAGGATCCGACTCTTGCCGAGCAACTGGTGGCCATCGGTCACCGAATCGTACACGGTGGCGAGCAGTTCTCTCGCTCCGTGCGTATCGATGACGGCGTGATCGCCGGTATCGAAGCCGCCATTCCGTTCGCCCCGCTGCACAACCCGGCCCACCTCATCGGTATTCGCGCCGCGCTGAAAGTGTTCCCGCAGCTGTCCGAGAAGAACGTGGCCGTCTTCGACACCGCGTTCCACCAGACCCTGCCGCAAGAGGCCTACCTCTATGCGCTGCCGCACAAGCTCTACCGCGAACACGGCATCCGTCGTTACGGTGCCCACGGTACTTCTCACCGCTACATCGCGGAAGAAGCGGCGAAAGAGCTGGGCAAGCCGTTGAATGAGCTGAACATCATTAACTGCCACCTGGGTAACGGTGCCTCTGTCTGCGCCATCAAGAACGGCGAATCCGTTGACACCTCCATGGGTCTGACTCCGCTGGAAGGTCTGGCGATGGGTACCCGCTCCGGTGATATCGATCCGGCCGTGGTCTTCTTCATGCACGACCAGCTTGGTTACAGCGTGGAGCAGATCAACCACACCCTGACCCGTGAGTCCGGTCTGCTGGGGATGACCGAAGCGAGCAGCGACTGCCGCTACGTCACCACCAACTACGCCACCGACGCCGGTGCCAAGCGTGCGCTGGATGTCTTCACCTACCGTGTGGCCAAGTATGTCGGCGCCTATGCCGCTGCGATGGACGGTCGTCTGGACGCCGTGGTCTTCACCGGCGGTATCGGTGAGAACGCCGCCATGGTGCGCGAGATGGTGCTGAACCGTCTGGCCCTGTTCGGCTTCAAGGTGGACAAAGAGGCCAACAACGCCGCGGTACTGGGTGGTGAAGGTCGCATCACCACCGCCGGCAGCCGTTGTGCCATGGTGATCCCGACCAACGAAGAGCTGGTCATCGCTCGCGATGCCCTGAGCCTGGTCTGCTAAGCCAGCCTCGCTTTGCAACAACGCCCGGCCTGTGCCGGGCGTTGTCATTTCTGGCGTTCACCGATTTGACATGGGGGAGGGGAGCGGTACCCTGACCACCACTGTTTTTGCAGCCAGCGGGCTGCCCGGTTCGGGAGAGAGCAATGAAAGAGGCGTTTTTTAACTGGTTGTCGGGCCTTGGGGTGGAAGTGACCAGCCTGATGGCGCTGGTGATCGCGCTGGGCTTTATCGTCATCACCTCGTTGCTGCTGCACATGGCGCTGCACCGGGTGCTGCTGGTCCGGCTGGTGGGGATCCTCGGCAAGGCCAAGCAGGTGTGGCTGCCGCCCCAGTTGCAACAGCGTCTCTTCAACCGGCTCGCCTTCGTTTTGCAGGGGGCCGTGCTACTCGGTCAGGCGGAGATCTGGCTGCCTCGTCAATCGGACAGCCTCAAGCTTATCGAGATGGTTGCCCAGCTCTGGATTTTGCTGTTCCTGCTGCTGGCCTTCTTTGCCCTGCTCGACTGCCTGTTGTCGGTGAGCCGTTACACCCGCCTTGGTCGGGATTTGCCCCTGCGCGGCATCTTCCAGGGGGCCAAGCTGGTAGGCAGCATTCTGGTGGGCATCCTGATGATCGCCCTGCTGCTCGGCAAGTCGCCGTTGTTCCTGTTCAGCGGTCTGGGTGCCATGACCGCAGTGCTGATGCTGGTATTCAAGGACCCCATCCTCGGGCTGGTGGCGGGGATCCAGCTCTCCGCCAACCGGATGCTGAGCGTTGGTGACTGGTTGCAGATGGACAAGTACGGCGCCGATGGCGAGGTGACCGATATTGGCCTCACCACGGTCAAGGTGTCGAACTGGGACAAGACCATCACCACCATTCCCACCTATGCCCTGATCTCCGACTCTTTCAAGAACTGGCAGGGGATGACCGAGTCCGGTGGCCGCCGCATCAAGCGCAGCGTCAATATCGACATGACCAGTGTGCGCTTTCTGACGGCCGATGAGCAGTTGCAGCTCAAGCAGGCGCAACTGTTGGCTCCCTATCTGAGCCGCAAGGAGCAGGAGCTGAGTGCCTACAACCAGCAGCTGAGCTATGCCCTGAGCTGCCCCATCAACGGTCGTCACCTCACCAACCTCGGTACCCTGCGCGCCTATCTGGATGCCTACCTGCGCGCCCACCCCGGCATTCGCAAGGACATGACCCTGATGGTGCGCCAGCTGGCACCCACGTCAGACGGTCTGCCGCTGGAAATTTACTGCTTTACCGCGACTACCGCATGGGCTGATTACGAAGGGATCCAGGCCGATATTTTCGACCATATCTTCGCCATCATTGAGCAATTTCATCTGCGGTTGCATCAATCTCCCACAGGTTACGATATGCGTGCCTGGCAACGGGGATAAACAGGGAAATGGGGCGGGTCGAGGACGTGGAAAAAACAGCATATTAATCATCGACCCGTCGCCACTTGTCAGTTGAAATTTGCCGTGCAGAGGAGAAAAATGGCGGCCTTCTCTTCGCGCCCCTGATCCCCTCTTGATCAGCTGCCAGCCCAGAGACGTCACTTCAAGTCATCATCATGGGAAAGTTATGAAGCTCCTTCGCAATAGTGTGGCAACACTCTGCTACAGCCTGCTGCTGACCGCTGCGCCGGTTTTCGCTGTTGAATATGCTCTGCCTGCGGCCAACAGCCGTCTGGTAGGGGAAAATCTGGAATATGTGGTTCCGGCCGAAGAGAACGGCCAGCCGCTGGAGGCCATTGCGGCCAAATTCCAGCTGGGGCTCACCAACATGACCGAAGCCAACCCCGATGCGGATCCCCTGCTGGTACAGACCGGCGAGAAGCTGGTGATCCCCCAGCAACTGATCCTGCCGGATGCACCCCGTGAAGGGATCGTGCTGAACGTGGCCGAGATGCGCCTCTACTACTACCCCAAGGGTAAAAAAGTGGTGGAAGTGCTGCCCATCGGCATCGGCCAGCTAGGTACCGACACCCCGGAAAACTGGGTGACCAGCGTGCAGCGCAAGAAAGCGGGCCCGACCTGGACCCCGACCGCCAAGATGCATGCCGAGTATGCCGCCCGTGGCGAGAGCCTGCCTGCGGTATGGCCGGCCGGTCCGGACAACCCCATGGGTCTGTTTGCCCTCTACATCGGCAAGATGTACGCCATCCACGGTACCAACGCCAACTTCGGCATCGGCCTGCGGGTGAGCCACGGTTGCGTGCGTCTGCGCAACGACGACATCGCCTACCTGTTCAAGCAGGTACCGGTCGGTACTCGCGTCCAGTTCGTCAACCAGCCGATCAAGGCCTCTCTCGAGCCCAACGGTGTCCGCTATCTGGAAGTGCATCAGCCGCTGTCGCGCAGCGAAGAGGAGTTCAACTCCAAGCTGCCGGCACCGCTGCCGATGACTCCGGCGGTGACCCGCTTCATTGCCCACGCCGACAGCGACTCCCAACTGGTGAAGCAGGCGCTGGAGCAGCGCAACGGCATGCCGATGGCGATCAACCGCTAACGGCAAATCCCCGTCATGACAAAGGGCGAACAGCATGCTGTTCGCCCTTTGTGTTTCTGCTGTGCTGACTCAGCTTCGTAGCAGATTTGCCTGCAGCTCGCTACCGAGCTGGTCGAGCAGCTGATAGCGCGCCTTGTAGCTGGCCCGTTTGCGGGAGGGGATCTCCTCCAGCGTCTTGCGGGGCACTTCCAGCGGCAGGCTCATCCAGAGTTCATCCTGCACGCAGCCCTGATGCTCCTGCCACAAACCGTCGAGATCGAACTTGACCCGATCGGCAGTGCGCTTGCTGCTCTGATAGACGTGGCTTTGGGTGCGGATCCCGAGCAGGCTCTTGCACGCCAGCCCCCGGGCCAGCTCGGCGGCCATATAGACCAGCAGGGACATGGGGCGCAGCCCGCCGCACGCCTTGGTGACCAGCTTGATCTCCTCGCTCTGCCCCTTGCCGCCCTGCAGCGAGCAGATCTCGAGGGTCGGGCTGGGCGCGGGGCGCAGATTGAGGGCCATGTAATAGAGCGCCGCGTCACCCAGCTTGAGGGTCAGGCTCATCTCCCCCTCTTTGCCCATGTGGGTTTGGTAATCCAGTTGCAGGGTCAGGGGGGTCGTCAGCTTGTCGCTCTGCCACTGGGCCAGCAGCAGGCCGCGCCCGCTGTAGATTGCCAGTTGTTGCGCCTTGGGCAGCTGACGTGCCAGCTGCTGGTAGTGGCCGCTGATAAGCCCGGCTCGCAGGCGCTTGCGGAGCCCCTTGTGGCGATAGGGGTGGATCGGCTTTTCCAGAATATCGGGAAAGCGGCTGATCGCCTGCGCCAGCAGCGGTTGCTCCTGCTGCTGGCGATAGAGGGCGCGGGCGCCGGGATTGAGCCAGAGACGCCCCACATACTTGGCCCGTCGGATGAGATGACCCGACTCCTCCACCGGGTGAAGGCGGCGGGCGAGGGTTCGCAGGTGTGACAGATGAGATGACATGGTGCCGACCTCTGACTGGTGTGATGAGACAGGGCGGGGAGTGTAGGAGCGGGGCGCTGGCTTGTAAAAAAATGGATAGTAACAAAATGTGAAAACATAACGCTCAGTAGCGGCTGGCGCTGCGAGATGACCATCACGGCAACGGCAGGAAATCTGGCGCCATCCTCTTGATGCGGCAGATGATTTGATGCGCAAAGGTTTTTATTGTGTTTTGTGTTTGTTAAAAGTGGTTGAGCTGGCGCGAACGGCTGATTAAGCTAGGCCGGTTTTTTAGGGATGAGCCCGTCACCAGAGCGGGCAGAAAATGACACAAAACGGAGTTTTGCATGACAGCTAGCACACCCATGTTAATCACCTTCCTGGTGTATATCCTCGGAATGGTGTTGATCGGCTTCGTCGCCTATCGCGCCACCCGCAACTTTGATGACTACATTCTGGGCGGTCGCCGAATGGGAAGCTGGGTTACCGCTCTCTCTGCCGGCGCCTCCGACATGAGCGGCTGGCTGCTGATGGGCCTGCCCGGCGCCGTCTTCGTCAGCGGCATCTCCGAGAGCTGGATCGCCATCGGTCTGGTCATCGGCGCCTACCTCAACTGGCGCTGGGTAGCGGGTCGCCTGCGGGTACATACCGAGAAGAACCGCAATGCCCTAACCCTGCCGGACTACTTCACCTACCGCTTTGAAGATCACAGCAAGGTGCTGCGCATCCTCTCGGCGCTGGTGATCCTGCTGTTCTTCACCATCTATTGCGCCTCCGGCGTGGTGGCCGGTGCCCGTCTCTTTGAGAGCACCTTCGGCATGGATTACAACACCGCCCTCTGGGTCGGTGCCGCCGCCACCATCACCTACACCTTCTTTGGCGGCTTCCTGGCGGTGAGCTGGACCGACACGGTGCAGGCAACCCTGATGATCTTCGCCCTGATCCTGACCCCGGTCTTCGTCATCATCGCCGTTGGCGGGGTGGACAGCGCCATGATCGAGGTGGCCGCCAAGAGCGCTACCAACCTCGACATGTTCAAGAATCTGGATGTGATCGCTATTGTCTCGCTGATGGCCTGGGGCCTTGGTTACTTCGGTCAGCCACACATTCTGGCCCGCTTCATGGCAGCCGACTCCCACCACTCCATGGCCAATGCTCGCCGCATCAGCATGACATGGATGGTGTTCTGCCTCGCAGGCGCGGTGGCCATCGGTTTCTTCGGGCTGGCCTACTTCGCCCGCTTCCCGGAAGTGGCGGCTGGAGTGACCGGCAACCCGGAACGGGTCTTTATCGAGCTCTCCAAGATCCTGTTCAACCCCTGGATCGCCGGTGTGCTGCTCTCCGCTATTCTGGCGGCGGTAATGAGCACTCTAAGTTGTCAATTACTGGTCTGCTCCAGCGCCATTACCGAGGATCTCTACAAGCCCTTCCTGCGCAAGAACGCCTCCCAGCGTGAGCTGGTGTGGGTGGGGCGCCTGATGGTGCTGCTGATCGCGGTGATTGCCATCGCCGTTGCCATGAATCCGGAAAACCGGGTGCTGGGGCTGGTGAGCTACGCTTGGGCCGGTTTCGGTGCCGCCTTTGGTCCCGTGGTGCTGCTCTCCGTGCTGTGGCCGCGGATGACCCGCAACGGCGCGCTGGCGGGCATGCTGGTCGGTGCCATCACCGTCATCGTCTGGAAGCAGTTCGGCTGGCTGGGGCTGTATGAGATCATCCCGGGCTTCCTGTTTGCGCTGCTGGCCATCGTGGTGGGCAGTCTGCTGGGCGAAGCGCCCTCAAAAGCGATGCTGGAGCGTTTCCGCGATGCCGAGGAGGAGTACAACACTCCGGCCGAGAGCGCGGGAGAACCGGTCGTGGTGAACTGATCCCCCTTACCGCTTTCTGATTGAGAGCCCCGTCACCGGACAAGGAGCGCCCTGGTTGGCCATCCTTGCACCGGTTTGGCGGGGCTTTGTGCTATCTGATTCACTCTTGGGTACTTTTTTATGTTCGGCCGGTGGCTCCCGGGTGCTCGCTTTCTTTTGTCTTGGCACCGAATATGGGACACTAGGCCGCCTGAAGGAGACCTAGTGCATGCGGCTATTCACCCTGATCCTGATCCTCCTGCTGGGGGGACTGCAATATGACCTCTGGCTGGGGAAGAACGGGCTATCCGATTATCAGAACCTGTCGGAGGCCATCTCGCAGCAACAGCGGGACAACCAGACTCTCAAGGATCGTAACGACCTCATTTACCGCGAGATAGATGATCTCACCTCTGGCCTCGAGGCCATCGAGGAGTTGTCGCGCAACGATCTGGGTTACATCAAGCAGGGGGAGACCTTCTACCGGATCATCCCCAAAGAGAAAGACAAAGAGACAGCGCCGGACGATGAGCCCTACGATGACTGATGCCAGCCGGGTATCCGGCCTGACGGCGATCGTCCCTGCCGCCGGTATCGGCAGCCGGATGGGGGCCGATTGCCCCAAGCAGTACCTGCAACTGGCGGGTAAAACCATTCTCGAACATACCCTGGAGCGGCTGCTCTCCCACCCGGCCATCGCCCAGGTGATCGTGGCGCTGGCGCCCCATGACCGCTGGTTCGAGGCCCTGCCCGTGGCGGCCGACCCGCGCATTGTGCGGGTAGAGGGAGGCGCCGAGCGCGCCTTTTCCGTCCTCAATGGCCTCCATGTGGCGCAAGGGGAGTGGGTGCTGGTGCACGATGCGGCCCGCCCTTGCCTGACTCACGGCGATCTCGATGCGCTGATTGCCGCGGCCATGAACTGCGGCGGCGCCATTCTCGGCAGTCGGGTGCGCGATACCATGAAACGCTCCGATGGGGAGGGCAATATCATCGCCACCGTCGAGCGCGAGCAGCTCTGGCATGCCCTGACGCCGCAGATGTTCCCGACCCGAGTCCTGAAGCGGGCGCTGGAAGAGGGGCTATTGCTGGGCGCCACCATCACCGACGAGGCCTCCGCCATGGAGCGGGCCGGATTCGCGGTGCGCATGGTGGAGGGGCGCGCCGACAATATCAAAGTGACCCGGCCGGAAGATTTGTCGCTGGCGGGGCTGTTTTTAAGCCAGCAGTCATAAGCCCCTCAGTCAGAACAGACCGTTCAGAGCAGAGTGTCTCGAACAAACAGGCCCGAACAAGGAGTTAGCATGATCCGGATTGGACATGGTGTGGACGTACACAAAATTGATGGGGTTGGTTTCAGCATGTTGGGAGGTTGCCGCTGATGATGCGCATTGGTCATGGTTTTGATGTTCATAAATTTGGTGGTGTTGGTCCCTGCATGCTGGGTGGCGTGCCGGTTCCCTACGAGCAGGGGCTGGTTGCCCACTCCGACGGCGATGTGGTGCTGCACGCGGTAAGCGATGCCCTGCTGGGGGCCATCGGTGCCGGTGACATCGGTCGCCACTTCCCCGATACCGCTGCCGAGTTCAAGGGGATCGACAGTCGCATTCTGCTGCGTGATGTCTTGGCCCGGGTACAGAAGGCGGGGTATGCCATCGGCAACCTGGATGTGACCATCATAGCCCAGGCCCCCAAATGGCCCCCCATATCGACGCCATGTGCGCCGTGCTGGCCGCCGATCTGCAATGTGATTTGAACCGGGTGAACGTCAAGGCGACCACCACCGAACAGCTTGGGTTTACGGGGCGCAAGGAAGGGATCGCCACCGAAGCCGTCGTCCTACTGGTGAAACAATAATGCTGGAACAACTTGCCTATCTGCACGGGGCGCCCACCGCCCGCGGTATCCTCAAGGCCGAGGCCGCCGACTTCGTGGTCAATGAAGATCTCGGCTTCGAGCCCTGCGGGGAAGGGGAGCATATCTTCGTCCGGGTGCGCAAAACCGGCGAAAACACCGCCTGGGTAGCGGGTCTGCTGGCCGACGCGGCCGGGGTCAACCGCAATGCGGTGACCTGGGCGGGCCTGAAGGATCGTCACGCGGTGACCGAGCAGTGGTTTGGCATTCACCTGCCAGGCAAGGCCGAGCCGGATTTGTCGGTCATCGAGAGCGACAGCATCCAGATCCTGCAAGCCAGGCGTCACAACCGCAAATTGCGGGTTGGCTACCTCAAGGGCAACCACTTCACCCTGCGTCTCACCGGTCTGGAACAGGCCGACGGGCTGGAAGCGCGCCTGCAGGCCATCGCCACTCAGGGCGTGCCCAATTACTATGGTGAGCAGCGTTTTGGCCGCGATGGCAACAACCTGGAAGCGGCCAAGGCGATGTTTGCCGGCAAGCGGATCAAGGATCGCAACAAGCGTTCCCTCTACCTCTCTGCCGCCCGCAGCATGCTGTTCAACGCCATTGTCAGCGCCCGTATCGAGCAGGGGCTGGCTCATCAGCTGCTGGCCGGTGATTGCGTGATGCTCAAGGGCAGCCACTCCATCTTCAGCGAAGAGAGCGTGACCCCCGAGCTGGAAGCGCGTCTCGCCTCCGGCGATGTGCAGCTCACCGCCCCCCAGTGGGGCCGTGGCCGCCTGGCCAGTCAGGGCGCCGCTGCCGAGTTCGAACAGGCTGTGTTGGCTCCTTACAGCGATTGGTGTGACGGGCTGGAGAAGGCCGGGCTGGATCAGGACCGCCGCCCGCTGCTGCTCAAGCCGGAGCAGATGAGCTGGCAGCTGGACGGCGAGGCGCTGACCCTCTCCTTCTTCCTGCCGGCGGGCGCGTTTGCCACCAGCGTGGTGCGCGAGTTAATGCAGGCCGAAGAGGCCGATCACGGTTTCAGGAATCAGACCGATGCGAATTCTGGTCAGTAATGATGATGGTGTGCATGCCGAGGGTATTCGTGCCCTCAGCGAGGCGCTGTGCGCCTGTGGTGAGGTCATTGTGGTGGCGCCGGACCGCAACCGCAGCGGCGCGAGTCACTCCCTGACGCTGGAAGTACCGCTGCGGGTTACCCGCATCGCAGAAAACGGCTTTAATGGGTGCGAGAGCTATGCGGTGAAGGGGACGCCGACCGACTGCGTGCATCTGGCGGTCAACGAGCTGGTGCGCCCTGAACCCGACATGGTGGTGGCCGGCATCAACCACGGCGCCAACCTGGGGGATGATGTCATCTACTCGGGGACGGTCGCCGCGGCCACCGAGGGGCGCCATCTTGGCTACCCCTCCATCGCCATCTCGCTGGTAGGCAAGACCCACTTCGCCACGGCGGCCCACTATGCGGCCCTGCTGGTGAAGGGGCTGATGAAACACCCCCTGCCTGCCGATCAGATCCTCAACGTCAACGTGCCGGACTTGCCCCTCGAGCAGATCAAGGGGATCAAGACCACCCGCCTTGGCAATCGCCACCGGGCGGAGTCGGTGATCTGCACCGAGGATCCCCGTGGCCAGCCCATCTACTGGATCGGCCCCCCCGGCAGCCAGCAGGATGCCGGTGAAGGCACCGATTTTGCTGCCATCGAGCAGGGCTATGTCTCGATTACCCCCCTGACCATCGATATGACTGCCTATGACAGTCTCGCCGGTCTGGGGGCCTGGTTAGATCTGCAGGGATGAGGGTGGTGTGATAGTACAGCGCCTGTTAAATCAGCTCATTGCGCAGGATATTCGCGATTTTCGCGTGCTGGCGACCATCGCGAAAGTGCCGCGCCAGCTGTTCGTGGACGAGGCCATGGCGCACAAGGCGTGGGACAACACCGCCCTGCCCATTGGCCACGGCCAGACCATTTCGCAGCCCTATATGGTGGCGCGAATGACCGAGCTGCTGATGCAAAATGATCCGGCCCACGTGCTGGAGATTGGCACTGGCTCCGGTTACCAGACGGCGATCCTCGCCCATCTGGTGGAGCATGTTTATACCGTGGAGCGGATCAAGTCGCTGCAGTTCCAGGCCCGACGCCGACTGCGCCAGCTCGATCTGCACAATGTCTCGGCCAAGCACGGCAACGGCTGGCTGGGGTGGCCCAACAAGGGGCCTTATGACGCCATTCTGGTGACGGCCGCGGCGAGCGAGATCCCGACGGCGCTCACCGATCAGCTGGCCGAAGGGGGCCGACTGGTGTTGCCCGTGGGTGACAGCCAGCAAACCCTGCAACTGATCGAACGATCCGGATCCCAGCTGACCAGCCGTATTCTGGAGCCGGTACGTTTTGTTCCCCTGATTGACGGAGATGTTGAGTGAAGTTGTTTTCCCGTTTGTACGTACTGGTGATGCAGTGGGCTCGCCACAAGCATGCCCCCTGGTATCTCTCCATCACCGCTTTCATCGAGTCGGTATTCTGGCCGATCCCGGTGGATGTGATGCTGGCGCCGATGGCGCTCGCCAAGCCCCACAAGGCGTGGCACTACGCCACGCTGGCTACCCTCTTCTCTGTGTTGGGCGCCCTGTTTGGCTATGCCCTTGGCTATGCGCTGTGGGATCCGGTCGTGCTGCCACTGGTGGAGTCTGTGGGCTATCAGGACAAGATCGAGATTGCTCGCAACTGGTTTGAGCAGTGGGGGATCTGGGTCATTTTCATTGCCAGCTTCACCCCTATCCCCTACAAGGTGTTTACCGTGACGGCAGGGTTGTTGCAAATGGCTCTGCTGCCCTTCATCATCACCTCCCTCATCGGTCGTGGCATGCGCTTTTTCCTGGTTGCGGGCCTGATGCGCTGGGGTGGCGAGAAGATGGAACGCAAACTGATGCACTACGTAGATGTGCTCGGTTGGCTCTGTATTGGTCTGGCCGTGGTGGCCTATTTCTGGTTTAGTCGTTAAGGATCCATTATGCGTTCGCGTATTTGGCAAGGAAGCAGTGTCGTGGTGTTGTCATGGCTGCTGCTTGCCTGCTCCTCCAGTAAAAATGCAGCTCCGGTAGATGGTGTTGATGAGGGGCAGTTTGTCTCGACCATTCCGGCTCGCCAAAGCGGTGCCCAGGTCAGCGCCCCCATTCAGGGCGGCAGCTATGTGGTGAAGCGGGGCGATACCCTCTACTCTATCGCCTTCAACTCCGGCAACGACGTGCCGTCGCTGGCCAGCCTCAACAACATCAGCCCGCCCTACAACATCTATCCGGGGCAGCGTCTGCGACTCGATGGCTCCAGCGCCAGTGTTGGCAGCAGCCGCAGTGCCGGTACCTATGAGGTGCGCCGCGGCGATACCCTGAGCAGCATCGGCCGTCAGTTCGGCATGACGCCGCAGGCGCTGGCCCAGAGCAACAACCTGAGCGCCCCCTATGCGCTGCAACCGGGTCAGGTGCTCAATGTCCAGACCGCAGGCGGCGGTTCGACCCAGATGGTGGCTGCGACTCGTCCGGCAACCGTAACGCCGGTGGCCGTGAGCCGTCCCAGCAGCGGTCCGCGTCCGTTGGCCGAGCCGAGTGGATCTGGTCAGACCACGCCATTCATCTCTCAGAAATCCGTTGCTCCGGCAGCACCGAAGGAATACGCTCAGTCCAAAGAACAAAAAATAAACAACTCCCAGTCGAGACTTGCTTGGCACTGGCCCGCAAAAGGCCGGATTGTCGAGGGGTTCTCTGTTGCAGAACAGGGTAACAAGGGGATCGACATAGCCGGCCAGAAGGGGCAACCCGTCTACGCCGCCAGCAGCGGTAAAGTGGTATACGCTGGCAGTGCTTTAAGGGGGTACGGCAAGCTGATTATCCTCAAGCATGATGATGACTATCTCTCCGCTTACGCACACAACGACGAGTTGCGGGTGAAGGAAGGGGACAGCGTCAAGGGGGGCTCGGTCATTGCCAACATGGGTAGCACGGACGCGCCGGATGTGCGATTGCATTTCGAGATCCGGTACAGAGGCAAGTCGATCAATCCGATGAGCTATTTGCCAAAGCGTTAACCCCAGAGAGACCGTCTTACTCTGGTAACGTCAGGGAGACACACCATGAGCCAAGAACAACTGGTAATGCAGGATGCAGAGTTAGAGTTTGACGCTGAACCCGAATCTCACGAAGTAGAAGAGTTGCAGGAGGTAGCTGCCGAGGCGGACGAGACTATCTCCGATGAGTTGCTGGCACCGGAACTGAACAAGGTGATGGATGCCACGCAACTCTATCTGGGGGAGATAGGTTTCTCCCCGCTGCTCACTGCCGAAGAGGAAGTCTACTACGCCCGTCGTGCCTTGCGCGGTGACAAAGCCGCCCGCAAGCGCATGATCGAGTCCAACCTGCGACTGGTGGTGAAAATCGCCCGTCGTTACAACAACCGCGGCCTTGTGCTGCTGGATCTTATCGAAGAGGGCAACCTCGGTCTTATCCGCGCGGTCGAGAAGTTCGACCCCGAGCGGGGCTTCCGTTTCTCTACCTATGCTACCTGGTGGATCCGCCAGACCATAGAGCGGGCCATCATGAACCAGACCCGCACTATCCGTCTGCCCATTCATGTGGTCAAAGAGTTAAACGTTTACCTGCGCACCGCGCGCGAACTCTCTCACCGTCTCGATCATGAACCGACCGCCGAGGATATCGCCTTCGCGCTGGATCGTTCGGTGGATGATGTGAACCGCATGCTCAAGCTCAACGAGAAGATCACCTCGGTGGACACCCCGATTGGTGGCGATCGCGACAAGGCGCTGCTGGATGTGCTCTCCGACGAGCGCGGCATGGGGCCGGAGCTGGAGTCACAGGAAGATGATATGCGCAGCAGCATTGTCCACTGGCTTGAGGAGCTCAATCCCAAGCAGCGGGAAGTGCTGGCCCGTCGTTTCGGTCTGCTGGGCTATGAGCCTGCCACCCTCGAGGATGTGGGGGCCGAGATTGGCCTGACCCGCGAGCGGGTACGCCAGATCCAGGTGGAGGGGCTGCGCCGTCTGCGGGAGATCCTGCTGAGCCAGGGGCTCTCCATCGAGGCGCTATTTCGTACCAATTAAGCATCCGCACCAATTAAGCCCGCACCAACGGAATGCGGCATCAGCCAGATAGCACGAGGGGAGCAACTGCTCCCCTCGTTTTTTATTGCCTGTCGTCTGGCGATGGCTTCGTGGTTATACCAGCTCGGCCAGCATGGTGTCGGCGTAGGGAACCAGCGCTTCGCCCTTCTTCACCTTGGTGAGGTAGTCCGGGTTGGCGATAAGCGGACGGCCGATGGCCACCAGATCGAAGCGGTTGGCCTCGATGGCCGCAGCGGCGCGCTCGGCGTCGTAGTTGCCCACGCCGACCAGATTGCCCTTGTAGTGGGCGCGCAGATAGTCGGAGGCGCGGCCACCCAGATAATCGAAGGTGAGGTTGTCATCGAAGATGCCGAGGTGGATATAGGCCAGCGGGCGATCGTTCAGCTTGCCCAGCAGATAGTCGAACACGGCGCGATCTTCCGGGCTGCCCGCCAGATGGACATAGGCACCCGGGGAGAGACGAATACCAACCCGATCACCGCCGATGCGGGCGCTGATGGCATCGACCACTTCCAGCGCGAAGCGGCTCATCTTTTCCGGGCTGCCACCGTAGTTGTCGGTGCGCAGGTTGGTGGAGTGGTGCAGGAACTGGTCGATCAGGTAGCCGTTGGCACCGTGGATCTCCACCCCGTCAAAGCCTGCCTCGATGGCGTTGGCTGCGGCTTGGGCGTAATCCAGCACCAGCTGGGCGATTTCCGCCTCGGTCAGGGCGCGCGGCACCTGATAGGTGAGCTCGCGCATGCGGGGTACTGTGCCCTCGTGCGCCACGGCAGAGGGGGCCAACACTTCAGCCTGATGGAAGAAGGGGTGGGAGAGGCGACCGACGTGCCACAGCTGGGCGAAGATCTTGCCACCCTTGGCGTGCACGGCGCTGGTCACTTTCTTCCAGCCATCGATCTGAGCCTGGGTGAAGAGGCCCGGGGTATTGGGGTAGCCCTGCGCGTCGGGGCGGATGATGACGGCCTCTGAAACAATCAGGCCGATATCGGCGCGGCGGCCGTAATAGGCTGCCATCTGCTCGGTCGGCACCAGACCTGGGCCTGCCATGCAGCGGGTGAGCGGGGCCATCATGAAACGGTTGGCCAGGGTCAGAGTGTCATTGAGTCGATACGGCTGAAACAGGGTATTCATGATAGGTTGTCCTGAACTGGTTATTCTTGAACGTGCATTCAAGACGTTTTTTGCGTCGGGCGCAAGCTTTTTTTGAATGCACGTTCAAGAAGGTTGGCCCGAGCGGGCGGCTGGGGTAAACTTGCCGCCCTTTCCAGCCACTCTTTATCGGCGGGCCCTGTTGCCCCTTGCCGGTGAACCATTTCCCACGGGAGGAACCATGCGCATAGCCGAGTTTGATCGGGACGAGGTACTGCGAAATGCCATGGAAGCGTTTCGCGCCAAGGGATATGCCAAAACCACCATGCAGGAGCTGGTGGCAGCCACCGGCCTGCACCCGGGCAGCATTTACGGCGCCTTTGGCAACAAGCGCGGCCTGCTGCTGGCGGCGGTGGATCACTATGTCGAGGGTAAACGCACCCTGCGCCGCTCCCTGCTCGACAACCCGAGCCCGCTGGCGGGCCTTGCGGCCTATCTCGATCGGATTGTGGGGGAGGCGCTTTGCGGCTCCTGTCTGGTGACTCGCACCATGATGGAGCTGAGCGAGCAGGATGAGGAGCTGACCCAGCGGGTCAAGGGGATCTACGGCGAGCTGGAGCAGGAGCTGGCGGATCTGCTGGCACAGGCGCAACAGCGTGGTGAACTGGCGCCGGATCGGGATATTCGCACCCTGACAGCTCTGCTGCTGATCAACCTGCAGGGGCTTATCACCTTCGCCCAGTGCCGCCCCGATCGCCCCCTGCTCGACGACGTGGTCGCCCAGCTGATGCGGGCCCTGCGGGCATAACGCGATACCGCAGAAACAACAGTGGCTCCCTCGGGAGCCACTGTTGTTTTCGGGAAGTGCATTCCGCCTTACCTCGGCCCCACCAGCTCTTTCATCAAATCTTTCAGCCATACCAGTGCAGGCTGCTGCGCGTGAACAGGGTGCCAGACGCAGTTGAGGTGATAATCCGGCACGTCTTCGGGCAGCGGCAGGCTTTTCAGCGGCCAGTGGGTAGCGAGCAGCTCGGCCACCATGCTGGGCAGCACCAGCAGGTGATCGCTCTGGCTGACAATGGCGGCGGCGGACATATAACTCTGGCTGTTGACCGAGATGGTGCGGCTAAAGCCCTGACTCTTCAGATAGCGGTCGAGGCTCGCCTCCGAGGTGCCCAGCGGCGAGTGGAACACATGGGGCATGGCGATAAGCTGCTGCAGGGTGATGCGCTCCTGCCACTGGGAGGGATCATCCTCGGCACCGGCGGGGGCCGATTTGGCAATCGGCAGATCGGCGCGCACCAGCCCGGCCAGCGGTTCGGTGAGCCAGGTCTCCTTGCCGAGATACCCCGGCACCTGCATGTACTCGTCAAACCCCAGCACCAGATCGATCTCGCCGCTCGCCAGCTCGGCTTCGGGCAGGGTGTCGCGCAGGATGCGGATCTCGATGGTGACCCCCGGCGCCAGCCGTCTGAGGCGCTGGATCAGCGGCGGGATCAGCACGCACTCCACGTAATCTGTGGTGCAGAGTACGAAGCGCCGCTTCGACTGGCTCGGCTCGAACTCTTCTTCCTCGGTGAGCTGCTGCTCCAGCAGCCGCAGCGCCTGCTGCACCCCGAGGTGCAGCCGCTGGGCGCGCGGGGTCGGCAGCATCCCCTGCGGGGTGCGTACCAAAAGCGGGTCGCCGAGAAAGGTGCGCAGCCGGTTAAGGGAATGGCTCATGGCGGGCTGGCTGATAAAGAGCGCCTCGGCGGCGCGGGTAACGCTGCCCTGCGTCATCAGGGCGTCAAAAGCGAGCAGCAGATTGAGGTCGAGCTGGTGCAGTTTCATGGGGGGGATTATTCGCCGTGTTTATGGGACAATCCATCCTATTCATTTGATGGATGGGGGCGCAACTTCTTACACTGCGACCCACTCTTATTTTTCTGGGTTCCCGCGCCGCATCGGGCGTAAACGGGGGCCTCAATCCATGCAAGGAGCCTTGCGATGAGCATCAAGACCATTAACTCCACGCCGGCCGCCGACGGCTTCACCATGCCCGCCGAGTGGGCGCACCAGCAGGCCGTCTGGATGATCTGGCCGTTTCGCCCGGATAACTGGCGCGTAGCCGGTCGCTTCGCGCAAGAGACCTTCGCCAAGGTGGCCGATGCCATCGGTGGCGCCACCCCGGTCTTTATGGGTGTGCCAGCCCAGTTTATGGAGCAGGCCCGCGCCATCATGCCCGCCCACGTCACTCTGGTTGAAATGAACAGCGATGACTGCTGGGCCCGCGATACCGGCCCCACCATCGTTACCAACGCTGCCGGCGAGTGCCGTGGGGTGGATTGGGGCTTCAACGCCTGGGGCGGTCACAAGGGCGGTCTCTACTACCCGTGGAATCAGGATGAAGAGGTCGCTGCCCAGATGCTGGCCCAGCACGGCATGGCTCGTTACGATGCGCCGCTGATTCTGGAAGGGGGCTCTATCCACGTCGATGGCGAAGGCTCCTGCCTGACCACCGCCGAGTGCCTGCTCAACGAAAACCGCAACCCGCACCTGACCAAAGAGCAGATCGAAGCTCACCTGCGCGACTATCTGGGCGTCACCAGCTTTATCTGGCTGGACGAAGGCGTCTACATGGACGAAACCGACGGCCACATCGACAACATGTGCTGCTTCGTGCGTCCGGGTGAAGTGGCCCTGCACTGGACTGATGACCAGAACGATCCTCAGTACGCCCGCTCCGTGGCCGCCCTCAAGGTGCTGGAAGCGGCGGTCGATGCCAAGGGTCGCAAGCTGAAAGTGTGGAAGCTGCCCCAGCCGGGCCCGCTGTTCTGCACTGAAGAGGAGTCTGCCGGTGTCGAGAGCGGCAGCGGTGTGCCGCGCGAGGCAGAAGGTCGTCTGGCCGGTTCCTATGTGAACTTCCTTATCACCAACGATCGCATCGTCTACCCGCTGCTGGATGCTGCCACCGATGGCGAAGCCCAGCGCATTCTGGAAGAGATCTTCCCCGACCACACCGTGATCGGCGTACCGGCCCGCGAGATCCTGCTGGGCGGTGGCAATATCCACTGCATTACCCAGCAGATCCCCTCCGGCAAATAAGAACCGGATGACGATCCTGCTGCGAAGCCGTGATCAAGGCTCATGTGCTGCTCGGAATCCTCATGTATTCACATACACTCCGGTTCCTGCGCTGCTCTTCACCTTGCTGACGACCTCTCGCGACGGGTCGTAAACCGGCTTACGCCAGCTGAGGTTGGTATTCAAAACCCCACTCAGTGGGGTTTTATCTCTTGATGGTGTGATGGTCGCAGGCGCTGATGCGGCGATCATCATGACAAACAGTCACCCTTTTACAGGAGATCAAAATGATCGAAGTGACCGAGGTTTCCATTGCCGAGCTGCGTGCCGCGCTCGAATCAGGCCGCACTACTGCGGTCGAACTGGTCAAGGCCTATCTGGCCCGTATCGAGGCCTACAACGGCCCCGAGACTGCCACCAAACTCAACGCCGTGGTGGTCGCCAATCCCGATGCGCTGAAAGAGGCGCAAGATTCTGATGCCCGCCGCGCTCGTGGCGAGACTCTGGGGCCGCTCGACGGCATCCCCTACACCGCCAAAGACAGCTATCTGGTCAAGGGGCTGACCGCTGCCTCCGGCAGCCCGGCCTTCAAGGGTCTGGTGGCCCAGCGCGATGCCTTTACCGTTGAGCGGCTGCGCGCCGCCGGTGCCATCTGCCTTGGCAAAACCAATATGCCGCCGATGGCCAATGGCGGTATGCAGCGCGGCGTCTATGGCCGTGCCGAGAGCCCCTACAACGCCGACTACCTGACCGCGCCGTTTGCTTCCGGCTCCTCCAACGGTGCCGGTACCGCCACCGCCGCCAGCTTCTCCGCCTTCGGTCTGGCCGAAGAGACCTGGTCGAGCGGCCGTGGCCCGGCCTCCAACAACGGCCTGTGCGCCTACACCCCGTCCCGTGGCGTCATCTCGGTGCGCGGCAACTGGCCGCTGACTCCGACCATGGATGTGGTGGTGCCCTATGCCCGCACCATGGCCGATCTGCTGGAAGTGCTAGACGTAGTGGTGGCTGACGATGCCGACACCCGTGGCGATCTGTGGCGCATGCAGCCCTGGGTGCAACTGCCCAAGGCCTCCGAAGTGCGTCCGGCTTCCTATCTGGAGCTGGCTGCCAAGGCCGATGCCCTCAAGGGTAAGCGCCTCGGCGTGCCGCGCATGTTTATCAACAAGGATGAACTGGCCGGCACCAGCGAAAACCCCGGTATCGGCGGCCCGACCGGTCAGCGCATCCATACCCGCGAGACCGTGATCGCCCTCTGGGAAGAGGCGCGCAAGGCGCTGGAAGCCGCTGGCGCCGAAGTCATCGAAGTGGACTTCCCGCTGGTCTCCAACTGCGAAGGGGACCGACCCGGCGCGCCGACCGTGTTCAATCGCGGTATCGTGAGCCCGGAGTTTCTCAACGACGAGCTGTGGGAGCTCTCCGGCTGGGCGTTCGACGACTTCCTGCGCGCCAACGGCGATCCCAAGTTGAATAAATTGGCCGATGTCGATGGCCCGAAGATCTTCCCCCACGATCCGGGCACCTTGCCGAACCGCGAGGGCGATCTGGCGGCGGGCATGGACGAGTACGTCAATATGGCCAAGCGCGGACTGAAATCCTGGGACGAGATCGCCACAGTGCCGGATGGCCTGCGTGGTCTGGAGAAGACCCGCAAGCTGGATCTGGAAGACTGGATGGACGGGCTCAAGCTCGACGCCGTGCTGTTCCCCACCGTCGCGGACGTCGCCCCGGCTGATGCGGATGTGAATCCGGCCTCTGCCGATATCGCCTGGAGCAACGGCATCTGGGTTGCCAACGGCAACCTCGCTATTCGCCACCTCGGCGTACCGACCGTCACCGTCCCTATGGGGGTGATGGCCGATATCGGTATGCCGGTGGGCCTGACCTTCGCCGGTCGTGCCTATGACGACAACAACCTGCTGCGCTTTGCCTCGGCCTTCGAGTCCACCGGCAGCAAGCGTATGGTGCCGCCACGCACGCCGCCGTTGGCTTGAGCGTCGCCGCTGGCCTGATAGTTGTTAGATCAGGCACAAAGAGAGAGGGAGGCATCATGCCTCCCTCTTTTTCGTCCATGTTCTGGCTTTGGCCATCACACCCGGATGTTCTGGCCCGCACCCATTTCGCTTTTTGTCACAGGCGGGGTCAGCCCCTCTTGGGACAAGCTGGCCTCCCACTCGTGGGCCTTCTCCAGTAGATCGGCGAGGCTCTCCCTGATCTGCTGCGGACGATAGTTCCCCAACGCGAGCTGGGAGAAAAACGATACCCGCTCGGTGCCCGGATAGATGCCGACCCCGTAGCCATGGCGCAAGGGGGCGAGGGCATGCTCGCCAAAGCGCAGGAACAATTCGCGCGACAGGCGCTCGGGAAGATCGCTCGCCGTGGTCACCGAGAGCACCAGTGCCATCTCGTCGGGTTGAGCCACGATATTGACCACAAAGGGGGTGCTCGCTTCCCCTGCTGCTCGCTGGATCTCGAACGTGCAGACGCCGTTTTCATCGAAGGCCAGCGGTTCGACCGACAGCTCGGCCACGATTTTCTGATAGATATCCAACACAACACTCCAGTCCGGTTGCCCGGTCGTCTTCGAAGGGGTATGGCAAGATCACAAAGAGACGGCCCGCCACCGAGCGGGCCGGGCCGTCATCCATATTCATGGCAAGGGTTACACCTTGATATTGAGTGCTCGGCCCTCTTCCAGCTCGAACATCCGGACATCGCTCACCGGATTGTCGTTAAAGCGCACGCTTTTCTTCATCTTGGCGGCGACGTACTCCCCGTCCGATGAGCCAGTGTGCTCTTCGACCAGCGGTGAGGTTTCGTTGGCGCGGGTGTTTGCCTCGGTCAGGGCGTTCAGCTCGGCGTTGGCTCTTTGCTCAAACAGCTGGACGAAGCTGCGATTGAACTCGGCATTGACCTTGGCGTTGAACGCCTCCGATTCATGGCCCAGCGTATTCAACGCCGAACTGAGTGCCTCACCCGAGAGTGATTCGTGCAGGGCGATCGTCCGCTCGATCACCCGACTGCTCAGCATGCTGAAGATGGCATCTTTACCGTTGATAAAGCTGGAGAAGTGCTGCTGGACAAAGCTCAGGGAGTCCTTATCCAGCGTCTCCAGACCGAGGCGCTTCTTGTTGGCATCTGTGATATCGGCCATGGTCGCTGTCTTGGGGTCGCTACCCGGCTTCAGATATTGGGCCTCGTTCTTAAACTCGCTGATGGGCTGGTTAAAGGCTTGCTGTACAAGCTTCTTGATCTGGCCCAATTCGGTCAGTTGCCGCTGCACCTCGGACTGAATTTGAGTGGCCCGGGTGGTGAGCGCACTCTCCCCCTTGGTGGCGGCTCGGCTAAAGAAATCGACCACCGCATTTTTGATGCGGCCCAGCGTGCTTAAATGGGCCAGGTCCCGTTGTACGGAGACATCCCCACTCTTGCCGATATGAATGGTGTACTCCTTGCCTTCACCCAGATGAAGGGCAAGCTTCTGATTGCTGCCGGGATTGACGTTGGCGAGCTGCAGGCTGTCGATAGCCTTCAACATCACCGGGGTAGCTCCATGAATAGCCATGACCTTGGTTCCTTATCTCACTAACAAGCGATACATCTGGCCTGCATCATACCCGTCAGTGAAAACGCCGTTTATTAGCCATGGTTGCACTATTTTAGTTTGGGGCGTGTCTGTACTGGTCGTGGGTGAGAGGGGAACAGTTTGCTGTGTTGCCTCGGCGTTGAGTTCACCGGCAGCACGCGAAGGGTGCCACCGCGGACGCCGCCGTTGGGGTGAATGCTGTTATGAGTTAAATATCTCGGGTTCATTCTCAGATAATGAATAACCACCAGCACGATGCGGGTGGTTTTCTTATTGCTATCTAGTGAACGGCTTAGCTGATTATTTATTTTTCAAACTAATACTTACATCTACGTTACAAAGTGGGTGTGACAGGTCTGGTTGAAATTTATACTTATTGATAATTTTAATTGGTATCTGTATGAGAACGATATGGGTTGTGTTAGCCTTAGAAAATTAAAGTTTTTATATAGAGGTAATCATGGAGCAAGGATTAATCACATTTTTCGATGTGTCTCAATGTGGCTTTTATCGACAGAGGAAAGAGAAAGCTCAAGAATTAATAGAAGGATCTCTTGCTGATACGTTGTCACTGGTGACAAAGTGGTTAGAAGGACGGGAGGTAGAGCAAACAATCCCGTGGGATGTAGAAACTCATCCATATCGTACCAAAGTATATTGTAAATCTATGGAATATGATCCTGTAACGGGGGATTATCTATTTATTTTTTGGAAAAAGTTTGGCAAAGATGATGGGAACATTAATGGGGTTATTGGAGATTCAAAGGTCGGCGATGGAGTCACTGATTCACACATTGTAAAAGCTAGTGTTGGCGGTAAAAAATTAATATTGGGTCAGCCAATGTATTATTGGTTCATGCCTTCGCTTAATTTGCTCGCATCAATTAAGTTCCCTCATTCATTATCTGATACGGATGATGTTGTTAAATTTATAAAAAACTGCATTGATTTACGAGTTAGTCACCCTAGGAAAAAGACTACAGAAAGCGCAATTCCAAATATTAAGGCAGGCCGTGAAATAATTACTAAACATGTATCGTATACATCACATGATGGTTCTTTTTCTTTGGTCTTTAAATTAAAGGCTGATATGAAGGAATTATCAATTGGAGATGCAACATTGGCTGAGCTTGCTAAAAATATATCACACCTTGTTGTTAGGGAAACCATTTCAACTACTAAGAAAGTAGAAAGAAATGTGGTGTTTGAAATGTGGGATAAAGTAACTGGAAATAATGAAAGGGTATCCAGAAGTAAGCAGGTTGAGATTATATCAGAAGAGTCTCTTACTGTTTCTGAATTAAAGGGCATTCTGGAAACCTATGCTGAGGAACATGATCCTCGGAGTAAGTGGGACAATGTTGGGTTTAAAACGGATGGTAGAGATGCGCCGACAAAGTGGTTTGATCGATATGTTGAAAGGAAAAAAGTTCTGATCAAGAAAAATGAAAAAATTAATGAAAGTTACTTTCCAGCTAAAGTAATTCTTGGTTCACTATTAAAAGAACGTAAGTCATTAATTAGTTTTACTGAAAAAAATAATGAAAATGTAGTAGATGAATACAAGGTAACAGTGGTGGCTTGATATGCTGAGAGTTTTCAGGACACAAATTATCTATTTAATTGCGGGTATACTAGTCGCATACAGCTGTTTTGAGTATGTGTCATATTCAGGTATATCATCAGTTATGTCGGTTCTTCAGAATATATCCGCTGCAATATTTACTATTGCAGGTATATGGATCGCTTATATTTACCCAGAGGCAATCACATCATTTACTAATCCTTCAAAGGTTTCCTTGTTAAAAGGGACGGAAAGTACCAGAAGAATTGAGTCATTAGTTATTATAATTTTTACTTCGGCATCAGTTCTTGTTTGTTCTTTATTTTACAGTCTTTTATATGCGCTCTATTCAAATCATCCGTTTTTTGTTGGCTATATACCTGAGATTAAATTTTTAAATGTTTGGTTGTTAGTATTTCTGTGTATGAATCAAATAAAAGCGATGTTGTCCGTGATGGTAAATAACATTAAGTTTGTTGAGCGATTACATCGGCTAAAAACAGAAAAAGAAGTTGATGATGATTTATAAGCGCTGTAGGTTAGAATAGCGAAGCATATTTTGACGATCGCGAAAGGAAGGGGGCGAGGAGCCGCTGATGTTCAGGGTTTTCTGCTTCTCTTGCTAACAGGATATTCGCGGTAAACGGACGATTACGCTGCGCTAATCGACCCTACATTATGTGGCTTATTGTTACCTCCCCCCTCATCCCCAGCCCTTCTCCCGCAAGGGGAGAAGGGGGCAAATATGCTCCGCTGATTGTGCGTTGGCTCTGTGGTGCGGGTGAATATGAGTGGCTTGGAATTGGCACGGGCCATCCCCTCTCCCTCGGGAGAGGGCTAGGGTGAGGGGCTGCTATCTGTGTTGTCGTTTCGTTTTGAGCCTTTACCTCTCTCCACTTCCCGTACCGTCGATCGCCATATTGGTCGTGGCTCGTCGCCGATTCCCCCCTGATTTTTCTGCATTCCCCCTGACTTCACCCAGACTTCACACAACCTCATTTTCCCCTCACAAATCCCCCGTATCTTCTGCCCACTGCTTAAAAGGCCCGGCTTGCCACAGGGGTGGCGAGGGGGCGGTTGGTTCGAGGGAACAAGATGATGAAAGGTTGGATAAAGTGCGGATTGGCCGGGGCCGTGGTGCTGATGGCGAGTTTCTGGGGCGGCAGCGTGCGGGCGGCGGGGATCTCCCTTAAGCAGGTGAGCGGCCCTGTTTACGTGGTTGAAGATAACTACTACGTAAAGGAAAACTCCATGGTCTATTTCGGGGCCAAAGGGGTGACGGTGGTGGGGGCGACCTGGACGCCGGATACCGCACGCGAGTTGCACAAGCTGATCAAACGGGTCAGCAGCAAGCCGGTGCTGGAGGTGATCAACACCAACTACCACACCGATCGGGCGGGCGGTAACGCCTACTGGAAGTCCATCGGGGCCAAGGTGGTGGCGACCCGCCAGACCCGGGATCTGATGAAGAGCGACTGGGCCGAGATTGTCGCCTTTACCCGCAAGGGGCTGCCGGAGTACCCGGATCTGCCGCTGGTGCTGCCAAACGTGGTGCACGATGGCGACTTCACTCTGCAAGAGGGCAAGGTGCGCGCCTTCTACGCGGGCCCGGCCCACACGCCGGACGGCATCTTTGTCTACTTCCCCGACGAGCAGGTGCTCTATGGCAACTGCATCCTCAAGGAGAAGCTGGGCAACCTGAGCTTTGCCAATGTGAAGGAGTATCCGCAGACCATCGAGCGGCTGAAAGCGATGAAGCTGCCGATCAAGACGGTGATCGGCGGTCACGACTCGCCGCTGCACGGCCCCGAGCTGATTGATCACTACGAGGAGCTGATCAAGGCAGCACCGCAGTCATAACGGCTGCGTGGCAGAGAGCCTGCAAGCCGAGCCATCGCTGCAATCAGCAGCCATAACGGCACTCCACAAAAGGCCCGCTTTCAGGAAATAAGCGGGGGTTTTGCTGTTGCGGCTTTTTTGGTGGCTGTGAGTGCGCCGAGATTAAGGCTGTTCAAGGGGGGTGGGCTTTCATAAGATGGCCCTCTCTCTTTTCCCTGAAAGTTATCCATTTTCGTTATGCAATACGCCTCTCTCGCGCGCCTCAAGCAGGCCTTTATCACCGGGATGTGGGCCTCGCTGGTCAGCATCGTTATCGGCTTCGCCTTCAAGGTGTGGCTGGCGCAGTGGGTCGCCAAGGGAGAGCTGGCGCTGTTCAACAGCGTGGTGGATTTGATCTCCCTCTCTTTTATCCTGATGACAGGTTTTCGCTCCTCCATGGTGGTGAGCTACTCCCAGACCAAAAACGATCGGGACATCATCAATATCTTTCGCTACTTCCTCATCGGCATCGTGCTGCTCACCTGGGGGACGGTGATCCCCTATATCAAGCACGGGCTCCATATCCGGGTGGAGTATCTGCAACTGGTGGGGGTTATCTTCGGGCTGGGGCTCAAGGTCTATTTCACCAATTTGGTGGCCATGTACCGGATGTATCAGCTCTCCAACCGGGTCACCTGGCTGGAGCCGCTGGCCAACGGCCTGCTGTTTATGGCCTGCTACTTCGGGCTCGGGATGGATGCGCTCCCTTCGCTCTTCTACGGGCTGACCTTCTCGTCACTCGCCATCGCCGGTTATATGTATGTTTCGCGCCGCCGGGCCATCGCCACCAAGCCGCTGGCCAAGGTAGCGCTCGGCCCCGAGATGGTGAGCTATGTGAAGAAGAGCTTTACCGCCTCGCTGGAGGCGGGGGCCAGCATTCTGATGATTTACATCACTGTGCTGCTCACCATCCGTCACTTCAGTATCGACGAGCTGGGGGATTTTCAGGTGGTGGTGCGCCCCATCTTTACCTATATGACCACCTTGTTTGTCTTCCCCATCTACCGCTTTGTGCTGCCAGAGCTGGCGGTCAATCTGCGCAACGGCGATCACCGCCAGATAAGGTTGATCCGCCGCTGGATCTTCCGCCTCTCCGCCATCGTCAGTCTGGCCTTCTTTGGCTTGATGTTGCTGGCGGGCAAGCCGCTGGTGCTGTTGTTCTTCCCCGCCGACTACGTGGGGGCGGTGCCGGTGCTGTTCCACTTCTCCATCTTCTTTATCTTTATGATGCTCAACGGCTATCAGCTCGCCTATATCAAGGCTCACGGCCACTTTACCCAGAGCCTGCTGATCCGGCTGGCGGGCATAGTGGCGCTGGTTGCCGCCTACTATCTGGTGGCCGAATTCTCTGCCAATGTGGTGGCGATTATCGTGGCGCTGGGGCTTGGCTATATGGTGATGTTTATTCTCTCGACCCTGGCGGAGCGGCAGATCTTGCGATCCCTGCCACTGGTACTGGCGACCCGTTAGGGTGTCGCCAAGCGCAGGCTTCTGTCAGATAACAAAAAACGCCCGTGCGGGCGTTTTTTTATTGGCGGCGCAGGGCAGGCTTAACGCTTGCCCTTGCCACCCTTGTTGCCTGCGAGCGCCTGCTTTCTGGCGCGCTGCTTCTGGGCCGCCTTGCTGTTGCGGCGCGGCTCGGGCTCGAAGCGGGTGAGATCCGGCTCAAAACCGGGAAACCACTGCTGGGGCAAGCGGGTGTCGAGCACCGCTTCCACCTTCTCCAACAGCGGTGCATCTTCCGGGCTGAACAGGGTAATGGCGAGCCCCTTGTTGCCGGCGCGGCCGGTGCGCCCGATACGGTGGACGTAATCCTCCGCCACAAACGGGAACTCGAGGTTAATCACATAGTTGAGATCCGTAATATCGAGGCCGCGGGCCGCCACGTCGGTGGCGACCAGCGCCTGCAGGGTGCCGGCGCGAAACTCCAGCAGCACTTTTTCACGTGCGCTTTGCGACAGATCGCCGTGGAAGGCCAGCGCATTGATGCCCGATTTGCCGAGCTGCTGGGCCAGCTTGTCCGCCCCCTGACGGGTGCGGCTGAAGATAAGCGCCGGTGCCCACCCTTTCACTTTCAGCATATGTTCGACCAGCGCCAGCTTGCGATCGCTGTCCACCGTGTAGACCCGCTGCTCCACCTCGGCCGCCGTGGTGTTACGCGGTGCCACTTCAATCAGCTCGGGGTCGCGCAGCAACACCTTGCAGAGGGCAAACAGGTTGTCGTCGCAGGTGGCGGAGAAGAGCAGGGTCTGGCGATCCACCGGGATCTGTTTGAGCAGCGCCTTGATCTCGTCCATAAAGCCCATGTCGAGCATGCGATCCGCCTCGTCAAACACCAGATGGCGCAGGCTATCTAGGCTCAAGGCCCCTTGACGCAAATGGTCGAGCAGACGGCCCGGGGTGGCGATCAGGATATCCACCCCGGCTTGAAGCGCCTCTACCTGCGCCGCGATACTCACTCCGCCGTAGACTTGCGTGCTGGTGAGACCTGTCCCCTGGCCGTAGCGCGCCACGCTCTCGGCGACCTGCACCGCCAGCTCGCGGGTCGGCACCAGCACCAGCGCGCGGAGCGGGCGTTGGGACGCCATTTGCGGCTGCGCCAGCAACTGCTCCAGCAGCGGCAGCACAAAGGCGGCGGTCTTGCCGGTGCCGGTCTGGGCCCCCGCCATCAGATCCCGCCCTGCCAGAATGACGGGGATGGCGCGAGCCTGAATGGGGGTCGGTGCGGCATAGCCGAGCTCGGTCAGGGTCTGCTGCAAGCGGGGGGAGAGGGCCAGTTCGGCAAAGGAGGCTGTGGACATAGAGGGCACCAGTCGGGGTTATCGCGGCCTGCGGCCACGATGCAGTGAGTGATCGTGGCCGCGATGGTAGCAGAAGCAGGGGGCGCGGCAGAAGGCGGCTATGCCTCTGCGTCGTCCGGTAATGGGCGGATCAGCCGGATCTTTTTGCCCTCGTAGCAGGCGATGTTGTGCTTGCCGTGCTGTTTGACGTGGTAGAGCAGCTCATCGGCCAGATGCACCGCCTCGGTGACTGTGAGGTAGTCGCGAATGCGGATCACCCCGGCGGAGAAGGTGATGGGGGTGGGCAGCTCGGGGATCCCCAATGGGCGATCCAGCAGGCGACCAGCGGAGTGGATCATCATCTCGTCATCCTCCATCCCCTTGAACAGCACGATAAACTCCTCGCCGCCCCAACGGATGGCGCTGTCTACCTTGCGGATATTGCTTCTGAGGTGGCGGGCAAAGGCGACCAGTGCCAGATCACCGACGCTATGGCCATAGGTGTCGTTGATCGACTTGAAGTTGTCGATATCGAGGATCATCAGATAGTCGTGCTCATGGAGCAGACTCTGGCAGAGCACATCTCTGCGTGGCAGCCGGGTCAGGTGGTCGGTGTGCGCCAGGGTGCGCAGCCGCAGGTAGATCTGCTTCCAGGCCACCATGCCCAGCAACAGAACGATGAGATAGACCTTGAAGGCCGCACTTTGCAGGGCCAGCTTGACGAAATCGAACCAGCTGTAGGACCACTTCAGATAGAGATCATCCCCCGCCTTGGTGCGCATAAAGGGTTTGCTCAGGCAGAGATGCCTCGGGCGGCAGGGCTCGGCGGCTTCAAACGATATGTTGGTGCGGGTCGGGTTGATGGTGTCGAAGGGTCGCAGCACATCGTTAAATGCTTCATCGACGGCGATATCGATACCGAGCAGCCCGTATTTGTAACCGCCGCGCCCTGACTGATGAATGAAGGGGAAGTACATCACTATGGTGTTGCGCATGCTGAAGCTGTCGATCTCGATATCGGAGACAAAGGCCTCATCGGCGCTGCACAAAGGGCGGCCGGGTGCAAAGCTGGCGCAACCGAAGTAGTGATACCAGGCGGGCAGTGTCATCAGATCCACCTTGATCGGCGCCAGTCTGGTGGGCAGCACATTGTTGTCGGCCACCATGCCGATCAGCCGGTAGTCATTCCAGATGGTGTAGATATTGATCACCTCCGGATAGGAGAGGGCATAGCGGAAGGTGTTGAGGATATTGGCTGCCGGGTATTGCAGCGGAATATCGGCAAAGCGGTATTTGCTTTTGAGGTCATACCCGTAGAGATAGTCGCTGCCGATGCTATTCGGGGGCGGTGGCTGATCGAGCAGATGGTGTTGTGCCAGATAGCTGGTGATGTTCTCCACCTTGAGGATCTTGGCTCGCTGGTAGAAGACCTCGAACACGTTCTTCTGTCTGGCGGTGATGAGATCCATGTCGTGCTGGATAGTGAGATAGGTGTAGTAGAAGACAATGCCCAGCCCGGTCAGGGCGAGCAGGGCTAATCCGGCCACTTTGACGATGAACTGGCGAGCACACGCCGATGGCCAGCGCAAGGCTGGGAGGTTACCTGAAAATAAGGTCATAGGTGTCTGGTTAGAGTACCGATAGGGGCGCGGGCGCCATACGGGCAAAGTATACGCGAAGGAAATCCCGACAGGATCCACCGACAAACCTTGCCAGAAGCTGAAGCCCTTACCACTTATTTATCCCTACTCCACGATCAGCACGCTCTCGCTGGCCAGATGGTGCAGCCACTCCCTGACGATCAGCAGCACGGCGGCAAAGTGCTCGTCACGGGGTAGCTGGTTGGCGGCGAGAGGATCCCCTTCCGCCATCGCGGCCAACTGGCCAAAGGCTTGCTCCACCAGATCCCGGTCGAGCTGGTTGTCCCCCAGCGCTTCGGCCAGCGACGGCTGGCTGCGCAGGGTCAGCTGCAAGCCGGGCGGGATCTGCGGGGCTATGCGCATCAGCTCATCTTCCACCACCATGATGGCCCGCTCCAGTTCGAGCGGGGTGGGTGGCGCATTGCGAAACGGTCCGGGCTGGATGGCGTGGGTGCCAAAGGCCAGCAGGTAGTGTGACGGGGCCGCATCTGGCTGGCTCAGCCAGAGCTGGCTGCTCTGTTCACCAATCTCCAGCAGCAGGGTCATCATCTCCGGTACGGGTTGTGTCATGGTGCTGAGCTCCTGTATTGTAAACGTTTTCCAATTCTGCCTTTGATACCCCCGCTGTCGCCGTTTGGCGAGCACATTTTCTGCGAGTCGTCCCTCACTTTGTTGCAAACCCCTTGCAAAAAAATCCATTGGTGGCAGTCTGGATGTCTAAATGGCCGTCGCCGTTTCGTTATCCTCAGATGATTCAGGAGTTCAGATATGGATATTCGCACCGCTCCCCGCGCCATCGCGCTCGCCCTCATGCTGGCAAGCGGCATCGCCGCCGCCAACGAAGCGCTGGTGATCCAGACCGATTTCGGCCTCAAAGATGGCGCCGTGTCGGCCATGAAGGGGGTTGCCTTCGGGGTGGATCGCACCCTGCCGCTCTATGACCTGACCCACGAGATCCCGGCTTACAACATCTGGGAAGCTTCCTACCGCCTCTACCAGACCCTGCAGTATTGGCCCAAGGGCACTGTGTTCGTCAGCGTGGTGGATCCCGGTGTCGGCACCGAGCGCAAGTCAGTAGTGCTCAAGACCAAGAGCGGCCACTACATCGTGACCCCAGACAACGGCACCCTTACTCTGGTGGCCGAGCACTTCGGTATCGAGGCTGTGCGCCAGATTGACGAGAAGCTCAACCGCCTCAAGGGCTCCGAGAAGTCCTACACCTTCCACGGCCGCGATGTGTATGCCTATACCGGCGCACGGCTCGCCTCCGGCGCCATCAGCTACGAGCAGGTCGGCCCGCTGCTGCCCGCCGAGGTGGTGAAGATCCCCTATCAGCCTGCGGTCGCCGAGAAGGATGGCACCCTCAAGGGCACCATCCCGATCCTCGATGTGCAGTACGGCAACGTCTGGACCAATATCGACGATACCCTGCTGACCAAGGCCGGGATCAACAAGGGGGATACCGCCTGCATCAAGATCCGCGAAGGGGATGTGGTCAAATATGACGGCAAGGCCCCTTACGTCAGCAGCTTCGGCGATGTGCCGGAAGGTCAGCCGCTGGTCTACCTCAACAGCCTGTTGCAGGTGTCAGTGGCGCTGAACATGGACAGCTTCGCCACCAAGCATCAGGTGCAATCCGGCGCCAACTGGCATATCAGCCTGAAGAAGTGCTCCTGACCCGCACATATATAAGTAGAAATAGAAACAGCAACGGGCGCCTCGGCGCCCGTTTTATTCTCTGGTAATGAAGGGATCAGAACTCGTTGGAGAGCGCCTTGTATCCTTTGACCAGATCGATATTGGTGTGGGCCACGTCCTCGGAGAACTCTGCGGCATCCACCGAGACCCGCGGGATATGGGTCAGATCGCTCTGCTGGTTGATGCGGGTGGTGGAGGGGACGTAGAACTCTGGCGGCAGATCGCAGCCATCGATCACCGAGTTGTGCCGCACCACGGCACCATCGCCGATATGGCAGTTGAACAGCACGCTGTTGAAGCCGATAAATACCCTGTTTCCCACTTCACACGGCCCGTGGACGATGGATCGGTGGGCGATGGAGCTGTATTCGCCGATGGTGACGGCGGCGCCGGATTTGGAGTGGATCACCACCCCATCCTGGATGTTGGAGTTGGCTCCGATGATGATGGGTTCCATCTCGCCGTTGGCATCCACCTCGTCGGCGCGGATCACCGCATAGGGGCCGACGAAGACATTCTCTTTGATGATCACCTTGCCGCAGATGATAGCGGTCTTGTCGATATAGGCTGATTCGTCGATGACAGGCAGATGGCCGGAGGGATTCTTGCGGATCATGTTACATCCTGTGGTTGCCAAGAGGGATTATCTGGTGGTGGACGAGGAGCCTACCGGTCGGTCAGCTTACCCCTGCTCGCCCTTTGGTGAAACCCCTGACTGGTCTGACCCTTGTCGCGCGCCGTCTCGGCATGGCTGTTTCCCGCTGCCAGAATATGGGAGCATGGCTGTCATCCCGAGTCGTGTTAGGTGGACATATATAGATGAAGAAGATGATTGCCATGTTGGCGGGTGCTTTGTTGCTCTCCTCGGCCGTGCAGGCCAAAGGGGAGGCGGGGGAGTTTGACTATTACGCCATGGCGCTTTCCTGGTCGCCCGAGCATTGCGCCGTCAAACCGGCGGATCGGGACCAGTGTTCCCGCAAGCTGGGCTTTGTGCTGCATGGTCTTTGGCCCCAGTACAATCGCGGTTACCCCGGCAACTGTACCCGCGAACGGCTCAATCCCGATATGGAGAGCGAGTTTGCCGACCTCTACCCCAGCCGTTTCCTCTATCGCCATGAGTGGGAGAAGCATGGTACCTGCTCCGGCTTGAGCCAGCAGGACTTCCATCAGTTGGCAAGCGATCTGCGCCAGAAGGTGAAGATCCCGGCGGCTTATCAATCCCCGGAAGAGCCGCTGCGCAAGAGCACCTTCCAGCTTAAAGCCGATCTGGCTAGCGCCAACCAGTGGCTGGCCCCCGACAACATCACGGTGGCTTGCGCCGATGGTGGCCGCTTCCTGCGGGAGATCTACATCTGCGTCAATAAAGAGGGGACGGATGCGGTCACCTGCTCCGCCGAGATGCAAAAGCGCGAGCGCCGCTCCTGCGGTCAGCCGGATTTCCTGCTGCGCAGCGTGCGTTAAGTCTTCACTCATCATCGGGCCCCTTGCGGGCCTGATGTGTAACCACGGTTATCAGAAAGGAGTCTGACAGATGGATGGCAACAACCGGTTTGGCCCGCAAGAGCGGGCAATGCTGCTCGGCGTGAAAGGGGTTGGACCGACCGTTATCAGGCGGCTCGAACAGCTGGGCTACCATACCTTGGCCGGATTGGCAGAGGCCGACACCACCCATATCGTCCAGCTGGTGGCCAGCATGCTGGGCTCGACCTGTTGGCAGAACAGCCCGCAGGCGCGCAGTGCCATCGACGGCGCCATTGCGCTGG